>CAYIZI010000001.1:0-114633 GCA_964368135.1 uncultured Candidatus Saccharibacteria bacterium
GCCCGGCTCCGCCCAGAGCGGCAATAAAAAACGGCAACAGCGGCTGAATCATCTCTGACGAAAAATCAGCCAATAAAGAAGTAAGACCAAGGAGAATTATATTCTGCATTTAAATAAGTCTCTTCACTTTCAAATTTATCTTCTCAAGAAGTTCAATTGGGCGATGCTGGGAAAAATTGCCGGTGATGGAGATTTTAACTTTATCTCTCAAGTCCGCCGGGAAAACAGATTTAACCATTTTCATCATATAATCCGGTGAAAAAAGACAGACATAAGATATTTTTTCTTTTTTGGAAGTCGTTTTAAGTTCGGCTTCTAATCGATTCAGAAAATCTTGAATCGCCGCTTCTTTGGGGTATTCTCTATCTGCCCCGCTTGCTATACCCATTCCCCTTTTGCCAATCTTAGTTCTTGAAGAAAAAAACCCTTCTTTGTCCGAATACCTCCTTCTTGGAATTCTAAAATAAACAACTTTATCAAGTATTCCATTTGAAGCAAGATAAATATCGGCGTCCTGTGCCCCAGTCGCGACTATTAAAACTTTCTTATCCTCAAATTGTGGAAACTCTGCTGGGATTTTCATTTCAATTTTCAAAATACTCAATCACCGCCAACTCAAGCGGTAACTGATGAATCGGTGAAGTCCTCATTTCCTCTTTGGCTCTCATAAAAATCCTGACTAACCGGATTATCTGGTCTTTAGTCAAAATTTTGGCCTGGCTTGAAATCAATTGTGCCTCTTCCTGATTATAGCCCGCAAAATTCACCAAAGTCGCCGGATTCAAATTTGAAATCAAGAGCTTTCTTAAATAATCAATGAACGACTTTGAAAACTCGTCTAAATCAACTCCGGATTCATAAAGATTATTTATAAAATTCACTGCTTCCTCTTTTTTATTCAAGATAAATAGGCCAATGAAATCATAAAAGGCCTTAAGCGGAATAAAACCCAAAACATCCTGGGTCTCGTCTAAAGTTATTTTTTTACTCCCATAGCTTATTAATTTTGCCAGATTGCTTTCGGCGTCGCGCAAAGAGCCGTGTCCTGACAAAGCCACAACCTGTAATGCCTCATCATCAATGTCCAATTTTTCGGCTTTGGCGACTCTATTAAGTTTTTCGAGGATTTGGCTTTGGGTCAGGTTGCGGAAATTAAACTGCTGGGTGCGGCTGGAGACCGTATCAGGAATTTTTTGCGGCTCGGTGCTGGCTAATATAAAAACAGCATGGCTTGGCGGCTCTTCAAGGGTTTTTAGTAAAGCATTGAATGCGTCTTTGGTCAGCTGATGGACTTCGTCAATTATATAAACTTTATAGCGGCTATGAGTCGGCCCAAACCTGACCGATTCCCTTAAATCCCTGATTTCATCTATTCCTCTATTTGAGGCCGCATCAATTTCAATCAAGTCAAGATTCCGGCCTTCGTTGAACTCCTGGCAAACATAGCAAGAATTGCAAGGTTCTTTTCCATCCCCTCCTTTTTTCTCACAATTCAATGTTTTGGCTAATAACCGGGCCATTGTTGTTTTACCGGTCCCCCGTGGCCCGATAAACAAATAAGCATGGCTAGTTTTGCCAAGCTCCAAAGCCCCTTGAAGCGATTTAACCACATGCTCCTGCCCGACAACTTCTTTGAAACTTTTAGGCCGATACTTACGGTATAACGCGAGATCCATTTTTTGATATTATCAGATTTTAGCTAAAATAAAAATTTTTAAGACAAGCGGCCGTGCTAAGGGCACGGCCGTCTAGGTGGAGGAAACGAATTCTGGTTCGGCTTCTGGGAACTGGAAAGACTCTTCGGAAAACGACTTCGGCTTTATGGCTGAAACCTCTATCCGAATCGCCTTACCCTGAAACCTGACGAACTCCTGTCTTGTCTCAACGAGGTAGTCGTTAGGTTCAAGCCCTAAATCAGCCAGAAGCCGAGACTCGCGAACCAGCTTCTTGAGAAAGCCTGGATAAATAATAAGATAGGTCTTCGGCCCTCTCTGCATGTTGTAGCATCTTATGTCTCGTTTCCGAAACCGAAAGATGGCTTCAATGACGCTGATGTGGACCGACCAGACTTCCTTTACGTTTAATTTCAAGAAATTCTGGAGAGCATTTTCGGTCCTGCCGACTCGCCGAGGAAGATAGACCCACTTACCTTTATTCCATTTGCGGCTGTCGTACAGCACGAAAATGTACCAATGATCGTGCTTTTCTAAATCGGCGAAGTGCCGCTCAAGCTGATCCCTCTCAATGATTGGCCCGCGAGAAAGTCCGGCCGCCTTAACCTCCGAGAAAGCCCCCGATTCCTTGTGGTATAAGTCGCCGTAAGGATTGTTGGGTCCCGTGATTTCGCCTCCGACAATGCTCTTGGCAAGGCGGATAGCGAATCTTTCGATTACATACAGGTACCCGTTCCCGGATAATCTGACCGCCTTTTTTGCCATCGCATTCCTCTTTTTGAAAGTTCTGTCTATTTTCAGCTTCGCTTCGCGGCCCTTCTTGGCTCGGTCATCCTGATCGGCAAGTGCTTTTTCGGAAGCCTTGAATCCGAAAAAGAAAACCTTGGGCCTCGCGGCATTCGTCCCAAATTCCAAAGATGCTTGAGAAAGTCCGACTGCGGAATTAGCGCTTTCAACTGTTTCATCTCAAACCTCCTTAGTGTCCTGCTTTCTATTTAGCACAGGAACCCCTGTTTCAAAAGCTATTAGTTGTGGATTTCTTGAATACGGCCAACTTAAACCCGATAAAACTGACTATTAGTGCCACGGCCGAGCCGATAACCGCGCCGACATTGGCCCAGGCCTCGTTTCCAAGACCAAATTGAGGACCAACAATATTGACTACAGCTGAAGCTACAGCAACGTTAACCAAAACAGCAACTATAGTAACGCCGAAAAATTTGAAAAACTCCTGGCCGCTGACCCCGCTTCGCCCTGCCTCAAAAGCCCAGTACTTGTTCCAAAAATAACTATGAATGGCGGCTATAAAAAAAGAGATTCCTTTAAAAACCGAAAATAAAATTCCGGCTGATGCGCCAGAATAAAAAATCAATAAATTTAAAATACCGAAATCAACTGCCGCATTAGTAAAACCGATGGCCGCAAATTTCCCGAACTGGTTAAAAAAAGTGAACCACTGGCCCAAGAAATACCCAAGATTAACTCCTAAAATCCATAAAATCGGCACCAAAATCACGAGCCAGGCATAAGATATTTCCCGAAACACCGGCACGCCGATAAACTCAAAAATCCTCCAAGCAATAAAACCGGTATAAAAACCGGTTGCCATCGAAAAAATTAAATCGCGCTTAGTGAATCTCATCTAAAACTACTTCAGCATAGTATCTCTTAAATCACTGAAAGAAATACGAACTCTTTTGTTATTTTTGAAGAATCTCGAAGAAAAGTCAAAAGCCATCTTTGGATTTTGATTATTTAAAGTTTTAATGTTTGTTTCAAAAATACCTTTTTCCTTGTGAGAATGACGGGCAAGAACTTGAAGCGCTTCCCAGTTGCCTTGCTTGGGTATTACTTCGCCATCAAATTTCTCAACATGAGGGTCGTTAACCAAAAGACTTTCATAATTCTTAGGAACGGCAATGTAATATTTTCTGCTTCCATCTTCAATCACTTTTTCCAAGCTTATATACGGATCACCGAGCATAAGACGGTTCCATCCTTTAGGGTGCAGGTTTTTGAAAAGATGCAGCAAATCCATTTCTTCAAAAAACCCATCAATTGATTTTATTAAAAAGACGGACATATTTACCGCCTTGGTTTTGGTTTTGGAGTGAGCAAATAAAATCCAGACAATTAAAAAAAGAAGGATAGTGACAATTAAAATACCGGCCATTGATAGAATCATAGCACATTTACGAAACCAAGTTATTCACATCAGAAATTAATTATTTGTGGTAAAATTCAATCAATGAAAGGAAAAGAACTTTGGATTTTTTGGACGATTCTGCTGGCGGCTTTTATTTTTAGATTTCAAGATATTGTTTCTATTCCGCCCGGGCTTTATCCCGATGAAGCGATAAATGGGAATAACGCTTTGCAGGCTCTTGAAACAGATAACTACCAAATCTTTTACCCGGACAATAACGGCCGAGAAGGTCTTTTTATAAACATCCAGGCCCAGTTTTTGAAAGTCTTTGGTTCGGAACCGTGGGTTCTCCGCATAGTTTCCGCGACATTCGGTTTTCTAACCGTTTTAGGCCTTTACTTTCTGGTCAGATTATTTTTCAACTGGCAAATCGCTTCAATCGCCAGTTTTTACCTGGCTGTTTCTTTTTGGCATACGGTTTTTTCCCGAATCGGCTTTCGGGCGATTCTGGTTCCGTTTTTCATGGTTTGGGGATTTTATTTTCTCTGGCGCGGCTTAAGAGATTTGAAGATCGGCGATTTTGCTTTAAGCGGAATATTTTTCGGCTTAGGCCTTCACACTTATATTGCTTTCAGATTTGTGCCTTTTATTATTTTATTTGTTCTTGGAACTTATTGGTGGCTGATTAAAAAAGATTATAGCCATGAAAAATATTTCCACCTAAGAAACGAGCTTCTCCGCGGAGTAGCTGCTTTGGTTGTGTTTGGTTTAATTGTGGCTCTACCGATTATATTTTACTTTTGGCAAAATCCGGAAGATTTTCTTAGCCGTCAATCACAGCTTTCAATTTTCAGTACCCAAGAACCGCTAAAAGAATTCTTTAAAAGCTTAGGTCTGACCTTGGCTTCATTTAATTTTGCCGGCGATTTCAACTGGCGGCATAACTTTGCCGGTTCACCTTTGCTTTTATGGCCGGTGGGCGTGTTCTTTGTCATCGGTCTTTTAAAAAGTATTGCCAAGATGTTTAGAAAAATAAAAGAGCATGGCCATCCAGCTGCTTTGCACGTTCTGCTTTTAAGTTGGTTTTTTATAATGATTCTGCCATCTGCCTTGACCTGGGAAGGAATTCCACATGCCTTGCGTTCAATCGGTGTTTTACCGGTAGTAATGATTTTTGCGGCTGAAGGCACTTGGTGGTTTTTTGAATTATTGGTTCATTTATATCGGGAAAAGGACATTCATCCCCTTGAAACACCTTATAAAAAAGAACATGAAGCCAGAGTGATTGTTGGTCTGGCTTTGATAATATTCTTAGCGGCAATAGGGGTGGCAGAATACAATAAATATTTTAATAAATGGGCCAAAAGACCAGAGGTTCAGGGTGCTTTCTCGGCTGATTTTGTTGAAGTTGGCAGACAAATAAACCGACTGCCTAAAGGAGTTCCCAAATATGTTGTGGTGAATGCGTCAGGAGTGCTGGTTGATAATATTCCTATGCCGGCCCAGACAGTGATGTTTATCACTCAAACTTATACCAGAGAAAAACAGAAAGAGAAAAATGTATTTTATATTTTGCCGGGAGAGGAAAATAAAATTACTGAAAGAAAAGCAGTGATTCTGCCTTTGATAAAATAATGAAAAGTAAAGCAGGACTAATTGCTACTGGAATTGTAATTGTAAGTTTAACTTTAGCAATTACCAGTTTTTGGAACGACTCTTTAATCGTTGATGAAATTCCCCACGTCGGCTCTGGTTATGGCTATGTTAAAAAACTTGACTACCGATTGAATCCTGAACATCCGCCTCTGGCCAAGGCCCTATCAGCCATTCCCATCCTCTTTTTAGATTTAAAACAGGATGCTTTCCAGACAAAGTTCTGGCTCCAGGATATAAACGGTCAATGGGATTTTGGCCGCTTTTTGATTTTTCAGTCAGGCAACGATACTGATTTAATTACCCGAGTAGTCAAATTTCCAATGCTGATTTTTTTTGTTCTGGCCGCGGTCTTAATCTATAAATGGACTCTAAAACTTTATGGCCGCTTTGCTGCCTTAACTGCTTTAGCCTTGTTTTCTTTTTCACCAACAGTGCTCGCCCACAGTCGTTTTGTAACCACCGATGTCCCGGCCCTTTTCGGAGTACTTCTTGCAACCTTCTTTTTTATTAAGTTTCTTCAAGAACCGGATAGGAAAAATTTCTGGCTGGCCGGAATAACTTTTGGCATCGCCATGCTTACCAAGTTTTCAACTTTTCTGCTTGTTCCCTATTTTTTGCTTTTGGCTTTATTTTTTGGCCTTACCAAAAAACCTAAAAAAGTCCATATTTCCCGATTCACGCTTCAAACTATCTTAATTTTCATCACCGGTTTTGTCCTTATTGTCTGGCCGGTTTATTATCTTTTCACCTTTAATTATCCACCCGAGCGGCAGACGGCTGACACTGAATTCATTTTGGGTTCGTTTGGCAACCGGACCTTAGCCGAACTCAACGAATTTGTCGCCGATAAACCGGTTATCAGAGGTTTAGGTCAATATATGCTTGGACTTTTAATGGTTGGCCAACGCGCCGTCGGCGGAAACACGACTTATTTCTTGGGCGAAGTTTCTTCAGCCGGCTGGCGCCATTATTTCCCGGTGGTTTATGCTCTGAAAGAACCATTAACTTGGTGGATATTCGTTGTTATTGCTCTAATTTATATCGCAACAACAACTCAAAGTAATAAGTTAAAAGTAATAAGTAAGAATTTAGTTAAAAATCACTTTGTCGAATTCGCGATGCTGTTGTGGCTCGCGATTTACTGGACCACGAGCATAAAAAACAATTTGAATATCGGGGTCAGACATCTTTTACCGACCTATCCTTTTGCCATCATTTTAGTGAGCGGCCGACTCGCGAGGATTAAAAATATTCTTAAAAATTCCAAAAAACTTATTATTTATTACTTATTACTTATTACTTTCCTTTTGGGTTGGTATGTTTTTGAAAACATTCGGGTTTGGCCTTACTATCTTACCTATTTCAATCAGCTTGCCGGTGGACCAAGCGGCGGTTATCGCTATGTTGTTGATTCAAATTTGGACTGGGGCCAAGATTTGAAGCGGTTATCAAGGTGGGTTGAAGAAAATGATGTAGATAGAATTCACCTTGACTACTTTGGCTGGTCTGACCCAGCTTATTACCTGGGACCAAAATTTATTTGGCTTACGGTTGGACAGTATAAAAATGCCCAAGATTTTATTAATAAAACCGGCGGCGGATATATCGGCGTATCAGCCACTTTCTTTATGGGCAGCCGCGGAAAACCCGATACGAGCTATGCCTGGCTCCAAAGCTACGAACCAGTAGCCGTGATCGGGAATTCTATCTGGGTCTGGGAATTAAGATGAAGAACAATATTAAAGAATTGAATATTTACGGCGGCGAAATAAAAATACCGATATTATGAATACACTAACGGCAATCACAAATCGAGGCAGTTCAGCCCTAGTAATACCAATTATTATATTCCATCCACTTACAAAAAGAACTATTATCAAAAACAATTCATCCGCCATTTTACTTGGAAGACCTATAAACATATCACTTATAGTATATTCGGTTATTCACCCGTAAATCAATGTATTGTAAAGTTTTTTGTTTCTCGGCTGACAGCTTCTCTTCTAAAAACTTCTTTAAAGCCACGAGTTGGGTCGGGATGTCATTTTCTTTATCCAAATAAATCGGCCAGCCAAAATTAGTTTCTATCCAAAAATCAAACGAACCCGACGGCAGGAAAAAATTAGTGTAATCAATAAGTTTCAATTCATCTAAGATATTTCTGGTCAGGTTAATTTTTTCAAATAATTCTTGATCGTCAAAATTATCACCGGGCTTAAAGTTTCTGCCCCGACCGTCTTCAATTACTAAAAATAAATCGCCGCTAAATTTGGAAGCTTCTTTAAATAAAAGGGCGTTTTTATCAAAGTAAAAACATTTATCCTCATCTCCTTTGCACCAAATTCCTACTGATTCTCTCTCAGTGATTTCAATTGTCAGGTTCTTACTTAAAAAAACTTTATTTACGTTAACCCTTTCTATTATCGGATAATTTTTTCTTAAAGAATGCTCTATGCTTTCTGAGCTGGTAAGAAAGATATTTGAAAACGGTCTAATATAACCAAGGAGATATGTTTTATTTATATGTTCACTGGCTAAACTTTCTATTTCCTCTTTTGAAACTTCCCGGTTCCCGCTCACCTGAATCTGATTTACTGAAAACCATCCGGAAAATAACAAAGCATAGATTAAAAATACAGCTAAAGTTATCAGCAGAAAAATAACTAAAAAGGCGAATCTTACTTTCCGCCCTTTCCGTTTTTTTCTTAGTTCATCTATATATCCGTATTTGGAATAACTAATCATCTTACATATACTTTTTGAGTGCTTTTGGAATTTTTATTGTTCCGTCTTTTTGCTGATAGTTTTCCAGAATGGCTAAAATCATTCTGCCTACGGCTATAGCAGTTCCATTAAGTGTATGGACAAATTCCAGGCCGCCGTTTTTTCTTCTTAATCTTATATTTAGGCGCCGGGACTGAAAATCGGTTGTGTTAGAACAGGAGTGGGTTTCCTTGTATTCGCCAAGTCCCGGAAACCAGGTCTCAATATCAAAGGTAGCGGCCGAGGGTCTGGCTAAATCACCGGTTGAGAGTTGAACCACTCGGTAAACTAACCCCAATTCTTTAACTAATTCCTCCTGAACGGCCAATAAAAATTTGTGCTCTTCAACAGACTCTTCCGGTTTGGCATATGAGAACATCTCTAATTTATCAAACTGATGGACCCGCATTATTCCGCGAACATCTTTTCCGTAACTTCCGGCTTCGCGCCTAAAACATGAAGAAAAAGCAACAAAACGGATCGGCAGATCTTTTTCTTCCAAAACTTCTTCGGCATACATTGGCCCCACTGATTGTTCTGAAGTTCCAACCAGGTATTGTTTATCCTTTTCTAAATAGTATCTTTCTTTCCGGTCAGCCTCGGTATCAATATAACCCATTCCTTTCATCATTTCTTCATTTATTAAAACTGGCGGAATAATCGGCAGGAAACCTTTTTTCACTAATTTCTTTAAAGAAAAGTTTATCAAGGCAAACTCCAAAAGCGCGGCCTGGCCTTTTAAATACCCAAAACGAGAGCCGGAAACTTTAGCCGCTCTTTCAGTATCAATAATATTAAGGGATTCCCCTATTTCGTAATGCTTTTTCGGCTCAAAGTTAAATTTCGGCTTCTCCCCTACTTCGTATAAAATCTTGTTTGATTTTTCATCTTTGCCAACCGGCACATCCGGCAATGGCAGATTCGGCAGCTGAAATAGGTTTTCATTCAAGTCTTTTTCAACCAGCTCTAATTCTTTTTCTAAAACTTTGACTTTTTCTTTTACTTTCTTGAGGTTTTCAATTTCTTCCGGCGGTGGCACAGTTTTAGATTTTTTATTAATCTCCGCTCTCCCCTCTTCCAACTCTTTTAAGACCCGCCTTCGTCTTTCATCAAAACTTAAAACTTTATCAACCAGACCAGCATCAAAATTCCGTTTTTTTAAACCTTCTTTAACTTTTTCTGGATTTTGACGAATTAACTTAATGTCGAGCATTACTTTGGTTTCATTGTTGGGAATAAAATTATTTCCCTTAAATTTTTTGAACCAGTTAAAAGCATAACTAATCTATCTACTCCGATGCCGATGCCGGCGGCCGGCGGCATTCCATATTCAAGGGCTTCTAAAAATTCTTTGTCATAAGGGTGCACTTCATCGCCTTTCAGCTTTTTTTGTTCCTCAAAGCGCTCTTTTTGATCAATGGGATCATTAAGTTCAGAGAAAGCATTAGCCAGTTCAAAGCCGCCGGCAATTAATTGAAAACGCGCAACACTGCTCTTACTTATTTTTTTGGCTAAAGGCGATAAATCAATCGGGTGGTTTATGACAAAGGTTGGTTCAATAATTGAAGGCCGGACTTCTTTTTTAAAAGTTTCATCAGCTTCAATGCCGGTCTTCCCTTTTACTAATTCGCTAAATTCAATCCTCTTAAAAGGTTTTTTCCAGCCCGAGGCCGGTCCGCCGGAGGCGGAAAAATTTTTACCTAAATAAACAAGAAGGTCTTCGGTAAAATCCATCAGCCAATTATAGTCTTTATAAGCAAAATAGGCTTCGAGCATTGTGAATTCAGGGTTATGATCATTATCAATCCCTTCGTTTCTGAAATTTCGCCCGATTTCAAAGACTTTTTCAAAACCGCCAATTAAAAGACGTTTCAAAAATAGTTCTGGTGCCACTCTTAAATACAAATCCAAATCGAGAGTGTTTAAATGTGTTTTAAACGGTTTAGCTAAAGCGCCGCCCGGGATTGTCTGCAGGACCGGCGTTTCTACTTCAACAGAGCCAGCATCTAAAAAGTATTGTCTTATTTTTTTTAATATTTCCGAACGCTGTAAAAGTTTTTCTTTAACTTCAGTATTAAAAAGCAAATCAAGATATCTTTTTCTGAATCTTTCTTCAATATCCTGAAGGCCGTGCCACTTTTCCGGCAAGGGTAAAAGAGATTTGGCCAGCATCCGGAAACCCTGGACTTCAAGAGTCGGTTCGCCAACCTTGGTTCTAATCAGCGGCCCGGTTGCCTCAATAAAATCACCAATGTCAAAGTTTTCAAGAAAAAGCTGGTAGTCTTTTTCGCCGAGGGTGTCTTTTTTGAAAAAAAGCTGAATAGTACCGCTTTCATCTCTTAAGTCGCCAAAAGTAGAGCCGCCGTGTTCTCTAAAAGAAACCAAGCGGCCAGCTAAGGTCGGTTTTTCCGGGCCTTGAGACAGAGCATCAAAGTTTTCCAAAACTTCTGCAATTTTGTGAGAACGAAAACTCTCCGCCGGATACGGATCTATGCCTGCCTTTCTCAAATTTTCCAGTTTTTTCAGCCGTGCCTTTCGTATCTCTTCTAAGGCCATCAATATAAGAGTATCAAAAATTAAATAATTTCCAAAATCTTGTATCTTATCTTCCCTTTGGGTGTCTGAACTTCTATTTCCTCGCCCTTCTTATGCTTCAAGAATGACTTCCCTAAAGGTGATTCATCAGAAATAAACCCCTGGCCTGGATCTGCTTCCGAAGAACCAACAAGAGTAAACTGTTGAGTTCCAAATTTTGATTCAACCTTTACTTGAGAACCGACTTCTGCTACCTCGTGTCTATGTCCTGGCACTTCTGAAACAACTTCGGCCTGCCTTAATATTTCCTCTAACTCCATAATCTTGCCTTCATTAAAGGATTGAGCAGTAATCGCTTCTTGATATTCGGCATTTTCCGAGATATCTCCTAAGGCCTTGGCTTCCTGAATTTTTTGAGAAATTTCAGCTCGAAGACTTCTTCTTTTTTCTAACTCTTCCTGCAGTTTTCTTAGTCCTTCTTGACTGATATACATATTTGAAAAGCCATTCCTTAAATGGCTCAAAAAATTATTTTAAGTAGTCTCTCAAGATTCTATAGGCGATCTGATGGGGTATATAACTTCCTTCTCTACCCGATTCCATCATTATTGTCAATACAATCTGTGGATTATCATAAGGAGCAAACACGCTTATCCAGGAATTAGTGCTCTGTCCTTTTATTACTTCTGATGTTCCGCTTTTCGCTCCGACCTCAAACGATAAATTACTTAAAACCTTGGCTGTGCCGATTTTTGCGGCCATTTTCATACCTTCTCTGACTTCTTTTAAGTTTTCTTCTTTGAAAGAGATTTTGGTCAGTATTTCCGGCTGGAGTGTTTTTATCACGCTGCCGTTTGGGTCTATTACTTTATCAACTATATAAGGTTTGTAAATTTCACTGCCATTACCGATTGCGCCTATAAAACTGGCCAGCCAAAGCGGGGTGATAAGCAAATCTCCCTGGCCGATAGAAACATTAAAGGTATCGCCCTGATACCAGATTTCATCCCGATACTGCCTTTTCCATTCAGGGGTTGGAATAAAACCAGCGGCTTCACCGTTTAAATCTATGCCTAAAGTTGAGTCAAGTTTAAACATTTTTAAATATTTGGCAATTCTTTCAATCCCAAGGCCTTTAATATCATAAAATCCGCCGCCGACCGTATAAAAATAAATGTCTGAAGAATGAGCAATTGCTTCTCTTAAATTAACCAAGCCATGATTGCGCCAATCCCTGAAAGTGTAAATTATTTCCGGATTATAGGGATTGGTGATAGTTATCAGTCCAGGGGCATTTATCTTTTTTTGAGGACTGATTACTTCTTCCTCCAAGGCAGCCAGAGCAATCAGCGGCTTAATGCTTGAACCAGGAGCAAATCTCCCGGAAATAGTCCGATTCAGTAACGGCTCGTTTCTACTTTCAAAAAGTAATTTATAATCTTCAGGGCTTAAACCTTTAACGAAGCTATTACTGTCATATGAAGGTAAACTAACCAAAGCTAAGATTTTCCCGGTTTGCGGATCCAGCGCCACCGCCGCTGAAAAACCTGACCCAATTTCTCTTAAGCCCCTGTCCAGTTCCTGATAAATTTTCTCTTGGAGAGAAGAATCAATATTTAAAATAAGACTGTTTCCTTGTTTAGATTCTGATGTCTTAATACTATCTTCAAACCGGTCAATAATAACCTCGCCCCCTTGGCCCCGCAGCTGGTTTTCATAGTATCTCTCCAAGCCGGAGCGGCCGATTTTATCGCTAATCTGGTAAGAGTCATTGCTGGTTAGATCTTCTTCGTTAACTAAACTGACGTAGCCGATTAAATGAGCAAAATATTCGCCGCCTGGATATATTCTGATATTATTTTCCACTAAAACCAAGCTTTGTAAATCTAAAGATTCTATTTTCTCTTTTTCTTCCGGATTGACGTCTTCGTCTATTAAAAAAGAGGCCTTGCCGGAATTGTTATCAATTAACTCTGACAGAGACCCTGGCGATACTTCTAAAATTTGGGAAAGCTTGGCAACGATTTCTTCTTTTTCGCCGCCATCTAACTTGGCCGGCAGAAGCCAAAGACCAGCGGTTTCCTTATTTTCGCTTAAGACAATTCCTTCTTTAGAATATATCAGTCCGCGTTGAGGTAAAATTGGAATGGTAATAAATTTGTTTCTATCAGAAAGCTGGGAGAAAAAATTATTTTTTACTATCCCTAAATTAAATCCAACAATCGAAAAAACAATAAAAACTGCCGATACAACAAAATAAAAAACTACAAAAAATCCCGATTTAATCGGTTTCTCTATTTTGGAATCAGGCGATACCGCTTCCAAAAGCGACTCCTCCGGTTCAAGAGGACCGCTATCAACACTAACTCGGTAATTTTTCATTATTGAAATTCCTCTTTATCGGTGCTGACTAAAATGTCTTTCAATTTATCAACATCCTCAAGAACTATCCCGCATCCTCTGACCACAGCCGTTAAGGGATCATCTATTATTTTTACTGGCAGTTTTGTCTCATGACTTAAAAAAACATCAAATCCCTTAAGTAACCCGCCGCCGCCGGCCACATGAATTGATTTTTTAATCAGATCAGAAATAAGTTCCGGCGGGGTTTCTTCGATCGTGTCTCTTATAGTATTAATTATTATTCTGGCCGAGCGCATCAAGACTTTTCTTATTTCTTGGGAAGTAATTTTGATTTCTTTGGGCAAGCCGGTGATTAGATCGCGGCCTGAAACTTCCATCTCAAGCTCCTCTTGAAGAGGCCAAACCGAACCGATGGTAATTTTTATCTCCTCAGCTGTTCGCTCGCCGATTAAAATTGTGTGCTCATCTTTCATGTATTGAATAATATCTTCATTCAACTTATCCCCGGCAATTCTTATGCTTTTAGAGGCCACTATTCCGCCCAAGCTTATTACTGCCACCTCGGTCGTTCCGCCTCCGATATCAACGATTAAATTGGCTTTAGGATCATGAATAGGCAGTCGGGCGCCGATGGCCGCAGCCATCGGTTCTTCAATTAAATAAACCTCTCTGGCCCCGGCGTTATAAACTGCATCTTCAACCGCTCTCTTTTCCACTTCGGTTACGCCGGAAGGGATGCCAGCCACCACTCGCGGGCGCGGCACCAAAGTAAATGATTCTTTGTGAACTTTATCAATAAAATATTTTAGCATCTGCTCGGTAACTTCAAAATCGGAAACAACTCCGGAAACCAGTGGCCGCGAAGCAACAATAAAGCCGGGTGTTCGGCCGACCATTTTCTGGGCTTCAGTTCCAATGGCAATTATTTGGCCAGTTTTTTTATTAACCGCCACAACCGATGGTTCATTTATTACAATTCCCCGTCCTCGAATATAAACAAGGGTATTAGCGGTACCCAAGTCAATTCCGACATCTTTTGAAAATACGCCAAAGAGTTTATCAAGCATATTACCGGAAAGCCTTAAGAGGTTCCTCAATGACTACACCTCACGGCTTTCCGTCTATCTTATTTTATCCAAAAAATTAGTCAACCTGATGAGTTCGGTCTTGGATTCGTTTCTCTTTTTGAGCTCCACCGAGTCTTTCTCTAATGTTTTCTCACTGACCACGAGGCGAATCGGACAGCCGATTAAATCAGCATCGGCGAATTTTTCTCCCGCGCTTTGTTTAATCCTATCATCATATAAAACCTCCATGCCGTTTTTCTCCAGATCATCATAAACTTCGTCCGCTTCTTTATTTTTACTATCCAGAACAACCAGATGAACTTTGAACGGCGCCACACTTTCAGGCCAAACAATACCATTTTTATCGTTGTGAATTTCAACAATTGCCCCCATCAACCGGCTAACACCGATTCCATACGAACCCATAACTACCGTTTTTTTATCTCCGTTTTCGTCTATAAAATAGAGTCCTAAAGCTTCGGAATACTTAATACTATTTTTAAAGATATTGCCAACTTCTATTGCTTTTTTCTCTGATATTTTACCGCCGCATTTAGGGCATTTGTCGCCATCTTTCAGTTTTGTAATTTCTTTATTTTCCGAGTACTCGCATCTCGAACAAACATAAATCGTATCTTCTCCGATATCGGCTAAAACCTGAAATTCATGCGTAAGATTCTCGGTAAAGACCCCGCCTCCAGCTAAAGTGTAAATTGTTCTTAACCCGCAATGTTCAAAAACTTTTAGATAAACAACTTTTACTTTTTCATAGTAACTACTCAAATCTTCTTCTGAAACATGAAAGCTATACAAGTCCTTCATCATAAATTCTCTGCCTCTTAAAAGTCCGGATTTAGGCCTGGCTTCATGCCTGAATTTTGTCTGTATTTGATAAGCATAAAACGGCAAATCTTTGTATGAATTGATAAATTTAGCAGCGATATCCGTTAAAACCTCTTCATGAGACCAACCAAGAACAAAATTAGCCTCTTTTTCATTTTTTGATTTGGCAAAATAACCTACATCTAAATCCCACCTCTCAGTCGGCTCCATATATTTCTTATCAACCAAAGCCGGCATAAAAAGCTCCTGGCCGCCGATGGCATTAATTTCTTCGCGAATTATGGCTGTGATTTTTTCCACCACCCGCCAGCCCAGCGGCAAAAAAGTATAAATTCCGGCCGAGTTCTTAAATACAAAACCACCTCGAGTAAGAAGTTTAGCGTTTATACTTTTTTCGTCTTTAGGCGATTCGCGGAGTGTTTTTGTGAAAAGTTGTGATAATCTCATAATTTAACGAAAGCAACGGAGATTCCATTTACAAGAAGGGCTACCCCTATGAAGAAAACGATACACCCCGAGAGACGGTTCTGAAATGGCTGTACCCGAGAGGCTTTCTCGTTAAAAAAACTTGGCCACATCTTTAACTGTAATCCAAATCATCAAAGCAATCAAAAAAGCGAAGCCGGCGGCATTAACCAAATTCTCAATTTTTTTTGAAACCGGCGAACCCTTTAATTTCTCAATGCCGATAAAAAGTAATCTGCCGCCATCAAGAGCGGGAAAGGGAATTATGTTTAAAACCGCCAGGTTTATTGAAAGCAGGGCCACAAATTGAAGTAAATAATTAAATCCTAAACTGGCGGCTTGGCCGGTTAAAACGGCAATCCCAACCGGGCCGGAAACATCAGTAATGGCCGCTGAATCAACAAAAAGATTCTTGAAGAAAGTACTCAAGGCAATGGTGATATTGGCAGTCATTATTCCAGTATCATGAACTCCCCGCCAAATTGCTTCATACCAGGGGTAAGATACTACTCCGGTCTTGACTAAACTTACTCCAATGGCCCCTTGGCCCGGCGGCGGATCAATTCTGGGAACCAAGTTTAAATCAACTTCGCCGCCGTTTCTTAAAATAGTCAAAATTATTTCTTCGCCGCTGTGTTTAGTCACAAAATTCTGGACCTCTTCAACTTCTTTTGGTTCAACTATATCAGTATCTTTTTGAAGCCGTTTTATTTCATCTAACGTGTTTAAGCCGGCAAGCCGGGCTGGCGAATCCTGGGAAACCTGAATTATTTGAATTTTTATGTCTCGGGCCGATAAAGGCTCATCGCCGATTAAACCAATTCTTAATCCCAAAAAATTACCAAAACCCAAAAGCACCGCCGCTAAGAGAAGATTCATCAAAACGCCGGCCACGATTACCTTAGCTCTTGGACCAGCTGATTTTGAAGCAAAACTCCTTGGGTCATTCTCGCCTTCTCCCTGTTCGCCGTAGACTTTGACGAATCCGCCAAAAGGGACCCAGTTTATGGAATAAATCGTTTCCCCTTTTTTAACACCAAAAAGCCGCGGCGGGAAACCAAAGCCAAACTCGTCTACCCGCATCCCCGCTTTTTTAGCCACATAAAAATGCCCGAACTCATGCACCAGCACCAGAATACCGAGAACAATGATGAAAATGATTGCGGTCAGCATTAAGTATTTAATTCTTTTTCTTTCCTCTCCCCCATTTCCTTTGCCTTCTTATTATACTCATCAACTATTTTTTGCAACTCATCTTTGGCCCTGAATTTATCATCTTCTGAAATCTTTTTTTCCTTTTCCAAATTCTGAACCTTATGCCAGACCTCGTCGCGGCCGCGCCTTATCTTAATCCTGGCTTGTTCAAGTTTCTCATTTAAAAGTTTAATCAATTCTTTTCGCCGTTCTTCAACTAATGGCGGCATAATCAATTTGATATTCTGACCGTCAACATTGGGTGTTAACCCAATTTTACTTTCTTCAATCCCCTTAACCACTGCATTCACTACTCCCTTATCCCAAACTTGAACCATCAGCGTCTTTGGGTCCGGGACCATAATACTGGCTACTTCTTTCAAGCTCATCTTTGTTCCGTAAGCATCAATTTTGATGTTTTCAACCATAGCTGGATTAGCCCGTCCGCTTCTGATTTGGGCCAGATCATTTTTTAAAAATTCCAAAACACCATTCAATTCTTTTTTTAAATTTTCTACCAGTGGTTTATACATTAATTAAGAAATTTTCAAGAAATAGTCTATGATTAAACTGCGGTCTTGAAACGATATTTGAAAGATACATAAGCTCTTTAGTAAACTTTTTGTCCGGCATTGAAGCCGAATAAATTAGCCAATCCCCTACTATCTTTTTTAAATCATCAGAGCCGGAAATTTTCTTAGCCGCTTCAAATCGTTCCTGGAAATCGGCCTTAATCAGTTTATTAAATAGATTAATATTTTTTTGAAAATTTTCAAAATTATCTGCCAAGTTCAGAGCCAGGCCCAGAGAACCATTAGCCAGTTTAACTATTGATAAAGCAATATCTTTTTTGACCTCTTTTCCCAAAGTTAAAAATTCAAAAATTTCTTTCCCGGTGAGCGGCTTAAACCTAACCAAATGGCAGCGGGAAATCACGGTTGGCAAAAGAACTTTAGGAAGATGGGTGATTAAAAAAATGGTTGCTTTGCCCGGCGGTTCTTCTAAAATCTTAAGCAAAGCGTTGGAGGCTTCTTGGTTTAATTTTTGAGCATTATTAATGAGGACAAATTTATACTTGCCGAAAGGAGTAAGATAAATGAAACTTTTAAGGTCTCTAATGTCGGAAATGTAAATTTCCTCGTCGCCCTTATCAATTATTCTTATATCCGGGTTACTAATTAAGCTCCCGGACATTTCTTCTGAAATTTTCAAAGCAAATAATTTTTTCCCGACCCCTTCCGGACCGTAAAAAAGATAGGCATGACTTAGTCCGTCGCTCTTAGTTAGTTTATTAAAATAATCTTGAATTGACCGATTTCCTATAAACACAGTTAACAAATTCAAATTTTCAATTTTGAATTTTTTTAATTATCTCTTCAACTATTATCTTTGCGGCATCTAACTTTGCAAATTGTTTAATCCTTTGATTAATTTTTTGATAACTTTCCGGTCTCAATAAACTTTTTAGCTGGCTGATTAAAAGAGTTGGTGTTAAGTTCTCTTCATCTAACACGGCGGCCCCAAATTTGGCAAATTCTCTGGCATTTTCCTGCTGATGCTGTTGGGCCGACCAGCGATAAGGAATAACAATCGCCGGCTTGCCGACAGCGGCAATTTCAAAAATATTTGAGCCCGACCGAGCAACCACAATATCAGCCAAAGCATAAGCATTTTTTAATTCCTCTTCGGTAAAAAACCCCTGAACTCGGTAATTTTCTTCAATTTCTTTTTTAAATTTTTCTCCGGCCCCACTTTTTATGCTGTCAATCTCTTTTTTCACCGACTCAAAATTCTTAATTCCCGATTGGTGAATCAACTGAAAATCTCTGATTAAATTAGTCAAACTGCTGATTACCAGTTTATTTATAAAAACCGCTCCCTGACTGCCGGCTAAAAATAAAATTGTTTTTTGGGCGGGATTAAGTTTGAAATAATTGGCGGCTTCGGTCTTATTGCCGTTTAATAAACTTTCCCTTATCGGATTCCCGCTTAAAATTGTTTTTGTAATGTCAAAGTACTTGGCCGCTCCCTCAAAAGATATAAAAACTTTTTTGGCAAATCTGGAAGCGAACTTATTGGCTAAGCCTGGAATTGCATCGGACTCATGAATAAAAGTTGGAATAAAGTATAATCCGGCAACAGAGATCGGCACAAGCGAAACAAAACCGCCCTTTGAAAAAACCAAATCAGGCATAAAAACAAAAAGAATCCAAAAAGCCTGAATTATGGTAAAAGGAATTACTAAAAAAGCAAGTAAATTTATCTGACCGCCTTCAACCCGCCTGAATTTGGGAGTTAAGATTCTTCTAAACTTTACATCTAAACTCTTAAAGTCGGATTTCCACCTGTTGTCGTCGCTAACTACCATTAAGTCTAAATCTACATTTTTTTCTCGGCTTAATCCTTGAAGTTCTCTAATAACCGCTACCAAAGGGAAAATATGCCCGCCCGAGCCGCCACCAACTAATAAAATTCTATATCTCATAGATATCCTTCCTTTTTTAATAGTCTGATTTTTTCTTTTGAACCCCGGGCATATCCTCCTACTTTTCCGTCGCTCCTGATAATCCGGTGGCAGGGTACGCTTTTGAAAGGATTTCGGTTTAACGCATTCCCGACTGCCCGATAAGCTTTGGCTGCTCCAACCAGCCGGGCTATCTCTTTATATGTTGAAACCTCACCCCTTGGGATTTTTTTAACTACATTATATACCCTTTCCTGAAATTCAGTTAGTTTTTGTTGATTTTTTAGACTTTTCATAGTTAGGTCTTATTCACTCCCCATACACAATTTAAACACTTTTTTATTTGATAAGTTCTAACATTTCTTTTAATGAACGGGTATTTATAATATCTTTTTTCTCTGTCCATCCCCGTCTTGCCTGACCAATTCCCAGGTCCAAGTACTGAAAATGAATCGGGCTATGGCTATCTGAATCAATTGATAATTTAACCCCGGCCTCAACCGCTTTCCGGATATATTCGTCTTTCAAATCCAAACGGTCGGGATAAGCGTCTATCTCCAAAACTGTCTTGGTTCTCTTGGCCGCCTTGATTAACTCCTCCATATCAACCTTATACGGTTCCCGTTTCTGAATCACTCTTCCGGTCGGATGGAAAATTATATCAACATTCTGATTTTCCATCGCCTTGATTATTCTTTGGGTCTGCTCTTTTTCGGGCAAGTTGAAATTTGAATGGACCGCCCCGCCGACTACATCCAGTTTTGATAAAACTTCATCAGAAATATCCATTTGGCCGTCTTTTAAAATATTGACCTCCGCCCCTTTTAAAATCTTTATCCCGCTGACTTCTTTTTGAACTTTGTCTATTTCAGCCATTTGTTTCAAAATTTTCTTTTCATCCAAGCCGCCGGTCATCGCCAAACTCTTGGTATGGTCGGTAATGACAATGTATTCCAGGCCGGCTTTTTTAGCGGCTTCAGCCATTTCTCTAATTGAGTTTTGGCCATCGGTCCAGTTGGTCTGAACCTGCAAATCGCCTTTTAACGAGCCGTATGGAATCAGCTTTGGCAATTTCCTTTCTTTAGCCGCTTCAAGTTCTCCTGAATTGGTTCTTATTTCCGGCGGCATCCACTCAAGCCCAAGTTTTTCATAAATCTCCTCTTCAGTTTTCCCAGCAATGACTTTTTTACCTTTAAACAATCCGTATTCGCTCAACTTATATCCTTTCTTTATGGCTAATTCCCTGACGGCGATATTATGGTATTTGTCGCCGGTAAAATACTGCAAGGCCGCGCCAAATGATTTTGGCTCCAAAACCCTTAAATCCGCATCCATCCCGTTGGCCAAACGAATGTTGGCTTTAGTCGGGCCCTTGCCGTAAATATGGGCCACTTCCGGCATCTTAACGAAATAATCAATCACTTTTTCCGGCTCTTTGGAAATCGCCAAAATATCCAGGTCGCCGACCGTCTCCTGCATCCGCCTGATTGAACCAGCTGGCTCGGCAATCTCAACATAAGGCAGTTTTTTAATCCGTTCCAAAATTAACTTAATCGTCGGGAAAACGAAACCCAAAATAAAACGGCCTTGGCCTTTTTTCACAAATTCAATGCCCTTTAAAATTTTTTGTTCTGATTTTTCGCCAAAGCCCTCAAGGTTTTTTAATTTTCCGGACTTAGCCGCTTTTTCAAGCTGCTCAACTGTTTTAATCCCGAGTTTTTTATAAAGCTTGTAGACGTTTTTGGGACCGAGGCCCTCAATAGAAGTAAGACCGCTAACATCTATTGGCACTTGTTTTTTCAAACGCTCGTAATCTTTAATGTGTCTGGTCTTTATGTATTCCTCAATTCGTTCGGCAATTCCCTGGCCAATGCCCGGCATATCGGTCAATGCTTTGAGCCCGCCGCGTTTATAAATGTCTTTGATGTCTTCTTCCAGGGTCTCAATAATCAATGCCGCTTTCTCATAAGCCCGCGGCTTGAAAGGAATATCTTTCATATCCAAAATAGCCGCTATTTCATAAAAAATCTTAGCTATTTCTTGATTCATTACTTTTACTTTATCTATTGCCGTTAAAAATCACAAGCAAAGCTCGGGTATATGCCTACCAGGAAACGCTCGGTTAGTCGTATGAGAACATTCGGTTCGCTCATTCTCGGGTGCTCCAGCGGCACCCTCCGAGGTCGTCGGCCTTTTTGTCGAGCTCCGCTCGAACCAAGCCAAAAAGGCCTCCGAATCCGCTCACCGAACATTCTCATACGACTTGCTCTACTTAATATAACGGTGCATATACCCTTCCTTTTTCAGATTCCGTACCCAATCATAATTGTGTCCGGCGAAGCCCGAAGAAAAGAAAGAAGGGGCATCCTCTGTTGGACACCCCTTTTATCCTCGCCTGGCAACCCGTCTGGATGCTTCGGCGGTAAATCGTAGAACATACTCACAAGCCATTCGCGTTGTTTTGTGCCATCAATGAACTTGTGAGTTCGCAAGAACCAGTCGTAATCCTCAAGGTAGCGGCCAAGAAGCATTCTCCCTTCTTCGGAAAGACCGATGTATACGCCCTGATTCCGGAGACGCCAGTCAGTGAACGCCTCGCTTGCATCGCACATTGCGTTAACAGCAGCAAGACATTCATTGCACTGGTAGTAGTTCCATATCAAGAAACTGACCATGAAAAGAGCAAGAAACAAAACTACCATCCTTGCCTCCCTTACAGGAAAACTGGCAGCCGTGGAACCACGAGATAGGGACCAAGAATAAAGTCTTCGGGTGGCTCTTGTTGAAAGACCCATTTGCCCTCCGGCCCGGCCCATTTCTCTTTGCCGCCTTGGTCGGTTTTGTAGCCAAAGGACTTGTAGGCTAGTTCGCCTCCGCACCCCGAGCAGACCCATTTTGCGTCCATTGCGTCAGCCGGAAGCCCTTCCAGGCAAATCAGCACTCCGCAATGCTCGCAAAGACCGAGAGAAGCCGCGTGAACCATTGTCTCTCTAGCCATCTGAACCTCCTTAGTAATCAAGCAACTCTGGATCTGGATTTCGCACGTCTTCTTGAAGGACCTGCCACTCCCGTGGATCGGTGACATTCTTCCAAAGATGGTAATAAGTGTTGAATTGCCACCACCTTTCGCCATCATTTGGACAAATATACAGAATGTCGTTGCAGGATCCTCCTTTTGGGACTGCTGGAACGCCGTCATAACTGTGTCTCAACTTCTCACAATTTTCGCACGCCATTTCGTTGCTCCTTTCAAATGAACTCGTTAAAACAGAAATACCTTAGCAGATTCCTTGGCTATTGAAAAGAAAAAGCCGCCGCACCGAAAAACGACCGAAACCAGCTCGGCTGTATCAGTTTCTGAACTTTTGCGAGCTAAAATAAAAATTAGAAAGCGCGAGGCATATGTCTCTCGGGAAGTTCTGGAGACCGAGTAGCATGGTAAGTCAAGATTGTTTAAAGCCCGAACAAAGTGAGGGTGAGTCTTGACTTTACGAGGTCGTAAGTACAGTGAGCAAAACTCGCTGGGTTTTGCGAGCGGTTCCCGAAGACATGTGCCGAGTCAGCTTTCTGATTTTTAACCCGAGCTAATGATGTTTCCCCGGCTCCGGTAAGACCTGCCCGCGGCCGACCTTTACCTTCAAATCAGAATAAATTTTTAGTAAAGTTGCGGCCCCGGCTATTGCCACTATGCCGGCCACCAGAAATACGGCCTGAAAACCAAATTTCTCGGCAATGATTCCGCCCAACGCCGCGGCCGAAGCCGCCCCCACTCCAATTGACACCGATTCCACCGCCCAATCAGTACTTTCATGCATTTTATCAATATGGCGGGTAAAAATCGCATTCCAGGGCGGAATGGCAAAAGCCGCCCCAAGACCGTAAATGGCATTCACCATATAGAGATGAATCGGTTTAGCGGCAAAAAGGTATAAAAATGGAACTATAGAAATCAAAAAAGAACCAATCATTAATGAGTAAAAATCATCTTTCTCGCCGTGATTCTTATCAAGGTAATTGGCAATGGGAATCTGAAAAGATGACTTGAAAATCTGGAAGATGGCGGCGGTAAAACCAATAATTGCCAAGGTTCCCCCTTCAATCTCTTGGGTAACAAAAACGGCGAAAATCGGACCAAACACGGCAAAACCGGAAATCAATAAAAAATCAGAGGTAACTAAAGTGCGAATTACCCGGTTTATCTTCATTGTTTAATTTTAACAAAAAATCGCCATTAGGCAATCTTTTCTCCACTTATTACTTTTTACTTATTACTTTACCTTTGGCAATCCAAATCCGGTCGCATCATCATCGCCAATAGTCCAGATATCTTTTGAGAGCTGATGTAAAAGATTTCTTGTCGCCTCGGCTTTTGAACCAGATGCGACAACTTCAAATTGCCACATTTTAGCCGCTAAACCAGCAACATGAGGTGAAGCCATTGAAGTTCCCGATAAAATCGCATACTCGCCATTTTTCCAGGTTGACTCAATATTAACGCCGGGCGCGCCGAACTCTATATCTTTTTCTTCAACTACATAGGGTGAAGTTGAGGAATTAATCCCTCTGGAACTCCAGTCAGGGACTAAAATCTGAACATCTATTGCGCCAACTCCAATCACTTTAAAGTTAGCTCCCGGATAGTCAATACTTGAAAAGTAGGGGCCGTCATTCCCGCCGGCGGCAACCACTAAAACATCTTTAGAAACAGCATAATCAATGGCGTCTCGGATTAATGAATTATCATTGTCCGAACCTAAGCTCATATTTAAAACATTAGCCCCGTTGTCGGCTGCGGTTCTTATGGCAAAAGCAATATCGTCAGCCCAGCAGGAGCCGTCATTGCCGCAAACTTTGTAAGAAAAGAGGTCGGCTTCTGGCGCCACTCCGTAAATTCCAAGTTTGTCAGAACCAGCATCGGCTAAAATAATTCCGGAAACATGAGTGCCGTGGCCGTGCTTATCGTCACAGCTGCCATCTTTAATCGGTACTCTCGGATTAGTAAAATCTTTACACTGTTTAACTCTATTTTCTAAATCAGGGTGATTTTTTAAAACTCCGGTGTCTAAAACCGCTACCTTAATGCCGGCTCCGCCGGAAGTAGAGGCAATGGTAGAATCGCCATAAATAACCTCAATTCCCCAAGGCGTCTGGTCAGCCGGCTTTATCCTGACACTTGGCGGCTGGGGCTTGGCACTCCCTTTGCTTTCCGGCAGAACCGGCTCCTCTGGCAGAATATGAAGTTGTTCAACTGGTTCAACCTCCAAACCAAAAAGCTTAGCTAAAGTCAGCTGAATGCCTGATAAATCAGCAGTAAAACCATTATCAAAAGAATGCCTGGCATTTAAGCTTTTTTGCCAAAAAGCGCTTGTCGTCTTAATAAAATAACGCGGCCCTTCTCCAGCCGCTACGACGAAATTGGCATATAATGAAAACACCAATAAAATCGCTAAAAATATTAACTTTTTGGACGCTTGGGGCGTATTCACAAAAGCACTCTTTAAAATACCAAAATCCGGGCATTCAAGTCAAGCTAAATTATCCACACCTGTTTACAATAAAACTGCCTGTTTTGAGGCACTTTCCCGCTCATCAGCAGTAAATATTTTTATTTTCCCGTATTCACCGTCATAGCCCGGTTCAATATGGACCCTACCTCCTCTCACTTTCATAATGCCCTCTGTAATTTCAGAAATAGTCGCGCCCTCTAATTCCTCACGGCTGGAATTCAGAAGAACATTAAACTCATTGCCCAAATTACCAACTAATTTTTCATATTCCTGCCAAACCCTTTTGGGCCAACCAGTATTTCCGGTCGCACTCAAACCAATTGAGTCAGAAATAATCTGGTCCAGCGGAATGGCGCTTTTATAAGGAATAGTATTGTCGGGCTTTGAACCGTTTGCCCGGTCAGCCAGTTCATCAACTCTGGCTAAAACCCCGATGGTCAATGGCTTCTTGCATTTTGGACATAAAAAATTTGTCTTCTTGCTTTGCTCCGGTTTAAAAGAAACTTTGCACAACCTATGACCGTCATAATGGTATTTACCCTCTTCCGGAAAAAACTCAACGGTGTAAAGAAACTTTTTCGGGTCTTTTGATTTAATTGCCTCAATGATTTTGTAATAATCCAATTCGGTATCAAAAACATTGGCTTCCCGACCGATTCTAGTCGGCGAATGCGAATCTGAATTTGAAACTAAGGCAACACTATCCAATTTTGAAAGCCGCCAGTTCATCGCCGGATCAGAAGAGAGTCCGGTTTCAATGGCGTAAATATATTTTGATAAATCTTCAAAGCATTCTTCAATTGAGTCAAAGCCGGATTTTGAGCCGAAAATTGAAAACCAAGGAGTCCAGGCGTGAGCCGGAATAACCATAATGTCGGGTGAAATTTCAAGACAAATTTCCAAAAACTTTTTTGAATCAAGGCCCAGAATCGGTCGGCCGTCTGACTTCAGATTACCGATAAAAGAAAGTTTGGCGTTTATTTTTTCAGCCGTGGCAATATCTGGAACCAGATAAAGATGGTGAACCCGCCTCACTTTTCCGCCCTTTGAATAAATACAGCTTATTTCGCCGGTCAGCATGAACCGCGGCTCAGAATCTCCATTTAACTTGCCAAATGAATCAACTTTATATTCTTTCTTTAACTTAAAAAGACCGGGTTCGGCCGGTTCTAATTTTTGTTTAATCTCCTTAAGCCACAAAGGATGAGTCAAATCCCCTGTTCCCAAAACATTAATCCCTTTGATTCTGGCCCACTTATCCAAATTCTCCAAAACCATTTCTTTGGAAACAGCCCTGGAATATTTGGAGTGGATCTGAAGATCGGCAACTAATTTCATAACGCCCTCAAGAGGATTCGAACCCCTATTACAAGATCCGGAATCTTGCGTCCTATCCGTTGAACGATGAGGGCAGGCTTTCTAATAAACCCAAAACTAACCAAAATATAATCTGTCCCTGCTGTAAAGTCCAGAGAAAATGATCAAACAATCCAAAGAATAAAAGCGAAAGAAAGATTATTAAAAAGGAGTAATGAAATGGTTGGGTGAATTTAAGTTTAAGATAATTTTTTGAAAGAAAAATCAAAAACAGCAAAAACACAGTTAAGCCCAGAGCTCCGGTCTCGGAAAAAATCAAAAGGTAAATATTATGAACTGGCTGATATAAATTTGAGGCCAAGCCCGGACTGACTTCTTTAAACCAATTCACAAAGTTGCCGATTCCAATTCCGAAAAAAGGCTTCTCGAAAGTTGCAATTTTGCCGTAAAAACTGCGCAAAGCCACGGCTTCATCTTGTGGCGAAATATCTATCCGGGCCGAAATATGCGGCCAAAAAAGAAATGAAAAAATTATTAATACCGCTGAAGTTGCGATTGTTAACTCCTTTAAACTGATGGTTTGGGCAATTTTACCAAATACTTTTTTTAAAAGCAGCCACCTCAATCCCAAACCGGCCAACCAGACAAAAATAATTACTCTTGAAAAGGTAAGCAGAAAGCCAAAAAGCAGAACAGAATAAATTAAAAGCCCGGTTTTGGAGCGCAAAAACTTATCCCCTTGTATATAGAAAAAGTAGTAAATAAAGACAGCTATAAAAAGAAATAAGGCCAGAACATTCGGATGCGGCATAGTGCCATAAGGCCGCATTATCTTTTCGCCCTCAACCATAAAAATAGCGACATTGAATAAATCAGGATTTAAAACAGTCTCGCCTAAAAATCGAAGGCCTAAATCGGCTTGTCGGATATATTGAAGAATTGCTAAAATCGCCTGGAAAAATCCGGAGGTGAGGAAAACTAAAAAAGCAGTGGTTAAATTAAAAATCTGGCTAAGATTAGATTTCATATAAAAATACAATAGATAAAATTCAGCAAGTTTAACTAACTGATAAAGTCCAAGTGTTTGATTTGAAGCGTTTTTAATTGAAATTGCCGAAATAGCAAGAAGGCCGACTAAAAACCAGTCGTAATTTGAGAAAACAAATTGCGATTTTTTTAGGATGAGTTTTACAAACCAAAATCCCAGAAGCGCCAGAATCAATAAATCCGTCCCGTACAAAAACGCCGCGTTCCACTCATTAAACCCAATCCCCCATGACTGCCAAACCACCCTCGTCTGAAACGGGATTGAGAAAATAAAAATATAAAAAAGAAGTTTTTCTAATTTATGTGAGTAGCTCAATAATTTTTTCCATTTTCATCGCCCGCGACCCTTTGACTAAAACCACATCGCCTTCCTGGATAAACTTTTTCAACCACTCCCCTGCTTCACCAGCCAAATCAAAACTCATAATGTTTTCTTTTGGCAATTGGTTAAAAGCCGAGTCAGCGATAAATTTTGCGGCCGGGCCGACAGTAAAAAGATATTCCGTCATCTCTCCGGCTAAGTTACCGATAAGCCGATGGGCTTTTTCGGTAAATTTGCCTAATTCCTTCATGTCGCCTAAAACCGCAATTTTTCGGCCCGCTCCAGTTCTGGAAATTATCTTGTCGCCAAACTCTTTTAAAGTTTCTAAGGCCGCATGAGTTGAGAGCGGTGAAGCATTGTAAGAATCGTCAATAATCCACGAATCCTTAACCCCGCGTAAAAGCTTCATCCTTTGTTTTGGAAATTCAAAACTTCTCAGGGCTTCGGAAATTTCAATTAGGTTCATCCCAAAATGAATTCCCACGGCAGTCGCAGCTAAAGCGGCATAAATCTGATGCCGGCCCAGGGCGTTAGCCAAACGAAAAGGAATAACTATATTTTGGTAATTCAATTTGAAACTTAGGCCAGCCCCAAGCCCATTGCCATTACTGCCGCCCCCAATAAAGTAGCTTACATCTGAAGCTACAACATCAGCATGCTGATTAAATCCGAAAGTCATAGCTTCGGCCAAACCCAAATCCTTCATTTTAAAAACGGCCAGGTCATCGTGATTTAAAATCGCCAAACCATTAGGCGGTAAAGCTTGAATTAGTTTTGCCTTTTCTTTAGCCACTTCTTCAGGACCAGAATAATACTCTACATGAACCGGCGTTTCACCCAAGGCTGTAACCACCCCAATTTTGGGCCTGACAATTTCAACCAACTTCCCTATGTCCCTGGGCCGGTCGGCTCCGTATTCCAAAATCAGAATTTCAGGATATTTTGACTTGGGGGTGAAAATTAACTTAAAAAAACCTGAAATCACAATCCCGAACCAAAAAAGTAATTTTTTAAGTCTTTCCCCGGCCGGACCGTACTGGCTGACTAATTTTAATTCCTCCTCTTTCCAATCGCTCAATACAGCCAAGGGCAATCCTTCTTCCGTGTTAAAACTACCGACCGCCCTCCGAACGCGAAATCTATTTTTAAGTACCGTGAAAATCGCCTCCTTGGTTGAGGTTTTACCAACCGAACCAGTGATACCGATGACTAACGGCCTATACTTTTTGATGACGGCTTTAGATAATAACTTAAGTGTGATTTGTAATAATTTACGCATTTAGGATAGCCGTGTAGGAATGAGCGAACCGAATATTCCTACACGGCGAACTTACTCCCTTGGCGGAATCCCATAATAATTCAGTAAAAACCTGGCAATGTCGCCAAATGTATCAGCTAAACTGACCGCCGCTGTTTCAACTCCTTCGGGTCTATCCAATTTAATCAGAATAGTGAAACGAGGATCTTCAGCCGGGCCAAAGCCAACCAAATTATGGATCAAAAATTCCGAATAGCCGCCTTCCGGGTTGGGCTCTTGGGCGGTGCCGGTCTTGCCGGCAATTTTATAACCCGGAACTTTCGCCTGCTTGATTGACCCGTTCTCTATAACCGAAACCAGCATTGAAGTCAAAGTTCTGGCCGTTTCCGAATTAATCGGTTCAGCCACTACCTCTGGCCTAATTAAAATACTATCTCCGGTTGGCTTTATTATTTTCTCAACTGCATATGGCCTCATCAGTTTTCCGCCGTTGGCAACCGCCGAATAAGCATTAACCAGCTGAAGCGGCGTCAAGGCCACGCCTTGGCCGAAAGCGGCGGTGGCAAAATTTATCTCTCTTCCA
This sequence comes from uncultured Candidatus Saccharibacteria bacterium, assembly GCA_964368135.1. Taxonomy (GTDB): domain Bacteria; phylum Patescibacteriota; class Minisyncoccia; order 2-02-FULL-40-12; family 2-02-FULL-40-12; genus CAYIZI01. The sequence goes on from CAYIZI010000001.1 coordinate 29,205, forward strand.
GTATAGAGATTTTTAACATCCCCGCTTACTTCTCCAGCTAAATCAATGTCGGTCTTCCTTCCAAATTGAAATCTCTCAATATAATTTAAAAATTTCTCCTGCCCGGTTTGACGCATGGCAAAAATCGCTCCGGTATTGATTGATTTTTCAAGAACTTGAGTCATTGTCTGATAGCCGTTGCTTTTCAAATCATAATTTCTAATTACCGATTCCCCTATTTTTACTTCTCCGGAATCAAAATAGCTGGTATTGGGATTAACCGAATCAGTATCTAAAGCGGCGGCCATGGTGATTGTTTTAAAAGATGAACCTGGTTCAAACCAACTCTGGATAACTGGATTAGAAAAGATCTCAATTGGATAGGCCCCGTAAGAATTAGGATTATAAGTCGGATATGAGGCCATTGCCAAAATAGCTCCGCTTTTTGGATCCTGAATAACCGCGCTGCCTCCCCGAGCTTGCCATTTTTCAACCAGTTCTTTTAATTTCGCTTCTGTAAAAAATTGGACATTCTTATCAATTGTCGAAATTAAGGAACTGCCCTGGTTGGTTCCGTTTTCAAACCCAACTTTGTCTAAAAAATTTTTAAAACCGACTTGGCCGGAAAGCCACGGTTCATAATGTTCTTCTACTCCGTATTGACCCATCTGAACTTTATTTTGAAACCCTAAAAAGCCGACTAAGTGGGCGGCCAAGGAACCTTCGGGATAAAATCTTGAATAGAAATTAAAAGAACCAGAAGAAACCCGGTTAGTAACTAAAGTGGTTAATTGACCGCTAAGCCCGTCTCTTATAAAAATTTCTCCCCTTAGGGCGGTATCAATGGTGCCGTAACTTTGCTGATTGGCGGCTACTTGAGAGAAGAAATTATACTTATTTATGCTTAAATCAAAGAGTCTATAGGCCGTAAAGGAAAACAAAAAAATAAAAAGGCCTATCAGAATATTTATTTTCATTGTCGGTCAATGTTATTTTCTATTAAAGCAAATTCAGAGGGACCAATAATTATATAATCAAATCTTTCAACTTCAGTCATTTTAAGATTGTCTTTTATAAAATCTGGGTCAAAGTTCTGACGATTCTGGACCTGGGCTGATGCGGCGCTTAGGCTGTTCTTTCTTTCTAAAAATTCTTTTTTTAAAGCCACCAAACTGACGCCGCCCGAAGAAATAAAAACGGTCTGATAAATATAGTAGCCAAATAGAGCCGAAACAAAAATCAGCAAAGCAATGTTTATCTTTCTAAAGTCAATTTTATTTTTGATTATCTCTGAAAAATAAGTCATAAAATTTCTACAATTCTTAATTTGGCGCTGCGGGCCCGCGGATTTTTAACCACTTCCTCCATAGACGGTCTAATTGGTTTCTTGGTAATAATTTCGGCAATCCCGCTTTTTTTGAGCTCTCGGAAACTGTTTTTTACGATCCTGTCTTCGAGAGAATGAAAAGAAATTACTAATCCCCTGCCCCTCTCTTTAATCGCTTCGGCTAGTTGCCTTATAGCCGCCTCCAGGTTTCCTAACTCATCATTTACCGTGATTCGTAGGGCCTGAAATGTTTTAGTGGCAAAATGGATTCGGCTTTTCCCTCGATACCCCAGTGGCAGTGCCTTTTTAACGACTTCAACTAATTGAAGGGTGCTGATAATCGGTTTTCCCTTTCTGGCTATTATGATGGCTTTGACAATCGCTTTGGCAAATCTTTCCTCTCCGTACTCCTTTAAAATTTTCTCAATCTCTTCAGGCGGCCACTGATTAATTATCTCTCCGGCAGTAATGCCGTCATTTTTCAAATAACGCATATCCAGCAGCTCATCTTTCATAAAACTGAATCCCCTTTTGCTTTCCTCCAGATGCCAGCTTGATAAGCCAAGGTCAAACAGAATCCCGTCGGCCTTCAAAAAATTATTCTCCTTGGCAATCTTTTTTAAATTCCGATAGTTATCATTTACCAAAACTATTTCTCTAATATTGGTGAACCTCTTCTCAGCTTTTCTGTACAGCTCGGTATCTAATTCAATTCCCAGTATTTTTCCTTTTGGTTTAATTTTTTCTAAAATCGCTAAACTATGGCCGCCGCCATTAAAAGTAGCGTCAATTATCTTGTTGCCTGGTTTTGGGTTTAAATACTCTATTACTTCTTTTAAAAGGACTGGCTGATGGATCATATCAACCCTAATTCTCCCAATTTCTCGGCAATCGCATCAGTGCTTTTTTCAATTTCTCCTTTGTATCTGGCCCAGTGTTCCTGGTCCCAAATTTCCAGCCGGTTAAAAACTCCGGCAATCACAGTCTTTTTTTTTAAATCAGCATAATTTTTTAAATAATCGGGAATCAAAACTCTTCCTAAACCATCTAACTCAACTTCTACAGCGCCGGAAAGCAAAAGCCGGACAAAGCTTCTGGTATTTGCCTGACCCATTGATAACTGGTTTAATTTCTCGGCCAAGCCTTTCCATTCTTGTTCCGGATATAAAAATAAACAGTTATCCAGTCCCCTTGTTAAAATTGCCCGCTCACCAATTTCTTTCCTAAATTTAGCTGGGATAGCCAGTCGTTTTTTATTGTCTATAGAATGAGTGTATTCGCCGATAAACATTGTGGATTAGCCCTTTTCATTAGAAGGGGCTAATCCACAAAGGCCATTTAGGGATAATCGGTCGCAAATAGTTATCCCCAAATAGCCTAAGTTATCCACAGAACTATCCACTTTCATCCACTCTGTTGATATTATATCCCACTTTATAAACGTAAAACAATAGATTTTAGACGGAAAAATTAAAAAGGCCGATAAAATCGGCTTTTTTAAGTGGTGAATTGATAAAACTCTACAATTTATTCACAAGTTGTAAACTCTTGTTGATTATGGGCGGTGTAGGAATCGGACCTACACTCTCTGCAATGTGAATGCAGCATTTTACCATTAAACTAACCGCCCAAGGATTTCATTTACAGATTGCAGTAGAAAGGGCTGTTTTGCAGAAATCCTAAAGCCCAATCCTATCAATCAAAACCTCGTGGTGGCCTTCAAGCATCAATCGAACAAACCTATCAAACATTGCCCGACGGTAATTAAACTCTTCCTTATCCATTATAACATAAATTACCTGGGTACCGACTTCAGCCTCAAGAGATTTTAAAAAATTTTTAAACCTTCTCCTATCAATATCATCACCAACAATCAAAAGATCAGCTACATTTTCTTTATTCAAAAAGACGCCCGAAATTAAAGCCAACTTGATTCGCCCCAAAGATGAAATCCTTTTTTCCATCCTAATAAAAGAAGCCGGCGGCTGATTAAGCATCAGATTTCTTAAATCTTTTAAAAACATAAATTTATGATTCAGGCCATAAAAAACTCTGGCTCTGCCATTAACTTTTTTCTTTGATGTTTTGTTAATCTTTTTTCTTCTGCTTATCCGCTTAGTTTTTTTAGATCTCTTTTTTCTATTTTTCTTAGCCATTATTTCAAGGGTTTATTCATTTTTTGTCCCGGCTCCAAAGGAGTCGAGGATCCTCGACCAGAGCGTCGGGAAATAAATCCGATTTTTAAAAGCCGGGTAATTTCTTTTTTAACCACCGACCTACTTTCCTGAACTCTTTTAGCAACTATAGAAAGATCAAAAAAGCTGAACTCATTTCTAAAGAAAAATTTAAGGATTTTAACCCTGGCCTTTGAACCAAACAGCTCTTCAAAAATTTGATTGGTCATAGTATGCTTAAAGGGTGTATAACATAAAAAGAATATGGAAATCAAGGAGCTAATACCTAAATCCAAAGAAATACTGGTAAGACCAAAAGAACAGGATGGGATTTTTTATGACGTTTTTTCTTATACTATTAAAAACTCGGTTAAAAGTACTTCCGCCAATTCAGTCAATGGAAATAATAAAGCCTATTTGTACATAGTGAGTCAAGTCCAGTCAAACGACCCATCTCTGGATTATATCCCCAATTTAATCGCCAGCTTCATTAAACGAGAACTTGAATCAGGAAGCAATTCGATAGAAGATAATATCTTTGAAAACTCACTTAAGAAAGCAAATGATCTTATCGAAAGTTTAATCAAAGACAATGCTGATATAAAGCTGGACCTGGGTGTGGCCTTTATCAATAAAGAAAAAATATCTTTAGCTAAGATAGGTAAATCAAAAATGCTTATTTATCGGCTGTTGAAAAAAGAAACTTTTGATGTTTTTGAAAATATCGGCCAATTCAACAAATCCCATATAACCAATAAACGGTTTTCAAATATAATATCCGGGGAAATTAAAAAAGGAGATAAATTATTTTTCTTTATTCCTAATAACCGCCTGAATTTCAAACAGAAAATGATTACTGCTACATTATCTAAAAGCGATACCGAGGGTTTTGTAAGTATGCTCCATAAAATAATCTCGCCGGCCGCCGATAAAAAAGATAACGGCAGCCCAATCCCCTGCTCTGGTCTCTATCTTGAGATAAATGAAGAAACTAAAAAAATACAGGAAGAGCCAATTAAAGAAATTGATTCTTCTGCTCCGGCGAAGGAAACCAAGATTTTCGCTACTGAAGTATCAAAAGTAGACAAGAGCAATGCGATCAAAAAAACAGTTGAAAAATTCAAAGAAATGGTTTTAGGCGAGGGACTGGGCAGTATTAATAGTAATAACCGGGGCTGGCGGCTTAAAAATAGGGGGATCAGCAATTATTTTATAGTCGGGGTGATTACTTTAGTCATTATCGCCGGTTTATTTTTACTGACTCGGGGGGATTCAAAACTTAAAGAAGAAATCGCTTCTATAAACGAGAAATTGAGAGTGAGTGAATCAAGATTTCTGCTGAAACAAAATTATGAAGCCAGGGAAATTTTGGCCGACGCTTTCAAGGAGTTGGACTTAATAGAAGAAAACAAAGAAAAGAACGAGGTCATGCTGGCAGCCATCGGTTTATTAAATAGGATAGAAAAAGTTGACTCAACCAAAAAACCAGCTGTTTTGCTTGATCTGGTTACTTATCAAGGCGCCCAGATAAACGGACTTAAAAACATTTTAGCCGGCGGCGGGAAAGTATTTGTCGGCGATAACGATAAATTATACCAAGCAAACGATGGAGAACTAAAACCATTAGAGAGTTCGGTTGGTGTTAATTTAGTTTGGATAAAAAACAACAAAATTATCATTTATGGAACGGGTATTGAAATTATTGACCTTGATGAAAATAAAATCAGACAGCTTAGAAAAAGGTTTAACTTTGAGCCGGTGGAAATGAAAAATTACGAAGACAACTTGTACTTTCTGGGCTCTAAAAACATCTACAAAATTACTAACGCCTTGGTCAACCCCCTTGAAGAACTGGAATGGCTGAAATCGGGTGAGGCAGAAAAAGTGCCCGGTAATTTTGCGGCTTTTGACTTGGACTCAAATATCTTTGTTGTTACCGACCAAAGAAAGCTGGCGACTTTTTTCAAAGGAGAACTGACCGAATCTTATGATTTAAACTTTGCTATCGGGCCAGGCGTGGAATTGGTTAATTTAGGGAACCCCGAAAAATCGCCTAATGGCGACCACGGGGCAAGTAATGAATTTATGATAGTTGATAAGACAGACGAATTGGCCCGAGTGGTTGATGATTTAGGAAACTTGAAGGTTAGTTATGATCTATCCGGGGTTGATATAGTGAAAGATGCGTTTTTTGACAAAGAAGTTCGGACTCTCTATCTTCTCTCCCCTACCAAGATTTGGGAGTTGAAGATATAACTTTTTACCTATTTCAATTCTACTTTTCCGCCGGCGGCCTCTACTTTTTTCTTCAATTCCTCGGCTTCCTCTTTTTTCGCTTCTTCCTTTAATGTCGCCGGCAGATTATCAACCATGTCTTTGGCTTCTTTTAATCCTTTACCAGTCGCGTCTTTAACCACTTTAATCACCTGAATCTTATTTGCTCCGGCATCAGTTAAAACAACGTTAAAGATTGATTTTTCTTCGCCTTCAGGGGCCGCGGCGCCAGCGGCACCAACTCCAGCTTGCGGCATTACCATCGGCATCGAAGCCGAAACGCCGAATTTTTCCTCAAGGGCCTTCACAAACTGCGACAACTCCAAAACCGACATTGATTCAATTTGTTTTAATAATTCTTGAAATTTTGGTTCCATACTACTGTTAACTGTTATCTGTTAACTGTTATCTGATTTAATGCGCTGACCAATCCCCTAATATTTCCCTGTAAGACATTGGCCAGGCCGGACAGCGGAAAACGAACCGCGCCAGCCAAGCGGCCAAGCAGAATCTCCCGGGAAGGCAGATTAGCCATCTCGACCAAATTATCTTTCGAAATAACTTTTTTACTTGCCCCGTCCCGTTCGCTCTGGCGGGCTCCTTCGGGGTCCTCAATTAACCCTAAATAAAGCAGGAGGGCCTCATTTTCTTTTGATAGTTTATACAAAACTTTTACCGGCTCAATTAAATCCTGATAGCCGAACAAAACCGCAACTGAACCGTCTAACTCCTTAACTTTAACTTCATCGGCAAAAGAGGATTTCTGTAAGGCCAAATCCAGAAGCGTCTTTTTCAAAACCACATATTCAGCGTCTGTTTCTTTTAAGTCCTTTTTCAATTTTTCCATAGCTGGAAAATTAAGCCCCTTTTTGCCCCTTTGGCTGAATGAACTAAAAACCAAAACTTTGGCCCGTTTAATTTTCTCGGCTATTTGATTAACAATTTCAGCTTTTTGAATCTTGGTTTTTGGCATAAAAAAAGTTTCCGCGAGGAAACCAAAAAGAGGCTGCCTCAGTGAGATTTATGGCTTTATACTAACTCACTTTCTTCGGCTATTACACTATTATATATTATCTATAGATTAATCTATTGGCATTATGCTCGTCAAGGGTCTCGGCAAAAATTGTCCGGCCGTCGTCACGAGCTGACAAATAATACCAGTAAGAGCTGGTCTGTGGTCTTAAGACTGCTTCAATGGCGATTAATCCCGGATTGGCTATCGGCCCAGGCGGCAAACCAAGGTTCAAATAAGTGTTGTAAGGAGATACGAGCTGTTTGTCGCCATTTGACAGAACTCGGCAGTCACTAAGCTTCATAACATCGCATTTTACATAAACCAAAGTGGCATCTACCTGCAAAGGTATATCTGCTTCCAATCTCTTCCATAAAACCCCAGAAACAAGCTTCATATCTCTTTCGGTCCGAACTTCTTTCTCAAGCATTGAAGCCATGATTATTATCTGACTGAATTCTTCAGGATTTAGATTACTAAATTGCGAGTAGGCTTTATTATTAAAATCATCAAGCATTTCTTCTACTACTTCGGTTACCGTTGATTTCCAGAACTTATAAGTATCAGGGAAAAGATAACCCTCCAAATTAACATCTCTCTGTTTAGGTAAAAATTTATACCTACCGAACGAATTATCAAACCTTGAAGCCATCCGTTCAAACTCAATTGCGTTACCGATAATTCCTGTTTCAAGAAGAGTTTGGGCAATTTCTCTGATTGTCTGCCCCTCATAAATCTTAACGGCAATGCCGCCGCCCGAAGTCAATCGATCAAATACCTCTTTAACCGAATAGGTGGGCCCTAGAGAGTAAAGACCCGGCTTAATTTCTTTATGGACTCCAGTCATCACGATATAAGCTTTAGCGATTGATTTATTTCTAATCAAACCAGCCTCTTTCAATCTCTCAATTATTGAATCGGCATCTTCTCCCCTATCAATTTCAAGCCTGACCACTTGAGCCAAAGTCCTTTCAATAAAGATTTCATCTATTGAATAGAAAACCAAAGACAATAAAAACAAAAAGGCTATAATTAAAAAATAGCCGGCAGTCTTTTTCATTATTGTTTTACTCAATTATATCTTCTCGCTTATTCAGAACTATTTTTTTCTTCAAGCGGCCTGACGCCGGTGACTCTTTGAGGAGGAATTGAACGTCTGCCTGCTTCCAGCTCGTTGATTTTATTCATTAAAATTTCGTTGTTTGGGTTTAATTCCTCTATTTTATAAAGCTGTTCTAAAGCATTATCTAATTCCCCTCTTTCTTCATAAAGCAAAGCTAAGTACCATTTTGCATTTGAGAAATTAGGGAAAATAGTGATTGCTCTTTGCATCTCTGCGAAAGCACGGTCCTTTTGATTATCTCGGTAGTACAAAAGACCTAACTGAAAAGTAATATTTGCGTCTAAGGGATTGGCTGCTCTAATTACTTCAAGCTGCCTGATTGTATCATTAACCCTTCCTTGCCTTTCATAAACTACACCAAGATTGTAAATAGCCAAAATATAATTTGGTTTTAACTCAACTGCTTTTTGATAACTTTCTTCGGCTGATTTAAGGACGCTGGCAATTTGATTTTCAAAGTTAGCTCTGCTTTGGGGTGTTAAATTAAGTCCCTGACCAGAAATTAATTGCCTTAAAAACTCGGCTCTGTTTAAATACACATTTCCTATCCTTAAATAAGGAACTGGGTCTTTGGGCGAAACTTTAGAGTATTCCTGATACATCCTGGAAGCCCAGTCAATAGAACCATCAATGATATTAATAAGATTCTCGTAAACCACGGCTCGGGTAAACCAATTAGCTGGGTCGGCCGGGTGCTTTTCAGTCGTATTACTGCTGACATTTATTGCCGTAACAGCGAAATTCTGAATTCTTCCTAAAACCGCCTGCCGCTCTGATTCGGTTCTGACCTGATTGAGGTTTCGAAGTTCATCATTAACTCTTGAAATCAGAAAATTAGACAAAGCTCTTGAATAAAAGTCTTCGCTTGGATTCAAATTAATGGCATCTACTACCAACTGGGTCTGCCGGTCAATCTCGTTAATGTTTAAAGCCTGGGCAAACTTAATATTAGCGGCATAGCGCAAAGTCATAAAGTAAAAACCGATGACCGCTAAAACAAGAACTCCAACAAAAGAAATCGAGGTAATCAAAGAATGCTTTGGGGATTTTTCCAAATTGATAACCAACTCATCTTCTTTTTTAGAAACTAAAAGAGAAAGCAGCCCTAAGACCAGCCAGAAGCTGAAGCCGAAAGTCATATTGTAGGGATATAAAACCCAGACAGCGATCAAAACAGCAAAAAGCGGCAAAAGTTTAAGATTATTTAAACTGAATCTCAAGCCAATCCAGATTAAAAACAAGAAAGCCAAAAAACCGACTATCCCGTAAGAAATTATGACGTTAAACAGTTCAGAGGTGCTTTCCGAAAATCTAATATTCCAAAAAACTGTGTTGTTTATAGAGGTAGGCTTGTACAAATCATAGGCTAAAGAAAAATTTTCAGGGCCAATCCCAAAAAGCGGATCTTTAAGCAGAACGTCTTTAGCCATTTTAACTGAAGTCTGGAAAGAAGGAGACACTTCAACCGGAAATTGAATACTTAAAGCAGAGGCCAGATTAAAATTCAAAAGCATAAACACCACGGCCAGTAAAATTATGGCCACTGGCCAGAAATAACTTGATATCCGCCAATCGGTCAAAGAGCCGGAAACAAGCACTGAAACCACTCCAGCAATGGCAATTAGCCACAAGATCCACCAGTTAAGAATTAAAAGAAACACCAAAGATAGGAACAAAGCCGGCATTCTAATATAACCAAAAAGATATCTGCTTTTCTCTAAGCTCACTTTGGATAACGAAAGAGTTAGGAGAAAAGCGGCAACAACTCCCAGACTATTGACCGTTCCTATGGTAGTAAAATTTCTGGCTGAAATCCCGACTATCTTAAAAACCGGCAAGCCGACTATCTGCAAAAAGCCAAAAATCAAGGCCAAAAACAAAGATAAACCAAAAACATTCAATAACTTCAGAACGTCCTCCTTGGCCGAGCCGGCCGTTAAACCAAAGGTATTAAAGATAAGAAAGAATAAAACCGCGAAACTGATTGAACTGATTAAACTTTCCTGGAAACCGGCACTGAAACCGCCAAAAATGCTTTGATATCTGAAATCGGAAAATAAAGAAACCAGTAAAACCGCGCCCAAGAAAATCAAAACCCCGTAATTAATCAAACTTCTTTTAAAAATCAGGTGGCCGGTCCGGATGACTTCGCCCAAGTAAAGAATCAAGCCAATGCCTCCCAAAGAAAAGAGCAAGAATTGTTTGTTGAATTCCAGAATCTCGCTGGTCCAGGGCAAAAAGAATAAAGGAATTAAAAACACCAGAACATAAACTAATAATCTGGCGTATTTAAGCAAGCCGGGTTCGTCGGGAGAAAATACTCTTGCCGCGGTCAAAACTGCGACTGATTCTTCCCGGGCCTCCTCTTCAATCTTGTTTTTCCTTAAAAAATTAAAATTCATTTTACTGCAGCGGGACAAATACAAATCCTTTATACTCTGTCTCTTTAAATCTCCTTTTAGAAAGCTTTTCTAATTCTACCAGGCTTTCGCCGACTGGGGCAACTACCTTACCGCCGACCCTTAACTGGTCTTTCCAGGTTTTTGGAATTTCTTCTGCTGAAGCAGATGAAATGACTCTATCAAAAAGTGCATACTCAGGCAAACCAAGTTTACCATCACCTGTGAATAACTTTATATTTTTAAAATTATACTTATCAAGATTAATTTTGGCAAATTCGGTAAGTTCGGGAACGTATTCAATTGAGTAAACTTTACCTTCCACTCCGGCTAACTTGGCTAACAAAGCAGTCATATAGCCGGAACCAGTGCCGATCTCAAGAATTTTGCTCGCCCCGTTAGAGGCCGCGAGGGCCCGCCCCGAACGAAATCGCGAGGGCCCGCAGCGTGCCTCTATTTCGTACGGGGCCCGCAGCGTATCTTTGCCTCTAACGGAATTGCCCTCAAATAATTTCTCCAACATAAAAGCCACTGTAGTCGGCTGACTAATAGTCGCGGCATAACCAATTGAAAGCGGCCGGTCTTCATAGGCTCTCTCCAGGTCTTCTGACAAAACAAAATCTTTCCGGTCAATGGCCTTAAAAGCATTGATAATCCGGGGAGTGGCAAGAGTTTTGTCAGAGATTAATTTTTGAACGAGTTGTTCTTTGGTCAGATACGGGAGCGTCCCGACTCGAACGGGAATACCGTGTTTTGGAGACACGAGTCCTACCATTGAACGACGCTCCCAATAACTACTTTCCTCTTATTTTACTTTCTTTATGAATCGTATGTTTTTTACACCATTTACAGAACTTTTTCAATTCTAATTTCTTCTCCCCTTTGGGATCCTTGCCTTTGCTTTTTTTAATATAATAATTAATTCTTTTACAATTACTGCACTTTAACTGGATTAAATTTTCCTGACTCATGAGCCGGAGGCGAGAATCGAACTCGCGACTTCAAACTTACCATGTTTGCGTTCTGCCACTGAACTACTCCGGCTTACTTTAATAGCGATTTCTTCCTTAACTTCCCTCTCAAACTCGGGCTTCCCTTTAAATGCTTAAAAAATTCAACCTGTTTCAACCGCTTCTCTGCTTCTTTTTTAGTTTTATAACTACCCATTTTCCGGCCGGTGGTTTCAGAAAGCACAACATATTTGTTGCCGATTTTTTTAAGCATGTGAATCTATACAACCAAGTTAGAACCTATTTATAGTGAGCTTGTCGAAACTACTTTACCAAAAAATCTTGAGAAAGAGAAGTGGCCGCGCCTGCGGCGCTAAGCGCCGCCCATCAAATAGCTTCTGAAAAAACGAGAAATCAGGTTTTTATGGGTGGAGAGGGATTCGAACCCCCGAAGCCCGAAAGGGCAATGCGTCTACAGCGCATCGGCTTTGGCCACTCACCAATCCACCCGATAATTAACTTATCTTACCCCATTTTTCCGATTTTTTCAAGTGATTCTTTTGTTTCTAAATCGCTCGGGTCCAATTCTAAAACCACGTTAAAAACTTCTTTTGCGTCTCCATACATTTTGTTGTCCAAATAAAACGCTCCTAAAGCTCTGTATAGATTCTTGTCTTTCGGATTTTTAGTTATTTCGGCAATCAAGTTATTCTCTTTAGTCTTAAAATAGGTATTATTGGCTTTCTGTTGTACCTGATTTTCCGGTTCTTTAAATTCTGCTTTGGGCGCCGTCTTTTGTCTTTTCTCCAAAAGCTTATTGGCAAGGTTATCGGTTCTCAAAGACAGAATTTTTACCCGTCTCAAAAACTTTTCATATTCAACAAGCAAGTTATCTCTAAATTTTTTAACTCGGCCTAAAACCCTGAAAATTTCCGGAAACATTAACTGCCGAAAACTCTCCTTGATTTCGGGCAATTCCTTCTTGGCTTTAATCTCGTTAAATTTAGGCCAAACAATATAGCCGATGCCGTACAAACTGCCGCCTATCAAGATTAAAGGAATTATCCAAAACATAGTAAAGGCGTAAAAAATTAAATTTAAATGCTAAATCTCTTGAATTCACCGACCACAATATTTTCTCCCAACTTGGCGATGTATCTGTCAATCAACTCTTTGACGGTTAAACCTTCGTCCTTAATAAACGACTGCCCTAATAGCTCCTGGATATCTTGAGGGTCTAATGAAGCAACCTGCATCGCTAAATCATGGGCCAGCTCCTGGAAATCAGGGCTTTTGGCTACAAAATCTGTTTCGCAGTGCAAAACAATAATTGATCCGACTTTTTTGGTATTATGGATATAGCTTTCTATAGTCCCCTCTTTGGTCAGCCGGCCGGCTTTTTTTTCGGCAATTTTATGACCGCGAGAACGCAAAATTTCCAGAGCTTTTTTCTCATCCCCCTCGGCTTCGGTGAGCGCGTTTTTAATATCAGCGACCGAAAGGCCGGTTTGCTCTCTTATTTTTTTTATAGAATCCAACATTTATATCAATGCTTTTCTTACCGTCTCCAAAATAAGCTCAACCGACTGTTTGGCATTATCATTGGCCGGGATAGCATATTCAACTTGAGTCGGGTCGCTCTCGGTGTTGCAAATGGCCACGGTTTTAATCCCGACTCTTTTTGCCTCCCGCGCCGGCAAACCTCCGTTTCTCAAAGACGTCAAAAAGATGACATCAGGCAGTTTATTCATCCTGTCCAGACCCTGAAATTTCTTTCTTAAAATCCGGAGCTCTTTTTCCATATCATATTTCTCTTTCTTGGTCAGTTTACCCATTACTTCGGGACTGACCCATTTTTCTTCCATATCCTTATAATACTTTATCCTCTCCTGTATTGTTTTAAAATTAGTCAAAGTTCCGCCAAGCCACCTATCTTTGATGTAGGGCATATTAAGGAGATTGGCTATTTCAATAATTTTATCTTCCGAGTGCTTGGTCATTGCCGCCCAAAGAATTGTTCCGCCGCCTTCTTTGATTTTTCTCAAAAATTCTATCGCCTTCTTCAGCTCTTCTTCGACTTTAAAAACATTAATCAAATAAATGGTGTCCTTTAGGGCGTAAATAAAAGGATCCATCTTAGGATGTTTTACGGTTTTCTTCCGGCCATAATGCAGTCCGGCCAAAAGCATATCTTCATAGGAAGGCATAATTGTTTGCCAGTTGATTTCCGACATAGCAATTACCTATAATACAGGAACTTTAATTTTTTTTCAAATATCTTCCCGAAATTCCAATTTTAAATTTTAAAATTTAAAAATTTAGATTTGACTGAAAATTGAAAATTTGAATTTGAAAATTTTAAAATACTGTGTTAGAGTACCCGCTAATTATGAGACAAAACATCCATCCAAAATACTATCCGGAAGCTAAGGTTAAGTGTGCCTGCGGAAATGAATTCACCGTCGGAGCCACGGTTCCTGAAATCAAGGTTGAAATCTGTTCTGCTTGCCATCCTTTTTACACCGGCAAAGGTAAGATAGTTGATACTAAAGGAAGAGTGGAAAGATTTAAACGTAGATTAGAAAAAACCCGAAAGAGAAAAAAATAACATCCCAATCTACAAATTCGTAAATTGGAATTCATTCGTAAATTTGAATGATATGGACGAAGTCATTATGGAAATCCGGGCCGGAACCGGCGGTGAAGAAGCAGCCCTCTTTGCCTCTAATCTATTCAATATGTATAAAAAATACGCCCTTAAGCAGGGATGGAAATTTAACATTCTTGATTATAGCCCCACTACTTTAGGCGGCTTCAGGCAGATTACTTTTGAAATAGCCGGGCCAGAGGTGTTAAAAAAACTTGCTCGGGAAGCCGGAGTCCACCGGGTTCAGCGGATCCCTAAAACCGAAAAATCGGGGCGGGTTCACACCTCCACGGCCACGGTGGCCGTCCTGCCTAAAGTAAAAGAAACCGATGTTAAAATAAATCCAAACGACTTAGAGGTCTCTTTCTTCCGTTCATCCGGGCCAGGCGGCCAAAATGTCCAAAAAGTTGAAACCGCCGTCCGGATTAGACATAAACCGACCGGTATTGTAGTATCCTCTCAAGAAGAACGTTCCCAGCAAAGAAACCGGGATAAAGCCCTGGAAATTCTAAGGTCCAAGCTATGGCAGGCCCGGCAGGAAAAGCAAAGCGGCGAGATAACCGAAGAAAGAAGAAAACAGATCGGGCAAGCCCAAAGGGCGGAAAAAATAAGAACCTATAATTTTCCTCAAGACCGAGTGACTGACCACCGAGTTAAAAAGAGCTGGGGCAATTTAGAAGGAATAATGGATGGTGAATTAGACAAGATCGTTGAAGTTCTTTCAAAAAAGAGTAATAAATAACACCAAATATACGAATGTATCCCTATCTGCGAATCTTCGTAAATTGATCGTCGAAGGTTCCGCCGATTAGCGAAGCTAATCGTAGCGGAATCGCTGTTGAATACATTTGTAGATTGGAATGAGATATATGGCCGAAGAACAGCAAAACCAAGGAATGAGAGCTTTGATCCCAGAATCAAGACAATCCGAGTTAAAGCCAGAGCCGCCTCAACAACCCCCCCAATTACCTGGTCCAGTTTTTGAACCAAAGCCGGGTTGGGGAGGAAAATTCTCAAATTGGTGGAAAAAGAATTTCATCAAAGTGGCTCTGCCGATAATCATAGCGGCGGTTATAGTAGCAGTAACTATCTTTCTTAGAACCAGGCAAGAACCGGAACAAGAATCCAAGACCCAAGTTCCCGGAGCTACCGACCAAATTAGGACTGAAGAACAAGTAATCGTTGAAGAAATAACCACTGAAGAAGGCCGGGTTGAAAGCATTTACCGGGCTGCCGCCCAAAAAGGTGAAGGCACCACTCACTTAGCCAGAAAAGCTTTGAAAGAGTATCTAAAAGAAAACTCATCGGCTGGCGAAGGACTAAGGGCCGAGCATAAAATTTACATTGAGGACTACCTGAAAGACCAGCACGGAGAAAGATTTTTGGAAATAGGCGAAGAACTGGAATTCTCCTCCAACGACATTACTCAAGCGGTTGAAATGGCGAAAAGTTTATCGGAAAATCAATTATCCAACTTGAGCCAATTTGTTCCGCTGGTCTCGGGGTTATAGCAAATTGATTTTTTGCTATAACGGGCATTTTAGGCGAGCGTACTGGCTCGCCGTAAAAATGCCCCGGGTTTCGCCCAGAAGGCGAAAATAAACTAAAAATCCGCCTCACCGGCGGATTTTTAGTTTATTTCTTTTCCTTGCCCTCCGAAGCCTTGGCGGAGGGAGGTTCTTTCCCTTTTTCCGTAGCCGGCGCTTCTGCCTCTGGTTTTTCCTCCTTTTTAATAACCTCAACCTCCTCAACTGACGGCGGCGCCGCTTCTTCAATCTCCTCTTTTCTCGGCTCCTGAACAAGGGCAATCACGTCTTCGGGGTTGGCATTAATTTTCACCTTATCTGACAAAAGAATATTTTTAATTTTCACTTCATCGCCGAAATTATT
This sequence comes from uncultured Candidatus Saccharibacteria bacterium, assembly GCA_964368135.1. Taxonomy (GTDB): domain Bacteria; phylum Patescibacteriota; class Minisyncoccia; order 2-02-FULL-40-12; family 2-02-FULL-40-12; genus CAYIZI01. The sequence continues at coordinate 44,980 of CAYIZI010000001.1, forward strand.
TAAAACTGAAATATCAATCTGAAGTTCGTGGGGCAAATCCTGGGGCAGGGCTTCCACTTCAAGTTCATTGACCGTCTTAACCAAAATACCGCCGCTTTTAACCGCTTCTGATTCGCCTATCACGACAACTTGAACATTTGCCTTTATTTTTTCCAAAAGATTAACTTTATAAAAATCGGCGTGAGTAATCTGATCGGTGATCGGATCTCTCTGAATATCTTTTATCACTGCCGGCTCAACTTTCGCCCCTATTTTTAAATTTATCAAAGTTGACTCACCGGCTTTTTTAAAGACTTTTTCAAAATCTGTGTATTTAATCTGAATCGGAACTGTCGCAAAGTCGTGGCCATAAACAACCGATGGCAAAAACCCCTCTTTTCTCAAAGAATTAAGCGCCTTCCCGACTGATTCGCGTTTCTGGGCCTGGAGTTCAATACGATCCATAACGAAAAAAGTATAGAGTATCTGATAAAAATTATCAAGTATAAAAAGAGGGTCGTTTTTCGCTTTCCTTATTCTTCTGGTAATTCTTCTTTCTGAACCTTGGGCCTCTGTTTCTCCAACCACTCTTTCACCATCATCGTGGCCCGCGCGTCATCTTCATTGTATTTGATGAGCTTATTTAAAAATTCTTTCTTCTGCGTCTGAAGCCATTGGTCATACCACAAAACCGCTTCTCCCCCGCCCGCGCCTTCATCCTGCCACTTATAACCGGCATAACCAGCCACATCTTTTAAACTATAAAAATACAACGGCAGAACTACTGAACCGGTTGTAATGTAATACAAATCTAAACTATTTTCCCTGAATTTCCTCATTAAGTCTGATTGAGGGCCATATCTTTTTTCCAACCGATTTAAAACATGCTTCTCATAATATCCGTAATGGTAGAGAACAAAATTTTCCTGCTTCTCTAAAAATTTTAAAAAATCTTGCCAGATTTTTTCCTCGTCTTTTTTGTTTTTAGCCAAATAGTATTCAAAGCTTGGAGTTTTTCGGTCAGCTTTTTTAATTAATAATCCAAAGAGAAAATCTGTCCCCTGGGTTGGATCGCTTTCAACATCAAAATAAATTTCGGTTTCTGCTTCCGGAAAATTATATTTTTGGATAATTAGGGGTTGGTCTGAAACCAGGACTTGGGCCTGATTATGGAGCCGGACCAACTTATCAAAATTCCAGCTCGAGAGACTGTCGCGCAACCAAGACAAATCTGCTTCGGCCATGTCTTTCAATGTTTTTATACCTATTTCATAAAGCTCTTTTTGGTCTCTCTGGCTGATTCCGTGAATTAAAGAAACATCATCACAGCCTCTGGAATCTTGCTCGCAAATTGAAAACCAGGGGCTTCTTTTGCAGCCACCTTTCAAAAAAGGCACTGGTTTTTCACCATTCAGAACTTTTTCTATTTCCTGCAAAGTAAAATTAAATCTATCCAAAAAAGGCTCAATTAAAAAAGATCTGGTTTCACCGTCAGCATTTATGATTACTGCTTCGGCCGGCCGGATGCCCTGGATGTTTTCCAGAATCAAACTGGCGAATACCAAAGGGAATTTATATTCATCCCGAAGCTCTGGGTCGTTTCTGATATCGTAAGCTACATAGTACCAATCACCGAAATTACTCTTGCGGACTTTCTCGCCAAAGTCTTTAAGTTCGCTAATCGGCCGGGCTTCAATAAAATCAGGCTCGCCGACCCAGTGATGATGCATTAAAACTGGTTTATAAATATTTTTACCCTGTTTCATCAGTTCAACTGTGGCTAAAAATGCCTCATCAAGATCATTATAAAGTTCTGGCTTTATTTCCACGAATTCTTTTTGAGACAAGACTTTGTGCGGCTCGCGGATGCGGCCAGAATAAAGCATCTCCAAAACCGGCGGAATATGTTTATGCTTTTTCTGGTCTTCGTAAATGTCATACCAAATCCAATGAGGGCAAAGGAAAAATTTATAGAAGTGTTCGGATTTTATTTTTTGCATTATCTAAAAATTGCTTTTAAAAAAATTCTGGTCACGTAAACGGCGCTGAAGATGCTGAAAATTGTGCCGATGGCCAAGGTTAAGGCAAAACCTTTGACCAGTGAGGCGGCAAAAATGTAAAGAATAACTGCGGCAATCAATGTGGTAATCTGCGAGTCGCGGATTGAAGACCAGGCCCGGTTAAAACCAATATCAATCGCCGCGGCCCTGTTTTTTCCATCTTTTAATTCTTCTTTAATCCTTGAAAAAATCAAAATGTTGCCGTCCACGGCCATACCCAAAGACAAAATGAACCCGGCTATGCCAGATAGAGTCAGGGTCACCGGGATAAGTTTAAAAACAGCAAGAACCAAAACAGTATAAAAAGCCAGAGCAAAAACTGAAACCAGACCAAAACCGCGGTAAAAAATAATCATAAACAAAACCAAGGCCAATAAACCGTAAACTCCGGCCTGCAAACTTTTTTCCAAATATTCCCTCCCCAGAGTCGGCCCAATTGTCTGCTGGGAAATAAGACCTATCGGTACCGGCAAAGCTCCAGCTGAAAGCCGCTGAGCCAAGTTTCTAGCCTCATTAATGGTAAACCGCCCGCTAATTACGGCTTGGCCATTAGCTATCTCATCTTGAACTATGGGAGCGCTGATCGGCTGGCCATCAAGAAAAATAGCCAGGGGTTTGCCTAAATTTCTTTTTGTAATTTCAGAAAGCAATCTTGTTCCCTCGTCATTAAACTCTAAACTTACCAGCGGCAAATTTGTATTTGGGTCAAAAGCAAGAAAGGCTCGCTTTAATTGCTTACCGGTTAAGCCGGTTGAAACAAAGCCAGATGCCTCGGCCACAACCTCGCCTTCAGCTTCAATTTCCGGCAGTTCAATATTAACTAATTCTCTAAACTCCAAAAAAGGCGTTTCCCCTATCAGTTTAATCGCTTCGGCAGTATCTTTGACTTGAGGTAATTCAACAATCAATCTATTCTCGCCGCTCACCTGAATATTTGGCTCAGCGACGCCAAAAATATTAACCCGCCTTTCGATAACGTCTCTAACCCCTGCCATTGAATCTTCTCTATCGCCCGGCGGCACCGCGGTTAAATCAGCCTCATAAACTAAATGGGCCCCGCCAAGCAAATCAAGGCCTAATCGAAACGGTTTTTCCGGAATTTTTATGTTTAAAGAAACAAGCCACCCACTGGCCAGTTGCGGATAAACAAAAAAAGCCAGGAGAACTAAAACTATTGTTAAAATTAAAACCTTCATAAATTCAGAAATACTTTCACTTTTTTTTCTACGACTTCTTGCATTTTTTCAACCGCTTCTTCTAAGAACTTGTAAGGCGTTGTTTCAGCCGGAGCTTCTTTTAACTTCTCGTCTAATCCTTTACGATAAGCCACTCTGACTTCGGTGTTTATATGAATATTAATGACGCCGTTTTCAATAGCTTTTTTAAAATCTTTATCGTCCAAACCAGAACCGCCGTGTAAGACAAGAAAAGTTTGGGGCACGGCCTCGTTTATTTTTCTAAGCAAAGAGAAATCTAATTTTTCTTCTTGTTTGGTGACTACGCCGTGAATATTGCCGAAAACCACGGCTAATCGGTCAACCCCGGTTTTTTCAACGAACTCCTTAGCTTCCTCGGGTTTAGTAAAATCTTCTGATTTTATCGCAATTGTTTCCTGAAGTTTTGACTCCCCTTTTAAATAACCCAACTCGCCCTCAACGGTAATTCGTCCATTTTTGGATTTGGCATAATCTCTAACCCGGTGTGCCACTTTTATATTTTCTTCAAATGGCAAAGATGAGGAATCAATCAGTACGGTGTCATAACCAGCGTCCAGGGCCTCTTTGCAGGATTCAAAGCTTTTATGGTGGTCAGCGTTTAAAAAAATAGCTAAGTTAGTGTCTGACTTCCAAGCATCAACCAATTTTCTGGCTTCTTTATAGCCCAAAAACTTCGCCTCGCCCTCGCTTGTACCGACCATTAAAGCATACTGATCGTAGGGTAAATTATAAAAATCCAAGACCTTCTTAAATCCCAAAACAATGGCCTTCAATTGTTCCGCCGACGCAAAATTAAAATGCGGGACAGCAAAATGTTTTTCCTTGGCAATTTTTAAATAATCATTTAAATTCATTAAAGTTCAATATATCCCTTTATGATATTGTCTTCAATCAGTTCATTCATTTTCTCGCGGCCCAAATACTCAATAAAAATCTTGTTCCAAAGCGCTTCCTCTTGATGGTATAAATATTTAACTTCTTCTTTTTTGACCAAAGTCATTACCAAATCAATCAAATCAAAACTAACCAGCTCATCACCGAAAAAGTCGCCGACAAAATCCAGTTCTTTCCATAAAAAACCAGAACCAAGTTTGCCTAAGCTTTCCTCGGCTTTAAACCAATGCTCTGCCTCCGGATTAACATGCGGTTCAAAAAGCCGGAAATCATTTTCGTCATCCTTAGCTAAATATCTTTGAACAATTCGCCAATTTAATTTTCCCTTATCCGACAAAGGCCCTTCTAAAATATCTCCGCGAAGAAGCGATTTTAACCTCCCAACGAAATCTGACCCTGTTGAAAAACGCCTGAATAATTTTGAGTAAAACGGAACTTCGTTAAGATAATGGAGAAGTAAAGTAAAGATTCTTAAGATTTCGCCGGGCGTATCCAGTTTAAGAGGAATTATAAAAATTATTCCGAGTTCTTTAAGATGGCTCACATTATGATATTTCTTTTCCAGAAACTTTCCTACCCCGTAGGGTCGCGAAGCGACTCCTTCGGGGTCGGCCACGCCCAACCACTTCTCTTCCAAAACCTTTAATTGTATCGGCCGTTCTTCAAAATCTTCGGGCTTTAAATTATCGTAGGCCTCGTCAAAAAACTTGTGCATCCACTCGGTATTTTGGGTGAATCGCAAAGCCGCAAAAACCGATTCAAGGGATTCTTTGTCTATCAGTTCGCGAACATCTTTATAGCCGAAAAAATCCAAAAGATTCTGCGGCGGATATTCCCCCAGGAGTTCAACTGCCTTATCTTTCTTTATAAAAAAGCCGGCTGTGCCCTCCGAAGCTTTAGCGAAGGAGGGTTCTTTTACTAAATTAACAGCTACTTCACACATCTTGCCGCAAACCATAGAAATTTTACTTAAATCCGGCCTATCTAAAATCTCAAAAAGCTCTTTATCTAAATGAATGAGTCTTGCCTGCAAAGCATCGCGGACTTTCTTCGCCCCGGCCTCTTTTGATAAACCCAATTCATCCAAAGTCCGATTAACCAATAAATCATTCTCCTCAACGATTTTCTCAATCACCCCCCTTTTCCCGGTAATTGAAGACATTTTTTGTTCCAAATCCAAAAGCACCTCCGGCCTTACTCGTAAAATTTTTGCTAATCGATTAAACGGATCAAGCATGAAACCAGTATAAAATATTTGGTATTAAATATAAAGAAAATGGCGGGAACTCTGCAAAAGAATTCCCGCCTTTAACTATCTAAAAGTTTGATCCGAATCTTGTTGATGGCTTTGGTGTGAAGTTGCCGGACTTTGCTCTCAACGACCCCGAGAACCTGTCCGATCTGCTTAAAGGTGGCATCTTCGAAGTAATAAAGATGCACCACAATTCTTTCTTGCCGAGACAGCGTTGCAATTACATTCCTGAGACGCTTTTGGGTTTCTTTTCTTTCATATATTTTTTCTGGCGACTCAGGTTGGGGCGGGACAACTTCATCCGGCAACATCGCCGTTTCACCATTCAAACCGGCTATTGATTCCATGGCTCTGATCCGCCAAATCGTTCGCCTTATGCCTTTCTTCCAGCCGAGTCGAGCAGCTAACTCGGCATAAGAAGGTCCTTCTCCCAGTTCGGCTCGCAAGGATTCTTCAGCCTCCAAAAGCCGCCGCCTTTGTTTACGTATGGACCGCGGCCAAGCATCATGACGCATACCGTCCATCATCGCCCCGCGAATCCGTTTTGCAGCAAAAGTCTTGAGCTTGATGCCGCGGCTTTCATCAAATCGGCTGAGAGCATCAATCAAACCGATTACGCCGTATTGAACAAGGTCGTTCGCCTCAACGCTGGACGGCAGTCCTTTTGCCATATTCCAGGCAATCTGCTTAATAAGTGGAAGGGTCTCAACAATTTTCGAAGAATGATCTTCTGTCAAAGTACATCACCTCCTAACCGTTAAACCTACTCTATACCTATCAAAAAATTTCAACTTCTACCTGATAGAGATTGATTCCGGAAAAGCTGACTCTGAATTCACCTTGTATACTTCACCTCTTTTCCAATCAAAATATATTACTTTTAAAATAAAGCGGCAAGTTAAAATAAAAAAATGGCGAGGAATACTCGCCCCCACACTATTTCAAAGTTAGTCAAGATTACAAAACTTCAACCTCCACCAGCGGCCACGGACCAAAGTCGCCTTTGTGAAGAATCCCGGCTTTGGGACCGTATTGAGCCACTACCGAAGAAGCATTAGCTGTGGCGAATTGGATTGATTTAGTGATATCGCCATTAGATAAAATGTATTGAGCAGTAAAACCTGAAACAAAAGCGTCGCCGGCGCCGGTGCGTTCAACTTTCGGCGAATCCGGTGTCCCAGCCCGATAAATATTTTTCTTATCTGAAACCAAAACTCCTTTTGGCCCGAGCGTCAAAACCACAATCCCCTTCACCAGCTTATCCAATTCTTTTAAAACATCTTCTTTGGTCATTCCTCCATTAGAGTTTGACTGGTCATTGGGATTTGTAATTTGGGATTTTAGCAAGCTTTTTGCTTCTTCCAAATTGACGCTGAAAATATCAACCTCCGTCAGATAAGGTCTTAAATTCTCTAACCCATTAGCTATCTCTTTTCCGCCAGGATTAAAAGCAATTTTAAAATTCCTGGTACTAATATATTCAAATGCTTTTTGTAATAAATCCAAGTTCCCGCCCAGACTGCCTAAAAAAAACCACTTGGCTTTTAATTTTTTCCATTTAATTTCCTGAAGATTAAGATGTTGACCCTCGCCTTTGTAGCTTAAAATAGTTCGTTCAGCATTTGGATGGACTAAGATAACCGAGTAAGCGGTGTAATCATCTTTATGAGTCACAAAAAATAGCTTAACTCTTTCTCGTTTTAACTCTTTAATCACCTCTTTTCCGTTAAAATCATTGCCAACCATACTGACACAGCCGGTCTTAAGGCCTTGCCTGGCAAAAGTTACGGCTGTATTGGTTGCTCCACCGCCGGTGGTAAAAACAACCTCTCTTATTTCAATCTTCGCGCCCAAAGGAAAACACTGCTCCACACCGGTCGGCGAATCAGCCCGGCCTTCACTTGCACGCAAGTGAGGGCCGTGCTTGCGGATTTCAAAACCCTCGCTTTTCAAAAAGACATCGCGGGTAGCCGAACCAATCGTAATAATATCTAATATACTAAACATTGCTCGTCGTTAATTCTTTTAATGCCTCTCCAATATTATCGCTCTTAAAAATATAGCTTCCGACTGCTGCCCGGCTAACCCCGACAGCTTCAACCAACTTTACTATTTCGGGTTTAATTCCGCCATCAACCTGAATTACCTTATTTGGATATTGGCTTTGGAAATTCTTGATTTTCTCCAAAACTTCTGGCAAAAACGGCGAACCGTAAAAACCAGGGTCTACAGTCATGAACTGGACTAAATCAATCCGATCTGTATAAGGTTCCGATACTATCCAGTTTGTTTGGGGATTAAAAACAAGGCCAATCTCTTTACCATTGGTGCTTAATTCATTTATAACGGCATCAATCTCGGCGGTACTCTCCCAATGAATTAGAAACCTTATGGCTTTTGTTTTTAGCCAGCGGCCGATCTGGCCCTCCGGATTATTAACCATCAAATGAACTTCAAAGTTAAGTTTTGTGTTTATTTTTTGCAATTCCTCATAGCCGCCGATAGTTTTATTCGGCACAAATGCACCATCGGCAATATCTAAGTGGACTAAATCAGTATGAGGCTCTACCGCGCGAATCATTGTTTCAAATTCTTCTGGCGTTTTAGCGAGGATGGCAGGAATAATTTTTATCATATCAAATTCGGCGGTGTTTTCCCTTCCAGTGCCTCAATTATATTTTTCGCGGTCAGTTCGGCCATCTTATTTCTTGTTTCTTCGGTGGCCGAAGCAATGTGGGGAGTCAAAATTATGTTGTTTAATCTTAACAGCTCGGGCTCCACTTTAGGCTCGTTTTCAAAAACATCAATCGCCGCTCCGCGAATCCAGCCATCGCTCAAAGCCCTGGCTAAAGCTTTTTCATCTATCACCGGCCCTCGGGAAGTATTTACTAAATAAGACGTTCTCTTCATTGACTTTAACCGGTTCTCATTGATTAAGTGGCGAGTTGATTCAAGAAGCGGAACGTGCAAAGAAACATAATCGCATTGGGGCAGTAGATTATCAATATTATTAAAAAAACTGGCCCCAAATTCTTCTTCAAACTTCTCGTCCTGTTTTACGTCAGTGTATAAAACTTTCATTCCAAAACCTTTGACCGCATGATAAGCAACCCGCGAACCGATTCGGCCAAGCCCAACCACGCCCAAATTTTTACCAGACAAATCACTGCCGAGCATTAGCATCGGCCCCCAGGCCTGATACAATCCGGCTCGGGTAAATTTATCGGCTTCGGCAATGCGATGGCTTATTGCCAACATCAAAGCAAAGGTGTGCTCGGCTACGGTATCGGTCAAGACGCCGGGCGTATTAGTAACCATTATGTTTCTTGTTTTGGCCGCTTCTAAATCAATATTGTCAAAACCAACCGCCATATTGGCGATTATTTTCAGACTCGGCAAGCCGGCATCCATAACTTCTCCATCAATCTGGTCGGTTAAAACAGAAAGTAAAGCATCAGCCCCTTTAATGCCAACTAAAATTTCCTCTTTGTCTGCCGGTCGATCCCTTGCCTGTTCGTTAACTAAAATCTCATAGCCCTTGCCGCGCAGCATTTCCACTCCTGCCTCCGGAATTGGTCTGGTAATAAATATTTTCATAATTGATCAATCTTATTGATCCTTCTGACGTGTCTCTCTTCGCCGGTAAATTTGGTCTTGAACCAAATCTCAAGCGCTTTTTTAGCCGCTTCTTCATTTACAAAAAAAGTGCCAAGCGATAATACATTAGCGTTATTATGCTCGCGAGCCAGCTTAATGATTTCTTCTGAACCTCCCTCATATACGGCAGCCCTTACTCCTCTATACCGATTAGCCACCATTGCCTCGCCCTGGCCGGACATACCCAAAACTATAGCTTCCGAGTTTTCCGGGTCTTGAGAAACTTTTTGGGCAGCTTTGTGAACAAAATCCGGATAATCATCGTCTTTATCATAAACGAAAGCACCCATGTCTACATATGGATAACCCCACTCGGTCAACCATTCTTTAATTTTCTCTTTAAGTTTAAAACCGCGATGATCGGTAGCTAGGTATATCATCTTAGTCTATTAAGATAATTAACCGCTTGGAGCAGGGCGCAAGTACCCTGTCCGGCGGCAATGACAATCTGCTTAAACGGCACATCAGTCACGTCGCCGGCGGCAAAAAGACCCGGAATATTAGTTTCACAGTTTTTGGAAACCACAATTTCGCCGAAATTATTCTTCTCGACGCCTTCGGACACAAGACCGCTATTTGGCACCATGCCGATATGAATAAAAATACCGTCAACTTTCAGCTCCGACGTTTCAGTCGGAGCCCCGACTTCCGACGTCGGGGTTCCTTTATTTATTTGATACATTAATCCCCTAACAAAACCATCGCCAAAAATACTGGTGGTTTTAGCATTATAAATCACCTCCACATTTTTCTTGTTCAATAAATTATCTATCAAAACCTGGTCGCCCTTGAAAGCCGGGTTTTTGTTTATAACATAAACTTTTGAAGCAATATCAGCCATCATTATGCCAGCTTCCAAAGCCGAGTTGCCGCCGCCGATTACAGCCACAGTTTTCCCCGGAAACAGGGGGCCGTCGCAAACCGTACAATAACTCACCCCTTTGTTTCTTAATTCTTTCTCGCCCGGGACATTCAACTCTCGGGGGTGGACGCCGGTGGTTACTATCACGGTTTTAGCGATATAATCGCATTTTGGGGCGCTATTTCCATCTTCTGATATCTTCTCGGCGGCCATAGTCGTTTCTTTTCCGGTCTTGGCGGTTATACAAAAAGTGCCGTCTTCCTGTTTTGAAATTTTTTCAACTTCAACTCCGATTTCCGGCTCAACGCCGTAGTCGGACAGATGCTTTTTGAATTTATCGGCCAATTCAATGCCGTCGGTATCAGGCACACCCGGATAATTATCTACTTCGCCGGAAGTAGCCACCTCCCCGCCAAAATCCTTGGAAATTATTTTGAAACTCAAGTTCCGCCGCACCGCATAAATGGCGGCAGCCGTTGCGGCCGCCGAACCACCAATAATAATTAAATCGTATTTATTCATAAAATAATCATAACAGATAATCCCGCAAACAAAAAACCCAACTGGGGTTAAAACCAACTGGGTTTAAAAACTGATCGCTATCCTCAAATTATGAGTTCCGGCAATGGTGTGGGCAACGGTTATGGCAACAGGCAACAGATACCACAGTTTGTGGTCTCTTTTCTTCATTTCATAGCTAGCATAGAACACCCCGGCGTCGACAGATCCTTGAACCACATAGAGCCACGGCTTCCCTGCTTCTACAAAAGGTCTCATCAAGGGATTTAGCTCTCGGCCATTCTCATGCCTGCTAAAGGCAAAATAGGTGCTCTCCACGTCATAAATTGTGGAGCCGATCATAAGGGAATTCACGGTCCAGAATTTACTGTCGGCCACTTTTTCTTGCGTCTGGGCAAATGCCATAGAGCCGATCAGTAGTAAAAAAATGCTCAAAATCAGTGTTTTCTTCGGCATTTCCTTCCGCCTTTCTTTTTAAACTGCTAATATATATTATACCACTAAACGCCAAAATGAAAAGGTACCTGCTGATAATCCTGGCTCTAAGTATTGCGACTCATTTCGCTTTTTTCGGCTATCCGCCAGAAACGGTCTTTGACGAAGTTCACTTTGGGAAGTTTGTTTCCGGCTACTTTACCGGCGAATACTATTTTGACATTCATCCGCCGCTGGGAAAACTTATCATTGCCGGCATGGCTAAAATTTCGGGCTTTGAGCCGGGCTTTTCTTTTGAAACCATCGGCCAGGAATACCAGGATAACTCTTATAAATGGTTAAGATTTTTACCAAAACTTGCCGGTAGCCTATTACCGGCAATTGCTTTCTTAATCGCATTGGAGTTAGGCATCAGCCAGAAATTCGCCTTTCTGGCCGGACTGCTGATTGTTTTTGAAAACTCATTACTTGTTCAGTCGCGTCTTATTCTACTTGACTCTTTTCTGCTTCTTTTTGGATTTTTAGGAATCCTTTTTTATCTTAAATTTAGAAAAACCGACGATCTAAAACCTAAAACCTATCCGGCTATCTGGCTTTTTCTTGCTGGTTTCTTCGCCGCCTTAGCCGCCTCAATAAAATGGACTGGCCTTGGCTTTCTGGCTTTAATGGGGATTTTTTATTTTATCAATTTACTCAAATCCCCAGTAGCAGAACCTCGCAGACTCGGCTCACTACGGGGCACGGCAGAAGAAAAGTTAAAACTGGCACTTAAGGGCCTGGTGTTTTTAATAGTCATACCGTTTATGATTTACTTTTTAATTTTCGCTGTTCATTTTACCTTCCTTGATAAACCAGGGCCAGGTCTTGCCTTCCATCCGCCTAATTTTCAGGAAGATAATATTTTTAAAAAATTTGTTGAACTGAATACTGAACTTTATGCAAGCAATGCCCGGCTTACCGCCACTCATCCCTATTCCAGCCAGTGGTATGAGTGGCCGCTTATGATTCGCTCGGTTTTTTACTGGCAAGGAGACAACGAACGCATCTATCTTTTAGGCAATCCGCTGATTTACTGGCTCTCAACAGTTGCCGTGATTTATTTTTTAGTTAACTTTTTCAAAAATAGAAAAAATTTCAGTTATTCGTCCCGATTCGCTTCCAGCGAATCGAGGATCCTCGATTTTCGTTTACGAAAATCGGGATTATTAGTTATCGGTTATTTGTTAAACTTATTGCCTTTCATCTTCATCGGCCGGGTGATGTTTCTGTACCATTACTTCATCTCCCTGATTTTCGCGGTTTTAATTACGGCTTATTCACTGGATAAACTTGATTTTGAGCATAAAAAAACTGCCTTCAATGCAATTTTAGCTGGTTCAGTAGTTTTGTTTCTATTTTTCTCGCCATTGACTTACGGCTTCTCGATTCCAGAATGGTATTATAAGCTTTTAGTCTGGTTACCTTCTTGGAGATAAAAAAAGAGCCTCGTTTCTCCTTGCGAAGAAACGGGGCTGGCGAATCACCTGATATAAAGAAGTTCCTTAGTGGAAATAATAGTACTAAACCTCAATTTTTCTTAATTTAATGTTGATTTTTACCATTACTGTCCACTAAGCAACCTCCCCTTTTCCCCTGATAATGCCATTATAACACAGCTATATTTGTTGTCAAGTTTTGTTAATTTACCCCGAGTGCTTCATCTATCGCCCCTCGGTCAAATCCAACAATCACCTTGCCGTCAATTAAAATCAGCGGCACAGCCATTTGGCCGCTTATCTGAACAAGCTCCTGAATTCTGTCAGGATTCTTGCCCAAATCTATTTCTTCATACTCAACTCCTTTTTCTTTAAAGTATTCTTTAGCCCCCTTGCAGTAAACGCAAGTCGGAGTGGTGTAAATTTTTACGGTTTTTTGTTCCATTAATTTAATTATAACAAAAGAAAAAATATCATCAAGATGATATAATCAAAATATGAGAACAGGAATTGCGAATTTTACTTTAGATTACGGAAAAGCCCCCCGGTGGCTGATTGAACGGATGGTAAAACTCGGCCGGATAATCGGCATTGCTATTGTTGAAGAATTCGGAACCGAGGAATTCATAAAACGGCTGTCTGATCCGGTCTGGTTTCAGAGTCTTGGCTGTGTCCTTGCTTTTGACTGGAACGCATCGGGTCTCACCACAACCACCATGGGCGCCCTAAAAGAGGCCTTTCGCGGACTTGAGCAAGAATTCGGCATTTATATTTGCGGCGGCAAAGGCAAAACCTCGCGCAAAACGCCTGATGAAATTTTTGATTGGGGATTAAAAATTGGGCTGGACGAAAACAAGGGTAAACGGTTGATTTTTGCTTCCAAAGCCGCGGCCAAAGTAGATAGTTCTCTGATTCAAGACGGTTTTCAAATCTATCACCATAATTTTATCTTCACTCATAACGGAAAATGGTCAGTAATCCAGCAAGGCATGAATACAATTTGGCAAAAAGCCAGGCGCTACCACTGGTTCGGCGATTTAACTTTGTCTGATTTTGTGAACGAGCCTCATAGCGGTATCGCCAGTCAGGCAAAATTAAAACAGGTATTAAATCTAACCTCTGGCCATAGCGAGAAAAATAGAGTCATATCAACTCAATTGGTGGATGACCGGAAAAATTTAGTCAAAGATATTAATCTTATCCAAACATTCTCAAACCCAACAGCTTCCCTTTTTGAAAATGATGGAGTAAAAATCCTCAACCTGACTGACAATGACTTTAGAACTCATCGGGTGGTAGATGAAAAAATCAATTTTGAATCGCCGCATCTCAAAAAAAGCTTTGATAAAATTTTCACCGAACAGCCAAAAACCTTTCAAGATTTAATGATGATCCGCGGCGTCGGGCCAAAAACTATTCGCGCCTTGTCTTTGGTCGCCGAAATAATCTATGGCGCCAAGCCCTCATACGAGGACCCGGCCCGCTACTCATTTGCCCATGGCGGCAAAGACCATATCCCCTACCCGGTTGACCGCCAGACTTATGACAAAACCATTGACATTATGGGGCGAGCCGTCAGAAACGCTAAGAATCTCTCCTCAAAAGAAAAAGACGGCGTCCAGCGCCGCCTTGCCCAGATAAATTGAGAGTTTCAAAGATTAATGAGCTTCTGGGCCAGCTTTCTCACCCCCTCTTTCCACAGAGCCGGTTCGGTCGTGTCAATGTCAGCCAGAAGATAAGCCGGCGGTTTTTTCAAAATCCACTTGCCGCCGCCTTCTCTGGACCAGCGATAATGGTGCGGCGTTCTCCGCCACATCTCCTTGAATTTAATCACTGCTCCTTTCTGCTGTCCCTTGCCTTCTTTCCAGGTGCTCTTTGCACCGCCGAAGAAATCTTCAGACGAATCTTCGTAAGAGGCTGAGAGCATTCGGCCCAACATCACTTCTGGATCAGTATAGGTTCGGATAAAGAAGAGTTCTGCTCCGGCCTTGGCGACTTTTGCTTTCAAGCTGGCTCTTTTTTTCTCATCAGCAAAGTCAGCATCAAAAATGACATTGCCGCCCCGTTTCAAGATTTCAAGAGATACATTTTCGGCAATCTGCCGGACATAGAGATACTTCTCGCCGACTTTTCGAAGCTGGACCCTGATCGCATCTCCTTCAATTACCACGCCGCCGATCCTCAAGCCAGCTCTTTGGCCACCGAGCTCTTGCCCGAACCGACAAGTCCCAAAAGAGCAACAACAACCCTGTTTTTGGTCTTGCGTTTGACAGGCCCAATATCAGACTGAACCTTGTTGATGAAGGCTTCTTGGGCCTTTTTTGCTTTAGCAGAGAGGGTTTCTTTCCTATGAACCATTACCTTCATGATAAAAGGCAGAATGGCCTCGGTCAATCTTCTAAACATCACTCACCTCCGTATACGTATAAAAGTTTAAAACCAACCCAAACGAGCTAATTTAAAAATACCACGAAAAACTAAGAGTGTCAAAAACAAAAACTGCAAACATGAAACTTTAGCTTAAGGGCCGCAGGGTATAGCCAATTTCCGAGAGTTCGGCCGGAGCAGATACAAATAACCGAAGCGAGTAAAAATTTGCCGGTAACACAAAGTTGGTGGAGGATCCAATTTTGTCGGCAAATTTTAGTGAGTAAATTCTTATTTACGAACAATACTCGCTGAGGATTATTTGTCTGCGGAGGTTGCTTGAGGAAATTGGCTATACCCGAGAGCCCTAATTGGATGTTTGCGGTTTTTAGTGCCTCATTTGCTCCTTAATCCTCACCTTGAAATTTTTATCGTAATCAATCTCAATGGCGCTGCCCCGCTCCGGTTCTTCTTTTAAAAGCAATTCCGAAATTCTATTCTCAATCTGCCGCTGAATCACCCGGCGAAGTTCCCTGGCCCCAAAATGCGGGTCATAACCCTCTTCAGCTAATTTTTTAATCGCTTGAGACGAAATATTTAGATTATAGCCGAGCATCTTCAGTTTCTCGGTCAGCTTTTCCAGCTGAAGAACAACAATCTTTTGAATCTGTTCTTTCTCAAGCGATTTAAAGACAATCACTTCGTCAAAACGATTCAAAAACTCAGGCCGGAAATAGGTCCTTAAATTGTTTACCAAAAGCTCGCGCAAAGATTCATAGCCCATTCGGTCGCTGTCGGACTTATCAAATTCGCGGTGAATTATATCAGAACCGACATTAGAAGTGGCGATAATAATGGTGTTTGAAAAATCAACCTTGCGGCCCTGGCCGTCAGTCAAACGGCCGTCTTCCAAAACCTGAAGCAGAATATTAAAAACATCGGGGTGGGCTTTTTCAATTTCATCCAGTAAAATTATTGAATGCGGACGGCGGCGGACAATTTCTGTCAGCTGTCCCCCTTCTTCGTAGCCGACATATCCGGGCGGCGCGCCGATTAAACGGGAAACATTGTGCTTTTCCATATATTCAGACATATCCAGGCGGGCCATTGCATTTTCATCGCCAAAAAGCACATTAGCCAAAGTCCGAACCATTTCGGTTTTGCCGACACCGGTCGGCCCAAGAAACAAAAACGAAGCAATCGGCCGGTGAACATCGCCCAATCCGGCCCGGCCCCGCCTGATTGCTTCAGCCACAGCCTTAACCGCCTCTTCCTGGTCAATTAACCGTTCGTGAATCCTATTTTCCAGATTCAGCAGCTTCTCCTTTTCGGCCTGGGTCAATTGAGTCACCGGAACTCCGGTCAGCTTAGAGACCACTTCCGCCACATTTTCAAAGGTAACTTCTGGGATAATCTTCGCTTTTTTATTTTCCCAGGTGTCAAGCTTCTCGGCTCTTTCTTTTTCCAATTCAACAAGTTCCTTTTCAATCAGCGACACTTTTTTGCTTTTAGAATGCTTGGCCGCATCAAGCTCTTTTTTCAGGCCGCGAATTTTTTCTTCAATTCTTTTCAGCTCATCCGGCTCGGTAGTGAACTTAATCCTGACTCGCGAGGCGGCCTGGTCAATTAAATCAATAGCTTTGTCCGGCAAGAAGCGGCCGGTGATGTAGCGATGCGAAAGTTCGGCCGCGCCGACAATGGCTTCATCAGAAATCTTAACCCGGTGATGCGACTCATAGCGGTCGCGTAAACCATGCAATATCTCCACGGTTTCGCCAACTGTCGGCTCACTGACATAAATCGGTTGGAAGCGACGCTCCAGAGCCGCATCTTTCTCAATGTGCTTTTGGTACTCTTTCAAAGTGGTGGCGCCGACAATATGAAGCTCGCCCCGAGCCAAAGCCGGCTTAAACATATTAGCCGCGTCCATTGCCCCGCCTTCAGCCCGGCCAGCACCGACAAGTAAATGCAATTCATCAATAAAAACAATCAACTTGTTGGAATTGGCAACTATTTCTTCCAAAACTGACTTTAGCCGCTCTTCAAACTGGCCGCGAAACTGGGTGCCGGCTAAGATGCCGGACAAATCTAATTCAACCACTCTTTTACCTTGCAAGGGCTCGGGCACATTTCCAGAAACGATTCTTTGGGCGAGCCCTTCAATAATGGCTGTTTTACCGACTCCGGGCTCGCCGATTAAAACCGGGTTGTTCTTGGTTCGGCGGGCCAAAACTTCAATTGCCGTTTCAATCTCTTTGTGCCGGCCAATAACCGGGTCTAACTTCCCTATTCTGGCAAGTTGGGTAAGGTCGCGGGAAAACTGATCCAAAGCAGGGGTCTGCATCATCGGAATAAAACCTTCTTTGGCTCCCCGGCCCACCGCCTTAACCACCGCGTTCCTTAGTTTCTCGTAATCAAGCTTTTGTTTCTTTAAAACACGAGCACCCAAACCCTCACCCTCCTGCATCAAAGCCAAAAGCAGATGTTCTGGACCGACATAGTTGTGGTGTAAATTTTGGGCTTCAGGCAAAGCAATATCCAGAATTCTTTTCATTCGCGGTGAAAACTCTAACTCGTCTTCAGCAGTCCCGCCCTTTTGAATACTTTTTTCAAGATTAGACCTGACTTCTGTTTCCGAAATTCTTAAATTATTCAAAATCTTTTTGATGACCTGGTCATTTATCAAAGCCAAAAGCAGGTGCTCGGTGTCAACTTCCGAACTGCCGAAAGCTTGAGCCTGACCGCCGGCCTCTCCTAAAATGTGCTTGGCTGATTCGGAAAGGTAATCCTGGACGTCAACTCTTTCCTGAACTCTTGGCTCGGCCTGAAATATGTCGCCGAAAAAATCGCCGAAAATATCGTCGCCAAAAATACTGCCAAACCCAAACGGATCGCGCGGATCGCGGCCGCGACCGCTTGGTTTTTTAGGGCTATCTCCTTGCCCTGAACCTGCTGAACCGCCAAAACTAAAACTCACTCCTTTGGCAGAGCACTGGTCACAAACATTGGTCACCGACTGGACCCCATTAACTATCTTAACCACTCGCCGTGTAGCAGAATTTTTCTTGCAAATATCACAGAGCATAAATATAAAAAACTAACCATTATATTTTATGATTTTTTAAAAAGAGAGTCAATAGAAGACCGCTACTTCATCGCAAATCCGCCGCCGATCAGTGCACCGACCATATTCATTTCAAGGGCAAAAACAGCCAAAGGCCAAACATCGTTAACGCCCATTGCCTTAACTACTCCCCATCCTAAAACTATTAATATTGCCCAAACCACACCAATCACAACTCCGCTCGAGAATGCTTTGCCCCAGCCCTGGCCTCCGTTTTGATAACCAACCCAAAGACCAAAAGCCAAAGCAATCAATGCCCAAGTGTCTACCGACATCATTGATTCCACTCCTTCAACATAGCTTAAAATAACCGCTACAACAGCAACTAAGACGGCTGCGGTAACAGGCACTCTCATCATTCCTCCCATATTTAGTTCCAATTACTTAAGCTGCTTAAGTTTAAGTAACCAGATAAATTATTAAAGTTCCCGAAACACTTATTTTATAAGTGTACGGATAAACAGCTGCTCGACTCGCCTGCTTTTCGCAGACCTTATATCAGCCGATTATATCGTGAATATATGGATTTGAATCCATATATTCATTTCGCTCGGTCGAAATAAATGACAATCATTCATTTCTTCCTCGCTCGTGAATATCATCTACCCAGCGGCAGTAATCGCATTTTTCATGCTTGTCCGGTATTGGACCAGCCAGTAAACTGATTGCCTTGTAAAATAACTCTTTGGCGTTTTCTTTTGATGTCTCTATCCTCTTTGGTATTATATCAAATTCTATCAAATTGTTGCTGTGGATTTTTAAGGGCGCGAAAAAGACCAGGTAGCCGATATCTTTGGTCGGATAGCCGTTTTCGTCCAAAAGCCAGGTGTAAATATTAAGCTGATTTTGATGAAAGATATGGGAATCATCCCTGATTTCACCTTTTGATTTGTAATCCAAGGGTAAAAAGCGGTTGTCTTCAGAAACAAGGCAATCGTCCAAAGCACTAACTAACTTTGTATCGGCTTTTTTGTCAATAAAACTTAAACCGGTCCGCCAATTCCGCCATTTTTTCAAAAGCTCCTGGTTATCCATCAACCGATCTTCAACCAAGTTCTCAAGCTGGGGCGGCAATTTACCTTTGGCTCGGAAACCGTCAAAATAACTTTTAATCAAAAGATCCATCTTGGTGTAAAGCGGCATCGGGATGCCCTGGGGCCGCCTGACTCTTTCTTTTACTTGTAAATAAAAACAGCGCGGACACTCGTTGAACAAAGCTAAACTTGAAGCGGATAAAATAGTCATCAATTATTTTTTCCCGAATAAACTCAATAAAAATATGCCGACGCCAATTAAAATAATAATCGGGCCAGGCGGCAAGCCATATGTTCTGGCGATCATTAAACCGGACGGTGCGGTCAATAAACCAAAAATAGTACTCAAAGAAGCATATCTTCCAATACTGCGGCTTAAATTTTTAGCGGCCGTGGCTGAAACTATTATTAAAGCACCCATTAGTAGTGTGCCGACAACCTTTACTCCCAAAGCCACCACGGCCGAGACCAAAACCAAAAACAATAAGTTAATTTTCCTCAACTTCACGCCATTGGCAATGGCCAAATCCTCGGAAATAGTTCCCAAAACCAGGCCTCTGTAAATTTTAGCCCCGATAGTAAACACGGCAGCTGAAAGTAAAATCGCCAGCGCGGTATCAAAAAAATCAATTTCGGAAATATCGCCGAAAAGCGCCTCACCAAGCTCTTCCAAATCAGGAATAAGCATTACGCCAATGGCCAGCGAAGCGACAAAGAAAATACCGATTAAGGCCTCGGTTGGAATTCTGGTCCTGCCTTCAAGCAGCCAAATCAGCCACGAGGCGGCAAAGAGAAACACAAAAGCCAGCAAAAACGGATTAAGATTAAAAAGCAAGGCAAGGCCGATACCGGGCAAAGCGACATGGCTTAAAACATCGCCGGCCAAAGCCAGCCGCCTCAAAACCATTATTGAGCCAAGATATCCGGCGGCCGCGCCGACCACTCCGGCGGTGATTAGCGAAAAAAGTAAATTTTGGTCAATCATATACGTTTGTGAGTATGCGGATAAATTCCAACTTCTGTTCCATAAAGTTTTTTTAACTCCTCCCTGCTTAACGCCTCCTGGGGAGGACCAAAACAAACTTTTTCCTTGTTGATGCACAAAACGCTGGAGGCCTGTTCATAAACAACATGAATGTCATGGGAAATAAAAATTATAGTCAAATCATGCTCGTCTCTTAACTTACGAAGGAGATTGTAAATCGTTTCTTCACCGCCGATATCTACTCCGGTGGTTGGCTCATCAAAAAGCAAAACTTTTGGATTACCCAAAAGAGCAAAAGCAATTAAAACCTTCTGAAGCTCACCGCCAGACAGCACCCCAAGTGGCTGGTTTAAAATGTGATGGACTAAGTGGTGCTCATCATGGGTACCTGCCCCGTAGCTCGCCGCAGGCGATGGTTCGGGGTGAAAACCGACCCATTTTAAAACCTCGGCTACTTTACTCTTGCCGGCTTTTTTATAGTTCAAAAACTCTTTGACACTCAAAGGCAGATCGCGTTCAACAATGAAACGCTGGGGCACGTAGCCGACTTTAATATTTTTATACCAAAGGAACTTTCCTGAATAAGGCACCAGGCCCAGCAAAGTCCGGAATAAAACCGTCTTCCCGGCGCCGTTTGGTCCGACCACGGCCATGATGTCGCCTTTCTTGACTTCAAAACTCAAATCGCTGATAACTTTATCGCCGTTAAACTGAACATTCAGGTTCTCCACTTTGAGGATTAAATCGTTGGGCATCGGTTTTAATGATAACAGATTGCTCGGGTATAGCCAATTTCTTTTCTGACTTTTTTAGACAAATAATCCTCAGAGAGTATCCGGTTTTCGTTTTTTAAAAATTTTATTGACAAATACCTTAAATTATTTTACTCTTTCCAAAGCTCAAAAGGAGGTGTAGTAATGGAACCAAAGGAAGAAATAGCCAAAAAGTTGCTGGAAAGACGGATTTTAGTGATGACCGGCGAAATAACCAAAGAGAAAGTTGATGAAGTGAGGAGTGGCCTGATATGGCTGAATGCCCTCTCCAATGACGAAATCAAACTGATCATTGACACAAAAGGAGGTGAATGTGAGCCTGGGTTTTGGTTGGTAGATTTCGTCCAGATGCTTAGTGCTCCTGTTATAGGTATAGTGAACGGGGAATGTTACTCAATAGGCATCGCCATTCTCCAAGGATGCCGCAAGAGGCTGGCGACGCCCCATAGCTGGTTCCAAGTTCATTTCACCGGTGGCACCTTCAGGTACGCTCCCCGCGACGAGAAAAGAGAAAAGAAGTTTGAAATCAGATTGACACAGAGCCAAAAAGTCCAGGAACAGATGCTCCAACTTCTTTCCTCCAGAACCGGCAAAACTCCGAAGGAAATAATCGCTCTCTGTGAAAAAGGAGAGAAGTACGATTGGAGGTTTTCGGCCTCCGAAGCAAAGGAGCTGGGATTCGTTGACAAGGTAGTGGAAAAGTTCGAGTTATTTCCTGCTCCACCTTTGACAACACCGCCAACGCCTTAGGGCCGCGGCGGTTTTTCGTTTTTTATTTATACAAATTCGGGTGAGTATCTAAAGCAATAAAGTATGCAGTATTATCATCAACTAACTCATAAACCGCTCGATAATTTCCGGTAATATTAATACTGCGACAGCCTTTATACTTTCCAGTGAGTCCGTGATTATTCAAAATTGGATCAAACGGGTCTTTCGAAAATAAAACAAGTCGTTCATCGACTTTTTTCTGAATAGCTCGTAGTTTCTTAAACTTCTTCTTAAAATTTTGGTGAAAAAGAATTTTCACTTACGAATGCAGGTAATCAAAGGCTTCTTCAATAGAATCAAAAACAGGAGAAATATTCTTCTTGGCTTTATAATCTTTTCTGGCCTGACCAATAAGCTTTTCTAATTCCGGAGTCATTTTAGGCATAACTGAAAAGTAAAGTCTTCGGCTTCTAATAAACTGTTTAAGGTTTGCATTTATAATTGTACTTAAATTAAGACCTAATTCTTTGGCTAATTTTTGAGCATTCTCTTTAACTTCCTTATCTGCTTTTATATTGATCATCGTCTTCATCCCGTTAGAAATTTTACAGACCGTCAACCACTCTAAGCTGGTAGCTAAACTTATAAAACTTCATATCACTTAATTTGTGTTTATTCCCGTTAGGGCTAACTTCTAACGGGATTCATATCTAAAGTATATACAACGGATATTTAATGTCAAGGGTTAATATTTTTTAATTCCAAGTTTTTCGTATTCTTGCATTTCGGGAAATTCGAGCAGGCCAGGAATTTGCCGAAGCGGCCCATCCGAATGACCATCTTGCCGCCGCATTTCTCGCAGATTTCATCGGTCTCCTCCACTTCCTTTCCGCCGACTTCTTTGTACTTCTTTTCAAGGTTAGCCGAAAACGGTCCGTAAAATTCTCTAATCAAACTAACCCACTTTTCTTTACCTTCAGCCACATCATCCAATTCGTTTTCCATATTGCTGGTAAATTTTATATCAACCACGTCCGGGAAGTGCTCAACAAGAAGGTCGTTGACCATTTTGCCAATTTCGGTCGGGTGAAAATAACGAGAACGGTCTTTTTGAACATAGTTCCTTAGCTGAATGGTGGAAATTATCGGCGCGTAAGTTGAGGGTCGGCCGATTCCGTATTTTTCCAAAATTTTAACCAATGAGGCTTCGTTATAACGGGCCGGCGGTTTGGTAAAATGCTGTTCCGGCTTTAATTCCAAAAGTCTTAATTTTTCTTTTTCCTCAAGCGGCGGTAACTCGGTTTCTTCGTATTTAATCGGATAGACTTTTAAAAAGCCGTCAAATTTCAAAGTCTGGCCATTGGAGCTGAAAGTATAATTCTTGGCCAAAATTTCCACGCTCATCGTGTCAAACACCGCCTCTTTCATCTGAGTGGCCATAAAGCGCCGCCAGATTAAATCATAGAGTTTGAACTGCTGGGGGGTTAAACCGCTTTTGATGCTTTCCGGTGTTCGCGAAGGCTCGGTCGGCCGGATAGCTTCGTGAGCTTCTTGGGCCAAACGAGACTTGGTTTTATATTTTCTCGGAAATCCGGCATAGTATCTTTGGCCAAACAGATTTATAATCGCCTCTTTAGCCGCAAAAAGTGATTGTTCCGAAAGATTAGTGGAGTCGGTCCTCATATAGGTAATATAGCCGTTTTCGTAAAGCTGCTGAGCTATCATCATTGTCTGCTTTGAGGAGAATCTTAATTTTTTAAACCCTTCCTGCTGGAGGGTGCTGGTGGTAAATGCCGCCGCCGGAATTCTTTTCATCTCTTTTCGCTCAATTTTTGAAACGGCATAATCCGCGCCTTCCAAATCTTTCAAAATCTTATCGGCTTCGGCTTTGTTTTTTATCCCTAATTTTTCTATTGCTTCACCGTTCAATTTTGAAAGCAAAGCTGTAAGTTTGCCTTGTTTTGCTTTCAATAACGCCTCAATACTCCAATATTCCTGGGGTTTAAAATTCTCAATTTCTCTTTCCCGCTCAACCACCAGCCGCACCGCCACTGACTGAACCCGGCCGGCTGAAAGGCCGCGGGCAACTTTCTTCCATAAAAACGGCGAGAGCTTATAACCAACCAAACGGTCAAGTACTCTGCGGGCCTGCTGGGCATCAACCAAATTCATATCAATATCGCGCGGATTTTTGAGAGCTTCTTCAATTGCCCGCTTGGTGACTTCGTGAAAAACAATTCTTTCAACTGCTTTTTTACCGCCCTTATCCAAACCTAAGGCCTTAACCAAATGCCAGGAAATTGCCTCCCCTTCTCGGTCTTCATCAGTGGCCATTATCACTTTTTCCGCCTTTGGCAGAAATTTCTTCAAAATAGTAATGGTTTTTCTGGCTTTTGGCGGAATCACATACTTTGGCTGAAAATCATTTTCAACATCCACGCCCAAATCGGTCTTGGGCAAATCCCGCACATGGCCAAACGAAGACTGAACCGAATAATCCCGGCCTAAAAACTGACTTATTGTCCGCGCTTTGATCGGACTCTCAACCACAATCAACTTCATAACTTATTATGCTTCTTCATCTTCAACTTCGGTTAAATATTTTTCTTCCAAGACATACTGCCCATTGCCTAAGTTCTTGATTATTCCCTTAACTTCCATTGCTGTCAATGCAGAATTAACTTTTTGAACAGTAAAATCCGAGTTTCTTGCAATTTCGTCAATATTTTTCGGCTCGCCGGTTTTGTTTAAAATGTCAAAAATCCTCTCTTCAATCTGGTTGTCGGGTTTAAATTCTTTTTTCAAAACAGATCCAAGGTTAAATTTCAAATTCAGCTCCTGAAAAATGTCTTCGGCTCGGGTAACTAAGGCTGCCCCTTGTTTGATGAGCAGATTGGTTCCATAAGACATTCTTGAAGAAATATTTCCCGGAATAGCAAAAACCTCGCGGTTTTGCTCAAGGGCATGCCGGGCCGTAATCAAAGCGCCTGACCGCAAAGGTGCTTCAACAATTAAAACGCCGCGCGATAAACCGCTGATGATTCGGTTTCTGGCAACAAATTTCTCTCTGTCGGCATTCATTCCAAGGGCATGTTCGGAAATTAAAGCACCCCGTTCAATAATTTTTCTGGATAGCCCCGCATTTTCCTGCGGAAACAAACTCTTTTCATCCAAACCAGAAGCAACCACGGCGATAGTTCGGCCTTTGGCGGCTAAAGCCCCTTTATGAGCCTCGGTATCAATCCCTACGGCCATTCCGCTGACAATAGTCAAGCCGGTTTGAGCGAGCTTAAAACCAATCGTGTAAGCGGTTTCTTTGCCATAACCCGTAGCCAGTCTCGTCCCGACTATCCCGAATGAAAAATCATCTTCTTTCTTTAGCTCTCCTTTGACATAAAAAAAGAGCGGCGCCGCTGGTATCTGTTTTAAAAGTTTAGGGAACTCCGCCTCATCAGAAACAATCATCTTAACTCTCTCTTTTTCAAGCTTGCGCCACTCTTTTTCAGGATTTATTTTACTTCGGCCATTCAAAACCGCGGCTAACTCGGTATTTTCTACCGCCCCAGCCCTAAGTTGACTCTCGGATGCTTCAAAACCAGCTTCAAAATCACCGCCAAAAAAAATTTCAATCTTTTTCAGCGTCTCATAGCCAACACCGGGAACACAATTTAGAGCATTTAAAAATATTTTTTGACTTTGAATCATAAAATAGAAATAATTTTCTGGGCCGTTTCTTTTACTACTTTACTTACTTTTGTTTTTTCGCTCGCGCCGAAAGGGCTAATCACGAATTTGTTCATTTCACTCAACCTTTTCCTTTTATCTTTGATTTTTCTTATTTTAGCAAGCTGATTATTAAAAGTGCCGATTCTGATTCGGTAGAATTTATCGGTTTTCAAAGCCCTGATTATTGATTCAACTCCTTTGTGGCCGGCGGAACCACGAGCAAAAGACATTTTTACCTTGCCGAAAGGAATATCCAGATCGTCATGAACGATGACTAAATTTTCAATTTTAAATTTTAAATTTTCAATTAACTTCTTAATGGCTTGGCCGGAGTTATTCATAAAAATCTGGGGCTTGGCTAATAATATTTTTTTACCGTTGACCTTAATTTCCGAAACTTCTGAATCTGATTTTTTATCAAAAGTGAAACTGCGGCCGTACTCTTTATTTAAATAACCGACCACTCTAAACCCAAGATTATGACGAGTATTTTCGTATTCTTCACCGGGATTGCCAAGACCAACAATTAATTTCACTTTCATTTTTCTGAATTTTATTTTATATTTACAAATGAGATAGAAATGAATGAAATTCATTTCTATCGAATGAAATAAATATATAGATACTTATCTATATATCATCTATGTTAATGGACGGAGAGATACAAAGTCAAAAGGAAGAAAGGGGTGGAGGCTTTTTTTTATTTGTCTGGGAAATAGTCAAAATCACTATTCTGGCTTTGGTGATAATCGTGCCGATCCGTTACTTTATCGCCCAGCCGTTTTTCGTCAAAGGCGCTTCAATGGAGCCGAGTTTTGAGAACGGCGACTATCTAATAATTGACGAAATAAGCTACCGATTCGCAAAGCCCTTGCGGGGCGATGTGGTTGTTTTCCGTTTCCCCGAAGACCCGAAGCAGTTTTTTATAAAAAGAATTGTCGCTCTGCCCGAGGAAACAATCCAGATAAAAAACGGGGAAATTATGATTTTCAACGAGTCAAATCCGCTGGGCTTTGTTTTGGACGAATCCGGCTATCTTAGCCCGAATGAAACCACTACCGGCGATTTAAGAATGAAGCTCGACGATAATGAATACTTTGTTATAGGCGACAATCGCTCCCAAAGCTCTGATTCAAGAAGATGGGGCGCTTTAAACAGACATTTTATTATCGGGAAAACTTTTATCAGGGCTTGGCCAATAGATAGAGCTAAATATTTCAGGCCAGTCCCCTATCCGGCGAATTAAGTTTTTGGAGTAATAAGAGTTGTTCTTTGGTGAAATTAGACCAAATTTTATCTAATCTCGTAAGTAAGAGTAACGTTAATAATTACTTCCTGGGAACCGGGCTCAATTGATGGACCGGCGCCGCCTGCATCTTTTGCTATTGTTTCTAATCTAAAAGGAATCGGTCCGCCAAATCCTTCCTGAATTGAAATGAGTTTTCCCAGTCTAAACTTTCCTGCCTTCGACATCAGTACCGCTTTCTCTCTGGCTTCTTTGATTGCTTTTTCTCGAGCTTCATTTTGAAGTCCAACCGGGTCGTCAATTGTGAAATTAGGACCATAAATCGCATTCGCCCCGCGCTCAACCGTTCCGGCTAAAATATCCCCGGCTTTATTTAAATCTCTTACCTTAACCGAAAGGCTCTGGCTGATGCTATAACCGATAATTTCCGGGACATCTGTTGGACAAGGCCGAACTATTTCCGGGAAAGTTTGTAAAATGACCGGCGGACAGTAAACATTGCTGTATCTTGGCGAAATATTATAATACTCGGTTTTAATATCTTCCTTTTTTATCCCCTGCTCTTTTAAATAATCAATGACTCTATTTATTTTTTCGGTGTTTTGTTTTTGCAAATCAGTCAGATTTTTGCCGCCTTCAGTCAAGACGCCGATAGAAAGCTGGGCGATATCAGGCACGGCCACCACTTTTCCTTCGCCCGAAACAGTGAAGCTGCGTTCGGGCACCACCGAACGCGAATAAGCGCTGACGTACCAAAAAACGGCAATTATAAAAAGAAAAAGTAAAACAACTTTTGTTTCTCTAAACCAAAAACCGTGGTAATTTTTAATTTCTTTATCCATATTTTAAGTATAGACTATTTCTGCAATTTTTTCCAGAGCCAGCCAATTGCCAAAATCCCGACGATCAGCCAGACAATAGAGTTTAAACCAAGAATGAACCCCCAAAAGCCCAGCCATCCGGAGTCCATCATACCGTACCCCCAAAAATTCCCCATCATAAACTTTTATATCTTATTTTTAATTCTTCGACCTGATAGAAAATAAAGCGCTAACGGCGCTCCCCAATTAGCCCAACGTTCAACAAAATCCCAGACTGGCTGGCCGACAAGCGGCCGGATAAGCGCCGTCCAAAATCCCCAAAACGCCATCCATAATAAAACGGGGCGAATTGGTTTAACTAACACTAAAATTGCCAAAGCGACATCTATAATGCCGATAAAAACTAAAAGTTGGGTTGCTAACCCAGTATCATAAACACCAAAATTTAAAAACCAGTTAATCCAATCTTTTTTACCCTGTAAAGCAAGCACGCCATGGCCCAAAAACTCACCAAAAACCGCAACCCGTAAAATCCATTCAATAAGTTTTGTATTCATAAAACTTTCTTTTTTAATAATAGCGCGTTTACCGCCACAATTACAGTTGATAAAGACATAAACAAAGCGGCTAAAGCCGGTTCAAGTATAATTCCTTTTGAGTACATCGCGCCGGCCGCCAAAGGCAAAGCCACCACATTGTAGCCGGTTGCCCAGAAAAGATTCTGCATCATTTTGGCATAAGTCAGGTGAGAAAGCTTAATAATCTTAACGATGTCTCTTGGGTCATTTTTAGCTAAAATTATCCCGGCCGACTCAATCGCCACATTAGTGCCGGCGCCAATGGCAATGCCTAAATCTGCCTGAACCAAGGCCGGAGCATCATTAATCCCATCCCCCACCATTGCCACTTTAACTCCCTTTGCTTGTAAAGCTCTGATTTTTTCCGACTTCTCATGAGGAAGAACTTTTGAAAAATATTCCTCGATGACAAGCTCTTTTGCCACCCAAGAAGCAACATCTTCCGAATCGCCGGTAATCATCGAAACTTTTACACCCATTTTCTTCAAATCTTTTATTGCTTCCTTTGATTCGTCTCTGATTAAATCGGCTAAAGCTAAAACTCCGGCCAACTCTTTTTCTTGAATGACGTAGATAATCGTCTCTCCTTTCCCGCTCTCAGCGTCAACTTCTTTTTTGATTTCCGGCGGAACTGAAACTCCGGAATCAATTAAAATAACATAACCGCCCACCATAACTTCCCTGCCGTTCAAAATTCCCTTAACCCCTTTGCCGGGAATCCTGACAAAATCTTTTACTTCCGAAGTCACTACTCCTACTTCCTTTGCCTTTTTCACAATAGCCCTTGAAATATAATGCTCGGAATGAAAACCTATTGAAGCCGCCAATCGCAAAACTTCTTTCTCATCTTGGACCTTAAGGGACCAGATTTTGGTTATACCAAACTCACCCTTAGTCAAAGTTCCTGTTTTATCAAAGATAACCAGGTTAACTTTTCGAGCAAGCTCTAAAGCAAGGCGTTGTTTCACTAAAAAACCCTGCCTGGCAGCAAGAGTGGTTGAAATCGACGCCACCAAAGGAACAGCCAAACCCAAAGCATGAGGACAAGCAATGACTAAAACCGCCACTAATCGTTCAAGAGCAAACCCGAACCCAGCTTGTGCCAGAATCCATAATACAAATGTAAGAGCTCCGCCACCGATGGCGATTATGGTAAGGTAAAAAGCGGCTCGGTCAGAAAGAATCTGAAGCCGCGATTTTGAGGCCTGGGCTTCTTTGACCAGCCGCATCACTCCGGCTAAAAACGTCTTCTCGCCTACTTTGATTACTTTGACTTTTAACGAACCGTCACCGTTAATGGTACCGGCAATAACTTCTTTACTGATATCTTTTTCAACTGGTTTTGATTCTCCAGTAATCGCCGCTTCATTGACATGCGACTTTCCTTCTATAACCCTTCCGTCAGCCGGAATTCTGGCTCCAGGCCTGATGAAAACAATGTCGCCTTCTTTCAACTCCGCCAACTGAATTGTTTCCAGCTTTCCGTCCCTTTCAATTTCGGCTGTATCCGGCAAAAGTTTTGAAAGTTCTTTTAATGCCCCTTGAGCCGAACTGACAGCCCGCATTTCCATATAGTGACCAAGGAGCATAACCGTAATTAAAGTGGTCAATTCCCAGAAAAGCGTTTCCCTCTGACCTAAAATAACGGCTCCAACGCTGTAAAAATAAGCTGTTGAAATGGCCAGACCGATTAAAGTCATCATCCCGGGCAGTCGGGCTTTTAATTCGCGGGCTGCCCCCTCAAGGAAAATCCAGCCGCCATAGAAAAAAACAATTGAGCCAAAAATAAGCGGAAAAAATACAGGGAATTCCTTAAAAACAAAATTGTAAAGAACCACTGGAACGGTCAAAACCAAACTGACCCAAAATTTTTTGAGAAACATCTCAGTAGTGTGACCGGCGTGTTTTTTATATTCTTCTTCTCTGGCCGGCAAAAGATTCATTCCGCACTCACTGCAAATGCCCGGAGTCTCACTCCTTATATTTGGATGCATCGGACAAGTATAAATCATATAAAGAAACTACTTAAACCAAATTGGTATTTCCAGGGCGTCATCATATTCCGGTAGACCGGAGGGATTGCTTTTTTGTAAAATCAAGTACCCGCGCCGACTAAAATGGTTTTCATCTGCCCCGGGGAAGGCCGGACTTTCAAATTCCAGCACCGCCTTAAACGGCACATACTCTTCGGTCATCCATTCGTCTTGGGCCTGGGCATAATGCTGGGCGATTATCAGACCGTCCCAGTTTGTGAGCACCACCGGAAAAGTGGCTTCAAAAAACCAATAACCCCGCGCCTCGCCTTCTATTATAAGAGGGCTTGAGATGGCTTGGTTTGGCCTGGGCGTAAAAACTCTGATTAAACCGGGTTTTTCAGCAATGGGTTCTACTTTTTCACCTTCTTTAGAAAAAAAGGAAAACCACGAAGCCAAGGCAGCCGCAGCGATAATTATTAAAATAACAGGTAATCTCTTAGACATTATTTGAAAATACTATAATGCTTCTTCGGTGTAAATATTGGCCGGGTTCCAGAGCATAAAGCCGCGGTACTGTTCGGCATCTTCTCCGCCAAAAGCATCAATCACCGCCTGAATCTGGGCCTGGACTTTTTCAACGTCATAATCAGCGCCAAGGTCAAAATCCTGAAGCCAAGGCCGCAAAGAAACACTGGCCTTGCTATTATTTAATCTAACCAAAGCCGCATCCATTGACTTGCGAACCACTTCATAAGGATATTCGGCCGGTTTTCTCTGTCCTTCGGAGGCGATTCCCGTGCCTTCGGCACGTGAACCTTCGCCTGAACCTGGCGGGTCAAGAAACGACAGCGGGAAATGGGACGGATAAAGCATCGGTGAAACAAAATCAAAATAATCATAGGCATCTTCAATCATCTGGCCGACTCCAAAATCATAAAAAGTGTCGGCGGCCAAACCGAAAAGGTCTACTGAAAGCGTCGCGTCAGGCATTTGGCGCCGAATCTCTTTGTAAAAATCTTTTATCACTAAACTCATCAGCCGTTTGCCGTCCCAAACCGGAAACTTTCGGTCGTCCAAATCGCCATCGGTCGGAAAACGGATGTAGTCAAAATTTATCTCGTCAAAGCCGCGGTCCCAGGTATCGCGGGCAATTTTAATATTGTAATCCCATGAGACGCTGGCCGCCGGGTCAATCCAAGCCAAACCTTTGTAATCGCGCCAAATATCGTCGGAGGCAGTAGCACTTTCGCTCAACTTTATGCTTTTAACCGCCAGCTCTGGCCGAGCCGCAGCTAAAACTGGATCCTGAAACACCGCGAGCCGGGCAATGACATAAATATTTTCATCATGAAGCCGCTTGATTAAAGCATTGGGTCTCGGGAAAAGATACGTTTTACCGGAAAAATCTTTTATGTCTATGACCACCGCGTTTATTTTCCCGGCCCGGGCCAAATTTATCACCTCCTGAATCTTGGCTTCTTTGCCGCCTGACCAGCCGGTCAAATAAATTGCTCTCACCACCTTTGGCGGGTCTTCAATTTGCTTTTGCGCTTCAATATCCGGAAGAAAAGCGGTTCTTAAAACTGTTGGTAAAGGAGTAGCCGGAGTTGGAGAAACTAAAGATTCGGCCTCGGATAATGAATTTTCCACCTCAATCATTCTACCGGGCAGATAAAAGAAAAAAAATCCGACTGCGGCCAGAGCCAAAATTATTAAGATCAGAATCAGAAACTTCACTCTTTAATTATTATATAG
Source organism: uncultured Candidatus Saccharibacteria bacterium (assembly GCA_964368135.1). GTDB lineage: Bacteria > Patescibacteriota > Minisyncoccia > 2-02-FULL-40-12 > 2-02-FULL-40-12 > CAYIZI01. The sequence continues at coordinate 76,426 of CAYIZI010000001.1, forward strand.
AGTATTGAAAAAAACCGCCAAACTCATAGAGTATGACCAAAATCAAGCGGATATATTCCGCCCGAAGAACGGACAAAACAAAACCGTATGACGGTATCAACAAATTCCTGAACCCCTTCTTTATCACTTATCGGGTATTTGATAATTGAGCCGGCTCGAATCTCCTGCCACTCTTTATCAGTAATATCATCTGGCTTTAGAACCGGCCCGGGGGCAATTGAATTTATGAAAATACCTCTCGGCCCGAGTTCAACCGCCAAAGCCCGGGTCATGGCCGCGACTGCCGATTTAGTAACCACATAGGGCAGATGATCCGCATAGATTTTTCCGATTGAAGTCCGGTCAGCCACGGTAATAATGTGTGAACCGGCTGGCATCAAAGGCAAACTCAACTGAACCGGCCAGAAAGTGCCTTTAATGTGGGCCGCGAAATTTCCATCCCAGTCCTTGTCTAAAATTTCTTCCAGCTTCACCGGCTTAAACATAGATGCCAGTAAAATCAGGATATCCAATTTGCCAAACTTGTTTTTGATTTGCTTAACGGCTGTGACAACACTTTCCCGATCACTTACATCAACCTGAATCAATAAAACTTTTCTTTTAAATTTTTTGACTTTTTTGGCAGTCTGGTCAGCTTCTTCTTTTGATGACCGATAGCTGATCGCTAAATCCGCACCCAGCTCGGCCAAAGCCGCAGCAATTTCCTGGCCAATCCGTTTTCCGCCGGTAATCCAGACAGTCTTGCCTCTTAGAGAGTGTCGTTTTAAAAATTCAGTCATAACTATATCCTACCAGATTTTTGAACTAAAATATGCAGGCTAAAAACGATTAGTGTCTAAAACTGAAAATCATCTTAATAAATGAAAGTAAGTAATAGACAAAATTTCCCCCTTGTTTAACAAGAGTTATCTCAACTTGCTGGTTTTGAGTCGCTACGTTTAAAACCTCGTCCAAGTAGCCTTCAGCAGAAACGTTTAACTGAAGGAGGCTGTCATTTTTCAGATAAGGAAGCTCAAAATAACCGTTGCTTCTGGTTGTCGCGGACCTGTAATTATTTTTAACAATGGCTCCGGCAATGGGCCTATCCAGCCTATCTTTAACAAAACCGGAAATAAGTAAAGGTTTATAAAAAGACTTTATGACTTCAACTGCCGGGGCAGGCATTCCTTTTTCATTCCACAACTGGGTTGAACCTCCGATATTAGTCCAATAGTTTATGCCTTTTAATTCTTCAATTTTTACTAACTCTTCCAGGGCGCTTTCTATCCAAGCCGCCTGGCCAGCTTTAGAAAGCCGGCCGTGGATATCCGGAATCGGAGCCCCGAACTCGCCCAAAACAACTTCTCCTCCGCTTATCTTGGCAAAATTTTTGATATCGCTGACGAGTTTCTCCACGGTTCTTACATAGTGGTCAATAGTAACTGCGCCGCCAAGGTTTTCAGTCGTGCTTTTATTCATAACCAACCTGGCAACATCTCCGTTCATTGAAAAATAGCTGGCTTTGACATCCTTATCTATTTTTTCAAAGGCGGCTTGGACTTTGTTGTACTCGTTGATCAAAAACTGCCTGTGGCCTGAAACATCGCCGTTATGCCTTGGGTCGCCCGGCCCGCCGTTCTCGCATTCAGGACAAGCGGTAAATATGTCGCCGTCTTCAAATAAGTTTTCGTTGTTCAATATAAACTTTTCGGTCAAAGCAATATGGTTAGCCCTTGATATAATAGGATAATCAAACCAACCTTCCCAGCCTGACCAGTTACCCCTGAACCAAACATTAAGGTTATATTTTCTCGCCGCCGCCACCCACCGCCTAAGCATCGGCAGAAACTCCGCGTCATAAGGCGTGCCGACGGCCACATGGGTGGCGCCGGTGCCAGCGATAGCTTTTATTTGTTGGTCTATTACCGCGTCAAAAGAACGGACATTAAGTTTTTCTCTGGCCAAATCTCTTGAATACTTCATTGTGTCTATGGATTGGACTTCCCAGAAAGTTGTCCTGCTCTCTTCCTGCGCATTTGAAATAGAAAAAACCGTAAATAGATAGATGATAAAAACAAAAATAAACGATTTGATTTTCATATTAATCTTGGTTTTCCAAAATTGGCTCGGTATTCAAAATATCCAAATACTCATCCCTTAATTGGTAAATATCGGCAAACGGATAAGAATCAACTAAATCGTATCTTTCAAATCCGGGCGTTCTTGAAACAAAACTCCATACCGAATCATTATCATCATGAGTCCGCATCACTATCCATCTTGCCCAATGGTCAGGCAGAGTTGTCGCCTCTTTCCAATAATCGCCTGTTCCTTCATGGATGAATTTTTTCATCGGCATGCCGGACGAGAATATGATGGCGTCATGCGAAGCGGCGGATATTAATACAAATCCATCTTTACCAGCGGCGTTTTGAGCCAGCCAGCCGCTTACTTCGGCGACGTTCTTCTGGCTTGAACCGACTCTGGCATCATCTATAGTAACCGCATCACCGCTTGAAAACTGGAAAAAGAGAACAAAAAGAATCAATCCGATGATGACCGGCCTTAATTTTGAAACATAATGAATAAGATATCCGACAAATATCGCGATTGTCGGCATCAGCATTACTCCGTATCGGGCGTTAAACCAGGTGTCTCCTGATAAACCCTGAATAAATAATACCGAATGGCCAAGATAAAGAGCTAATATATTGAAGAAAAGGGGGGCCAACAAAACAAAAGTGGCAAAACGCACGCCTCGTCTTATATTCCCTGAAAACCAAAGAGCGACCGCCCCAACAAGACCCATAAGCGCTAAAAACGCATTGGAATTATATGCCAAAGCGTAGAAATAGACTTTTAATGAAAAAAACCAATCCCCTTTTGTTGAAAGAACTCCGGCCGCTTCAAGCTGGGTCTGCTGGGTTCTGGCCGAATAAGGCCCGAAGGCAAAGTAAAGAGGATCGCCGAATATCAAAAGATTCCATAAAAACCACAATACTATGCCAAGCCCGGCCAGAGTAATGAATAAAATAAGCTTGCCCTCGGCCTGCTTATAGCCGTTTTTCTTCCATACGTAAAAAACAATCATCATTGAGGCTAAAACTAAAAGGAGCCAGCCGTCATACCTGACCAAGGTTGAAAGCATTATCCAAAAAGCTGACTTGACCAAGTCTACAACCTTGTCATCTTTGAACCACAGCATCAGATAATACGCACCCGCGGTCATAGCGGCGACAAGCGTTAATTCAGTCATGGCCGTTGACTGAAGATAAAGAACATTCAAATTTGAAGCAAATATCCCCACCCCGATTAATCTGCCGGTCATTTTAACTCCTATTTTTTCTAAGAACTTATAGATTATCAACCCGGTCAAAACAAAACCAAACATTGACCAGATCGTGCCGGCTAAGCCGGAATGCCACATAAAATCATTCCAGATTGTCAGGACCATAAGAAGGTGGGTAAGCGGCAGCCAGACGCTTCCCAACTGGGCAAACCCCGGCTTTAATCCCTCAACGACCCGGCGGCCAATATCCAAGTGAGAACGGGCATCGTTATAAGCCAAGCTAAGCCCGTTCTGGAAATAAAACATGAAACTTAACACCGAGATAACTGATAGTATCGCCGCCACAATGGCAAAACCGTTTCTTTCAAAGAAAACTCCGACTCTATTTAGAGCATCGCTGCTTATATTGATTTTAATTACGCCCTTACTTTTGTTCATTTTTTAAGAAAAATAAACTAACCATTAATGATAAAGTCACGGCTATTACTAAAGCTGTCATCATCTGATGATACTCTTGAGCGGTTAGGTATTGGCTGGCATATCTTTGGAATATAAACGACTTGGATTTATTCTTTTTCAATAAATCAAAATTTCTCTCATAAGTGAACTTTTCTTCTTTTCCTGACACCTCTTCAAGAGAAAGGACCTGCGCTTGCGGAGGATTAGTATCAGAAGTTATTGCTCCAAGAACATTAACCCAAACTGAATAGCTTACTAAAACAATAAATATTATGCCGAATAAATAATTTTTCCTGAATTTAGTAAGAGCGAGTGAAAGGCCTATCCCTCCCAAGGCATAAGACGGAATCAGATATCTTGAACCAAATGCCCACCCACCCCAAGGATCTCCCCAAAGAGAATAAAGAATTATATTAAATCCAATAGTTGCCAAAATTAAATTAGCGGCGGATCTATTTAACTTATACAAATAAGCAAAGCCCAAAATGCTTAAAAGAATAACCGGCGTGAACCAGACAATTCCCCTATCCGGACTTATGAAGTGGATATAAAATCCGTTAAGTAAATTCCTGGTTTTGAAAAATCCGACTGCTGTTTTCTCTTTATGGTAAGTTTTCTGTAGATTTAATAACTTGCTTATTTCTGATTGGGTTGGTAAACCTTTTTCATCTATGGCCTCGACTGATTGAAGCGTACCGGGCAACTGGAATGGGTTGCCGGTAGAAGCCTGGTTAAACCATAGAAATAAAACGATGGGGGGGATAACGGCAAGTAGGGTTAAAAACCCGAGTATGTTGAAATTAATCTTTAATTTGAATTTTTCTTTTTCAATCCAGATTATTCTGGCCAAGGCAAAAACTCCAAGCGGAATCATAAAAAATATGTTCGGGTTGTCCACCACGACCGAAAAGGCGATTAAAAACCATATCAAAGCCACTGACCAAAGATTATTCCAGCGGATAAGCGCATAAATACCCAATAGAATCAAAAAAGTTGATATATGATGCTGGTATAAAGTGGCGGCATAAGCAAAAGCCGGCGAAGCAAAAGCAAAAACAAGAGCCCCGATACTGGCCGCCAAAGGATTAGACCCTAACCTTATCGCTATCAACCTCACAAAGATTATATTCAAAAGAGCGAATAAAGCTGCGGTTGAAAATGCTCCCACTTGTGATAATCCAAACTCTCTTCCTATCACGTAACCAGGTATAGCCAAAAAAGAAACACCCGGATTAAAAAGAGAAACATAACCGCCATTAACATAAGCAACATCTGGGGTAGTGAATTTGGCTAATGGCACTGAAAACTGAAAAGACTTATCCTCAACTAAAGAATAAGTCAAAGCAAATCTGCCCCTTTCCGGAGATAATTCAAAAGGCGCGCTTTCTGTAGGTTCATTAGGCTTCCACTGAGAAGTATTTAAGGCATCTTTGTTTGGATTTCCGGGAATGCCGCGCAAACCAAGAATTAAGATAGCGGCGCAAAATAGTATAAACAATATGGCCGGAATTAATTGTAATATTTTAATTTTATCCATTATATTGGTGATTTATCCTGCTATACGACTGAATACCTATATCCTTTGAACTATTAGGGTTTTTGACTATCTGTTTATATAAACTATTCATACTATCGGCAACTTCCCTCCAAGAATTTCCAAGACTAAAGTTCACGCAGTTTTTTTGCATATCTTTTATAAATTTGGAGCCATTATTTTTAAGGACAAAATCTATTTTCTTAGCTAAGGCTTTGTGATCACGAATCCCGATGCAGTATCCGTTTATTCCATTCTTAATCAAATATGTCAGGGCTTCATTATTAGAAACAATACATATTAAACCTTGACTTAAACCTTCATTTATAACATTTGGATAAGCTTCTTTAATAGACATCAGAATCATCATCCCGGCCTTTTTAATTATATAGTACTTATCTATGCCTTTTATCAGCCCAGTAAATACCACTCTGTCTTGTAAACCTAATTTTTCTATAAGCTCCTGGAGGTATTTTTTATAAGAATTATCATCTTCTGGCCCTACAATCACAAACTTAAGATTTTTAGGCAGTATGGCCAGGGCTTTAATAGCGGTTTCGTAATTTTTAATTGGGTGGATCCTGCCTACCTGAATTATGTAATTACCTAATCCCTCAACTATTTTCTTTATTTCGGGACTGGCCTTAGTTTCAACATCTTCAAAGGCCTCGCTTTCAATCCCGTTCTCAATAACCACAACAAGTTCTGGTTTTACTCCTTTTTCAATTATTTCAGATTTTTCTAATTCAGAAACAGCCCTGACCGCATCAACAACAAGATTTATAAAAAGTATTCCCGCTGTATAATGGTAGACTATTTTTATTATCTTCTGGATGGGATTGAATATGGACCAGTCTGGAGTAAAGCCGCCGTGAGGAGTTAAAACCAAAGCAAAATTCTTTTTGCCTAAGATTTTTAGGAACAAAGCTTTAAACAAAATGTGGAAGTGCGGAAAGATATTAAAATTGTGAAGGCAAACAAGGTTTGTATTTTTCCAGTTTATACTTGGCAAATAGCCATACCATTTAAAAGGATATCTTCTAATCTTGATGCTTCTAACTTCGTCTGTGTTAGGCAGATAATTTTTATTCGTAAACGTGTCTTTAGAAGTGTGGATAGTAACATCCCATCCTTTTTCGGCAAGAACGCTGTAAGTCTCCAAAATATTTGTCTCGGCGCCGGCTACAACCGGATAGAAGTACTTTTGTACTATATCAATATGACCAAGTTTTTCTGATTTTATATTCATGATAATTTTTTATTCAGTTTGTTTATAAATTAATGTTTTGGATGACCTGTGAGGCATAAATAGAGGATCAAATTTTGAAACTTTTAATGTCGTAATCCTATTGATACATACCTCCAATAAATACAAGACGATCAAAACAGGATTCCTGAAAAAGCTTGATAAAACAGACTTAACGACCAACCCGAACGGCGGGCTATATTCCTTTTTAATCCAGGCTGGTTCAAAATACTTACAAAATGATCTTCGGCCGCTTATGAATTTAGTGCACTGCTTTTTCCTATCTTTGAAATTGGTAACATTCCTAAAATAAAATCTTGCGCGATGTTGTTTAACCATTTTTAAATTCAACTGTTTTAACCTGAAATAAGTGTAAACGTCTTCTGGAAGGTCTAATGGCCATGTGAGATTTTGGGTAAAGTTCCTTGATAAAATTTTGGCTGAATTGCAACAATAAATATTATCGCCTCCTCGCCACTCACTGAACATCTTACTTTTCATACGACTACCTTGAGTCATTACCTTTTCAAATAAACCAACGGGTTTAACCGGCTCTGCATTGCCGACTGCAATGCCCAGATTTTTAATACTTGATTTCTTAAATGGATGCACCAACTCATCAATAACTCCTGTGTCGGCGGGCAAGGCGTCGCCTTCCACTATCATTAATAAGTCGCCGGAATATTTTTTAAGCATCAAGTTCTGCATAGCTTGCTGGCCTGATCTTTTTTTAAAGATAAACATTTTAATTATCTTAAATCTATTTGCCAAAGATTTAACAATATCTACAGAATTATCTGTGGTGCCATCAAAGAAAACCATAATTTCTTTAAGCATATAATTATCCTGTTCCTGTTTAACCAGCCTCAAAATAAGCTCTTTAATATTGGCTTCCTCGTTGTAAACCGGAATGCCTATAGAAACCGTCAATTTTCTTGTTTTTTTCTGGTTCATTTTATTTATTTATTTGCTTAGTCGACGCATCAACATCCCAAACAGGATCAATAACTTTCTTTTCCGGTTGTTTATTTAATCTGGTATAAATAAACACACCCATATAAGAAACCAAAGATATAGGATGCCTAATAAATTCCTCTAAAAAGCTTAAAACTAATGCCTTGATTGGGATTTTATATTCGGCTGCTACTTGCTGACCAAAATAAGACACCATTTCTTTTAGAGCATATTGGTAGCGGCTGCTTGGACCCACCTGGTCGCTAATTTTTTGGGGACAGCGGATTTTAACAATAGCTTTGTCTGCTAAGGCAAACCTTCCGCCTAATCTCCTGTTTTCCAAGTACATATACATATCGCCGGTTACAATATTTTCGCGAAGATTAAACCTTTTAAAATGCTCGGTTCTAAATGCAAGACAACGACCGCTGGCCAATAGATGGTTGCTCTTGCCTTTTAATTTTAAGACCATGTGGTCAATAACCCTGACCATACTTGCCATTGCCGACTCAAAAAAAGTTTCAGGCGGCAAAGGCAAAACTCTTGCCCCAACCATGGTTGCTTCTGGATTACTCTGAAAAACAGACAGTATTTCTTTTAAAGTCCCGGGTTCAAAGGTTATATCGTCTTGAGTGGAAACATAAATATCGCTATTGCATACATCAACCGTCTGCTTAATTTTTTTAAGCTGGCTCCCCTCTTTTTCATTCCAAATCAATTCAACTCCCAATTTGGAAAGCTCGGATTTAATTTCAGGCGATATCGGCGTGCGGTCAGCGCAAATTATAAATCTGAAGTTGCCCACTCCTTTTGAATTTCTAAGACCTTTGGCGGTGTCCGAAAGAGATTCGCCTCCGTAGCAAGTGGGTATAGCGACGGTTAATGTCAATTGTTTTTCTTTGTTATCCATTTTTGAAATGTTTGGTTTGTTCTTCTCTTAACTTATCTGATAAACGACCGTCCGGCCGCTCAACATCGGCATATGTAATTACTTCATCTTGTTTTATATCTCTCTTTAAAACACAGCCGTCCGTTAAACCCATCGACAAGAGATTTTCTTTCAAACTGACATCATAATTTTCAATAACTCCATAACAGGTGAATCCGCCGATTCCGTCCAAAACTTCTCCTTTCTTAAGATCTTTTTTGGCTAAAGTAATGACATCACAAAATGGCCTGCCGACTGGAGCCAAGGTGGCGTCTTTCATTAATACGGCTCTGGCCACACTGGCTGGTGTCTCAATAGGACTTAAATGATATGGCCTGTAAAATGTATATACTGGGCCATTGCCCATCTTATAGACCTTCATATACCTCTGTTTTATCGGGTGCTCGCTATAAGCCAAGACAAAAACTCCAAAACTTGGTTCGGCTCCCAAGATATAATCCACTATCGGCCTGTCTTTTATTTCTTCAAACGGAAATAAATTAACGGCTTGCTCCACTCTCTCACAGCGATGGCCGAACATTCCTCTTTTTCCGACTCCAAACCCGACGGCATTGCCGATTGTGGCCATTTCCATGGCTATCTTTGTGCCATCGGCAAAAGAAGTAATCATTTTCGGCCTCTGGAAATGGGCTTCGGCAAACGCCTTCTGGGTCTCCGGAGTTCTCCTCGCATCAATCAAGCTTTTTATATTGCCCGCTAATATGGGTTTAAACCCCCACATTTTTACTTCCCTAATCAAATTCATTAAAACCGCAGGCTGGTCTCCGTCTCCTTGGGTATAGATAACTCCGGCAGCGTCAGCGTACTTTTTTAATATCGGCCCCAAAGTTGCATCAAGCTCGGCATTTATCAAAACGATGTGCTTTTTATTTTTTATCGCCTCCATCGCCACTTTTGCCCCAAATTCAACTTCTCCGGTAGCATCAACAATTGCATCAATATAGGAAGAATTGCATAACAGCATTGGATTATCGGTGATAACATATTCTCCTGACTTAATAGCCGAATCTAAATCATTTTGATTATCCGCGCGCCTAATCGGACTGGCATTAAGTTCTTTCAGCGCCTCCTCCGCCGTATCTATAGTCCTATTGGAAACTGCGCTCAACTTCATCCCCGGAGTTGAAGTAATAAGCTGAAGCATAAAACCCTTAGCCGCAAAGCCGGCGCCAACAAGGCCTACTCTTATGAGTTGGCTGTTGTTCTTTAATTCCTCTAATTTTTTATCAATGATAATCATATTTATTTATTAGCTTTTAAAATCCGGCCAAGATGAATCTTTTTCAGAAACATGCTCTACCGCTACCGGCCAATCAAAATTAAATTTCTTATCATTAAATCTAATTCCTTTTTCACATTCGGCCGTAAACGGCGCCGTATATAAATTTATAAATTCAACATCGTCTCCCAGGGTTAAAAATCCGTGGGCAACGCCTTTAGGAACATACAGTGATTTCATATCTGAATCGCTAAGCTTAAAACCCTGCCACTTCAGGTATGTCGGAGAGTTAGGTCTTACATCAACAATAACTTCATAGATAGAACCCCTGGTAACTCTGGTCAACTGGGCCATCTCTTGAGGTTTAATCTGATAATGGATTCCTCTGATTGTGCCTTTATTTTTTGTAAAAGAAATATAGCCCTGAACAATTTCATTGCTTATATTTACTTTTTTAAACTCATCCTTGCCGAATATGCGGGTTAAATTGCCTCGGTCATCCTCTCGCTTGGCAAGTTGAATTAAATACGAACCTTCAATGTTTGTTTTTATAAATTCCATATTATTTTTTAACTTTCCAATTAAGCATATTGTCCAACTGGCCAGTTTCCATCAGGTATTTTATTTCTTTTAATCTGGTGAATGGATTCGACTCAAATACCTCCTTGGTCATGGAAATTTTTTCAAATATTTGTTTTAACTGCTCGGCCCCGTCTTTAATGCTCCACTGGCATTTAAATCCGGGCAGTTTAGAATATATTTTGTCAAAATTTACTCTGTAACTTCTGTTGTCGCTGCCGGCCTGGTCCATTGTAATTTTGCAATTGGGGAATACGTCAGATATTACTTTGGCAATATCTCTGACCTGATAATTCCCTTTGTTGCTCCCAACATTGAATACTTGATTATGGACGACTTCTTTAGGCGCTTTAGCGGCGCAAATCATTGCCTGGCAAATATCAAGAATATGAACCAATGGCCTCCAGGGAGTACCGTCGCTATTTAGTTTTATCTCTTTATCAACCCAGGCCAAGCCACTAAGGTTATTCAATACGATATCAAATCTCATTCTTGGAGAGGGTCCGTAAGCCGTGGCATTTCTTAAAAATACGGGCGAAAAATTATCATCGGCCAGTTTAAATAATTCTTTTTCCACCAATATTTTGCATTTAGCATAAGCTGTCTGGGGATTGACGGCAGACTCTTCAGTCACCAAATCATCTTTGGCAATGCCGTAAACGCTGCACGAAGACGAATATATAAACCTTTTGACACCGGCTTTCTTGCATTTTTCAGCCAGTGAAACCGAGCCATGATAGTTTATGGAATAGGTTAAATCAGGGTTAATTTCGCCGAGAGGATCATTAGACAGCTCGGCCAGATGAATAACAACGTCAAATCCTCTTAAATCATCTTCGGTCACATCACGGGTATCTTTGCGCAGAATTTCCGGCTGTTTGCCAAAACCGTTATAAAGCTGGCCGGACTTATAAAATCCGGCATCTAAACCAACCACCTCATATCCTTTTTCGATCATTTTAGGAGCTAAGACAGAACCGATATATCCGTCTGCTCCGGTTATTAATATTTTCATAATTACCAAACCTTCCAAAGGGCCTGGCCTTTTTGCCAAAGCTCCTCCAGAATATTTTTATCTCTTAGCGTATCCAGACACATCCAAAATCCTTTGTGGCGATACGCGGCTAATTTACCGTCTTCGACCAACTGCTTCATTGGTTCTTGTTCAAAAACAGTTTCATCTCCTTGGATGTAATCAATTACTTTCGGGTCAAGAATAAAAAATCCGCCGTTTATCCACGAACCCCCATTTTTTGGTTTTTCCCTGAAACTTGATACCAATCCATTCTTGCCCTCAATTTTTAAAATACCGAACCTCCCTTCCGGCTGAACTGCTGTTACGGTGGCTGGTAAATTATGGCCATTATGGAATTCTAAAAGTTTTTTTAAATCAACATCGGCAACACCGTCGCCATAAGTAAGGAAAAACTGGCCATTACCAAGATAATCTTTTATTCTCTTTATCCTGCCGCCGGTCATGGTTTCCTGTCCGGTATCAACAATGGTTATATTCCAATTTTCATTATCAATCCCTTTGCTAAAATACTCCTTTATCATGTCGCCTTTGTAGCCGGCACAAATGATAAAGTCGTTAAAACCCTGGGTTGAAAATATTTTCATAACATGCCAAAGCATCGGTTTGCCGCCGATTTCAACCATTGGCTTAGGCCTGACCGAAGTTTCCTCGGCTATCCTGGTGCCATAACCGCCTGCTAAAATTACCACTTTCATATCATTCATATAGTTAATTATTCTTACAAAAATCTTTGACGTAATTTATGTCTTCCTGGGACAGCTTCGGCCAATACGAACTCACCAGCCACTTGCCGCCTAACATCACTGAATTACTGTTAAAAGCTTCCTGCGTCTTCAGATTGGACAGACCAATGGCGTGACCAAAACCGTGAATCATTTCTCTTATCAAGGCGGATTCTATTAATTTCCCTTCATCTGCTAAACTGCCTAAATAAACATTACTGTTGGCTGCATAGTCAAATAAGGCCGTAAAAATATTCAGCATAAAATGATCCACGGTTCCATTGCTATATATCTTTTGATACGAAACATCAGTATAATCATAATCTTCCCCATTCTTAAATTTAAAGGCCGGGTCAAGAATAAAGTTAACCGTATTTACGGTTCCTTGGTAATTATTGAATAAATCAATACCCAAAGCATCTTCCCACTGTTTTTCGGCATAACCGAGAAGCTCGTTAAGCCGCTGGCGGCTATAACCCAGTTCAAATAATCTCACATCAACATTCCCTAATTTGTAGGTTAGTTGAATTGAACAATGAGCCGGAGGCGGCAGAGGCGTAGGCGTGGGAGTTGGAGTTGGGGTCGGAGTTGGAGTTGGGGTCGGTTTCGGAACTGGTTTTGGTTTTTGCGTAGAACTTGGAGTAGAAACCGGCCCAATCGGCGATTCAGACGGTTCTGACGTAGCCGATGGACTTAAAATAGGAGTCGGCGTCGGAGTTGATTCTTCAAATAATTGGGCAATGAGGGCCGCCGGGTTATTATCAGTATTCATTATCTTACTTAAACCAAAAGTAAATCCGACTGAAATAATCAATGCAAAAGCAGGAACTAATACAGACAGTGGGATGAAACCTGACTTTATGCTTATTATTTTTTTGTTTTTGTTGGTTTTATTCATATTTTTTTACTTACTGATTATTGATAAAAACGCCTTGCTTGTTTTACTCCAGTCAAAATTACTGGCCCATTTTACTGCTTCCTGGCTCATCCGGTCGCGGAGATCCTTGTCTCGAATTATCGTTAAGATACTCTCCGCGAATGCATCGCTATTGCCGTAAGAAACAAGGCGGCCAGTTTCCATATTTTTCACAGAATCCCTTAAGCCCGGTACGTCAGAAGCCACTATCGGGGTGCCGCAAGCATTGGCTTCAATCGTGGTAATGCCCCACCCTTCCATAAACGAAGGATTTACAAATACCCAGGCTTTTTGAAAAAGTTCTATTTTCTCTTTTTCAGAAACCTTTCCTCTAAATACTACTTTGCCGTTAAGATTAAGTTCAGAGGCTAATCTTTTTAACGAATTTTCTTCTTCGCCGCTGCCGACAATGACCAACCGGGCATCATCAACTTGTCTTATAACCTTTTCAAAAGCTCTTACTAAAACATCAACCGACTTATAGGCTTTAAGCCTTCCCAAATAAAGAATAGTCGGTTCCGGACTCTTTCTCCCAAGAGTTAAATTTTTAGAATTGACTCCGGGATGGACTATTTCAATTCCTTTCTTAGTTCCAAGGCCAAAACTCTGAATATCTTTTTTGCTTGATTCCGAAACCGTAATAAACTTTACATTCCGGTAGACTATGGGCATCAAATCCTTCTCTAAAAATATTGCCAGCTTTGCTAAGGGTTTAGGCAAAGAATGCCTGAAGACTTCCTGATGGATATGATGGATAAGACAATAAATCGGCTTCCTTGAATAGATGGGCGTAAAAAAAGGAATGCCGTTATGACAATCAACTATGATGTCATATTTGCCTCTGAATTGGGTCAGGTAGTAAATAAAAGCCCAGAGGTAAACAAAGTAAAACCCGCCTCTTCTTATGATTTCAACCCCATCTATAATTTCTCTTCTCTTTGAATAACTGTCATTGCCGCAAAAAACAGTGACCTGGTGTCCATCCTTGACCCACTGTTTGGCGATTTCGTGGACATAAAGTTCTGCTCCGCCACCATATATATGCCTTGTGTCTCTCCAGTTAAATATAAGAATCCTCTTGCCGAGCTTCGCCATCGGAGCCTCGGTTTCAATAGGTCTAAACGCATCTTTCAAATCAATAATGCCCCTCCAGACAAACTTAAGCCTGCCCTCAAGTACGTGGAATAAATAAACCAGGCCCAACCCAAAGATGCTGGCCCATAAAATAACATTGACTATCTCTTCGACGCTGCCGTGATTTAGGATTATGCCGATAGACATAAACAATGAAGCAGTCATTGAAATAATCGGGAATATAAATTGCCTTTTAGCCAAATGATAGACGACTATAGAATTTGAAATCGTGAAAACAGTAAGCGCGAGAGTGTAAATATTAAGATAAGGCAGAATGGCCAGCGTCTTGGAGCCAAAAAGTATCGGCACGGTTAAATTGCCCAGAGGGCCCAAAAAAATAAACCCGGCTAATGACAAAAGGACGGTTGAACCAACCAGCAGCTCAAATGTCTTTTTAGTATTTCTCTTTAATCCCTCGTCTCGGCCAATCAAAGTAATCATAAATATATTGGGCAGAGAGCCGAGAAAATATATCATCTTGCCGACAAGCGATATTAGAGTGTACTCGCCGGCCAAACGCGGCGATAAAAAGTGTTTGACTAAAATAATGTCAATGCTTAAAAATATCGTCGCCGACATTAAAGTAAGTATTGAGGCGTAGAAAAACCTGCCCGGAAACTTATGGTTTTTAGTCTGAATAAAATCTTCAGAATGCCTTGAAACAGCCAAAACAGAAGCCATTGAAGCAACCGCTATGGATATCGGAATTGAAAGATAAACTAAATGATTTAACCCATACCAGGCGAAAAGAGCCGCCGCAATAAACTTACTTACTGATTCAAAAAGAATAACGAAAGCAACACTGGTAAAGTAAAGATTGCCATTAAGAAACCCCCTGTTTGCCGACGCAATCACTCCCAAAGTCAGAACCGGAGTGAACATAAAAAGGATGGACTGGCTGCTTATGTTAAAGAAATTAGAAAGGAATGAAACTGAAACTATCCACATTACCGATATGCCTAAGGCAATAGGAATTGCTTTGTTCAAAGTTGATTTGAGAAACGCAAGCGCCGACCCCTCACCCTTTTCAACGGCCAGATGAGCAGTCTTATGGTTTACCGTTGAGGAAACCGCGCCCATAAATATCGCCGCTACTGACCATAAAGTATTAACCAGTATCACTAGACTAAGTTCTTCAAAAGACAAAACCCTTCCCAGGAAAGCGTTAAAAAGAAAATTAAGGAAATTGGCGAACATCATCGCCGCAATCATAAGCGCCGCTCCCGAAAGAGCATTTTCGGTCAGCGATAACGGCAAAAATTTATTAGTGGTTTTTTTCAGCCAAGAATCTTTCTTTATAAAATTAAGAGTCAATTCAGGTTTCGGGGCCGGTCCCGATTTTATCGTCCCTAAAACAGGTAAGGGTTTTAATTTCTTTAAATGCAGGCCGTGCTTGGTCTTTTCCCAGAAATGCGGCTTAATGAAAAGCTGGTAAGTTGCCATTACCGCGGCAATACTCATAAAGAACCAATAGAAAGGTATTAAAAAGACATATTTTATTATTGGCCAGTGGCCCCTTTTGGCACAGCCGATCATGTAATAGTAAAAATAGAGAAAATTCCCGAAGACCAGAGAAAAAACGGCGATATAAAAGACCGGGGTCGGATATATTGATTCTATGGTCGGACCGACAACGGAACGCAGGGCGAAATAAGAGATCGTCATAAACCACAAAATTGGATTTATAAGCATAAAGACAATTTTGCCGCCGATGTTAAGCTGGAAAAGAAAAGTATGGATGCCGCTTTTTTTCAAAAATTCCATCGGCTTTCTCATATGAACCAGATATGTCTGCATATAGCCCTTAATCCACCTTGACCTCTGCCTTATCCAGTTCCAAACCTGACTATTTGCTTCTTCAAGAGTTATTGAATCAATAATCGCCGTGTTGAAACCCTGTTTAAATAACCGCACCCCCAAGTCGGCGTCTTCGGTAACGTTGAAGGGATCCCAACCCTTAAGATTCCTTAAGTCGGCGGTCCGGAAATGGTTGCTGGTGCCGCCAAGAGGAATTGAAGTATTAATTGACTGAAGACCCGGCAGAATGATTTCAAACCACAACGAGTACTCGGCCGTAAAAAGCCGGGTCAAAAGATTTTGATTGGTGTTATAATAATTGAGTTTTGCCTGAAGACATTTAACTTTTTCTGGCACTCTTTGAAAAGCCAAATAAGCTTTCTTAAGCTGCTGGGGTTCGGGCATATCTTCGGCGTCGTAAACGACAAGATACTCACCCTTGGCTGAATTAAGACCATAATTGCAGGCCTTGGGCTTGGTCTTAGGCAAAGAGTGAGGAACGATTACTATCCTTACGTAGCTTGGCAAATCTATTGACCTGGCAGTATCTATTGTCTCTAAGTCGTTTTCTTCTAAAAGCAGCTGGACATCCAATTTATCCTTAGGCCACTCCAATTTGCTTATTGAATTTAAAAATTTTGGAAGAACCGCTGATTCCCGATAAAGCGGGCAGAGAATCGCATAAACCGGCAGAGAACTTTCGTCTATCCGGGAAAGTTCCTCATCAGTAAAACTAAGTTCCGGAGGATTATGCAGACTTTTTGTGATAAGGAATAAATTAAACAAAACGTCAAAAAAGTATAGAGAGCTTAAAACAGCCATTAAAGCTATGGCCGTATAGAGCGGGAAAAATAAAAATCCGGCAACAGCCAAAATAACGGATAGAAATATTAAAAATTTCTGGCTGGCGGTAAATGTGATTAGGGCCGAGGTTTCACTGTCAAGATTAGAATGAGTAATGAACCTTCTGCCTTTATGGGCCATTCCGGCGCCGATCATACTTGATTCGTCTTGCGGCGGTATTTGAATCGGCTTTTTCTTTTTTAACTTGTTGGCCAACGCGTTAGTGCCTATTTCCCAACTGGCTTTTATGACATTGATTTTTGATTCACCGGAATGCCTCTTTTCAAAATCTATATTAACGGTGGCTATTTCATGGCCGGCGTATCTGGCGTTAACCAAGAATTCCAGATCAAAGGTCCACTGGGACGGATTAACTGCTATTTCCTTGGTTATCTGTTTTTTAAAAACTTTTAACCCTGACTGGACATCGCACTTAAGCCCGTGAAGAATCCGGCCAAAAACAAAATTAAAACCTTTGCTGGCCAGCTTTCTTAAGGGGCTTATGCCTTTATAACGTCTATTGGCCACAACTACGCCGGCGCCATCTCTAATTTTTCTCACCATTTCCGGTATCGCTTCCGGCGGGTACTGCAGGTCAGCGTCAATCATCCCGACAGTGTCATACTTGGCATAATCAAAACCCTCAAGAATAGAAAAGGCCTTACCCTTTTTGCCTTTCTTCAAATGACAACTAATTGGATATTCGTCGGCCAGATTATTGGCAATCTTAACCGTATTATCGGTTGAGTGGTCATCTATTGTGACTATTTCATACTCAATACCGCCTTTTTTTAAAGCATTATCAATCCTCTTGACTAACTTCTGGATATTTCCTTCTTCATTAAAAGTAGGAATAATTATTGATACTTTTTCAGTGTTTTTGGCCTCCATTTCTCAAATTTAACCAAATAAAAATCCCATATTATGGGATATTAGGTATCTATCTAACCTATCGCCCTACTTTACATCATCTTAATGAAAACAGTCAAGTTAGAGGTTTGGCCTGAATTCAAGACGATGAAACTTATGGCCATTATACTGGCCTGGCTCATCCAGCAGTTGAAAGCCATTTTTTATGTAAAAATCTTTCACGCCGTACTCGTAAAAAGAAGTTGTCCGTAAAATTTTAAAGCCATTTTCCCGAGCAAATTGTTTGGCAAACTCAATTAGCCTTGAACCGACTCCCTTGGCCTGCCCCCCACTTGCGGGCAAGCGGGGGGCCTGAATATCTTTGGCCACAGCCAATGTTTCAATATAAAGCATCTTGTTTCTTTCTCTTAAACTCATTACTCCGGTTGTTTTACCATTCTCTTCGCTTAAATAATACTCCCCTTTCTCAATTTGCTTCCTAATAAATTTTTCGGTCGTCCACACAAAATCAGGTATCTCTAAATAAAGAACTTGGGCTATTTCAACGACTCTTTCTACATCTTCAGAAACTGCTTTTCTTATACTCATTTCTTTAATCTATCCTTGAACTTTTTTCTGAATTTTTCCAGCTTCGGATTAATCACTGCCTGGCAATAAGGCGCCTCTGGATTATGGGAATAATAATCCTGATGATAT
The DNA here is from genome assembly GCA_964368135.1 of uncultured Candidatus Saccharibacteria bacterium. Taxonomy (GTDB): domain Bacteria; phylum Patescibacteriota; class Minisyncoccia; order 2-02-FULL-40-12; family 2-02-FULL-40-12; genus CAYIZI01. Next base: position 94,648 of record CAYIZI010000001.1, read on the forward strand.
TGTTCGGCCGGGTAAAATTTATCAAGCGGCACAATTTCGGTAACGATTGGTTTTTCAAATTCACCCGAATCACCCAACCGCTTCTTTGACTCCTCGGCCAACCTCTTTTGTTCATCATCATAGTAAAAAATCATTGACCGATACTGATGACCCACATCCGGCCCCTGGCGGTTTACTTGGGTCGGATCATGAGTCGCCCAGAAAACTTCCAGTAAATCTGCATAAGAAATCTTTTCCGGGTCATAAGTTATCTGAATGGCTTCGGCATGGCCGGTTCGGCCGCCGGAAACTTTTTCGTAAGTTGGTTTTTCTTTACCGCCGCCAGCATAACCGTTCTCAACTAAAACTACGCCTTCAAGTTCCTCAAATATTGCCTCTCCGCACCAAAAACAGCCGGAGGCAAAAGTCGCTTTTTCAAAATTTTTATTTTCACTCATTGTAAAAATTCTATCATGCCACCAATTCTAATTCCGTTCTTTTCGGTAAAACCGGCGTTGACTTCCAGAATATATAGGGCCGGCGCTCGCGGTTCAAATACTTCCGGAAACGAATCTGACTGAACATCAGAAGCAATGTCTACCACCCGGTAATTTCCGTCCAGCCAAATCACATCAATCGGAAACTTCATATCTTTCATCCAGATGCCGTAGATGCCAGGTTTATCGTGGATAAAAAGAAGACCGGTGCTCTTATCTAAACTCTCACGGCCGGAAAGGCCTTTAGCTCTTTCGTCAGGCGTATCAGCTATTTCAATAGTGATATCAATATCCCTGACCCCTGCCATTTCACCTTTATTCTCGTTTCGGCTGAAAACATAAAATCCAAGCCCAATGATAATTACTATTATTAATAATAAAATCTTCATATATCTTAGATTATACCTATGAAATGGGATACTGAAAATTAGAATCATAAAACCGCCTCTTGGGTGGTTTTATGATTTAGTTTACCCACTCATATATGAGTGAGGGGTTGCTCTCTTAACGAGTGACTTCGATTATTTGTCCAAGCTCAGCTGAAGGCGCACTAATTGTAACCCTTCCAGCTGAATCAACTTCTAAATCATAGCCAGTATCGTCTCCTACTGCTGATGTTGGATCTGTAGGAAATGACGGAACGTATGTTGGTGTAAGGCAAGAAAGATCAATATCTCCTGCCACGGCACCAGAAGTAACAATATCGACTGCCGAACCGGCAGCTGGAAGCGATGGACATGTATATGTAGTGCCGCCGATTGTGAATGAACCGCTGAAAATTCCTTTATTATCAGCAATCCTTTGGCCAACTGAGTTCAAAATAGTGTTAGCATTACTGGTTCTCTGGGTATTTCTGCCTTGGGCAAACTGTCTGGCTGGGTTTATGGCGATCAAGACAATAGTTGCTAAAATAGCAATAATCCCGATAACTACCAGAATTTCAATAAGGGTAAAGCCCCTATTTTTTCTTTGATTTTTCATAATCTCCTGATTTTTTAAACTATATCAATTTATCGACCTGATTTTTAAAGATAAAGAGAGGTTATAATGGGATATGGGTCTTGTCAATATTTATGGAAAATTTCCTATCTCTTCCCAAGATTCAACTTCTATTTTGCCAAATGGTTTTGAAACAATTATTTCAAGATTAGTATAGGAACTTTTATTGCCGTCTTGAGGGTATTTGCCTTGAACTTGGATTGTCTTAGTCCCAGAGCCGGATATTGAATAAATAATACATGAATCATCACCAACCGGAATAGTTTCGCCAGGCGGCGAAAGCGAGTAATCATTAAATTCGTCATCATTTAGCGCCTGTAATTTTAAAATCGCGGTGTCGGCGCAGGCCTCGGCCAAGCCAATGCTTTTTTCCTTAAACTCTGAATCAAGAACATTTATCCTGGCGAAAAAACTGCGAAAGCCCAAAGCAAAAGTAATAGTCATCAAAATAATGGCAATAATGACCGTAGAAATCAAAGCAATATAGCCGTTTTTATTTCCGGATAAATTTGGTGGTCTCATAATAAAAATCATTTAAGTAAAAGTTGGTCTTGACTGCTGGGGGCTGGCCAGTGGCTGAAGGAGGAATATACTCAAAGCTCAAAGTGGCGGCTTTTACGCTATCGCTGTCTAAGGCCAAAAAAACTCCTATCCCTGGATCAATCTCAATATTTTCGTTAACCAATCTAAATTTGACTCGTTGGGATAAACCATATTTATCAACTGACAGTTCATCCCCTTCTGGCGGGATAATTATTGGAGTTGGGTTTGATAAATCTATTCCAGTCAACGCCCAATTTATTTTCCGCAAAACAAAGTTGGCCTCGTCGCTGATTAAAACCTTAATGTTGGAACGGTCGGTTGCTTCAATAACTGAATAAACCGAAACAATCACTCCGGCCATTAATAGAGAAAAAAGAGCTATATATATTAGCACTTCAATAATGGTAAATCCATTTTCGTGACTAAATTTAGACATCAGAAAATCAATTGCAAACTGGTGATGGTTCAATAATCCGCAGTTTGCTTTGTTGGTTAGTTACTGTGTAGATAACGTCGTTCTCATAAGCAAAGTTTTGCGGGTCTACTGAAAAGTTATAGGGACAGGTATCCCATCTCTCAATATTGGCCGGATCACTTACATCTAAAACAAGAAAGGGGTCGTTGGGATCTCTTGTTGTAACAAAAGCTAACTGTCCTGAAACTTTAATGCCGGTAATGCCCGCACCCTGGTTATAATTAAAAAAATCATTAAAGTTTACTGACCCAGGAGCAGAAGATAAGTCGTTAGTATCAACAACGTAAAAATCTCGGTCATTCCCTGGATTTGAACGTCCTATTCCAAGATAAATTTTATTTCCAATAACATATAAATCTCTCCCGTCTTTTGAACTTGCCGAACCGTCGGCTCTTTCCGCATCAAAGGTACCGGCAATAGTTATATTTAAAGGATTGGCTATATTAAGAACGATAATTTCCTCGTTATTAGAAGAAGTGGCAAGATAGGCCCTATCCTCTCTTACTTCAATATCATTGATATTATGATCTACTTGGGTAGAGCCTGTATTCCCAAGGTGAACGGGGTTTGTTGGATCAGTTACATCAAAAATGTGAAACTCCGAACCGCCAACTCTATGGGTACCTATATAAATGCGGTTATTGTAATAAGCAATGCTTCGTCCGCCGGGACAAGTAAAATTACAAGTTCCACTTACTCCGGGTAAAGACACAGAAGCAATTTGAATAGGCGCCGCGGGGTCAGTCACATCAATTACCTGGAGTTGGCCGCTGGCTTTTTCATTGCCGCTGCCACTGCCGTCATCCGGATCGTAAAAATCTCCGTGGATACTGGCCGCAAAAATATAACGTTTATTTAACGATTGAAAATCAACGGCCACTAAATCAACAATCCCGTTTAGTTTTTTACCTGGTCCCCAATCCACCCCGATACTCCCTAAAAAAACTGGGTTTGAAGTATTAGCCGCATCATAAATAAATAGGTCATCTAAATTTTCATTAGAATCATAGACCCCTAAGTAAACAATCTTATTCAGGACGGCAATACTTTCACCGTTAACAGTATTTATAATAATATTGTCGTGATTGGTTACGGGATTCCTCCAATTATCATTTGACGGAGATATTATGGAACAATTACTGCCAGCATCAATAAAAGCTTTTAGACTGCCGATAATACTAGAAATACTTATTGATTGAGGCCTGTTTTCCACATCCCAATCAATAGTACTTTTAATTTCTTTGACACAGGGAGAGATATCTAATACTTCTAAAGTTTTAGTGTAAATGTCAGTCGTAGTCGGAGTTGTAGAAATAATGGAGTTAAATTCTCCGACTGTACCACGAGATTGAGCTCGAGTATTCTCAAGTTCCTCTTGAGCAAAATACAAAGCTTCCTGATTTGTCTCGGTGTCTATTTCGGTTGACTGACCGCCAAACAAAACCATTATCACCGCGGAAATCGTCAAAACGAAAATAAACATCGCAATCATAATTTCCATTGTGGTCAGACCGCTTTCTAACCCGCTCTGGCGCTTAAGTTTCTTAGTAATTGATCCGGCCTTGTTCATTGATGGTTATGGTTAAGGGAGGTTTACCCACGCTAATCAGAGTAATCTCAAGCGGCGCCGCCGCTACATTCCCAGTCAGCTGCTCAAAATTTATAATCCCGGACCAGGCTATCCCTAATCTTTCTATCGGGATACTTTCATTGCTTGGATCATTTGGAACGTAAACTGAACCTTCAAAAATTACAAGCTCTTTTTTAGCGTCATCATAATAAACGCTGTAAGACGACTGATTAATATTGCTGACGGCCTGATTCCTGGCTTTCTGCAAAATACTTATCACTATATCTTTGTCGTAATTAAAAGAATAGGTTCGGTAAAAATCCATACTCAAAAAAAGGCCGATGCCCATTAGCAGAACCAAAATACCGATGGCAACCAGAATTTCAATAATAGAGAATCCGTTACTACGCCGGCCGGCTAAATTAAGGCGAGAGGTTCCTGGTAATTTCATAAATCGGGGTAATGATTGAAACAGCAATAAAGCCGACAATCAAACCCATAAACACCATCAAAGCCGGCTCAAGGATCGTAGATAAATTCTTAGTCAGTTCGTCCATCTCGGCCTCATACATTTCGGCCAGATAAAGTAAAGTTTCATCCAAGCGGCCGGTTGATTCGCCGATTTCAATCAAATGAGTCAAAATATGCGGGAAAAGGTCTGGCCTTCTTTCCATCTGACTGACTATTTTTTCGCCCTTAACCACGCACTTTGAAATCTTCACAAGTTCGTTTCGGTAGACCAGATTAGTGGTCGTCTGCGAGGCAATTAAAAAAGCATTAATCACTCTGATGTCGCTTTTGATCAAAATTCCAAGGGTCCGGCAAATATTGGCCAAGTGATAATTCTTGAATATCGGACCAATCAAAGGCATTTTAAAGCTGGCCAGGTGCAGAAGATAGCGAAACTTATCCGAAGTCCTAAAAAAAACAATTAAACCAACCGCCAAAACAATAATCCCGGCAACTAAAAACAACCCATAGGCCTTCAAAAAATCAACGCTGGCAATCAGGGCCCGGGTAGTAAGGGGCAGGTTCACATTCAAACTGGCGAAAATCGGCAAAATCTTCGGGAAAATATAAAGAGTTAAAAGGCCGGCCAAACCTAAAGTAGCAATAATTATAAAAATCGGATAAACCAGCGCGCCCATCACTTTACGCTGCAGGGCCTGCTTTTTCTTCATCTCATCGGCCAAATAGTTCAGGTTCTCGTCCAGAGTACCGCTCTCTTCGCCGACCCGAATCAAATTAATGGCCAGCTGGTCAAAGTTATGCCGAAACTTAGCCAAACTGCTTGAAAGATACTGACCGTTGGAAACGTCTTTAATCACCTGGTCAAGAACCAATGACTTGGCGCCCGATGGACTTTGTTTTCTTAAAATATTTAAACTCTGGAGCAAGGGCACGCCGGCCTTAACCAAAAAAGACAGCCGCTTGGCAAAAAGGGTTTTCTCTTTTACGGAAATTCTGGTAAATAACTCTCTTAATCTACTCATTGATCACTCTCAAAACTTCCTCCAGAGTGGTAATGCCTTCTTTGGCTTTCCTGATGCCGTCCTCAACTATAGTGGTCATCCCATTGCCGGAAGCGATTAACTTAATCTCATTGGCCGAAGCCCTCCTTAAAAAAGCTTCTCTGACCATATTGTCTACAACCATCACTTCAAATATGCCGACTCGGCCCTGAAAACCGGTCTCGCCGCATTTCTCACAGCCCCTGCCGTAATAAAACTGCCAGTTGGAATCTGAACCCAAAACCGAATTCTGGAAAAAATTTTCCAAGCTCTTCTTTTCGGCGTCGGTCAGCTTTCTTAAAGTTTTGCATTTGGGGCAAATTTTCCTGACCAATCTCTGGGCAATGGCCAAGTTGACCGTTGAAGCAACCAGGTACGGCTCAACTTTCATATCTAATAATCTGGGCAAAGTGGTGGCCGCGTCATTGGTATGCAAAGTGGACAAAAGCAGGTGGCCGGTTAAAGCGGTGTTGACAGCTAAGGCCGCGGTCTCAACATCTCTGATTTCGCCAACCATTATTATATCGGGGTCCTGCCGTAAAATTGACCTTAGTCCGTTGGCAAAGTTTAAGCCGACCCGGGAATTAACCTGAATCTGTTCAATTCCTTCAACCGCGTATTCAATCGGGTCCTCCACCGTGACAATTGAAACATCTTTGTTGTTTAAAAATTTTAAAACGGTGTAAAGAGTGGTGGTTTTGCCAGATCCGGTCGGTCCGGTGGCTAAAATCATGCCGTGACTTTTTTTGGCGGCCCTCAAAACCTTTTCCTTGTCTGACGGACTAAAGCCAAGTTTATCCAAAGTGTATTCTTCTTCCTTATCTGATAAAAGACGCAAAACCGCGTTCTCGCCGTAATAGGTTGGAGCTACGGAAACGCGAATATCAATCGGCGCCTGCCCGTCAAAAGCAATACTGAACCGGCCGTCTTGAGCAGTCTGGTGTTCGTCAGTCCTTAAGTTTGATAAAATTTTAATTCTGGAAACCACCTCTGATTTGATTTCTCTTGGAAAAGTAAAAAAATCCTGCAAAACGCCGTCAATTCTAAACCTGATTCTGACTCCCTTTGTGCCCGGGTCAATATGAATATCCGAAGCCCGCGAGTTGTGGGCGTATTCTATTAAGTTGTCCACCAGGCTGATTAAGGAAATCTGTTCAGAGTTTTGCTCAATTTCCCGCTCAATTTTATTTCTTAGTTCTGTTGACATTAGAGAAAAATTAATCTTAATCGTATAATCTTATATCTTTCCTTTGAATATAGTCAACAAAAAAAGCCCAAAGAGCCATGGAACATAATAAATTCAGAAAAGGTGCGGGGTGTATAGGCCAATAAACGCAGCCAGGGTGTTAAAAACGATATTGCCTAAAGTCATCGGAATCATCAGCCGCCAGTAAGGATAGTGAATAAAACCAAGGGGCATGACCACCAAATCATCAGGCAGAGGGATAAAAGCGCCGTAGCTGAAAATGGCCAGACTGGCCAGCCACTTGGGATGAGACAAAGACCATTCATAAGCCCGGTCAATGGTTTTTTGAATTCTTGAAGGGATAATTTCCCGGCCATGATATGCAATAACATAAGAAGTTGAATCACCCAAGAAAAGGCCGATGCCGGCCACAAAACCCAAAAGAAATGGGTTTAACCCGCCGGCGGCAAAAGTCATCACAAAGAGATAATAAGGAATCGGAACAAAGGTTGAGATGCCGCCCAAGAAAGCCAAAACAAAGGTAATCAAATAGCCGTTTCGGACGCCCAGAATCTCAATAATGTCAGCCGGCGGAATCCGGTAAATAAAAACTGTCCAGGCGACAAAAAGAGCAATCAGGATTAAAAAAGGAAATTGGGCTTTACTAACTATCCCCCGCACCTTTTCTGAATAGGTCAAGACGACAAACTGCCGAGTATTCTTCTCTTAAGCTGAGAATATACTTTACCGAACTGTTTCAGTTTTTTCTCACGGTTTCTGACGTCTTGACCGTTTAGATAACCTTCACAATAAACTAACTTCCAAGGAATGAAAGCTTTAGTCGACCGATTATATCCTAAATTATGTTCTCTTATCCTTTTTAAAATATTAGTTGTTATGCCAATATATAATTTCTTGTTTTTATCGCTTTTCAATAAATAGACATAGAACATAATAAATTCAGAAAAGGTGCGGGGTTCACTATTTGTTTTGATTCTTGAAAGACGGATAGCGGTCTGGGTCAATGGTTCGGCTGAAGCAAGTTCTTTCAGCGTCATGGAGCCAGCTTTCTTCAGTAATGCCAGGGTAAGGATAATAAAGCTCGCGGGGGGCCAAAGGCACTGGTTTTGCTCCGCTCTTTTCCGGCTCCTGCTTGTTTGAGGTCTTAAAAGTGGCGCAAAGCTCAAACTGCAAAGTACCGCGAACTCGGTATTCATACGAGTCCCCTGTTTCCGGGTCAGCCGGCGGGATGAAGCCACGGATATCGTCGCGAAGCTGATCAAGATTTTGAGGCAATGTTTCTTTGGCCTGCCAAAAGTTTATAATTTCATTCTGAATCGCCTGTAGATCCGAAATTCTCCGCTCATCAAATCTCTTCAAGCGCTGGGCAATTGGCGAACCGGCCGTAACAAAGCCGATGACGATGAAAAAAATGCCAGCCAGGGAAACCAACCAAACGAACCATCTCATTTTCGGGTCTTTAGCGGCCGGAACTTTCCGCCGGATATTCCACAAGTAATAGGTAAACACCGCTAAAGCAATAACCAGAACGGTCAAAATCTTAAGCACAAATTGAGTGGTTAAATCTCCATTAAGATAGCGATAAATAAGAGCGATTAAATCAGCGACAATAATGATGGCGGCAACAAAAAGCGTAAAATGCAAAAGCCATTTCCTGACTTTTAATTCTTTTTTCTCGGGATTCCGTTCAAGGTCTTTCTGAAGATAGGAGTTATACCAAAGATACAAAGGGAAAACCACGATCAGGGTAGCCAAAGGCCATCTGATGGCCTGGCGGTTATAAAAATCGTAGCTTAAAACATCGGGGAAATATATATCAATCAAACCGAAAATTAAAACACCAAAAGAAATTACCAGGACATAAAGGCCGATAATGACCAAGAGTTGGCCAAACACGTCTTTGCTCGTCGAAGGTTCCGCCCCCGACGTAAGTCGGGGTTGCGGAATCGCTGTCGGCCCGGTTTTTGCAGAATCAGTCATTGTTTTAAATTCTACCAAACTTATCTAATTTTTACAAATTTATTTCTTTAACTTATCATAATTTTTCCTAAACTCTTCCAGTACTTCTTGGGCGTGGATTTCCGGCTTCACCTTTTCGTAAATTTTGGCGATTTTGCCTTTAGGGTCAATTAAAAAAGAAGTGCGCAAGGTTCCGTAATACTCGCGGCCCATCATTTTTTTCTTAGCCCAAACACCGTATTTTTTAAGTACTTCTTCCCCTTCGTCAGCTAAAATCGTGAAGGGCAAGCTGTATTTTTCGGAAAATTTTTTGTGGCTTTTAACCGAATCCGCGCTCAGGCCTAAAACCTTGACCTTTATTTTTTTGAAATCCGGAAAGTTGTCGCGGATGGCGCAGGCCTCTTTGGTGCAGCCAGGCGTATCGTCTTTAGGATAAAAATACAAAAGCACCCACTGACCCCGATAATCGGAAAGTTTGTGAATTTTACTATCTTGGTCCGGCAAATTGAAATCCGGCGCAACTTGCCCTATTTTCAGCTTCATATAAAAATTCTATCATAATATCATATGAATCCAAAAACTATTAGATACTTTATAATAGGATTTGCCTATCTGGCGGTGGCTTATCCTTTATGGGTGAGATTTAGAAGTTTAACCTGGGTTTTTGATTTTGATTTGCTGCTGTCCAATCTCTTTCCGATGTTCGGGCTGGCCGCTTTTGCAATTTTATGGCTTCATGTTGTAAGCGGCGTGTTTGAACCGTGGCTAAGAGAAAATTTTGACTTTGACCGCTTCGTCAACAACACCTCGTTTCTGCTTTTTATTTTTATAATCCTCCACCCGCTTTTACTGCTGATCAGTTTGAATTTCAGTTTCAGCAATTTGTTTCTGGCTTACGGCGTTCGCTCCGTTTGGCTTGGCATTATCGCCTGGCTTTTGCTTATCACCTATGACATTGGCAAGGCCTTTAAAAAACGGGGCTTCTTTAGCTCAAATTGGAATAATATTTTAATCATAAGCACAGTTGGAATTATATTGATATTTTTCCACTCTTTAGATTTAGGAAGCGATTTGCAGTCAGGACACTTGAGAGTTATTTGGCTTTTTTACGGCCTGACCGCCATCATTGCCGCGATTTATGTTTATGGAATAAAAAGATTTTTGATCTCCTCTCATAAAATTTGATTTCCCATTTTTACTCAACAATCCGGAAAATCTCTGGATTTAGAGTATTAACAACAAGGACTCATTTATATCCCAAGAAATCTCAGCAACTCGTAAACAAGAAAAGCTGGCCAGAGAATCGCTTTTAGCAGACCTAAAACTATCGCCCCAAAGCCATCAGCTTGGGACAAATAGTATATCGCCGCGCCAATGAAGCCTAATCCGTAGACAGGACTTTTCATAGCTGCACTATCTTTGTGAAAAAAGCCAATCCATCAACCGCTTGCGGTGCTTCTCAATTGACCAATCTTCAGATTTTTTGAAAAGCGAAGAGTGGGTAATCTGAAATTCTTTCAAGGCTTTGCTTGTTGCTTGCGGAAAATCTTCGGGAATACTCTTATTATAATTTTCAATAAAAACACCTAAAGATGTAGTAATTTGATTTTGCTCAAATTCGTTGCTCTTAGATCTCATCAGTTTAAGATAGCATAAATCACTCGAAAATGAAAGAGATAACTTACTTATTAGATAAGGCGCGAGCTTCTTGAAAAAAAATGCAAAAAGACTATAGTATTTTCAATTAGGTCGATTCAGGTTTATTAAAGAAAACCCAACAAATATGAGCAAATTCTCAATGACCTGTTCCTGCGGCCACACAATGGCGGTTGAAGCAGCCAGCCAGGCCGAAGCAGTCAAAAAGCTTAAAGGCATGATGAATAAAGCAGCGGTTAAAGCTCACCTGGCTGAAAAACACGCTGGCCAGCCAATGATGACCGTGGCAGACGTTCACGCCGCAATTGAAAAGACCACTGTTCTCGTCTAAGTTTTTATCAGCATAAATAAAACCGCTTAAAAATTAAAAGCGGTTTTATTTATGCTCCGACTGTTGGATGCGTTTAGAATGGAGTTATGGACTAGGAGTCGGGGTTGGACTGGGGCTTCCTATTTTATGGTTTCACCTCGCCTGGTTCGGTTGCATCCTTGGTCACTATAAAAATCGTCATCACCGATTCGCCGCTGATAGAATCCTTTGCGGGGTAGTCTTCCCCGGCCTCAAATACTTTGTCTCCGTCATCGAGATGAATCATGGCGTAGAGCGTCTCACCATCCACGGTCATCCGGGAAAAAACGACCAAGACATCTTTTGTTTCGCCTTTAGAGAGTAAAGCGCTGGCGCCCAAAATTTTGCCGGGCCTGCCGTTTATATCTTCATGAATAACCACAAAACCAGGTCTCTCAAATTGGACAACCGCCACTGACACATTTTTGGCCGGTACCTGCTCCGCAACATAGATCGCATTTTTCGCGATAATAAGACCGGTGGAGTCTCCATTAAGGCGGCCGGGCTCGGGAGTTTCTCTAAGGAATAAAAATGTTGCGCCGAGGCCAATAGCAATAAGAATAACAAGAATAAAGAAGGTTTTTGTATTCATCATATTAAGAATATATAATCTACAAAAATAAACAACCCCTTGCAAGGGATTGTTTATTTTTATTCTCTCAAAGCAATTTTAGTCAGCCCAGATAATAAAGGTGAATACCTTCTCGTTATTTCCGAGCTCATGGACATAAAGCGAAGTCCTGCCTTTTGAATCTTTTCGAAGCTCTTTACCCCATTCAGCCGCCTCTGCCCCATTACCATTTCCGAAGCGGTTAGAAACCGTCTGATTAATCGTGGTTATGGAATCAACATGGCTGTAAATTGCCTCAAGCTGTTCATAGTCGTGCGAATTGGGATGCTCGTTTGAAGGCGGACCATCTGGATCGCTGGTGTAGTCCATGCAGGTGCCGAGATTCGGATTCGAAAAGTTTTCATCTTGGTGATCAAGACCAAACTCATGACCAACTTCCTGGCACATTACCAGACGCCTCCAAGCTGGAGTATTATAGGCAGAAGTATCGAAGTAGTTATCATTCATCTTCACGGTACCTTGGACAATGTGGCTGCCGCTTACCCAAATTGAAGCAACCCCAAGCCAACCGTTAAAACCATATCTGTAGTTACAAACCTCAACGCGGCCATTCGTCGCTCGACACCTTCGAGGGGTCGTGCCGCCTCCAACAACTGTAGTATTCAAGACACTTGATTTACTCCAGTCACTCGAGGCCTCGGCCAGATAGGCATCCCAGGCCGTGGAAACATTATCACCCAATTTCAGAGTAAAGGGATTGGCTGTCCGCGCCCAGTGGTAAGAACCCCATGAATGAAACGCATATGCCGCCGTCCCTGCTGTCAGAACCGCGATAAGAACCAAAAGTCCGACTGTTTTCCCGCGATAATTTGAAAACATAAATTATAAAGTTATGAAATAAAATTTAATTAATTTTCGACCCTGGTTTTATATTAGTGTCAATTATAGCAAATCTATAAATCCTGTCAAGGCATTAAAAACACAAACGGTTCATCCTTGAATGAACCGTTTGAATTAGTTAATCGTAAGTAGTAGAGAAAAGATGTATTTTGCTAAAGAGAGAACATCCAACCCGAGGTTGTCGGATCTGACTTTAGTGAATTTCTCAGCCAATTACCTAACCAGAGCCCCCCGTCTATATTTATGTGAACTCCGTCAGAAAGCATGTGTTTGCAGTCTAAGTATAATCCATCCCAGCGAGGGATTTCACCGTCGGTCCATATCATCGTGCTTGATGCCTTCACTAAAGCCTTGCCTAACCAGGTATCCTGAATTTCTTGTAGTTTAAGATTCTCAAAGTAATCGTGGGGTTCGGGAGTTAAATCTTGGTTTAAATCGTATCCTCCAAAATAATTACCGGCAAGATAAGCTATCTTTAAATTTGGGAATTCTGTTTCAGCTCGAGTAAAAATACGCTCTACGTTAGCTTTGAATATATTAGCGTTTTCTGTGGGGCTTGTCGTCGGTTTTTTATTAGTGACCATAACAAAAAGGGCTTGGACTTGAGTTCGAGTAACATTTTGCTGGGGTAGAATTGATCCAAATAAATTTTCCCATGGCGATTTTTTCGTTGTCCCATATTTAACATCCCACTCTTGTTCACTTAAGGCCCACTCTTCAGCTGCCATTCCAATTTGGGCTCCGTTAACAAATTTGAATGATGGATTGATTCGGCTATCCTTTTTTAGCCAGTAATTTAATCCGTTGAAAGTGGTACGGCTATTTGACATACCAATTCCAAGCAAGATATTTTTGCCATTGATTGGAAGTATTTGAATAGCTGTATTGGGGCCACCGGTTATAGGTGTTGCTGTATTATGTATTGTAGTTCGCCAACAAGCTTGGGCTTTGGTTTTCCAAGGGGAAAACGGAGTACTAAGAAGCACAAACGCAATTGCAATTGAAAACACCAATAAAATAAGTGCTTTCTTTTTCTCCCTACTCACATTATTTAATTTTTTAATTAATTTGTTCATATTACCCAAAGTTTATTTTATAGAATAAGATATTGTCAATCAGTAGTTATCAACAGCTTGATTTAGGTGGTTTTATTACTTTAATTTAGCAACAGAAACTACTTTAATGTATTACTTAACATCATATTAACTTCCGTGATTTTTTGCAATAAGTATAGTCATCAATACCTTGATTATTAATTTTTAATCGTTCTTTTAAATCTTCACTGCCTTCTAGAGCTCACTTATAATTTTTATCCAATTTGGCTCCCAGAACATAATAATATTATAACCCTGCTTTCAGATAAAGAATACATCCAGAATCTCTATCAAAAACTCTGTCTGATTCGGGAGATGCAGTAATCACCAAAACAAAAAGCGGTTTGATGTTATCGTCCTATTATAGTTTATCTAAAATCTCTAAGTATTCTTTTGTTGAAACGCCAAGAGTTCGCAGATTATTACGAATTATAAAAAGAGGTAATTGATCTTCTCGGGGGACAACAACCGGCCGTTTTAAGCCACTGCGCCAATATATTCGGTGGTCACCTTCTTCCCGTTCAAACCTGCAACCGATGTAGAGTAAAAATTCTTCGAATTTCTTCCAGTGAACAGGAGTCAAACGAGGCATACTATAGAGTTACCGGAACACGAATTGATTCTATTTCTTGAGAAACAATCAAGGGCGGCTGCCATTCTTTATTATGCTTCTGCCAGCCCAATTCCTGTAAAACTTCGTCGAGCGTTCCCTTTTTTACAATTTCTTCAAAAAATAATCTAGCCGCTTCGGCAAAACGGCTTCGGACTTTTTCAAAAGAGGCCGCAGAAGTAGATAAATCTAAAGCCGGAGAATAAGCGATAAAACTATCGCCTTCCCGCAAGAAAACTACTGATAATTTAAATAATAGAGTTGCTTTGTTCATCTTTGTAAATTTATCATAGAAATCTTAAAAATACAAATAGTTCGTAGAAAGTTATCCAGTTCCCAGAACATAATAATATTATAACCCTGCTTTCAGATAAAGAGTATATCCAGAATCTTTATCAGAAACTCTGTCTGATTCGGACGATGCAGTAATCACCAAAACAAAAAGCGGTTTGAGGTTGAGTTGAATTTTACTAAAGCGGATGATAAACTAATTAAATTAACAACCTAAGATTCTTCCGCTCCCCGGTAGCTCAATGGTAGAGCGGCTCGCTGTGGAAAAATGTTCTTTATAGGTATGGTATAATACAATGTGTTATGCCAGACAGAAGAACATATGCCGACCGCGCTGAGTACTTAAAACAAGCAGTTATAAAAAGAAGAAGAAGGCCGAAACTAATGCTTGTAGAATACAAGGGCGGTAAATGTACGCTATGTGGCTACGATAAAAGTCCGTGGGCTTTAGAACTTCATCATAGAGATCCGAAGAAAAAGATTTTCGGATTATCTGTTAGAGGTTTAACACGCTCATGGGAGACTTTAATAAAAGAAGCAGATAAGTGCATACTTATCTGCGCTAATTGCCACAGAGAAATACACGCAGGCATTGCGCAGCTTCCTAGAGAAATCTAGGTTGAAAAACTTCGGGATAACGGTAAAGCCTTATAAAATGGTAATACCGTGGGAACCTCACTAAACGAGGGCACCGTAGAGACTAGATACCGAAGCACCCCTATAAGGGTGATGATATAGTCCACGCCATTACGAAAGTATTGGATTAAGTGTAACGAGAAGGTTGTAGGTTCGAGTCCTACCCGGGGAGCAGAGGAATCTTAATTATAATGCCCAAACGAAATCTTCTCCGCTATCTCGCCAAAAACTTCACCATTGTTTTGTCTTTGGTTTTAATCTGGCGCGGAATTTGGTACACGCTTGATTTTATAGACCGGGGATTTTTCGGCACTCATGCCTATACCGCCATCGGCGGAATTATCTTAGGAATCATCCTGCTTTACTTACCCGACAAGGACTTGAAAGAGATTGAAAAATTATAGCCGCGACTCGCGGCTATAATTTTCAGTAGTCTTTCAGTTTTTCTATCTTATGGTGTTGGCGAATTCTATCCAATGCCTTGGCTTCAATTTGACGGATTCGCTCGCGGGTGACACCGAAAACCTGGCCCACTTCTTCAAGGGTGTGGGTGACACCGTCTTTTAAGCCAAACCGCATCTCCAAAATTTTCTGTTCGCGCGGAGTCAACTCGTTAATTATCTCTTCCAAGTGGTCCCTTAAAATCCGGCGGGCCGTGGCCATCTGGGGGGTAACACTGTCTTCGTCAGGCACAAAATCAGCCAAGACGCTGTCCTCATCTTCATCGCCTATCGGCACCTCAAGTGAAACCGTATCCTGCGAAATTTTCTGGATGTGGCGGACTTTCTCAACCTCCATACCCATTTCGGCGGCAATTTCTTCGGGCAACGGCTCCCGCCCCAAATCCTGAACCAGGCGCCTAACCACCTGCTGATACTGGTTAATCGTTTCAACCATATGAACCGGAATCCGGATGGTTCGGGCCTGATCAGCCAAAGCCCGAGTAATGGCTTGTCGAATCCACCAAGTGGCGTAAGTTGAGAATTTAAATCCTTTGCGGTAATCAAATTTTTCCACGGCCCGAAACAGTCCAAGATTGCCCTCCTGAATCAAATCAAGCAGGGTCAAATTCGGCGAGCGGCCAATATATTTTTTAGCAATTGAAACCACCAGCCGCAAATTTGACTGAATCAACTTCTGCTTGGCCGCCTCATCGCCCCGGCCCATTTTCTTAGCCAAATCAACCTCCTCCACCTGTTTTAAAAGCGGATAGCGGCCGATTTCCCGGAGATAAAGCTGGACTGAATCAGAACCGGCTTCCTCAATTTCTTTCTGCAGTTTTTTGTCTTTTTCAAAATCGCGAATTTTCTCCTCTTCCATGACCTTGCCGCTTTCAATAATATTGATATTGCTTGCCTCAAGACGCTCGTAAAGCTTTTCCAAGCCGGTGATATCTTTCTCAATCTCCGGGAAGTTTTGCAGTATCTCGGCTTCGGTGACAAAGCCGCGGTGCCGGCTTTTGACAATCAATTGATTAATCTTGTCCTCTCCAAAAACTCCACCCTTGCCCAGTGCCTCTTTGCCGGAAACCTTTCCAACTGCCTGGATAATCTTTCTTGGCCGGCCGCGCTTTTTCTTAGGCGGCCGGCCTCGACGCAAGGCGGGCCTGCCTCGCTTGGTCTTTTTTCTCCGCTTCAAAATAGCCTTCTTCTTAAGGCGCTTATTTTTGCTCTTTTTCTTAATTTTTTTAGTTTTTCTTTTAGCCACTATAAGGAGGCAAGCTTGCTTGTGAATTTATGAACCTCTTTGAGTAAGGGAGGAATTTCTTTTTGACTTTTTGCTTCTTTTATTTTTATCTCCAGCTCTTTAATTTTTTCCAAAATAAGCTCTTTTTTCAAACTTTTAATCAGCCGGGAAATTTCGGTCTCAAGGTCTTTGGCTTCAAGGTCGCCAAAAAACTGCTCCGACTTAAATTTAACCAGTTCAAACCGGAGCTTGTCTTCGTAAGAAAGAGGCGGCTCGCCCCCGCCACTCATCAATGAGTGCGGGGACTCGCCTAATTTAAGCTTACCAAAAATAGTATTATAAAACTTATCCTGGAAAATTTCAAGCTCATCCTTGCCGGTTGGCGAAATTTCCTTGACTTTATCCGGAATCTTTAAGAGAAGGGCCAAGAGGGCTTCTTCTATTGCCAGGCGGCTTGCCCCGCTACTTAAAGTAGCTGGGCTTGGCGAGTCAAAACTTACACTCTGCTTTTCTTCGTCCCCTCTTTGCTCCCGGTTATTAATTACCTGGGCCATTGCCTGAACTAAAATCTTTTGTTCGATATTCAGTTTGGCGGCTAACTCATTTAACCAATGGGCTTGTTCAATTTTATTCTCAATCAGCTTAATCATCGGCAAGACCTCTTTGGAAATATTTTTTTTACCTATACCGGTTTTAACATCGTGATTTTGAAGCGCTTTTTCAAGGTAAAAACTGATAATTGGTTGATTTTTTGGGGAAACTTCAAGCCATTTTGATGAATCTTTTTTAATCAAGTCAGCCGGGTCCTTGGCCCCGACTTTAATAATCCCGACATTAAATCCGCGGACCAAAGCCAAATCAATCCCCCGCTTGGCCGCGGTCTCGCCGGCCGGATCCTCGTCAAAACATAAATCAAGATTCTGGGTGTAGCGTTTTAAAATTATCAATTGAGGAGCAGTTAAAGCAGTGCCCGAAGAAGCGACTACGTTTTTAATGCCGGTCTGATGAGACATTATTACATCCATATTTCCCTCAACCACAATCACCCGGTTACCTTTTCTTATCTCCATTTTTGCCTTGTCCAGGCCGTAGAGAACTCTGCTTTTGTCGTAAATCAGGGTTTGGGGAGTGTTGACGTATTTACCACTTTCAATCTCGCCACTAATCTGCTCGAAAATTCGGCCGGTGAATCCAACCACCTGCGAATTTATATCTGAAATCGGAAACATTATCCGGCCGCGGAAACGATCATAATAATTAGAACTTAGATTTTCCTGTTTTTTAACAGATAAACCTGACTTAAAAATTTCTTCTTCTTTATAGCCGGCGTCTTTTAAAAACTTTTTTAAAGAATTCCAGGTATTAGGCGCAAAGCCAAGCCGCCATTCTTTGATGGTCTGGTCTTTCAGTCCCCTGCTTCGCAAATAATCAAGAGCTTTCTTGCCATTTGATGATTCCCAAAGCTGTTTCTCAAAAAATTTCGCGGCTAACTCACTGACTTCAATAAGTTTATTCTTCTCGCTGCTTAATTCTTTTTTAAAATGCTTTAACTCAACCCCGGCTCTTTTGGCCAAGATACCCAGTGCCTCGGGAAACTCAATGCCCTCAATCTGCATCAGGAATTTAAAATGGTCACCGCCCAAATTGCACCCAAAACAATGCCAAATCTGGCGCCCCGGCGAAACCATAAACGATGGGGTTTTTTCGTTATGGAAGGGGCAAAGACCTCTATAATTCATCCCGGCTTTCTGAAGCCGCAGATAGCCCTGGATAAATTCAACTATATCAATTTTTTCTTTAATTTGTTCTATATCGGTCATGGATTTATAAGTTAGAAATTTCGCTATAGCGAACCGTGTTGTCTTTCCCTCGCTTGTGCTTGGCAATATACATTGCCTTATCGGCTCGCTTGATTAAATCTTCAAAGATAAGTTCGTCTTTTAGTTCGGCTACGCCGATGCTGACGGTAATCGTTTTACCTGCCTTGGCAGCAGACAGGTCGCCGGCCCTTACCCGGCTTTTAATCGCTTTCCTTATTTCCTCGGCTTTCCGAAAAGCATCACTTTCGTGAGAACCGACCAAAGCTACAATCAACTCCTCCCCGCCCCAACGAGCAGTAAAGTCAATACTCCTTATTTTTTGACGGATAATCTGACTAACCTGCCGAAGAACCTGATCGCCGGCTTTGTGGCCATGCTGATCGTTCAGCTTCTTGAAATTATCTATATCAAAAAATAAAATACTGATTGAATCAATGTAAAAATGCTCTCTCGCTTCCGGGTTTTCTTTTGAATAAATAATGTCTTTAATCAAACGCAAAACTTCCTCTTCAAAACCGCGCCGGTTATAAAGTCCGGTTAAAGGGTCCTTAGTGACTAAGACTCGAAGTTCTTTTATTTGGAGCTCTTTTCTCCGAAGTTCTTGCTTGAGTCCACGGAGTTCTTCATTCATTATGAAAATCTTATCAGTTTTTTATTAAAAATATCAACTCTGTATCAATCATTCGGGATAAATAAATAAAATGCCCGCGCGGGAACGCGGGCGGGTGGGAATTTACTGGAGAAATGACTGGGCGGTCTGCTGGAAACATGACATATACTGCCATGAAGCCGGTCCCGCCCAGGTTGCCTTATGGTGAGATCGGTCCCCGACCATGGTCGATCGAGGGGTCAGGCGGTTCTCTCCTTCGGCAACACTTGAAATCATGAAACACAGAATTCGATCATTTGGTCCGTTTCCCTGCCTGCGGCAGGCAGGCGAACCATCCCCTTTTTCTGTCCTTCAGAGTTTCAAGTCTTGATGATTTCACCTGCACGATACATGGCGGCAGCAAGCCGTGCCTCGTTTGCTTCATCTGCGACGATCTCGTCTTGCGGGTACCACGTGCGACGCCCCTTAGAATCGTCACAGATCAGCAACCCTTTGATGTTTGGGTTGCCGCCGGCTACCTGTACTTCTCTCCCTTCTTTTGTCTTGGCCGGTATCGAAATACCGAACAAAACAGAATTGAAATGGACGATACGTTCAGACACTCGTGAGGTGAGAGTAAGTCCCATTGGTCACTCCGCCGAAAGGTATTGTTGATAAGAGGGTGGTGGGAACTACGATCTCCTATCAGGCAGGCGGCGGACGAATTCGAAAGTCTAACTCCCCATAAAAACTCCCTTCAGAAAATGTTAACTGGAAGGTGCGGTTCTTTAAGTATATGAAATGGCTGACAATTTGTCAAAAACGGAGAGTAGTAGACGATGTTAGAACCTGTTTTAGAACGGCTACCACACGATTATTTATTCCAACTCTATCGTTAAACCTTACAAAAATCAATTAGATTTAAGAACTTTATAGTGTAGTTGAATTGTGTTTTGGTTTAGCTTCTTTGTTTCAAGTAGTTCCAATTTAAACTCAAAATCACCATCGGCAAATACTTTAATACCTTTTCCAAAAACCAATGGT
>CAYIZI010000002.1:0-97759 GCA_964368135.1 uncultured Candidatus Saccharibacteria bacterium
TGGGCCGCCATCACCCCAGTCAAGATTAATTACTGTTTCAGTGGTTCCAGAAGCACTCAAAGCAAAACCGCCGGCATCGAAATTAAGATTATTAGTAGCGCTTAAAATGGTCGCCCCGCCTTCCTCGGTCTTAAAGGTGGCTGACCCGGCCCCAGAATCAACGCCGCAGGAGAATCTGCCGGTTGATGAATTCCATAAAATAGTATCGCTTTCAGTATTACAGTTTGAGATACCGGTAAAAGCAGTGCCGACTATGGCTGAAACTGAAGTAGTGCCGCCAAATTCAACATCTATATCATTGAAATTCCAGGTATAACCTCCGGAACCAGAAGCAATAGAAAAATTAGCGTCTAAAGTAGCAGAATTAATGATTTCATCAAAGTCAATTGAGTTTGATGACACTCCCCCGCTGCCGCAGGAAAACAACTTACCTGTTGCATCCCACTTAAGCGACTGGGTCCCGCCGTCGCAGTCGGTTAAGCCGGCTCCTGAAAGCTGACTGGTTGAACTCAACGTTAAATTCCCGTCAATTTCAGCGCTACCCGAAACATCTAATAGACTTGAAACTTTAACCGTTGAACTATCAATGGTGGCTGGGTTTAAAATTGTGACTCCGGCATTGCCTCCGCCATAATAACTTGGTGCGGGAGATAAAATTGTTGGTGTCCTTGAAAACCTATCCTCAAAAGAAAGGAGAGTATTCTCAATTTTTGAAAAGCGCTGTTCTAGGGCCTGGTTAAAAGTAATGGCTGGCGAAAAGGGTTGGGTTTTGGTTTCAACTACTACTCTTTCAACAACCTCTCTGGTTATATTGTTATTAGACAGAATAAGGAATTGGCCGTCTTTTAACTGCCGTTCTAATTCTTTAATTTTTTCGGCAAGAGCTTCTTCGGACGCGTCTTTCCCAAAAAGATGGGTTAGAAAATAGGCTATGGGGTCAAAAATAATATCCGCTAATGGAATTACAATCTCGTTATGAACTGCAAAAAGAGAACCATTGTATTCATTTTTAAGGGAAGCGAAATACTCATCAAAAAGACTTTTGTTACTTAAAGAAAGAGAAAGCAAGCTTCGTTCAAGATTAATTCCGGCTCTGGAAACTAAATTAAAATTTAAGGCGAGCTTGGGCGATTCAAATTTGACTACCTCGCCATACAAAAGTTTTCGGGTCGGCTCTGTAATGAATTGGGTAAGAAAGTCTAAATTATCGTAAGGAACTAATAAAAGATTTTTACTCACCTCAAATAAGGTTAAAGGAGGGAGTTTAGCAGCATCTCTGGCTAATCCAAAGGAATCTTTTATAACCGAGTCGGTTTTATTGCTAAGAGCCTGATTTTTATAATAGCTAAGGCTGGTAGCGCTTATTAATAAAATAAAAAGAGCCACCAGGCCATATCTCAAACCTGAAATTATAACAGATCTAAGATATGCCCTGGCAGCTCTCTGATCGGCTATCGAAAGAACAGTTGAAGGTGCTTCAAGCCTTTGAGGAACGATTTTAGAGGATGACTTCTTTTTCGCGGCAACTCCATCTTTATAGACAGTCAGGGAATCCCTGTCTACGAACCATCTTCTTCCGAACTTCACTCCCTCAACTTTTCCTTGCCTAACTAAAAGACCAATATGGTCTCGGTCGTAGCCAAATTCTTTAGATAACAGCGAAGCGGAAAAATATTTTTTTCCGTCTTTATCAGTATAATCTTTCTCGCTGTCTAATCCTTGAATTTTGGGAGTTGCTTGATCTGTCAACTAATCTCCCTCAAAAGCTCTTCCAATAGCCGATCCGATACGCCATAAGTATTTAAATTATAAAGGTATATGGCAATACAATTAACATCTTAAATTATCTTGTATCTTGAAAGTTGAGTCAAGGAAAACTGTGGATAATTAACTACTATTTTTGAATAAATAAAGAAATATGAATCATTATTAAAAAAAGCTATTTTTCTTAAATAAATTAGAAATAAGTATTGAAATTAATTGAAACGTTAATAAACTTTGATATTAGTAACAAAAAAGGTCATCTTTTGTCATTTATTATTTTAAAATAAAAAAAATCAGTATCCATTTCTGACTTAATTAAAATGGCTGTTAGAAACGCCATAAACATATATAGCGTGAGGATTTTTTGAGTTTTCGTTTGACTACTAAAGATAAACGATGAATATTATGCTCTTTTAATACCTTATAGACAACAGATAGGCTAATTGAAATCCATAATAGAAAATCAGATTTAAAGACTAATTTACCCCTTTTTATTTAAAATTTTTAGAGCTTCCCTGACCTTTCCTTCCAAAGTTTTTACCCCTTTAGGAACTCCTCTTAAAGCCTCATTAGCTTGAACTCTTGAATAACCCAAAGAAATCAAGGCGTCTATGGCATCGCTTTCCTGATTTAAGTCAAATTTAACGAATTTAGCTAATTCGGCCTTATCTATCTTGTCTTTCAGCTCTATAATGAGTTTTTTAGCGGTTTTAGGGCCTAAACCAGACACTTTTCTTAGATAGTCAGCATCCTCTTTAGATACGGCGGCAATTAATTCTTCTATCTCCATTGAAGATAAAATATTCAAGGCATTTTTAGGACCAATGCCGGAAATAGAAGTTAAAAGCCCGAAAGTTTCTAAATCTTTACTATTTAAAAATCCGTAAAGCTCAAATAGTCCATCGTGCTGATTAAATGTCATTTGAGTGTAAAGATTGTTGATTTGCTGACCCCTTTTTGATATACTATTTATCGCTTTAGTAGACATATAGGCCCGGTAGCCAACGCCGTTGACGTCAAGAATAATATAATTTTTGCCAAGCTCTACTACTTTTCCTGAAAGACGAGAAATCATGCTTATTTTCTCAACGAAGCAAGCAATTCTGATTGCGACGCTGAGTTGTTAGAAAATCGAGCACCCCGCCCTCTAAGCTTATAGAAGGCAGTAAGAAACCAAGTTCTTAAATCTAATTTATATTTTTTGTTTATTTGTTTCACTAAAAGCATAGAGGGCGGGGTAAGGTTTTGTAGCTGTGCTCGCTCGCCCATTCTAACATTTTGGTCGAATTAATAAAATGGCTCGCTGCGCTCAGACAAAAAACTATGTTTAACTTAGTTTCAAATTATAAACCCGCCGGAGACCAGCCAGAAGCCATAGCTAAACTTAATCACGGCCTTTTAAACGGTCAAAAACAAATGACCCTTCTTGGTGTTACCGGCAGCGGCAAAACTTTTACTATGGCTAATGTAATCGCCAATCTCAAAAAGCCTACTATAGTTATTTCTCATAATAAAACCCTTGCTGCCCAGCTTTACCAGGAATTAAAAGATTTCTTCCCCGAAAACTCGGTTCATTATTTTGTGAGCTACTATGACTACTACCAGCCCGAGGCCTATATCCCCCACACCAATACCTATATTGAAAAAGACGCCAAGATAAACGAAGAGATTGACCGTCTGCGGCACGCAGCCACTCAAGCTCTCTTAAGTCGCGACGACGTTATTATTGTGGCTTCGGTTTCATGTATTTATAACTTGGGCTCTCCCGAAGATTATAAAAATTTGAGTTTAGATATTTTTGAAGGCCAAAAAATATCTTTGACCGAACTGATTAAATCCTTAATCAGACTGCAATATATAAAAGATTACGAAATTAAAAGAGGCGGCTTCAGAAACACCAAAGACGAGGTTGAAATTTTTTCGGCTGACGGAAGCAATCTCTATAAAGTAGTTTTTAGTAAAAATAGAATTTTAAAAATCTATACAGCCAAGGTCCGGCACCCGGATGATGTTGAATTTGAAAAACCGGATTATCAAAAAACCCTAGAGACAAAAATCTTTCCAGCCAAATATTGGGTGGCGCCTGACTCAAAAATTGAACTGGCTTTAGAAAACATAGAGTCGGAAATGCAGAAAAGAGTTAAAGCATTAAAAAAACAAGGTAAGAACTTGGAAGCCGAAAGGCTAACTCAAAGAACTCTTTATGACATCAGGATGATTAAAGAAACAGACTATTGCCATGGAATTGAAAATTACTCCCGGCACCTGGATTTCAGAAAACCCGGAGAACCACCTTTCACTTTGTTGAACTTCTTCAAAACTAAAGGTGACTTTTTAACCATTATTGACGAATCCCACATCACTATTCCCCAAATTAAAGGAATGTACCGGGGCGACAAATCCAGAAAAGAAGTTTTAATTGAACACGGCTTCCGGCTCCCTTCGGCTTTGGATAACCGGCCGCTCCATTTTGAAGAATTTGAAAAAAGAGTGAATCAGGTTATTTATGTTTCGGCGACTCCCTCAAAATACGAACTAAAAAAATCTGGTAAAAATGGATTAGTGGAGCAATTGGTCAGGCCGACTGGCCTTCTGGATCCGACCATCCAAATTAAAGCAACAAAAAATCAGGTAAAACACCTGATTGACGAGATCAAAAACAGAATCGCCAAGAAAGAAAGGGTTTTAGTTACCACTTTGACTAAAAGAATGGCCGAAGATATGACCGAGTATTTAGCTGACAGCGGAATCAAGGTCAATTATATTCATTCGGAAATTAAAACTCTTGACCGACTGGAGATAATCAAAGGATTAAGAACCGGCCAGTATGATGTCATTGTTGGGGTCAATCTTTTAAGAGAGGGCTTAGATTTGCCGGAGGTCTCCTTAATCGCCATTTTTGACGCCGACAAAGAAGGGTTTTTGAGAAACGCCACCACTTTGATTCAAACAATGGGCCGAGCCGCTCGGCACATTAACGGCCATATCATCTTATATGCCGATAAAATCACCCGCTCAATGAAAGCGGCCATTGATGAAACGGGGCGCCGAAGAAAAATTCAGGAAGAGTATAATAAAACTAACGGTATCACCCCCCAATCAATTAAAAAAGCAATCAAAGACTATGATTTGCCGATTAAAAGAAAAATGGAAAGAGTTTATGAAGAGGTGCCTCAATTAACTAACTGGTACGATGCTGACGAAGCCATAAAAAGATTGGAAAAAACTATGGCTAAGGCTGTTAAACAGCTTGATTTTGAAACGGCCTTAATGATAAGAGAGCAGATTTTGAAGTTAAAGAAAGGCGCCTATAAATAGAGGAACTCCAGAAAGTCTTTTATGCGAGCGTGTTCTGACCGCGCCTGCTCTGACTCTCTGGAGTTTTTGGTGGGTTGCGACATCGACCGCCTTCTTTCTTCAAGTGGTATTGGCCTCTCTGTTGGTTCCTTGATTATGCTTGAGATCTTCGAAAAAATCATCAAGCATATATTTCAGAACCGAGAGAGACTGAAGAATTGGCCTACGCTTCTCTCTTTGAGCTTCACTGGCCTTCTCCAAGTGATCTCGAAACGCAGGAAGCCCGCCAATTACAACCTCCACCCCCTCCGAGAAATACTTAGGCAGTCCGTTGCCAGAAGGCATTTTGTTCACCCCCTTTCACTAAGGTACAGTAATTTAATAATGATAAATAAATAGAAAAAAATTGTCAAGCAGTTTTGTTGAAAGTTTTCTTTTAGTATGATAGTTTTTTAGACATGCCAATCACTAAATCAGCTAAAAAAGCCCTAAGACAATCAATAAGAAGACATCAACGAAACCTCCAAAAGAAAGAGGCCATTAAAGACATTGTCAAAAAAATAAAAAAACTGGCTGTGGCCGGCAAAGTAGAAGAAGCCAAGGCCTTAATTCCTCAAGCTTATAAAACCATAGACAAGGCTTCTAAAAGCTACATCCATAAGCGCACCGCCGCCCGAAAGAAATCACGTCTTATGAATAGCCTGATAGCAAGATAGGTATTAGATTTTAGTAAAAGAAATCATTTTGTTCAGCATTTTCATTACTTCTTCTAATAAAGAAGCGATTTTTGAGTAATCTAAACTTTTAAATAATCTTCTCGATATTTCTATTTGAGTTTCTAATTCTCCGCCAGAACCATATGCCATTAGTAAAAACTGCTTATACTCTTTCTTATGACCGCGCAATCTTCCTTCAGCAATATTAGAAGGAATTGATACAGCCGCTCGTTTCATTTGTATTGCTAAGCCATATTGTTCTTCCTTCGGAAATTTATTAGTTAATTCATATACTTGAAAAACTAATTCTATTGATTTTTGCCAAACTATTAAATTTTTATAGGTAAACAAACTCATAATTTAGCCAGATAGGTTTTAGCCAGATAGGCTTTCTTGCTATCTTGCTTTCTTGCTAATATTCACTAATATTCCGGTGCCGGCCATTAAAGTAGCCAGGGCCGTGCCGCCAAAACTGATAAACGGCAAAGGCACGCCGGTTAAAGGGAAAAGGCCGCTTAAAGAAGCAATATTTACAAAGGCCTGAACTCCTACCCAGGAAGCTAAACCGACAGCATATAAGGAAGCGAATTTATCGCTGGTTTTTTTGGCAATATTTAAAGCAGTGACTATAAATAATAAAAGCAGAGTCACCGCAAAAGTCATGCCCAAAAAACCAAGCTCCTCGCCGATAACGGCAAAAATTGAATCACCCACTGGTTCTGGCAAAAGACCGAGTTTTTGTTCGCCCCGACCAAAACCAAGGCCGAATAACCCCCCTTTGCCTATGGCGATGAGGGATTGGTTCAAGTGATAGCCGATTCCCCGAGCATCCCTGGTTGGGTCCAGGAGAGCCCGGAAACGGTTAAATCTATATTCGGAAAAAAGAGTTAAAAGAGAAAAAGAAACGGCGATTACTAAGATTATCCCCATAAAATACTTGAACCCCATTCCGGCTACAAAAAACATAGCCAAAGCAATGGCAATAATTATTCCCAAAGTTCCAATATCGGGTTGAAAAGCAATGAAAGCACCGATGAAAAATAAAATTATCAAAAAGGCCAAAAACGAACCTAAACTGTTTTTACTGAGCCGGGTTTTGGAACTGAACCAACTGGCCAAATAAATCACCAAAGTAAGTTTTAAAATCTCTGTCGGCTGAAACGAAAAAAGACCGAAAAAATCAACCCACCTTTTTGCTCCACCAGATTTTATTCCAAAACCGGGAACAAAAATGAGCATCAAGAGTCCGACTGAAATAAGAATTAGGGGTAAAGAAAACTTCCTCCAAATCTTGTAATCAATTTTTGAAGTTAGAAGAAATAGAATCAAACCCGGCAAAAAGCCAAAAAACAGCTGATGGTTGAAGTAGTAGTGGTTAGCGTCAAAGTTTTTTTGAGAAGGATAGACCCCGGCCGAAGAAACCATCACTAAACCGAAGATAACGAGGATAAAGATAAGCCAGATTAAAAACTTTGAATTCATCTAAAACAACGGGGGAATCTTAGAATCTACCAGGAATATTATAAGACCAATTATCGCGCCAATCGCGGATATCATCCATAATCTCATTGTTACTTGGGTCTCGGGCCAGCCCTTGGCTTCAAAATGATGGTGAATCGGAGTGGATAGAAAAATTTTTCTGCCTCTGACTTTTTTAGACCAAATCTGAAGAAGAACCGAACCAGACTCCATCACGAAAATTACTCCGATAATCGGAAGCAAAAGCGGAACATTTAAAAATATGGCGATTACGCCTATGGTCGCTCCCAAAGCCATGGCCCCGGTATCGCCCATAAAAAAATTGGCCGGATAGATATTATGCCATAAAAAAGCAACCAAAGAGCCGATGATGGCGGCGATAAAAACAACCAAATCCATTCTTTCCTGAACAAAGGCAATCGCTCCCAGGGCCGCCAGCATCGTCAAAGCAACTCCTCCCAAAAGTCCGTCCAGGCCGTCGGTCTCATTGGCTGAAAAAGTGCTGGCCACAATAACAAAAACAAAAAACAGTATGTACCACAGACCGATACTGAAATCTCCCAAAAAAGGAATATTAATGAAATTCCAGTCAAGCTTATAGTAAAACCACCAGGCCATGCCCAGGCCGATTAAAGTGTAAATCGCAAATCTGTCTCTTATTCTTAGCCCCCGGCCTTTTACTCCCTTTCCGGCAACGGTAAATAAATCATCCACTAATCCCAAAATAGCGCTGATGATAAAAACGCCCAAGGGCAGTAAAGTTTGGCCTCTTGATAAAAAGTTCAGCTTAGCCAGCGAAGTTTCAGGAAAAACTTGTGAAAAAAGCCAGAAACCGAAAATCACAATCAGAACTGTTGACCAAATCACCACTCCGCCCATTATCGGTATGCCCTGCTTTTTTCTGTGAAGTTTTGAAAATACCGGCGCCACATCTTCCCGAGCAATCTGTTTTTTGGCCAAATTATACTTGTATAAAACCTTGGTCCAAAGCGGGGTGATGATTAGGGCGGTAAAAAAACTGACCGTGGCCACGATGAAGATGCGAAGAATATTTACGATTGTAAAAACGCCGTCTGCCATTTTTGTCTATGAGCGTAGCGAGTAGCTACAAAAATGAGCACCCCGCCCTCTAAGCTCCGATTCTTTTTTTGATAGCTCGCCAAGCGCTCCCATATTGTTTAAGCTTCTTTTCTCTAATTTTTGCTGATTTTTCGTATAAATATGCTTCATAATATAATAATTTACATTTGCCTTCTTTGCTATGTTCTTTCATTCTTCTCACTAAATCATTGGAATAACCGATATAGAAGTTTCTGCTACTCAACCAAATCATTACATATACATAGTGCATAGAGGGCGGGGTAGGGTTTTGTAAATAAAATTTGTTCGTGTCTTGCATTGCAAATTTTATACAAAACCCTTATTTCCATATAAAAGCTTTAGCCGCCCAATCAACCAATCTTCCGGTGTCTTCAAACCGGTCATTTGAACCCAAAACCACGGTAATCAGCCGGCCCGAACCGACTGGAGATTCGGTCACTAAAATCATTGAGCCGCCGGCCAGCTCGGTAAATCCGGTTTTGCCGCCGATGATGTTTAGTAATTTGCCGAGAAGCTGATTGGTATTTAAAATCTGGTGCCTTAACCTGCCGTCAATTGAGGCAACTTCGGCCCTTTGAGTTTTCAGAATCTCGTACAGTAAATCGTATCTAAATGAGTATTTTACCAGTTTTACCAAGTCCTCGCCTGTGGAGAAACTATTCTGGTCGTCAAGGCCGGCCGCTTCGGTAAAAAAGGTGTCGCTCATTCCCAACTCCCTTGCTTTCTCATTCATTTTATCAGTCAAATTGACTCCATACTTTTCTTCCAAATGTTCGGCCAAGGCGTAAGCTGAAACATTGGACGATTCTATCAGCATCACTTTCAGCAAATCAGCCGCTTTTATCTTTTCATTCTCGTATAAATCGTTGCCGCCGCCGGCCTGGTCAGATTTTTCAATCGCTGATTTCTTAATAATGACGACGTCGTCCAAGTTTGTGTTCTCAATAACCGCCACGGCCGTCATTAGTTTGGTCAATGAGGCAACCGGCAGTTTTGTTTTTGGCTCAATACTGAACAAGGTTTTTTCTGAATTTGAATCGTATAAAACCGCTGACCGGACATTGATTTGGGGATCGGGGAACTCCCAGTTTCTTATCGGAAAATAAGTGGTTTCAGTAGTGGGTAAAAGATAAGGAACATTTTTAGGTTCTTGACCAGCGTAAATAATTTCTCCATTTTTAGGCAAATTTTGAAGTAAAACTACTGGACTCATAAAATTAATACCTAAAAGCAAATCAAGAATTGATAAAATCAATACTTTTACTGTCATGCCAGCTATTTTTCAGTCTTCACCCCGTTAGAAGTCCGATTCACTGACCTGAATCGGCAGAAACCTATGGTTTCTTACTTTTAACGGGGTTCAGATGAAGTTCTTTTAACTGTTTCTTATCTAATTCTGAGGGGCTCGACATCATCGGATCTCGGGCGTCGCCGGTCTTCGGGAAAGCGATCACCTCGCGGATATTGGGTTCGCCGGCTAAAATAGCGATAAAACGATCCAATCCCATGGCGATTCCGGCATGAGGAGGAACCCCAAATCCAAAAGCATCAAATAAATGACCGAATTTATTTTTAAAATCTTCTTTTGAATGACCCAATCTTTTAAAAACAAGCCATAACACTCCGTTAGGATCATGGGTACGAATAGAACCCCCGCCTATCTCGTAACCATTACATACAAAATCGTACTGATAGGCTCTTAAATCAAGCAACTCTTCTTTACTTGCTTCTTCAAGAAATTTGCGCAATTTTATACCGCTTTCTGACCTATCATGATTATAACCATATGAATCATCTACATCTTTGAATTTCGGCAAAGTGAAAGGATGGTGAATAGTTCCAAGCGATCCATCTTCCTTTTCTTCAAACATTGGAAAATCAGTAATAAATGCAAAGGCCAATTCTTCTGGATCATTTTTATTTTTTCTTAAATCGGGTTTATCAGTACCATAACTTTTCATAACTTCATCATATGTATATCTAGGTATTTTGCCTGATTCCAAATTACTAATATTTTTTTGAGGGAATAATTCTTTTATTAAATTTAAATAAGGCTCTTCAATCAAATTGAGGATTTCTTCTTGTTTCTCGATAAAATTAACCTCCAAATCAAGCTGAGTGAATTCCGGCTGTCTATCTGCTCGTGTGTCTTCATCCCGAAAACATCGGGCTATCTGAAAATATTTTTCCACACCGGCCACCATTAATAATTGTTTATATTGCTGGGGTGACTGAGGTAAAGCGTAAAATTTTCCAGGATAAAGACGCGACGGAACAACATAATCCCTGGCTCCTTCCGGTGTCGATTTAGTTAAAATAGGGGTTTCGATTTCAATAAATTCTTTCTCATTCAAATAATCACGGAAAAATTTTATGACTTTATTTCTTAAAATCAGATTGTTTTTCAGTCTCGCTCTCCTTAAATCAAGGTAGCGATATTTCAAACGCAGCTCTTCATCAATTTCATAACCAGAAGTATCTAAAGGAAATGGCGGCGTTTCTGATTGGTTAAAAACAAAAATCTCTTTAACTTTAATTTCGACTTTGCCGGTTTCAATCTCCGGATTTTCCATCCCCTTCGGCCGCTTGGCCACTTCTCCTTTAACCGATAAAACCCATTCTGGCCTTAGAGTTTCGGCAATCTTATAGAGTTCTCTGTTTTCCGGCGTGAAAACCAGCTGGGCAATCCCGGACCGGTCGCGTAAGTCAATAAAAATGATTTTTCCGTGGTCCCGCCGAACATTAACCCAGCCATATAGTTCAACTGTCTCCCCTATTTTGTCTTTGATTTCGTTAATCCAGTATCTCTTCATGCCGCTTGTACTTTTTCTTTGCTTATATTTCTAAAACAAATATTGCTTAAAAATCTTTTAATATTTGAACCAGCTGCTTTGACCGCTTTTGGAAGTAAAGAATTTTCGGTCAACCCGGGCAAAGTATTTAATTCTAAAATAAATGGTTTGCCGTGTTTAACTCTAAAGTCAGAACGAGAATAATCTTTACAGCCGAGAACCTGATGGGCTTTTACTGCCGTTTCCTGAATTTCTCTGGCTAAATCGCTCCTAATTTGGGCCGGCACGATTTCCTGACTGGCACCGGCTTTATACTTAGCTTCGTAATCAAAAAAATCGTATTCCTGATTAGGGATAATTTCGGTTACGGGCAAAGCAGTTAACTCGGTTGCTCCGTTAACTTTTTTCTCTACCACTCCGCAGGTGAATTCCCGGCCGCCTATAAATTCTTCAATTAAAACTTCTGGGTCATATTTAAAGGCGTTTAAAACCGCCTTATTCAACAGGCGCTTTGCTTTGACAACCGAAACTCCAACCGATGATCCGCGGGAGCAGGGTTTTACCACCACCGGCATCTTAATCAGCTTATTTACAAAAAATTTCAGCTGGGATTTAAAATTTTCGTCTTCTCTCACGATTAGGGTTTTGGGCGTTTTTAAGCCGCTCAAAGAAAAAAGCTGGCGGCTTTTAGCTTTGTTCATCGCCAAAGCCGAAGCCAAAAGGCCCGAACCGGTATAATTAACCCCGTAAGATTCCAAAATTGCCTGAAGCCGGCCGTCTTCGCCAAACTCGCCATGAGTGGCCAAAAAACACAAATCAACGCTCTTAACCGCCTTTTCCAGTTTGGCATAGCGGCCAGACATCCAAACCTTGCCGTCCCGCAAGATTTTTATCTTAACCGGCTCAAAAAGACGACTGTCTAAGTTCTTCAAAACGTTTTCGCCAGACGCCAAAGAAACTTCGTGTTCGCTTGACGGCCCGCCCATAATCACTCCAACCTTAATTTTAGAATTAAAACTATTAGTCCTTTTAGACATATTTTATAGTAAATAGATTATCAGAATTTACAAAATAAAAAAAGGGTTTATAAACCCTTTTTTGGTCCGCCCACCTGGATTTGGACCAGGATCAATGGATTAAAAGTCCACTGCTCTACCGGGTTGAGCTATGGGCGGGTTAAAGTCATTACCCATGACTTTAACGGGCATTTTAGGCGAGCGTACCGGCTCGCCGTAAAAATGCCCCGGGGTTTGCCCAGAAAGGCAAACAAATACCGGCGAAGCCGGTACTCCAACTCAAAAAAACAAACATTTACAATTCTACCACTATTTTTGAGTATTCTCAACTGCTTCCAGCGCTTTTCTCAATCCTTCTAAGTCCGGCTCAACCGTTCTTTTTTTGAAATTCTCCGGCTCTCTCTTGGCCAAGTCGTTCAAAGATATGCTTTTTTCTTTCGGCAACGGAACTACTTTCGGGGCTTTCGGCTTTAAAGGCGCTAATTTTACCAAGGGCGCCGCCCACTTTTCAATTTCCTCCTCAACCCCTTTAGCCGGCCGAGTGTATTTTTTTCTTGAAGCTTCCACAATGAAATCCTTTATGCTGGCGCTTGACTTTAAAGGAGTCGGCGGCAATGTCGTCGCTGAAAACGGCCTTGAAGAAATTCCGTCAACTAAAAGTTTAAGATAAACCTGATAATTGGGAAGGTTGACAAAATCCTGGGCCATAATTTCAGGCGAAAACTGGATTTCCAAAAATTCGGCATCGGTGGCGCCGACCCGGAATGAAACCGAGGTACCGACGTTGCCGAAAATTGCATCTCGGACGCGAGTTGAAGTTTCGGTCACAAGCTGACCAATATATTGATGAGCAATTATTAAAGCTAAACCGTATTTCCGGGCCTCCGAAAGAATGGTGGCAAAAGCATCGGTGGCAAAATTTTGGAATTCGTCCACATAAAGAAAAAAAGGATGACGTTCTTCCTTTAAAACCTTCACCCGTTCCATGGCGGTCAACTGAATTTTAGTTATCAGCATCGCTCCAAGTAAAGCCGAATTGTCTTCGCCGATAAGACCCTTGGAAACATTGACTAAAAGAATCTTGCGGTTATTGATAATATCCTCTATGTCCAAAGTGCTCTTTGACTGGCCAACAATATTCCTAACCATTTTCGTAGCCAAAAATTGGCCGACTTTGTTCTGAATCGGAACAATGGCTTCGTTTCTGAATCTCGGCTCCCAAACCTCATATTCGTTAACCCAGAAAGTTCTGACCACCGGGTCTTTAATGTTAGCAACTATCATTTTGCGGTATTCTTTATCCACCAAAAGACGCGGTATCCCCATCAAGGTGGTGCCGGGAGTATCCAAAAGAGCCATGACGCAATTATCCAGAATGTATTCCATTCTGGCTGACCAGACATTAGCCCAAATTTTAGTGAAAATAGCCATGAGCCCGGAAGCGACAAGGTGCTTATGTTCCGGGTCTTTGACTTCCAAAACGTTAAAACCAATCGGATATTTTGAATCAAAAGGATTAAAATAAATTGTCTCGTTGATTCTTTCTTGCGGAATTGAATCCAGCAAATCTTCAACAAATTCGCCGTGAGGATCAATCACCGCTAACCCCTGGCCCGACTTTATATCTTGAATAGCTAAATTCTTCAAAAGAGTTGTCTTGCCGGTGCCGGTTTGACCAATAATATACATATGCTGAAGCCGGTCATTTTCTTTAACGCCGAAAATCCGGTCTTGACCGCGAAAATTTGTCTTTGCGAAATAAGTAATATTATTCATGGATCTAAATTCCAATTTTAAATTTTCAATTTTAAATGAAGCCCCAATGTTTTAAATTTAAAACATTTCTGCCTTTGATTTAAAATTTGTAATTTGAATTTTGAATTTTAATACGGTACATATCCGGGTGGGCTTACTTTTTTGCTCTCAATTCTGTCCAAGCTCGGCGCGGTTAAAACCACGTTGGTTGGCGGATGGAAAAGCGTGGCCAGCTCTTCAGTGTTTAAAATCGAAATTGACGGTTTCTTGCTTAAATTGACTCGGGTGGAATCATTTAAACGGCCCCAAAAAGTCTCTTCGGGAATATATCGCTGAATATATCGGCGGAAAAGTTTCCTTTTTTTATTCTTAGTCCTCAAATTAGACAAGATAAATGGCCAGGTCCACCATTTGGATTTAGTAAAAGTAGCCATATTAAAAGCAAAATAATTCAAATTTGAACTGTATTGGTTAAAATAGCCGGTTAAGTTTCTGAATAAATCTCTATCAAATATATCTTTAGGGGCAACATAAAGAGTTCTAACAATGGTTTCAAAACCCTGTTTTGAAATTTTTCTACTGATTGCTTTTAACTTCTCTTCTTCGGCCGGAGTCATTAAAGAAAAACGGTAGGCTGGCGTCCCGGCCGGCCCGGGCTTTGGCTCAGGGTTTAGTTTCTCTTTGATTTCTTTAATTACTTTTTCTCCCTCTTCCCGCCATTTCGGGTCAACTGGCCTAACCACCATCTGAATCCAGGCCTGTTCCTCTGGCCGCAAACGGCTCAATGTTTCAAGAATCACTGAAATCGGGTCAATGATTCTCTCCTCGCCGCCTTTTTCTTCAAAAGCCATATAGGTGTTAATCGGGTTGGGGGCCGGATTTTTTAAATTGAGTTCCACGCCAAATAAATCATAGCCAATTCGTTCAAAGCCATCAAAAGAATTCGGCAGCTGGTCAGTATAATCGCCGGAGCTGATTATTTCAATGTCCGGATACTGGGCGTAAAGCATTGACTCAATTAAATGCCGGAATCTCTTAGGCATTCGGCAGTAAAAATGAGCTTTTCCGCCCACGCCAATAATCTCAAAACTGTACCAACGGGTAACTTCCCCATCTATATATTTTTCTTTCCAGCCGACTGGAGTATTGAAAAGAGTCCAGAGAGAAGCAAAAAACTGTTCCATCGCCTTGGGGCCCTTTTCAATTTCCCGGGGAATTTTAATCTCAAAAATATCCCACTCTATTTCGTTTTTAAATTTTACTTGAGAGTAAAATAAAAGCGCGTCCCTAAAAATCAAAAACACAAAAAACGCCAGAATCGGCAAGATAATCCACTTTAAAGGAGCCAGAAAAGAAATTACCAATTTAAAATCTCCGAAGGTCTGGGGGAAAATTGAAAAATCAAGAGGCATAAGTATAGAATTTGATAAGCAATCCTTTCTACTGCAATTTGTAAATTTAGGCTATAACTTCGTCAGAATTTCTCGCTGTATAATATACGGCTCGAAATTCTTCCTTGTTTCGCTCTAAATTTTCAGATTTCGTAACGAAAAGTTGCTTATCAAATTCTATTATATCAAAATTAAGCCCTTTCTACGAGTTTATAAAAGCCCTTTTCATCTTTTTGGAAAAGCTTTTTGTCCTGCAAATTTAAGAGAACGGTATTTGGTTTGACAAAACGGACTTCAGCAGTTTTAGCAATAATCTTTTCTTTGGTCATCGGGCCGTTTTTCTTTAAAAGATCAGCTAAAACATCTTTGACCGTCCCGGCTTCATAACCCCATTCAGACAAGGCGTAAAGGCCCCGGCCGACCAGAACAAACCTTTTGTCTTTTATCAGCTCATTGTGGACGGTCTGAATATTTGCTTTTTTAGAATCAAACCGATGACTATTAATAAGATTAGCGATGTTCCTGAAATGAAGCGGCATTTTTTCTCTTTTAAGAACCAGGTAGGCCTTGTCTTTAATCCCTTTTGGCCTGACTTCCGGCCAATTGACCAGCCCGTATTCGCCAAAAATATTTTTACCGATTAATTTGCTTAAACTTAAATAAGAAAGGGTC
Organism: uncultured Candidatus Saccharibacteria bacterium; assembly: GCA_964368135.1. Taxonomy (GTDB): domain Bacteria; phylum Patescibacteriota; class Minisyncoccia; order 2-02-FULL-40-12; family 2-02-FULL-40-12; genus CAYIZI01. Next base: position 15,984 of record CAYIZI010000002.1, read on the forward strand.
ACTTTTTTATCGGTTATGTCCTGGTTAGCGGTTTTATTGAAAAATGAAATTAACTCGGCTTCTCTGACAATTGAGTCGCTCTTTTTAAAGCCGTTAAGCAGTTTTTCGGTTATTTCTTTTGCTTGACTGATATAAAACGGGTCTTTGGCCGTCCAGATATTGTAATATTTAAAATCTTCTGGGTGGCGTTCAAAGTTGCTGGCTATAGTCATCAAAAAAACCAAAGCGGCATTGACTTTGTTATATTGATGAGAGCCGGAAAATTCATGAAACAAAAAATCCTCCCTGATTACGTTTCCGTAGCTTGAGAGAATTCCTTTTATTCTGATAACTTCATCTTTCAGGTTAAAGCCGTCGAAATTTTTCCTCAATTCTCTTAAAGATGCTTCTTCAATCTGGCGAATCCTTTCTCTGGTAATCTTATATTTTTTCCCGATAGATTCTAAAGTTTCTACGGTCCCAGTTTTTAAACCAAATCTCCTGGAGATAATATCTTCGCCCCTAGAACTTAAGGATTTTAAAACATCTGAAATAGAGTTAGTGAATTTGGTTTTTTCTTGCTCATTCAACATATCAGGGTTATAATATCATTTACTTTATACTATGTCAACAATCAATTTGAAAAACAAGAAGATAGCTATTTTAGGGCTGGGCCGCGAGGGCTCGGCCACTTTAAAGTTCCTCAAAAAAAATAAAATAAAGGCGGATGTACTGGATTTAAAACTTGATAAAAATTATGCTGATCAAATTAAAAATTATGAGGTTATTTTCAGAACTCCGGGCTTTCCCCGGCTCCATCCCGGGCTTTTGACTGCAGAAAAAAACGGAGTAATTATTTCAAGTCATATTAAATTATTTTTTGACTTATGTCCGGTAAAAATTATCGGCATTACCGGCACCAAAGGAAAAACCACAACTGCCTCTCTGGTTTATCAGATTCTAAAAAGCAGGTACGGGAAAAAGGTATTTCTTGCCGGGAATATCGGTGAACCGGCCTTGGATATTTTGCCAAAGCTGAAAAAAGATTCCCTGATTGTCCTTGAGCTTTCAAGTTTCCAGCTTCAGGATTTATACAAAAGTCCTCACGTAGCTGTAATTACCAATGTAGCTCTGGACCATATGGATCCAGCCGGAAAATTTGCTCCGGCCACTCATCAAACCGCCAAAGAATACTTTGACGCTAAGATGAATATTCTAAAACATCAAAAATATGGGGATTTTGCCATAATCCATCCATCGCTTAAAAAGAAAACTAAAAATGTAGGCCAGGGTAAAAAAATATATCCCACTCCCCTGCCCTTAAAAACCAAACTAATTGGTAGACACAATTTAGAAAATATTGCTCTGGCCGCAGCCGTCGGAAAAATCTTTAAAGTGCCGAAAAATAAAATTCTAAAAGCCGTTGAAAATTTCAAAGGCATTGAGCACCGGCTTGAATTTGTCGCTAAAATTAACGGCGTTTCTTTTTATAACGATTCGGCCGCCACCAACCCGGACGCGACTTTGACAGCGCTAAAATCATTTGAAAAACCAGTTCACTTGATTTTGGGCGGCTCGGATAAAGGATTAGATTATAAAAATTTAATAAAATATATTGCCAAAGCCAAAAATATTAAGACCGTGGTGCTTATTGGACAGATAAAGAATAAATTAAATAAATTATTAAAGAATTACGAATTACGAATTACGAATTTAAAGACCAAAAGGGTTAAAACCTTAAAAGAAGCTGTATTGACTTGTTTTAAAAGTAGTGGTAGAAATGAGGTGGTCCTTTTGTCTCCGGCGGCGGCGAGTTTTGATATGTTTGCCAACTACGCCCAGCGCGGGGATGAGTTCAATAAAATCGTAAACAGAATGGAGGAGAGAAATGCCCGGAGTAAATGATCGTATTGTAATAGTCTTCCCCTCTGATTGGTCGGCTGTTGAAGTAATTAAAATCGTCTACGACTTTGAAAACATTATCCGGAAGGAACGAACTGTTTTCAAAGACCTGGGTGATCGGCTTAGATTTACCCTGTTCCTCAATAGACCCGATACGTCAGACGAAGGAGAGGCGTCAAGATATGTAAACTTGGCATATGAGTTTACAAACAGGCTGTTCGAAGCCGGCTGCGAATTGATTGAAACAGATATCGCCGACTTCCGCGTCTCGACCGCCTGATCCGAAAAAACCTCTCGCCAACCAAAGAGCCTGTCTGAAGCGACCGGCTCTTTTACTTTTTATGCAACACCATCAAAATAGGACTGGCTACGAATATAGATGAATAAGCCCCAGAAGCGATTCCGATAATTAAAGCTAAAGAAAAATTTTTCAAAGTCGGACCGCCGAAAATGTAAATCGCAATTACGGCAAAAAGAGTAGTTAAGGTCGTATTTATAGAACGGACTAAGGTTTGTTTAATACTCCGATGAACTGTTTCGTTAAAATTCCCTGAAGGATTTTTAAAAACATTCTCTCTGATTCTATCATAAACCACCACCGTATCATTGATTGAATAACCCAAAATGGCCAGGGCCGCGGCAATCATTGGCGCGTCAATCTGAACCCCCTTGAATAGACCGAGTAAAACAAAAACTCCGATCGGTATTAATAAGTCGTGGATTAAAGCGATAACTGCACCCAAGGCCAGAACAAAAGGACTTATCACCCCGCCGATTTTTCTAAAAACAACGGCTAAGTAAGCTGAAATTAAGAGCAAAGCCGCTACTATCGCAATAATGCTTTTTCTTTTTAGTTCCGCGCCGATAGTTAAACCGATTGAATCAAACCGTTTTTCCTCAAGCTCGCCCAATTGATTTAAACCATTTAAAACTTCCTGATGTTTTTCTTCCGAAATCTCCGGCATCCTGATTAACAATCCTTTCTCACCTGCCTGTGAAATTGCCGCATTTGTTATTCCTTCTTTTTCTAAAATCTCTCTTATCCTCCCTAATTCGTAATTCGTAATTCGTAATTCACTAAATTCTGCTTCTAACAACGCTCCACCAGTGAAATCAATCCCTAAATTCAAGCCGTAAATCAAAAACACCGCCAGAGAAGCGAGCATCAAAATAACCGAGATTGAAAAGAAGATTTTGTAGAGAGTCAGCATAAAGTAATTCTATCATATAAAATTTTGCCGCCGACATCCATACTGAACGCCGGCGGCAACGAAAGTGCTAAACCTTGCTGTTTTTCGGCTGATACCAGAACAAACCTCCTTCTGTGGTCACTGTGAAATCACCGAAGAGATGAGGATACCGTTTGGTGACGATTTCTCCCACCTTACCGAAAACGAGACGAATTTCTTCTTCGGCGGTCGGGTGAGTCCGCATTTCCAGAATCCATCGAATGGTCCGCGGATTGGCTGACCAGCCGATGGTCGTAGCCAAACCGATTGGAGCGATTCGGCGCATCGCCGAGGTGATGACCTTCTTAACATGAAAAGGAACTCCCGAATCGTCAAGGCGGAAAAGTTCGGCAAGCTTGATCTGAAGTCCCTCCAAATGACGGAATGTCTCGCCGAAAACCTCAACAGCCTGCTCGTTTTCACGAATGACCGTCGGCAGCCACTGACCAAGATCTTCGAGCCGCACAAACCGGAGGGACTCCTGGGAAATGGCTACGCCGGCACGATGCCGTACGAGTTCGTGAGTGAACACCCGCGAAACGTCGACAAAAACAAAGTTCATCACCGGATGCTCGATGACCGAACCGTGCTTCACGTTCAAAATGTTCCCAAGGTAGTCGCTGTTGTGCTCACGAATCTTGGTGACGTTCCGGTTCATTCCAGGCTGGAAACTCCGATAACATAACCTGCCCATAACCTCCACCAGTTTTTCGGAGTCGGTCGGGGCATCGGAAACCCAATCTGGGATGCCAAGATAATCGAGATAGGCCCAAAGTCCTTCTTCGACAATCCTGGTTTCGCCGACAAGGAAAACTTGCGGTTCGACTTTATGCATTGTCGCCTCCCCGATTTTTTTTGAGCGTAACGCAGTGGTACCATCCACCGTCCGCACCCTTTTTCAGTTCGACTTTTGCTGTCACTTCCTCTACGAGTTGGTTGCCATCGTAAATGATAACCCTGGCAGGATGATGAGAAGTGCCTACTTCTTGTTCAAGTTCAACCTTTACCATAAACCCTCCTGGTTTTTTTGATATCATTAATCTTATGAAAAAGAAAGGGCGGCGCATTGCGCCACCCGATAGCTCACCTCTTCACAGAGTCTTCTGCCCCTGGAAGCGGACCCCCTGGAGTTTATCGTAGGTACGTTCGCACTCGCCATCGAGTTCCTCAAATGACAAATGAACCATGCCCATGTCGCCATAGATTCGTATTGGGACTGGGCTGGAGTTGGCTATATGGATGCGGAGCCGACCCTCCCAGCCAGGACTGATGCTCGAGATGTTGAGGCCGATGCCGACGCTGGAGTAAACAGTTTTCCCCACGCCGTGGGCAACGCAGTTCGGCGGAATCCGAAAATACTCCAGAGTCATCGCCTCCGCAAAACCTCGCGGAGGGATGTCGTAGTACGGAACCGCTGACTTCTCAAAGTAAAACTCGTGGTCTAAGTTTAGGGGATCAAGCGTCTTGCCAGCGGCAACGGCCCAATCAAAGACCAAGATGCGCGGATCAAGCCGGGCGTCGTAGCCGGCTGGCTGAAGACCATAGGAAATGATTCCGTCTCCGGCCACACGCTCTGAAAACGGCGCAATCATCCAGTGTTCCAAAGCCATTTTCCTAATCCACCAATCGGGTTTTGATGCCATAACTCACCTCCCGGGTAAGCAAAGCTAATCCACCAAGAAACGAACCAAAGTTGCTGGACTTAGTGTAGGGTCATTTCTTCTCAAAGTCCAGACAGACCGAATTGATGCAGTATCTCTTTCCGCCTCGCTCACGCGGCCCGTCGTCAAAGACATGGCCCAGGTGAGCCCCGCATTTTTTGCAGAGAACTTCGGTTCGATTCATGCCACCACTATAATCCGGTTTCAACTCAATATTTCCCAGATTCTTTGGCTGGGTAAAACTTGGCCAGCCAGTTTCAGAATCAAACTTGGTATCCGAAGAAAAAAGCTCGGTCCCGCAAATCGCGCATTTATACATCCCCTTTTCGTGGTGCTTCCAATACTTACCCGAAAACGGCGCCTCGGTCCCTTTCTTCCTGGCTACTTCATATAGCTCCGGTGATAGTTCTTTATCTTTTTTCACTTTATTATTTTTATTCATATTATTTCTCATAGCATCTTTGAATTTATTTTTGTTAAAGCTTATATGTTTTTTCGCTGCGTTTCTGAATAGTAATAATAAATATAGAATTATTACTCTTACTGAAAATGATTCTTAATCTTTCCTTGCGTAATCGGAAAATATCCTGATAGCCTTTTAATTTTTTAATATTAAGACTATTCCAATCCAAAGAAACTATTTTTTCAATTAAAAACTCGAGAAGTCTCCTGTCATCTTTGTTAAATTTAGAAAGTAGTTTTTTAAGAGGCGGCATTTAGCTTATGAAGCTCTCTCAAAATTTTTTTGGCATCCACACCCTTTTTATTTAGTTTAGTAAAATCAACGACGGTTTCCCAAAATCCCTCTTCTTCGTCAACAGAAGAAATCTTAAAAAGTGGTTTTGATTTTTTTACTACAATAAAAGACTCGCCTTTTTCTATACGAGAGATATATTTTTGCATATTTTCTCTCAACTCTTTTAATCCCAAAATATTGGTTCTCATAATGCTTAAAGTTTATCTTAAGATAAACTTGGTGTCAAGGTTCATATTTTATTTCCCATGACAATGTTTATACTTTTTCGGACGGCCATCCGGATGTTTCGCCCCGCACCAGCAGGGGTCGTTGCGGCCGATTTCCTTGCCTTGGGGTGATTTGTTTACGTTAACCGCGACTGACTGCGGCTGAACCGGCCGCATTTCAACACCGACTTTAAAAATCAGATTCACCACCTGATACTTTATTGACTTTAACAACCGCTCAAATATCTTTTGTCCTTCAATCCGGTATTCAACCAGGGGGTCGCGCTGGCCATAAGCCCGCAGATTAACCGAGTCGCGTAAATATTCCATCTGTTCAAGATGGTCAATCCAAAGCTCGTCAATTACCCGAAGTAAAACAAATTTCTCAATATTCCTTATCCCCTCTTCGCCGATTTTCTCTCTCCGCTCATTATACTTTTGTTTAACAAATTCTAAAATCCTCTGTTTTAAATTTTCTTTATTTTGAATTTCATTTAAAATTTGAAATTTAAAATTTGTAATTGTGTTTATTGTTTCCTCTATCTCTTTAAGATTCCATTCCGGCCCTTGAGTATGAACCCCAACCATTTCACTGACAAACTCGTTAAAATAATCAAAAATCATCTCCCGGCGTTCCGGCGATTGAGAGTCCAAAATATTTTTCCGTAAACCATAAATGGTCTCCCGGTGCTTATTCATCACATTATCAAACTCAAGAACGTATTTTCTAGCGTCAAAATGGTGGCCTTCAATTTTACTCTGGGCCTGCTCAATTGACCGGCTGACCAAATTATGCTCAATCGGCTGGTCTTCTGGAAAGCCAAGCCGCTCCATTAAGCTCTTAATTCTTTCACCGCCAAAAATCCTGATAACATCATCATCCAGAGAAACGAAAAACTGGCTTGAGCCCTGATCGCCCTGCCGACCGGAGCGGCCCCGAAGCTGATTATCAATTCTACGGGCCTCATGCCGTTCTGTCCCGATAACATGAAGTCCGCCGACTTGTTTAACTTTCTCTGCATTATCAGCACTTGGCGGATTGCCGCCTAAAATTATATCCACTCCCCGGCCAGCCATATTGGTCGCCACCGTTACTTGGCCAAATTTACCAGCTTGGGCAATTATCTGGCCTTCTGATTCGTGGTTTTTGGCGTTTAAGACGTTGTGAGGAATGCCCTCACGCCTAAGCATTTCTGAAATTAGTTCATTTTTCTCAATTGAAACCGTGCCGACTAAAACCGGCTGACCCCTCAGATGTCTTTCTTTAATCTCTTCAACTAATGCCTTCCATTTGGCATCGGCGGTCTTGTAAATCCGGTCAGGCAAATTTTCTCTTATCATCGGCTTATTGGTCGGCACCACAACGACATCAAGATTATAAACCTTATGAAACTCTTCGCTTGAAGTAGCCGCGGTTCCGGTCATTCCGGCCAATTTTTTATACATCCGGAAATAGTTCTGGAAAGTAATGGTGGCCATAGTCCGCGACTCTCTTTGAATGGCCACGCCTTCCTTGGCCTCCACGGCCTGATGGAGTCCCTCTGACCAGCGCCGGCCGGGCATAAGGCGGCCAGTAAACTCATCAACAATAATGACTTCGCCATTTTTAATCACATAATCTTTATCGCGCTTAAACAAAACATTGGCCCGCAAAGCTTGCTCAAGATGATGAACATAACGCATCCCGCCGTGCTCATAAATATTTCCAATCCTAAGCATTTTCTCCACCTTGTCTATCCCGGAATCGGTTATGGTTGCGGCTCTTAATTTTTCATCAACATTATAATCTTGATTTTCTTTCAAATGAGGAACAACTCTGGCAAAAGTTTTGTAAAGCTCGCCTGATTCGGTATCCGGCGCGGAAATAATCAAAGGAGTTCTGGCTTCGTCAATCAGAATTGAGTCAACCTCGTCAACTATGGCAAAGTTATGGCCTTTGGCCTGGGACATCTGACTCAAATCGTAAACCATATTGTCCCGAAGGTAGTCAAAGCCGAATTCATTATTAGTGCCGTAAGTGATGTCAGTTTCGTAGGCCTGGCGCCTTGTTACCGGCCGCAGAAACTCATGGAAAACCCTGAATGCTCCTTGGGCATCACGCATCTCATCTTTCTCGGTGTGGCCGGGGTCATAAACATAACTAGCATCATGATTAATACAACCAACAGTCAAGCCTAAGGCATTATAAATCTGTCCCATCCAAACCGTGTCGCGCCGGGATAAAAAATCATTGACGGTTACGATATGCACTCCCTGACCTGATAAAGCATTCAGATAAACTGCTAAAGTTGAGGCTAAAGTTTTGCCCTCACCGGTTTTCATCTCTGCTATTTTACCTTGATGCAAGACAATGCCGCCGATAAGCTGAACGTCAAAATGCCGCTGGCCCAAGGTGCGCTTAGCCGCCTCGCGGACCGTCGCAAAGGCCTCAGGCAACAAGTCATCAAGAGTTTCGCCTTTCCCCAGCCTCTTTTTAAATTCCTCGGTCTTTTCCTTTAGTTGAGTATCCGAAAACTCCCCAAATTCGCCTTCAAGCTTATTTATCTTCTCAACCAATGTCTGGGCTTTTTTTAGATACTTTTGATTCGCATCACCAAAGAGATTAGATAGAAAACTCATGGTTTAAATATAGTACTGAAAAAACTTGATTTTTTCAAATTTTCTGGAGGTGAAAAGCCCGCAGGGTATAGTTATTGAGGAACCTCTTGAGCCGAGCCGTTAAGAGAAGATATTTAATGTAGCGAGGCGAAAGAGGAGTGAGGGTTTTTTCTGAAAAACAGAGAATTAAGATAATTATATAAGTTGTACGAGGCCGAACGTTTCCGAAACAACTGTACCCGAGAGGCTTTTCACCAATGTTATTTTCCAAGGTACTTCTTGATCTGACGCTGGAGTTCGTCTTTGACGCGGTTGATGGCAGTGCGCAGGTCTTTATTGGTATCAGTCGCCCGCAAGAGTTTTCCCGGCAATTTCAAATTCGCTTCGGCATACCAGACTATGCCTTTATGATGATGCCGCGATGGTTTGCCTATTTCCACCCTCGCCTCGACTGCTGTCGGGTCAACTTTTTTCAAAAACTTTTCTAAACTGCCAATTTTTTTCTCAACCCAAATAACCAATGCATCATCTAACTTTATATTTGTCGGATTGATTTTTATGTGAAACATATTACTGAATTAATTCCTGAATCTTTGCTCTGGTTTTCGCACCCACATACCCGATTTGCGGAAAAATTCCATACTTTTGCTGAAATCTTATGACCGCGCTTCTGGTAAAAGGGCCAAAATAACCAGTCACCCGGGCTTCCGGATAAACACCCTGGCTGATTAAAAACTCCTGAAGCCAGCTTACATCATTCCCCCTTAAACCGACAAATAAGTCTCGGGGCAGGGAAGGCTGCATTGGCGGCTGGCTTATTTGCTGGCCCTGCAAACGAAGCAGCTCCTCCTGCAAACTTCTTATTTGATCTAAAATCACCTGAATTGATTGACCGGCTAAATTAAGCAGGGTCGGTGTTGGCACCGGAGTGACTATATTTTCCGGAACTTCAGAAACAATTTGAGCTTGAATAGTAAAAGCCGCAACCGGATCATTGTCAGTAAAATCAGATGTTTTTGATTGATTAGCTGGAATTACAACCACTTTATAAACATCTGAACCAAAACCTTTAATAAAATTAACCCCGCTACCCCCGCTTAAACTCATAAAACCAATCTCTTTCTGACCGTTAACATAAAAAACAATATAAGGAATTAAAAACTTTGAACCAGTCGGACCGCTGAAATATAGTTTTAAATTCCCTTCAAGGCCGATTGGGGTGGTAAACTCATACCACACCGGCTGCCAGTCTTTAACCGAATTTGAAAGAGATAAGTTACTGCCCAGCCCGGAAGTTGAACTGCTTTGAGTTGACGAAATCTTAAAGTCTTTAAGATGAGCAGTTTTATAGGCAAATTTCCCTGAAGCTACTGAACTGTCATTTAAAATATTAGCCATGGTCCAATTGGTAAATACGTCTGAAAAGATTTCACTAAAACCGTTTAATCTTAAAGTTTCATTTATAGATTCAATGCCGATTTTTGAACTTCTCAAAGAGTCAATTAGGATCTTATCGCCATAATGATCGGCTAAATAGTAAGCGAAAAGAGTGATTACCCCGTAATCGGGTGATAAATTTTTCCATTCGGCCAAGGGCTCGGAAGGGCTTTGACTAAAAGCAAAAACTCGCCGCCTTAAGTTTGAATTATTATAATCGTCGTCGTAACCAACGATCTTGATAGAATATTCGGAACGCAACTCATTTAACCAGGTGTCTTCAGTCGCCTTTCTTAAAAACTCCTTCTGGTTAAAACCTATTAGGTGCTGGAATTCGTGAGCCAAAAATATCTTAGCTTTTCCACCGACAACCGAATCAGCGCTTACAAAAAACATTTCTCTTTCATTGGAGTTCTGAACTTCTGTTTTTTTGTAAAGATGGCTGGTATCAAAATATCCGCCGGCTGGATCTTTAAGTTTGGTAAATAAAATTATAATTTTAGGGTCGTTGTCAATTCCAGGATTTGGCTCCAGGCCCCAGAATGCCCTTTCAATCGGATAAATTCGGTTATCAAATTCCTGGGCTAATTCATCTAATTTTGTTAAAAATAAATTTCTTTCCGGCTCTGAAATTCCGGCCCAGTAGTCATCGGATACATATAAGTAAGCGGTGACTGAAATTTTCCTTAAAGTGGCGGAAACTTTATCTCGGCCAAGATACTCAAACTTAGGGTCGATATTAAACTGAACTGTTTGGCCAATGACATCAGCGGAAACGACATTAAAAATCAAAAAATAAAAACTGGATAAAAAAACGAGCAGAAATAAAAAAAGTTTTACTTTATTAAAACTTCTCATAAATAAATCATAGCAGATTTTTCAAATCAGCGAAGTGAGTTTATGAAATCCTGGGCTTCTTTGGTGTAGTTCGGGTCAATTTTTGCCGCCATTTGAGCGGCTTGAATGGCCTTACTTATCTCCCCTGTTTCTTTATAGGCCACTGCTAAAGAAGCAAAGTATTGAGGATTTTTTGGATTAAGTTTGACTAAAGCCTCATAAATTTCGGCGACTTTTTGGAAATTTCGCATTCTCAAATAAATTTCGGCCACTCTCAAAGCATCTACTTCATTACTTTTATACTCGTAGCCGGACTTCTCAATGATCTCAGCGCCTTTCTGAAGATCGCCAGCCTGGGCGGTGGTAATGCCAAGATACCAGTGAGAAAGCTTGACCTCTGGATTTAACTCAACCACTTTTTCAAACCATTCAATCGCTGTTTTGTAGTCTTTTTTATTAAGGTAAACCTGAGCAACTTCATAATAAGTTCGGACAAAGGTTGGTGAAATTTCAAGAGCTTTAAGGCTGTTTTCTAAAGCCAGGTCATTAAAAGAAGAATTGGGGTCATTTTTGCCAAGGACAATGTAAGCCCGGCTGATATAAAGGTAAGGCAGATAATCCTGTGGTGATTCTTCAACATTTTTTTGGACATTTTGGACGGCCACTAATAATCTTTCTGCTGTTTTTTGATCCACGCCAGTTTTTGAGGTAAGTTCCAGAATGTATTGGGCATAGCGGTGGCGGATTTCATACTTTCCAAAAGTGTCGTAGCTCATTGCTTTTTTGAATTTTTCAAAAGCCAAATCATGGTTGCCGCTCCAGGAAGCGATAATTGCTCTGGTGGTAGCATAGTTGGCTTTGGCTGGCACGACTTCAAAGAAATAAATTGAGAAAACTGCGATAATGACCAAGACCATGCCTGCGAAATTAGCCATTAAGTCTCTTTTTGGCTGAAGATTTTGAAGCTGCTGGTTTAAACTTTCTACCCTTAGCTGATTAATTAATCCAAGGATGATGAAAAACATTATAAAGTTGGCCGAGGTATCAAAAATAAAGGAATTGTGAATCATATAGGCGACCAAGGTGGCAATCAAGCCGGCCTTTAATATTTTTTCTTCAGGATTTGAGTTCAGCCGTCTTAAATCTTGAAAGGCCCGATAGTAAATCAAAAGATAAGATAAAAAGCCGACCAAGCCCATAGTGAAAAGAACTTCAAGAAATTGATTGTGAGCCCGGTCAAATAAAGTTTCAGAACCTATTCCCCTAAAGAACTTGGGATTAAAGTGTTTTGAAAAAGGAATATTAAACATTTCCGGGCCCCAGCCCAAAAATATGGTTTTTAATGAATCGTTCCAGCCATTAAAACCAGCCTGCCAAGCCCAGGCTCGGGTCTGAACCGTATAGGCCGTAGGTGAAATGTCTGAATAGCGGGCCAAGTATTGATTCTCTCTCACAAAATCAGCCTTGCGCAGAGAGTACAAAGTTCCGGCAACAATAATAACCAGGATTGAAAAATAGATGGTATATCTTTTAACTTTAGGCGACCCAAAACCAGCCGAGTATAAAAAACCAAATAAGATTACGCCGACAACCACGCCAAGCACCGAACCCCTGACTCCGGTCAGTAAAATCGCCAAAGCATCTATCAGAAAAACTGAACCGTAGAAAAATTTTTGGTTGTAAGAATTGCCGGGCTTAAAAAAGAGCATCAAAGCCAAAAAGGCATTAATTATAATGTAACCGGCAAAAAGAGCCGGGTTGCCAATGGTCCCGAAAATTTTTGCCCGGCCGCCAGAACCAATCACCCAGCTTAAATCAGTTTTTTGCAAAAACCCGTAAAAGGCCGAAAGCAAACTGACAAATAAAGATAGTTTAATAAAAGTAAGCCATTCTTCTTTTTTCCTTAAAACTCCAGTGGCAATAGCGAAGAAACCCCAGAAGTGCAGAAAACTCAACCAGCCGCCCATTCGCTCTAAACTGCCAAAAAAGCTCTGATAAGTATTGGTGCTGGTAAAAGTGACCAAACCAAAAGCGGCTGTGAAAATCGTTATCGCCCAAAAAAGAGGCGTTCGGGGAGGCGTAAATCTATAACCGTATCTGATTAACAAAATTATGTAAAAAACCGCCAGAATCTCAACCAAGGAACGAAAAACAATAATCTTGCCAAAGTGAAAGGGCGAGATATACTGACTGAAAATAATTAGAGGGATAAAAGCAACAAAATAAATTCCATATTTCAGGAATTTTAGCAGGGCCGGCACCGCTGTTCTGGTATTGCTTTTTTGGTTTGACATCAGTTATTTTCTATGCTAATTACAGGTTAATTTATGAAACGACTGTCCTTATTTCTGGGCGATATTGCGGTACTTTACGCCTCTTTATACTTAACTTTACTGGTCCGTTACGGACTTGATTTTAGCTCTCAACTTCCCCTCCACTTACTCCCTTTTTCTTTAGTTTTTATTTTATGGATTCTGGTTTTCTATATCGCCAATCTTTATGAACTGAATTTCGCCAAAAATTCGCCCGAATTTTACTCTTCCTTATTTAAGTCAATTACTGTCTCGGCAATTATCTCGGTTCTATTCTTTTATTTGATGCCTTTTGTAATTGAAACGGTTCAAATCGAGCCGAGAAGAAATCTTTTAATTTACATCGCCGTCTTTACCGGTTTGGTCTCGTTGTGGCGCTATCTTTATAACCGACTATTAGGCAAAACCTTTAAAAATAATACTATAGTTGTCGGCTTCAATCAAATTGCTTTTGATTTAGCCAAGTTTTTAAATAAAAATCCGCAATATGGCTACAATTTAAAATACGCCCTTGACGTTTCCGAACAGGCCGCTTTCTCTTTTGAAAATGTTGATTTCAGGCAAGTCCGCGGCGCTAAAGATATTGAAAAGATTTTGGAGACCAATCATATCAACACGATTATTTTAAGCCCCGAGGCCTATCGCCTGCCCGATATTATTGACGTTTTTTATAAAGCCAGCAAAAGAAACGTCCAGTTTACAAACCTGGCCAGTGCCTATGAAAGAATCCTGAAAAAAATCCCGCTTGAATCGGTGAATCAGCTTTGGTTTTTAGAAAATATCTCCCGCGGAGAAAAAAGACTTTATGAATTTTTGAAACGAGCCCTTGATATGTTACTGGCTATAATCGGCCTTGCTGTTTTAATCGTCTTATTTCCATTTGTCGCCCTGGCCATAAAATGGGGAACCGAAGGACCTATATTCTATAAACAAATCAGAATCGGCAAGGGAGGAAAAACTTTTGAGGTCATAAAGTTCAGAACAATGATTAAAGATTCAGAAAAGTACGGCCCGGTCTGGGCAACCAAAAAAGATCTCCGAGTCACAACGATTGGGGGCCTTTTAAGAAAGACCCGCTTAGACGAACTGCCGCAAGTAATCAATATCCTAAAAGGAGAAATGTCAGTGGTTGGTCCAAGAGCTGAAAGACCAGAATTTGTTCAGAAATTAAAAAAAGAAATTCCTTTTTATGAAGAAAGGCTTTTAACAAGGCCTGGGCTTACCGGCTGGGCCCAGATAAATTTCGGAAAAGATCTGGATTCATCAGATACCAAAGAAAAACTTCAATATGATTTGTATTACATCAAGAACCGCTCACTCACGATTGACTTGGCCGTAATTTTAAAAACGATCAAGACGGTTCTCTCGGCCACAGGCTGGTAAAAAATTTTTTATAATAGCAAAAAAGTTATCAACATATTGCTTGAAAAGAAAAAATTCTTTATTTTTAAAATAGCACGAGCCTTCGCGCTCATTTTAGAAAGGAGTATCTAAAAAACAGTGGACAAAAATTCTAAAATTTCCGCGAAGCCAACAACTCAAGAAGAAATCATTCCACCACTCAAACAAACGAGGCCGAAAAGACCTCACCAGGATGACGAAGAAGAACCTGAAGCTTCTTCCCCTGCCCGCGGCAACATCAGTCGCGATCCAATGGTTGAGTGAAAACGATTTCCGAATGAGATACGGGGCTTAAGCCAAGTCCCGTTTCTTTTTCCTAAGTTTTTCTCTTATCGGGATTTCGGAATCAAGAACTGTTTTCACGGCATTGCCAAAAGCTAATTCCATCTCTCTAACTTCTCTGATAAGCTCGGCGAGCTCGTGCGGCTCAAGACTGGCGGCCTGGTCAGTGCCAAACATATTTTTATCCAAAGTAATATGCCGTTCGATTAAATGAGCGCCGATGGTAGCTGCAGCCAACGATGGCGCAATTCCTTTTTCATGGCCGCTATATCCTACCGGCATTCCGGGAAATTCCCGCCTTAACTTATCAATCATTTTCAGATTAAGCTCTTCTTCTTTGGCCGGGTAAGTTGAAACAGTATGTAAAAGAATCAAATTATCAGTGCCTAAAATTCTGACTGCATGTTTAATTTCATCCATTGTGCTCATGCCGGTAGATAAAACAACTGGCCGACCCTTTTCTTTTATTTTTTCTAATAACTCATTATGGGTAAGAGAGGCGGAAGCAACTTTATAGCAAGGGAGGTTAAACCCTTCCAGAAAATCAACGCTCTCTAAATCCCAAGGCGAAGCAAACCAAAAGATTCCTTTAGTATTGCAGTAGCGGTCAATCTCTTTGTACTCGTCTTTTGTAAATTCCAAAGCCCACTTCAAATCGCCGTTGGTTGAATCTTTAAAATCAGATTTTTTAAGACGCTCAACCGACTCTTTCGGTAGTACTCCCCTTTTGACGGCGTTTTCCAAAACCGCTCTGTCAACCTGCCGCGGCTTAGCCAATTCCTCGGCTGAATAAACCGCCGGTACCGTTCGTTTTTGAAACTTTACGGCCTGGGCTCCGGCTTCAACCGCCGCATCAATCAGTTTCTTGGCAATCTCCAAACTGCCGTTATGATTTATCCCGATTTCAGCCACAAAAAAACAAGGCTGTTTTTTACCTACAGCAATATTGCCAATATGGATATCGTGAGTATCTAAAGATGAATTACCAACTATAGTCCTGGCAAATCTTGCTATTGGAGAAAAAAATGCTTTAAACATTGTAATGTAATTTTATCATAGAATATTAATAATAACTGGTCAATTTTAGAAATTTGAGGTAGTATATTTAAGCTTATGAAAGAAAATTTTAGAATTGGCTTCATCTGCATCGGTCCAGAAAGAAGTGGGACAACCTGGCTTTATCAATGTTTAAAGGAGCATCCTGAAATCTGCGTTTCCGAGCCAAAAGAAGTCAACTTTTTTAATTCCACTCAAAGTTTCTGGCGGAAAGATCTTATCGGCAAAAGCAATTACGAGAAAGGTTTGGATTGGTACAAAAAACATTTCAATCATTGTGGACCTGGCAAAAAAATTATCGGAGAATTTACCCCGATTTACCTACATTCTCCAGAGGTCCCGGAAAGAATCCACAAACATTTTCCGGATACGAGATTAATTTTAATTTTAAGAAATCCTATTGAACGTCTTTACTCACACTATATGTACACCAAACTAAAAGGATTTTATGAATTGCCGTCTTTTGAAGAAGTTATTGAAAAAGAAAGAGGTTTTGTTGAAGAAAGCTTATACAATAAACATCTCCAAAATTATCTAAAGTACTTCCCGCGAGAACGTCTTTTGATAATGATTTATGAAGATATAGAAAAAAATCCCGGGGCTTTTGTTAAAGAAGTGTTTAGATTTTTAGAGATAGACGAAAACTTTGTACCGCCATCAGTAAATAAAACCATCAACCCAGCCGGAACAGTAATGGTAAGAAATAAAATCTTATCTATAAAAGATTTCGTTAAAAAAATCCCAGGCGGGAAACTTATAATTCAGCTTTTCAAAAAAACTTCTTTTTATAAAAAATTAGTTGATTCGTTAGCCACCAAAACCGGCACGGTCAAAGCCGACTACGGCAAAATCAACCCAGAAACAAAAAAACGGCTCGCCGAATTTTACAAAAAAGATATTGAAAACTTAGAAAAATTCCTTGGCCGAGATTTAAGTTGGAAATGATATTCTAAAAGTTAAAAAAATAAAACGGGCTCGTCAAGCGACGAGCCCGTTCGCAACCAAGATCAGGTTTTGACCTCGATCCCCTCCAGATACTCCAGCCGGACTTTGCCTTCCGGCAGAGCCACCTTCACCACCATCAGATGACAAAGGTCAGGAGTAAAGTGCTGATGGGCCTGGCCGGCCGGGATGTGCAGCCAGTCACCCTCGTAAAGAACTACCTCCTTGCCGCCTTCGATGCTGTTAGCAAGGAAAGTCAGACCGTCTTTTGTCCAGGGATCCACGAGTCGGCCGCCCAGAACAAAACGAACGCTCCCCTCCATACAGAAGAACACGTCGTCCTCGTGGAGATGGACTTCGGCCGGACGATGCTCCACGTGGAGATTCCGGAGGAATCGAACCGGAAATCCTTCCTCGTACAGCTTGGCCGACCCTTCCAGTACATGACTCCCCTTTTTCTCGGGTTCCCCGTAGAATTCCCTTACCACACGTCCAAACACATGTCTGACTGGCCTCAACTCGCTCATTGCGTCCTCCTTGGACCTAAACCGCCCTGAATACGAAATAGAAAGCCTGGGCCTGTGTCAGTAGATTCTTTTCTTCTTCAATCAAAGTATCTACCAGTTCAGCTTCGGCCTCCTCAATGATCTTCATCTTCTGTACCAACGGTAAATCTACCGTCGCCAAGTTGATCGGAACGATAATCGGGTAGAAGTCAACCGACCTTACAAGGGACGGCTCTTCAACCACAACTGTCCTCTCAAGATCAAACCCGGCTTGGGTGGCTAAATCCGGCATCTCGCTGACCCTGAACATTTTCGCATCCTTTGGAGCATCTCTTTTGATTGAGTGCCTCTCCATAAGAATCCTGTTTAGAATCGAATTCAGCTTGACGAAAACAGGATTATTATTAGAGCCGGATTTATTGAAATGCTCTTCCCGAGAAGGGTCAGTTTCTAAGGCAGTCACCTGGCGCGGTTCCATCACAACCAGAACGCCGCCAGTCTGTAGAAGGCTCCTTGCCTTCGACAGCACCTTCACGATGCAGCCGTCGGTTTCGGGCTTAAGCCCATCTTCTTCAAGCTTCTTCTTGAGTTGGTTGATTGGCCAATGAAGGACATTGTTGGCCACAGCCACATCAAAAAGAGTATCTGAAGAAAAAGACATCAGGGGTGAAGTCATTATCCGCAGCTTCAACGACTCCCAGAAGCTGTTCTGGCGAAACCCCCGCCGGAAAAATTTTAGGTATTCGACGGTTCTTTCAAACCGACGGCCCAAAACTTCTTTGGCCCCTTTCTGAACCAGCCATTCCTCCACGTCACCGCCTTCCAGAAGCAAAAACCCCATCATTTCGGTCATTGCCCTGGAATTATCAATGGCGGTTATTGAGGCCGGGCAAAACCCAGAAATGGCAAAAGTAGAGGTACCATAACCGCAGCCAATATCCAGAACATCCTTGCCTCTTAAGCCGCCACTGGCAGTTTCGGCCAGAAGGGCTGAATTCTGGGATTGACGCAGATATGAACCACGAACCCAGCCTTCGACAGAATAAATGGCTGGGAACAAACCCTCAAAAAGATCGCCCTTGGGGTCGTAAGCATGGATAGGTCCTTCACTCATTTCTCACCTTCCTTGAAGTTGATTTTCAATTTTTAAACAGGATTTAACGGACGATACCCTGGACTTCAAGACTATAAAAGAATGAAGTACTTTTGTCAAGATTTTGGATTGGCAAAAACATTATCAGTAAATTTAACCAACACTTTATAAAATCCTGGCGGGTTATCAATAAATGGGAAATGATGACTTTGGGGTATGGCCTTAACTAAACATCTGCTCTTTTTTAATTTCTCTATAACCGATAGCCAGTTTTTATTTTCTGCACCATAAATAAAGATTTTGGGCAAATTTATTTTTAAAAAATTTTTAAGAAGATGTCCGTTCTTACAAATTTTGGCGTGAGAAACGCTAAAATCAAAATATGATTTTATTGAAACACCGTCCAATTGTCTGCCATATCTTTTAAATCCTCGGTTTTTTGATTTTTTCAAATCTTCAACCATATCCGGGAAAAGTCTATTTCTAAAAATATCGAGGCCGGCTTTTTTAATCTTTCTTGACCACCGGGCATTTTGAGAAACCAAACTTCCTTCAACATTCACGAAGCCGGCAACTTTTTTCGGATATTTTTCGGCATATAAAAGAGTAGCTATGCCGCCGATGCTGTGGCCGACTAAAATGAATTTTTTAAATGAAAACTTTTTAGCGGTGTGCTCAATGATTTTTACTAAATCATTTATTCCTAAACTTTTTCTGGATGGATAAAGAGAATTACCAACTCCCGGCCAATCAAAAGCAAAAATTTCGTAATCTTTAAGTCCTTTAACTTTTACAGCATCGATAAAATCTTCTTTTGAACAGCCTAAACCATGAATAAAAATTATTGTCCCTCTTTTACCGGGTCGATAAAAATACCTGATTTTAATTTTCGAATTTTTTAATTTAATCGGAAATTTTGAAAGATTAATATTTTTCATAAAAATTTATTTAAATAAGGCGACAGTGAGCCTCCAAAGATTTTATAAAATCTTTGGAGGCTCAAGTAAAACTCAAGAACTTCGGACTTGTTCGAGCATCGCCACTGCCTCGGCAACGCGTCTTTTCAGTTCTTCTTCGCTGATCGGCATCTCGCCTCTCAGAAAAGAAAAAACTTCCTCGCGCTGATGAACCAGTGATTCTTGTGATTCGTCTGAAGTGTTAAGGTACAAAGGAATGTAACCAGCCGGCGGAATCTCAATCTGTCGGGCGCCACGAAGGAAACCGTCGAAGTCGAACACGCTGGCGTTGGTGATATTGCCGACGGTTTCCAATTCCCGCTGACGATAAGCAATCCGCCGCCTGACCGCCTCCAAATCGCAGTAGAAGTAGATGCATCTGAAATGTACTGTGATCGGCAATTCCGGAATCGGTTTCCCGTCCCTTTCTGCTTCCTCACGCTCAATGGTCTGAAGGTACCAGTTGGCGCTTTCAAGCATCTCAACGAACGGCACCTGGTGAGCTTTACGAGTCAGCATCACCATTTCCAGAAACACGGCTTGAGGCCTCTCTACTATCAGCTTAGTCTTCACCTCGAATCGAGTCGCCTCGTTCTTGAAGACGTGCTCGATCTTAACGATGTGAACGTCACTTCTCGTCGGCCAGAAGCGCTGACGGACATCGTCCATAGACACAAAAACAGCATCCTTGTACTCGGGTAAACTCATTACCCAATTCCGGAAGAATGACTTGCCGCTGAAAACCAGACCGGAGAAAACACTGACCAAAATCACCTGATTATTACCCATACCATCCTCCTTTTTAATGAACCGTTGTTGACTTTTTCAAGCTAATACCTTATATAATTAAATCAATAATATGTCAAACAGCCGTATAAAAATTCCTAAAAAACTCTTACTAAAACTAAAAAGACTTAAACTTGTCGGTTTTGATTTCGATGGCATTTTCACTGATGGAAAAGTTATATTGAGCGAAGATGGAATTGAACATGTGATATGTAGCCGCAAAGACGGACTTGGTATTAATGAACTGCAACGTCTCGGCTTGAAATTGACAGTTATTTCAAAAGAACCAAATAAAATAGTTGCGACGCGAAGTAAAAAACTTAAAATCGAGTATGCTCACGGGATAAACGATAAATTAACTCTCTTTAAAAAAATACTTAAAGAAAAAAAGATAAGCCCTTCAGAGGCGGCTTTTATGGGTGATGATTGGAATGATTTGGAGTGTATGAATTATGCCGGTGTGGCTTTTACTGTAGCTGACGCAAACCCTCTATGTAAAAGGGTCGCTGATTATACAACTAGCCGAAAGGGAGGTGATCACGCCATAAGAGAAATATGCGATTTAATTGTTTTAGCAAAAGAAAAACGGTATAAATAATTTAGCCAAACAAACTCGTAATCACTATTCCAGCAAGCATTATACTGGTGGCAAGTAATCTCTCTTTTATATTTTTTTCCTGTAAAAGCCGACCGCTTAAAATCACGGCCCAAAATGACCAGAGCCGCTTAACACTGGCGGCATAGGCGGCCAAAGTGTAGTTAAGTGCTTGGGCAGTCAGAAAAAAACCGGCAATATTGACCACAACCATTAAAAAAATAATGCGCCGATTTACTTTTAAATGTTTAAAAATCGAAAAATCTTTTTTCTGAACAGTATAAATAGCCAAACTGACTAACCCGACAATAATCAGATAAATTGCAGAAAAAAACAAAGCTGATGAAGTTACTACCGCTTTTTTATCAAAAGGAAAAGAAAAAGCAAAAAATAAGGCACCTAATATCCCTAAAAGTATGCCTTTCTGTTCAAAAATATTGGCTAAACTAATTTTTTTGCCCTCCGGATTAACTAAAAACCAAAGGCCGGCTATAGTAGTTAAAACGCCAATCATGCCCCAGAAAGATGCTTTCTCGCCCAAAATAAAAAAACCGGTTATTAAAACAAGCGGCGGGGTCAACAGTCTGGTTGGAGAAATTATAGAAGCATCATCCTGACTAAAGGCTTTGTAGTAAATCCAGTGGCCGAATAAGCCCAAGACAGAAGTCATAAAAAAAGCCAACCAAAAGCCTTGTTTAATCTCCGGGAAATCGAAAAAGAAAATAAACAAAATAGAAATAAAAATACCGGAAAGCAAAAAATTAAAAGCAAGAAGGAGTCTCTCGTTTATCTTGCCGTCTCTCAGGGCATACCTGATTACTACATCCAAAAGCCCGGCGAAAAAAGTGCCGGGAATCATAAAGAGTAGAAATAATTTAATGTTCTCCATTATTTCTTTTTAGAACTGCTTTTCGCCTGAATAATCAAATCACAAACTTCTCTTACTGCTCCGTCACCGCCTTTGGCTTTAGTCACGTAATCAGCCACTTTTTTTGCTTCTTTGGCGCCATCACCCACGCAGACCGAAAGGCCGACAAATTTCATTATTTCAATGTCGCCGGTGCTGTCGCCGACAAAACAAATATCCTTTAAGCTTGCCTTGGGATGATTTTCTTTTAAATACTCTTTGAGACCAGCAACTTTGTCTTTATTCTGGACTAAAGGAACGCCGAGCTTCCAGGCCCGGGCCTGGACATAACCGCTTCTCTGGGTAGTTAAAATAAAAACCGAAACCCCGACATTTTCTTTCCGCACTAAATCTATCCCCTGACCGTCTTTATGAGAATATCTGGCCGATTCAAAAACATAAACAAAATCTCGACCGGTATGCTGGCTCGCCGCTTCTTTGGTCATAATAACACCGGTATCAAGATATAAAGGCGTCAGCACCCCGTCATTATCAAGAGCCAGGACTTTTACTTTCTTGAATTTGTCTAAAAGTTTTTTAGTCATATTAGAGTCATATTAGATTTAAATAACAATAATTCTTTGAATCGTCAATTGTTGTAATTTTTCAAAAAATGATAGATAATATAATCCTGAACTTTTCGCACCTTACCAAGGAGGTTAGACATGGCGAAGCTAAACGTAATCCAGCCCCATATCCACCCTTCAGAGGTGGTAAGGGGCATAACGGCAAGAGATCTTGAGGGTCTCAACGTTGTTTTCATCAATATGCCGCTTCGGGAAACGGCGCTACCAAACACCACACCCGAGGGTCCGCTATTAATGGCGACAAACCTGATTCGGAACTATGGGGTTAGTGCTTCAGTAATTGACCTCAACGCTTACCGGATTAAAGACGAGCTGGCTCAAAAACGCGGACTCCCGCGAGGCCGCCACCTGACCGAAGAAGAGGCCTTTGGTAAAATCCAACGCCATTTCCTCAAATTTGGCGAACCAGACCTTGTTTGCCTTTCAGGAATGATCACCACTCTGAAGTGGCAAAAAGCAGTGGCGGGAATGGTCCGCCGGCTGGTACCTAACACTATGCTCGTTTCTGGCGGGGGCCTGGCTACTGAATTAAAAGTGGGACTGTTTAACTACACCCCTGAACTCGATGGAGTGGCCCACTCCGAAGGAGACGATGTCATCGTCAAAATCTGCTACGACGCGGCGGTTATTCGGCGCCACGGCCGGCAACATGCTCTCAACTCGGGCAAGCTCGAACCCTATTTACTGCAGGACGGCTCCGGCCGTCTGATGTACGAAGGCGATCGGCCCGATGATTTGGACCGATTCCCATGGGTTGACCTTGAGCTTTTGCGCGAAGATGTTGACGGGGTCAAAATCCTTGAGCAATATCTTCAAGCCGAAGCTTGGGGACTTAGCGCAAACAACAGCTCGGCGGCACCGTTTGTAACCGCGCCGAAAACCACTTCGGTTTCTTCCCGCGGCTGTCCCTATGGCTGCAAATACTGCTATCGGGGCGCCCAAGGAGAACGCAAGTGGCACGTGAGGTCGGCCCGCCATCTGGTTGAGGAAATGAAAGAACACATGGCAAAGTACGGCATAGCTTTCAAGAGCTGGCCGGACGACAACTTTGCGGTGACATTCAAAAGGATTAAGGAACTCCGGGATATCATTGTCGCAGAAGGCATCAAGATTCCCTGGGGAACCCACACTCGCCTCGACGAAGCCGGTGGCTTTGTTCCTAACTCACGTCAACCCCATCACGAGAGAAACTTCTTTACCGACTATATCTTTGAGGATCCGCTCCGGATCAAGCTAATGGCTGAAGCCAACTGTAAGTACGTCGGCTTTGGACCAGAAAGCGCTCACCCAGACACCCTTGAAGAACTCGGCAAAGGAGGCTTCACTCTCAAGGCAGGTTTGATCCCAGTTGGAGTCAACGGCCATACCTACTACTTCCCCAAAGCCATGATCTATGGAACCAAGCACACCATGGAAGCGGGGATTCACGCCAACATGACCTGGATCAAGTTTAATCCGGGAGAAACGCTGGAACGGCTCAAGCAGACAGTTGCCTTCATCAAATGGCAGATTGATTACTACGCAACCTTCGGAATACCGGAAGAAGCGGTGAATAAAAACATGTTCACTCTTACCTGGTATCCTGGGACGGAACTAATCAATCACCCTAAGGTGAGGTTAGAACTTTCGCGCGTCTTCGGTCTGAATTTCCAAAGGATCAACGGCAAGTGGGACCCTGTCTGCGATGAGGCGTTCTACCGGTATTGCCTGGAACTAGACGACGCCACCAAGCTCCTTCACGGCCCGGACGGCGAACCGCTGAACTTCAGCGAAATGCCAAACGACTTGGCCCTACAAATCAACGAGTATGTCAGCTCCGGCCAAACTCTTCGTATCCTGGACATATAAGTAGTGCGGACTCTCGTACGCCAGGAAAAAAGCCCGACAGGTTCATCTTGTCGGGCTTCGCTCTTTATTTTTCGCCCCCTCTCCTCTTCAAAATCTTGCCAATCAGCCAAAACTGGTATTCGCTGTCAACTTGGAGAGAGTCTTCCTCGGTCATCTGGACAATCGCCATTTTCCCGCCCCAGCGATGGCCGATTTTATGAAATAAATCTGTCTTAGTTATATAAAAAGCTCCGTTCTCATGATAAACTTTTGGTAAATCCTGCCTGACCACTCTTTTCATCACCGGAACTTCCGGTTCAAAAGCAACCTCTCTGCCTGACTCATCAACCTTCGGCCGCCATTTCCACTCATAGGTTTCAGGCAAAAAAGCAGTGATGCAAGAATCAAAACCTTGATTCTTTACCCTATTCACGCACTCCTTTATAATTTCTGATTTTAAAAGCGGCGAAGTCGGCTGAATGCAGGAAACGAAATCAGGCACGTAATTTTCTTTTTCTCTTAAATAATCCAAAGCATGTTTAATTACCGGCTCAAGAGTAATCTTATCGCCAGCCAGTTCTTTTGGCCGGTCAACCACCTCGGCCCCGAATTTCTTAGCCACTCCCGCAATCTCGGCATCGTCAGTTGAAACAATCACCCTATCCACTACACCAGAATTCAAAACCGCTTCAATAGTATGAGCAACTAAGGGCTTCTCGTTTAACAATCTTATATTTTTTCGGGGCACTCCTTTGGAACCGCCCCGCGCCGGAATTATAGTAATAATTTTTGGCTTCATAATTTTTATACTTTGTGGCTAAGGCGGAAAAATAAGTAGTTAGAGATTATATGGACCAATAAAAGATGCAGCGACTCTACCGGCCCATAGTGGCCCTTTGGCGAAGTTGCGGTAATTACATGAGCGCAGCAGTTTTTTGCCTCACCGCCGTCAAATCCAAGAACCCCGACAGTGTTTCCGCCTTTAGAATTAACATATTCTATAGCTCTAATCAAGTTTGGCGAATCTCCGCTTCCTGAAAAAACAATAAGAACATCGCCGGGTTTATAAAGATTCCTCAACTGCCCGACAAAAACTTTCTCATATCCCTCGTCATTGCCTAAAGCGCTTAGGTAAGGAACGCTGTCGCTTAAACTTAGGGTTCTAAACGGCTTGTCTTCCCCGGCCCCGGCGCAAAGAGCCAAGTCTTCGACAAAATGAGAAGCATTAGCCGCGCTTCCGCCGTTTCCCACTACAAAAATCATTGAACCGCGCTCCCTTGCTTCTAAAAGAGTGTCAACTAACTTTTCAACTGAGCCAATGTCAATCGATTTTGTTAAATCAAAAAAATGTTCGGTATATTTTTTGAAAAACTGATTGAACGATCCGTTTGATTCTTTAAAAAATTGTTCTATCTGTTTCATTATTTATTGCTTCATCAAAACCACTCCTTTAATTAATTTGCCTGATTCTAAATCATTTAATCCTTCGTTTATTTGGTTGAAAGTATATTCTTTGGTAATAAGTTTAGCTAAAGGCAAAACACCGCCAAGATGCTCTTCAACAAATCCCGGCATATCTTTATCCAAAAAAGTCCCGCCGCCCCAGCTCCCTAAAATCTTTTTTCCTTTTATTAAATCAAAAGGGTCAATAGAGATTTTGGCAGCCGGAGGAAGATTGCCGGCCAAAACCACGATTCCATTGTCTTTGGCTGATTCAAAAGCTTTTTCCATTGCCTCTTTTGAACCAGAACATTCTATCACAAAATCAAATTTTCTTAAATTAATTTCAGCCGGATTAATCGCTTCTACACCCAATGCTTCCTTGGCCCATTTAAGTTTCCAGTCAACTATATCAATAGCTGTAGTTCTTGCGCCTAAGCTTTGGGTTTTAATCAAGGCACTTGCGCCAACGCCGCCTATACCAAAAACTGCCGCCGTATCATCTTTTTTGATATTCAAATTTTTCGCAATCCCGCCGCCGGTCAAAACGGCACAACCAAGCAAAGCGGCGACAGAGGGGTTTACTTTTTTATCAATTGACACCACCCTATTTTCGGAAATAACCGCATATTCAAGAAAAGTCGCGGCTGGCCCGGCGTTAACCAGACCTTTTTCGCTTTTATATTTTGGCGGTTCTGCCTCAATCCCCTCTCCTTTTATCCAACTAACAACCACATAATCATCATTTTTTACTTTCTTAACACCCTCACCAATATCCAAAACTATTCCCGAAGCTTCATGGCCCATAAGATGGGGAATGTATTCTTTTCCTTTTCTGCCTTTTATTTCGTTTAACTGGCTGTGGCAAAGCCCGCTGGCTAAAATTTTAACCAAAACCTGGCCAGACTTAAGGGCTGGCACTTCCAGTTCTTCAATATAAAGAGGCCCGCCTATATTTCTTAAAACTGCAGCTTTGGTTAACATTTATTTAAGGAATAAACCAATAGTAATCACCGGTATAGCCGACTTCTTTAAAAAGTTTCTTCCAGCCGTCGACGCTTAAAATAGTTTGAGCCGTCAAATTCCACATCATCATTCTTTTATTTTCTTCTTTATTTCGGTAGGCATCTACGGTAATATAGGCGTGTTTTTTCTTGACTCGCTCTATTTCTTTAATCGCTTTTTTGCAGTCTTTCAAAGGCAAGTTGTGAACCGTATTGATAGAAATAACCAAGTCAAAAGAATTATCGTCAAACTGGCTTAAATCCTTGGCATTGCCGACAGAAAGAATAGGTTTAATTTTGGGCATAGAATTTTCAACGGCGTATTTAGAAATGTCTATGCCCCTTATGGTAATAAAAGGAAGCCAGTATAAAAAGTCGTTAAGCATAAAACCTTTGGCCGAACCAACATCCAAAACACTGCTTTCATTTGTTAAGCCGTAGTAATTTATGAAATCCCTGACTACTGACGCCCAGCGGCCGTCATATCTATAACCTCCGTAGCCGCGCGCACGAGATCCATCAAAAAACTCTTTTCCGAACTGTCTGGCAATTTTAATATCTTCTTTGGTCTTTTCGGTACCTCTTGCCTCAACGTTTCTTTTCGGTTTCGGATATTTAGTTAAAAGATCTAATTCAGGCATAATTAAACTGTATAAACTTTTCCTTCCTTTATTGATTTTATAATATCCCTGCTGGCAAATTTTTTATCCTTGGTATACCTAATTAAACAACCGGCTTTAATTGCATCTCTTTTCTCATTTAAAAAACTTCCTGATTTTGAATTTATATAGTCAGGCCCTCTGATGTAATATTTTGGTTTTATTAAATTGATAATCTTTGATACATTACTCTGTTTATTATGTCTATTAAATATGGCAAAATCAACGGAACTTAACTGACTGACCATATACGCTCTTAAATCTTCATTAAAAATTGGCCGACCCGGGCCTTTTTGTTTTCTTACTGATTTATCATCAGCCACAGCTACGACTAAAACATCGCAAAGCTTTTTGGCTGATTCAAAATGCATAACATGGCCTGGGTGCAAAAGATCGTAGTTACCATTGCAAAACCCGATTCTTTTACCTTGTTTTCTGTAATTTTCTATTATCTTGGCTAATTTACTGATTGAAACTACTTTTCCCATATTAAAATTTAAATCATTTTTTATGGATATATTTAATGGGATGTTTCTGAATTTCGCTCCAAGAATCATTTATCCATTTTATTACTTCATCAACGCCTTTTTCTAATTTTACTTTTGGCTTCCAATTGAGCCGCTTGGCAGTATTAACAAAATTTAACTTATAAGTGGCATCTTGGGCTGGTCGGCCAGCGCTTATTTCAACTGAATCATTAAAATTTACTCCCATCTTCCGACAAACGAGCGATACTAAATCTTTTATCATTATATTTTTCTCGCTGGAAAAGTGATAAACTTCTCCGGGCTGGCCTTTTGAAATAATTTTATGGATGCCTCTAATAACGTCCTCAATATGAATAAAGCTCCGGCTAATCAATCCTCCTTGATGTAAAGGAATTTTCTGGCCCTTTTTTATTAAAACAATTGATTTCGGGATTATTTTAAAAAGCTGCTGGTGCGGTCCATAAACATTAGCCGACCGGACAAAAGAAACCGGAAAATTAAATTTCTTAAAAAGGGTAATTAAAAACAAATCGCCAGCCCCTTTTGAAGCGGCGTAAGGAGTCGAGGGATTAAAGTAGTTAGGATTTTCGTCTCCTTTGTACGAACCATATACTTCAGGAGTTGAAATTTGAATGTATTTTTTCAAATAACTTCTGTCTTTCAAACGATTGGTTAAATTCACGATGGCCAGAGTGTTTGTTCGGAACCAATCTTCAGACCTTTGCCAGCTTACTTCCACAATGCTTTGGGCAGCAAAGTTTATTATAACCTCTGGTTTCTCTTTATCAAAAATTTTTATGATCTTATCTAAGTCTTTATTCAAATCAAGCTGATAAAAACTGAATCTTGAAGCTTGTGGCCTTTGCTTTTTGTAAAGATACGGTAAAAAAACCGCTGACTTCTCTGGCGAACGGCTTAAACCAAGAACTTTAAAATCTGTGTTCTTTAGAAAATAGTCAACGCAGTGGCTCCCAGAAAATGAATTACTCCCAATAATAGCAATTTTCTTTACTCTCATAAATTTTATAAGTTAAAAAGGGCCTTTAAAATCTTTATCTGGCACATCAAGCGGTGTGATTCTATTTTTTTCTTCCTCTTTAATCAAAACTTCTAACTTTTTCCTGTTTCCGCCGACCATCTTAACAACTTTTCTGGCAATATCTATATACCTTGGATAATAATACTTTGCTAAGGCCGGCGTTGAGGGAGTCGGCAAATCAGGAGAAGTGATTCTTTGAGGATTGGTTAAAAGTTTAACCTTTTGATTTTCAGAAACAGCCGCAATAATCTCTGCGGCGGCGCCAAAACTTTTATAGCCAAGGTCAGCAACCAGTAACCTTTTTGTTTTAGATACAGAATCAAAAATAGTTTGTTCGTCTAATGGTTTTAGAGTTCTTACATCTATAATTTCCGGATTTATTCCCATTTTCTTTAATAAATTTGCGGCTTTAATGGATTCAATCGTCATATGGGAAGTTGAAACGATAGTGATCGCCTCCCCTTTTTTAACGATGCTGGCTTTGCCAATAGGAACTTTATAATAACCGCTTGGAACTTGCCCAAAAGTATCATGAAGCCAGCGATGGTCAATATAAATAACTGGGTTATTGTCTTCAATCGCCGAAACCATTAAACCTTTGGCATCAGCCGGGGTTGACGGCATCACTACTTTCAAACCCGGAATATGGGCATAAACTGCCTGGAGGTTTTGAGAATGTTGAGCCCCCTGTCCCCAACCCATACCAATAGTCACCTTAATGACCAAAGGAACTGACTGCCTGCCGCCAAACATATAATGCCACTTAGCCGCATTATTAATTACTTGTTCTAACGCAAGTAAGCTAAAATCAACTCTTTGATGAGTCAAAACGGGCCGCATCCCGCTAATCGCCGCTCCAATACAGACGCCGGTTATGCCATTTTCAGAAACCGGCATATCCATTACTCTATTTCCCCCATATTTTTTTTGAAGCCCCACTGTAGCACCAAAAATCCCTTTCGGATCAGGAACACCTAAACCTATCACAAAAACCGATCTATCTTTTTTTAAAGATAGATCTAATGCCTCATTAATGGCTTGAACATAGGTTATATTATGCGCCGTAGAGCCCTTCATATAAATATTCCTTTGGTGGGAATTTGCTTTTTTTAGCAAAATCAAACGCCTCTTTTATCTTTTCTTCTACATCTTTTTTGATTTTATCCAACTCCTTTTGAGAAACTATCTTATTTTTAAGAAGGTGACCCTCAAAATGCCTAACCGGATCTTTTTTCTTCCATGCCTCCACTTCTTTCTTATCCCTATATCCTAAATGATCATCATAAAACGGACCGCAATGTTCACGCCACCGATAAGTTAAAAACTCCAAAAATACCGGGCCTTCCCCTTTTCTTATTTTCTTAACCGCCTCGGAAACAGTTTTATAAATATCTAAAACATTATTGCCGTCGTGCTGGGAAGCGGTTATGCCATGCCCTTCAACTAATTTATAAATGGGGCGATTTGGCTGTCTTTCTGATAAAGGGGTGTAAACCGAGAAAAAATTATTTTCGCAGACAAATAAAATCGGCAATTTTTTAAAAGCGGCGAAGTTTAAACTTTCATGAAAAACTCCTTCTTCAGCCGTTCCATCGCCTATAAAAGCAACTGTAATTTTATTTTTACCTTTTAATTTATTAGCAAAAGCGGCGCCAACGGCGATGGGCATACTATTTCCGACAATTGGAGTAGCTCCGCCAAAACCAGCCTCAAGATCAATTAAATGCTGGGAACCGCCTTTCCCTTTGGAACAACCTGTCTCTTTTCCGTAAATTTCGGCAATCATTTTATCTAAGTCTCCTCCTTTAGCCAGATAATGAGCATGGCAACGGTGAGTGCTGTAAACAATGTCATCTTTTTTTAAATTTTCGCAAACCCCGACTGCCACAGCTTCCTGACCAATAGATAAATGAACCGGACACCGCATTTCCTGATCCGGATATCTTTTAGCAATCTCTTCGTCAGTCAACCTGATTAAGAGAAGTTTTTGGTATAAAGATAAAAGTAGTTTTAAAGACATAAAATTAATTTGAAGAAATATCTAACGGCTTTACTATCATATTTTCTAAAAATTCTTTTCTTTCCAAGAATGGCTCCGGGTCTTCATTTGGCCGTCCAAACTTAACTTGAGGGACGACCCGATGTTCCGGCTTGATTTCAACATTGCAAAAAACCGGACCCCTACTCTTGAAAACATCCCTTATTTTATCACTCAATTCACTATTTTTGGCAATATTTACGGTTTTAAAACCATAGGCCTTAG
This sequence comes from uncultured Candidatus Saccharibacteria bacterium, assembly GCA_964368135.1. Classification (GTDB taxonomy): domain Bacteria; phylum Patescibacteriota; class Minisyncoccia; order 2-02-FULL-40-12; family 2-02-FULL-40-12; genus CAYIZI01. The sequence continues at coordinate 46,733 of CAYIZI010000002.1, forward strand.
CCACCCTTAAAAAGTCGGGAAAGGCGAGCCCTCCTTTAATTGAAGAGGCAAAGTACTTTGAGCCCAACCACTGGTCTTGAGTTTGCTGAATCATGCTGTGGCCATGGTTATTAATCAAAAATATCTTAATCGGCAACTTATGCCTTATTACCGTGGCCAACTCCTGAATATTCATCTGTAAAGCTCCGTCGCCAGTTACGCAAATAATCGGTCTTTTATTTAAGGCAAAACTTGCTCCAATCGCCGCCGGCAAGGCCCAACCCATAGCTGTATTGTTCCAGTCATGATAAAGCCGCTGATTCTTTTTAAATTCAAACCCTTGCATCATCCAAGCCACGGTGCAGCCAGTATCAATAACAATAGCCTCGCCTTCCCGGCACTCGTTTGAAAGTTCTTTAACAAATACATATGGATTCACCTCTTTTTGTTTTTGGTATTCGGACAAGCACACAGGATATTTATTTTTCCAAAAAATAATCTGCTTAAACCACTCAGAAATATTTTGTTTTTCAATGTGAAAAATTTTACTATTCATCATTTTCAAAAAATCTTTAGCATCTGCTTTAATAATTAAATCAACATTCAGCCCAAATTTCTTAAACTTACCAAGCTCGTAAGGGTCAATATCGATAAATACTTTTTTGGCCTCTCTGGCAAAAGTATTAGGAGGACTGCCGGTGGCTTTGGTATCCAACCTCGTACCAATAGTTAAAACCAAATCAGAATTTTGAACGGCAAAATTAGCATAGCGAGTACCGTGAGTGCCAAATGTGCCGACTAACAAGGGGTGATTGGCTGACAATAAATCAGCTATACCCCAAGTGGGCACTACCGGGAAACCTAATTTATTTATAAATTCTTCCGCTTCCTTGTCTGCTTTTGCCAAACGAATCCCCCACCCCAAAACCACAACTGGCCTTTTGGCTGTTTTGATAAATTCAAGACATTGTTGGATCTGGCTACCTAATTTATTCGAAGTTTTAGTTTCAGATTTTGACGGGCTAAAAGATTTCAACTTAACAGGATTGATTTCTTCTCTTTGAATATTGTCAGGTATATCAATTAATACTGGGCCGGGCCGGCCGGACTTGGCAATATAGCAGGCTTTTTCCAACTCATAACGTATTTTGGATGGCTCATCTATCAAAACCGCATATTTAGTTATTGGTTTATAAATATCCAAAGTATCTGTCTCTTGAAAACCAATCTGCCTCACTCCGGTATTGCCTTTCATCCTGAATGTGGCGACCTGGCCGGTAATGAAAATCACCGGCACCGAATCATAATAAGCCGAGCAGACACCGGTCATCATATTGGTTGCCCCTGGTCCGCTGGTTGAAACTGCCGCACCCAAATTTCCGGTTGCCCTGGAATAACCATCAGCCGCCATTGCTCCGGCCTGTTCATGCTGGGGACAAACAAAGTCTATACCCGGAGTGTCGGCAATAGCGTGAATCAAATGCAAAGACGCACCTCCAGATACCGCAAAAACGTATTTGATTCCTTGCTTCTTCAAAAATTGAGCGACATAATTAGAAAGTTTCATATATTTTAAATATGCCAAGGCATTTTATCTTTAAGAGTTATAAAAAGTGAACCGTCGCGATAGCTTGTCGGCATCTGTTCAAGTTTCTCAACTATTTGCCAATTAATTTTTTGGGCAAAAAGATTAACGCCAATTTTTTTAAAATGACTAAAAATATATTTGGCATTTGTCTCATTGCCCACCTCCGTAATAGCATCAGTAGTCAACTATTTATACTCCCGAACTTTCTTAATTTAAATAGATGCCGATCTTCAGCTAATTTTCTTTCAAGTTCTTTATCGCCCCAGTCATCATGAATAACACTGATATTGCGTCCGCTCACAATTTTTTTAGGCGCATTAACTGCCCAATCGCAGCAATCAAGAACGCGCTCCATCGGGGTAAAGTCATCGGTTTTAAATTTTTCAAGAGTCCGCTGATAACTTTCTCCGGCTTTTAAACCGGCTTCAATTATCTGATTGTGAATTTTTGTCTTGACCCAGCCAGGGCCAACGGTAACGAAACGGGTATCCGGAATTTCGGCATCCAAAAGTTCGCACATTTTAACGGTCGCTATTTTAGAAATCGTATAAGCCGAGGAGTTCACCGGCGCGTTATTAATTCCGCCTGCTGAAAAAAATAAAACGCAGGGCTCCAAATTAGACTTAATTCTTCTTGTCGGGAGCAACTCATGGACTAACTGCATCTGGCCAGTAAAATTTGTTTTAAACGAATTGTCCCAATCATCAAAGTTAGAGTCATTAAAAGAACCAACTGGTTTTAATAAACCAACGGATATAACTAAAATATCCCACGCTTGGCAAATTTTTTTAAACTCGCCGGCTGCTTTGTGAACCGACGAAGAATCTGAAACATCGCAGTGTATAAGACTGACATCATCTTTTTTTAATTCTTTAACCTCTGGAGATAATGTTTTATAAGTCCCGAATATCTTCCAGCCGCGCCTTAACCACCTATCAGCTATAGCTAAACCAATATCGCTTGAAATACCAATTATAATTACCGATTTATTCTTTTCCATTTTAAATCAAATTTATTGATTTCATTAATTTGACATTATGATAAATCGGGTTATTTATGCCGTATTTAATCAAGCCTTTTTCAAAAGCTTTGGCGATATTCAAAACCGCATCTTCAATCTTGAATTTTGGAATAAAACCTAATTCTTCTTTAATTTTCTCCGAATTAAGATGATAAGACCTTTCATCGTGAGTATTCACTTTTTCTATATTAATATCTTTTTCTATATTATTTTCTTTTAAAATCTGGGCTATCAATTTAGCCGTATCTTCCACATTCATATTTAAAAAACCAGCGTTAAATACTTTTTCATTTACTTTTTGTTCCGGCGCTTCAAGTAAAAGTTTATAAACTCTAATCATATCTTCAATATTAATTTGGGGCCTTAACTGGGTTCCGCCAAAAACCAAAATTTTTTTATTGACTAAAGCATGAATTGTTAGGGTATTTACAAGCAAATCCAAGCGCATTCGGGAAGCATAACCGCAAACACTGCCCGGCCGCACGATTACATAGTTTTTTAAATTAGATTTTCTTAAAACATTCTCGCAGTATAATTTATACTTGCCATAGTCTGTAATGGGTTTGCCTCTGACATTTTCAGTTACCTCCCCGTCTTGAACTCCATATATGCTGGCCGAACTGGCAAATACCAGCCTTTTAATTTTGTTTCTTTTAACGGTTTCAAGAACATTGAAAAAAGCGTCGTAATTTATTGATTTGCCAAGCTCCGGATTCAGCTCAAAGCTCGGGTCATTGGAAATACAGGCCAAATGAATAAGATAATCAATTCCTCGCCCGGCTTTTATCAGTTTTTCCCTATCTCTTATATCCCCTTTTATCTCTATTAAATTTTTATTCTTTATTTCCCTAAAGACATCGCCATATAAATATAAATCATAAACTGCCACTTTATAGCCGTCCTTAAGCAAGCTTGGCACCAAAGCTGAACCAACATAACCCGCCCCGCCGGTGATTAAAATTGTTTTATTCATAAATCAGCTTAAAGTGTTTTTGATAAAATTAACCAAGCTCTTTTTAGTAATTGATTCTTTATTACCAATAATATCTACGGCTAAAGCCCCAACTGCATTTCCGATGAAACAGATCAGTTCCAGAGGAACTTTGTTATAGATTAAGGGCGAACTAATGGCAAAAAAGGCGTCGCCAGCACCAACTTTATCAATATCCTTAACTGCAATAGAGGGGACTTTACACACCTCTATCTTGCTTTTATTTTTATAACCAATAGAGCCGTTAGGTCCATGGGTAACAATCATAAATTTAGAGCGCACTTTTTCAAATATACCCTTAGCCACTTCCTCTAATTCGCCGTCTTTTGTCCGGCGATCCAATCTAATTTCCCGCTCATCAAGACATAAATAATCTGCTTTTGGATAAAAAGAGATGGTATGATAACCAAAGTTACCGGCATTAACTTGAGTATTCACCGACAAAAACTTAGCCTTAGCGACTAAAAGATCTCTTGATTTTTGATTGAGCATAGCATGACCGAAATCTGTACAAACTACTAAATCGTATTTGGAAAGAAGCGGCTTTAATTTTTTAACCAATTCATCAGTTTGCTCTTTGGTTAATTCACTATCATCTATTACATAAAATTCCAAAAGCTTGCGAAAGGTAACGTCTTCCAAGAATCTCCTTTTAATTATTGTCGGCGAACTTTTCTTATAAAAAAACAGCGGCTTTATATTCTTTCTTAAATTCTGCCTTATAAATCTCTCCTGCGAATCTTTTTCGCCAAGCATCGCAAAAAGACCAACTTCTTTGCAAAAATCGGCTAAATGATTAGCCACGGCTAAAGAGCCACCGGGATATAACTCCCTTTTTATATATTTCAAGACGATTATCGGTTCTTTGGCTGACTTACCGATCACCGAACCAAATTGGTACTCATCAATAATTGCTTCGCCAACCACCAGAACTTTTAAGTCTTTAAGATTTTCAAGGCATTCCAAAATGTAATCAAGAGAATATTGCTTGGAAAACTGCTTCAAATAATTTTGAACCTCTTCAGAATAATAATTTTGGGGCGATGATTTGATTTCAGTCATAGTTAATACTTCCCCTTCTCTTTTAAACTAAACAATACTATAATAGATTATAGAAACTTTCTGTTTCTGTCCAGAACCTTTTTGGGTTCTGATGAACCTTCAAAAAACAGAATAAAGTGAAACATAAGGAGACCGACAATGTCTGACGAACGGCTTACCGTTTATCTGGCTGACCTCACCCACACCGGCCAGCTAATCGCCACTAATTTCCATCCTTTGGCGATTGGGCTGATCGCTGCCTACGCCCAAAAAACGCTTGGCGACGCGGTGGAGGTTGAGCTTTTTAGGTATCCAGAAGATCTGAAGGCCGCCCTGGAAAGACGGCCGCCCCAAATTTTGGGGTTTTCAAACTACTCCTGGAACTGCAATCTCGCTTACGAGTTTGCCAAGCGGGCAAAACAAAAGTATCCACGGACGGTCATTGTAGGCGGGGGTCCTAACTATGGGCTCTCAAGAGAAGAACAAGAAAGGTTCTGGCGCCGCTATCCCCTTCTTGATTTTTACGTAGTCAAAGAAGGAGAAATGAGCCTAATCGAGTTGATCGGTGCCTTGACTCGATATGAATTCAATGTGGCAGCCCTAAAGAACGACGGAACGATAATTCCCAACTGCCACTACGTTCAGGGCGGCAAATTCGTCTGCGGAGAGCTTCTTGATCGCCTCAAAAGCTTAGACGAAATTCCATCGCCTTACCTCGCCGGGTTGATGGACAAGTTCTTCGACAACATCCTCATCCCGATGACCCACACCACCCGAGGCTGCCCCTTTAGATGCACTTTCTGCACCGAGGGAGTAAGCTACTTCAACAGGGTGGCGAGGCGAGCTAACCTGGGCATTCTGGCTGAAGAGCTGGAATACATCGCCCGGAGAGTCGGAACGGTCCAGGATCTGATTATCACCGATGCGAACTTCGGGATGTTCAAAGAAGACATTGAAAAAGCGAAGATAATCGCCGTCATCCAGGCAAGACACGGCTGGCCACGGCACATTCATGTTTCTGGAGGAAAAAACCAGAAAGAGCGGCTCTTGGAAGTGGCTTCGCTGATCAATGGGGCCATGAACGTCGCGGCCTCGCTTCAGTCAACCGACAAACAGGTCCTGCTGAACATCAAACGCTCCAATATCTCGGTTGAAGAGCTCAGCCAGGTTGGACTAAAAGGAGGCGAAATAGACGCCAACACCTATGCCGAAATCATTCTGGGGCTCCCGGGCGATTCTTTGAAAGCCCACACTCAAAGTCTTCGGGATGCGGTCAATGCCGGCTTGAGCTTCCTGCGGCTCTACCAGCTGATTATGCTCTACGACACCGAACTGAACACGCCGGAAACCCGAAGGGCTTTCGGGATGCAGACGAGGTTCCGGGTAATGCCGCGGTGCTTTGGCCAGTATCAGCTTTTCAACGAAACTTTCCCTTGCGCCGAGACCGAAGAAATCTGCGTGGCCCAGGACTCGCTCTCTCTTGACGACTACCTCTCCTGCCGGGAGCTGGACCTGACCGTGGAAATCGTCCACAATGTTCATCTCTTCAGAGAACTCTTCGGCCTCTGTAAAAGAATCAGTTTCCCCTGGTTTGACTTTCTGCTTCGGTTCCACGAAAGACACAAAGAGTATAGCCCGGCCCTGGCCGAGCTTTACGACAAATTCAGGGAAAACACTATTAGAGCATTGTGGGTGTCAGAAGAAGAAGCTCAAGCCTATGCCCAAGAACATCTCGAACAGTATATCTCGCACGAACTCGGGGTGAACGAGCTGTTCACGGCAAAAGCGGTAGCTTTCTTCCTCCTGCAGGACCAACTACGCGAGGCGCTCTTCAAAGAAACAAAGATACTCATGCAGGAACTTGGCCAGCTTGATCCAATGATGTCTTTGTATCTTGATGAGCTAAAGGAGTTTTCAAGACTCCGGAAAGGAGACCTTCTTAAAACCGAGGTTGGTCTTGAAGGAAAGTTCCACTTTGACTTCAGGGCCATAATGAGCCGGGATTTCTGCGTCGATCCCAGTGAGTACGTACTGGATTCGCCGCTTGTCTACCATTTCTCGCATAGCAATGAACAAAGGAAAGCGATTCAAAGCTATGTCCATCAGTATGGTCTGGGAGTGGTCGGACTCGGCCGAATCCTGATGCGAGCCCATGTAAAACGGCTCTTCCGGAACGTCACCAGGCCCGGAGAGCCAATCTCAACAGAACCTTCTCAAACAATGCACGCACTAAACCTTTAACCACCTGAAAGGAGGTGTCATAAGAGGCGAAACCCACGCCTCTTCTTTTTTTATTTTTTTATCAAATATGGCCAATCTAAAATTGACTCATCTGCATTATCTAAATCTAATCCCTTTTTCCATTTTTCTTTATTAACTTTATCTAACAAATCTTCAAACTCTTTAATCAATAATTCCGGCGTTTCACGCTCCCAGATTAATTTTTGAAGCTCTTTATTCTGCCAAGGTAAAAGATTATCAGACTTGAACCACCAGTTATAATTATAGCTGATATCCGGGGCATGAAAGCTTACAATAATATAGGGAATATTTTCACTCAAAATGGCAAAAGAAGCAGGTCCGGAAGAAGTAGCCATATAAAAAAGAGAATACTTGATAAATCCAAAAGTATGTTGGATATTAGTATTGTAATCCTGGGCAAAAATTAAGTTAGGCAGTTTTTGAAACTCTTTTGGAATCTCACTTTTTCTACTCAATATAATGAAAGCAATATTTTTATGTTTCTTTGAACAATAATCAAAAAAATCCACCCAAGCACCTATTTTGGCGTTGCGGTGTTGGGCAAAAAATGGATTCATCCGCAAATTTACCGCAACTAGATATCTATCTTTGATATATTTTTTTATAAATGCTCTAACCCATAAGTTTGCAGCTTCGGGTAATTCAATCTCTGATAAAAATCTCTCCTTATTATAAAAGCGCCGCAAGAATCGGTAATAGCCGCGAGCAAAGCTTTGATTATTCGCATATTTAAAAATTGAGGGACAGATAAAGTATCGGCTATGATTTTTAGCTAAGAATGACTCAAGCTCATCTTTTGAGTTAAAAATAAAAACCGAGCCAAGTTTCGGATTTACATTTAAAAGAGGAAAAAGCTCGGCTAAATGATAATGAAAATTATCTTTATTTATCCAAGAAGTGTACTTCCAATGGCCGACCGGACTTTCTGGGTTATAAACCAAAGCCATATCAATTTTATCAACCTTCCTAAGATGAGCCTCGCATAAAAGCCGGATCTGGAATTCAAGCATATTCCCGACAGCCACATCAGTTACCTTAAAATCATTAATACCTAAAATTCTTTTTTCTTTTTCTACGGTTGGTATTTTTGACCGCTTTTTTATCATGTATGAAACCAAATGGAAAAAGCCTAAAAAATTCATTTTATACCAACGCTGATAGACTACGTATCTTAACCAATTAACTATCTTCTCTAAAAATTTTTGATTTTGTATTTCGAATTGCATTTCTTTTGCCTATTTCTTATATGGAGGTATATTTTTTCTTATCTTTTAAAAATAAAGTTAAAGTAATCAAACTTACGATTGTTGAGGTAGCTATTCTTGAAACGACCGCCCCCCAAAGACCGAATTTAGGAATTAAAATAATAAAAAAACCAAGAAGAGAAAAATCATTAAGCACTTTTAAAAAATACAGTCTTTTAACCTCCACTTTGGCAAGCCAGATATAATTAATAAATGAAAACATTACGAATACAATCGGAAGGGCTAAAATGATCGAGTATTTGACTGATCCCACATAAGCCGGGAAAAAAAATCTATAAGCCCACGGAAGGATGGTTATATAACCGATAACAATAAAAACCCCAGCCAAAGTAGCGAATAATAATTTTCTCCCAATTGCAGAATATATTTCTGGATAGCTTCTTTTAGCAAACCTCGGCAGAGCTATTTCCGGAACAATCTCTACAAGCCCCTGAAGTTTTCTAATTGGAAGAAGGGCAAATTTATAAATAGCTAACTCTACCGGACCAACTAAATGAAACATTAAAAGCTGGTCTATTCTTTTAACTATAACGCCGGCAATATTCATGAAAGTTAAATGCATTCCAAAACGTTTAGTTTCAGCAGAAACCTTTCTATTATTTTGATATTTTTTGATGATCCAAAATAGAAAAATAAAATAAGCTAAAGATGAAGGAATAAAATATGCCAAAAGAATATAAGGCACATAACTTGTATTAAAAAGAACAATAATCATTACTGCCACTGAAACCGATGTCACTACAGAGTTTACTAAAGGTATTTTTGAAAATAAACCCTTTGCCCTTAAAAAGTTGTAAAGAATCTTTGATATTAAACTAAAAGGTAAAAAAATAGAAACAATTAAAAAAGATAAGGCAAACATATTATTGCCCATTTGAAGATAATACAAAGTGAAGCCGAGAGCGATTAAAGACGAAATCAGACCGTATCTTAATTTATACTGAACCCCTCTTTGGAGTTCTCCTTCAAAACCCTGGGCCACGCTTTTTGTAACCGCATACGGAAGTCCGCTGATTGCAAAAACTGCAAAAATTTCAACCCACGTTTGAATAAGACTATATGTTCCATAAGCAGCCTGGGGAATTAATCTTGCAAATGCTATTGCTTGAATAAATGCTCCAACGTTGGAAATAACCTGGTCCAAAACCGACCAAGAGCCTCCCTTTAAAACATAATGAAAATCAATGCCAGTGATTTGAGTAAACTTATCTATATAAAATTTTATCTTGTTTTTAAGCATTAGTTTTTACTGAACCTAACACATAAGAAGCTATTTTTTCGGCTGCCTTGCCGTCAAATTTCCAGCAGTAGGCCTGCTTAAAAACTTTCCTTTTGTCGCTGTCAAGCGAAGGGTCATCAAGATATTTATTAATCCATTCAGCTAATTCTTCCTTATTCTTAACCAAAGGAGTCATCCCGAAACTCATCCAGGAAATTTGATTTTCTTCAAACCGCCATCTTCTTGGAAGGCTTCGTAGAAAGGGCACATCTTTTGGTTTTTCCCAGCCGTCAAAATTAATGGTAATCAACGGTTTATCAAATATTGATACATCAATAATAATTGAAGACATAGAATTAATAATTAAAGAAGAATAATGCAAAGAGTCAAAAATATGCTGGAAAAAAGTTTCGTTATCCAGTTCGCCTTCTTTTTTGCCTTTCTCTAACTGGCTGGGTTTAGCCGGTCCGGGCGCATCAATTATAAAATTTTCGTCCGGCACAAATTTTGACAAATCAACCGGCAAAAAAGGATGGAGACGTATAATAAACTGAACATCTTGAGGAATCTTTTTCTCCTTATATAAATCTTTCAATATTTGGCAGGTTTGCCAATCAGTATCAATAAAAAAATGGCCGGCCGGAGCGAATAAAATCAATCTTTTATTCGGATCGGCTCCTATTTTTTTATAGAAATCATCTCGCGGACTCGGTTTCATCTCCAAGTATTTTTCAAACTGGGGTATGCCGCTCAAACAAATAATATTTTCGCTGATATTGTGATACCTTAACATATCTTTTTTCATCACTTCATTGTGAACTATTAATTTGTCTGGAATAAATCGCAGATAACCCACGGCTGTAGTGTTATCCCAAGACCGCAGCATAGCGACAGTTTTTATACCTAAATATTTAGTATTTTTAAGCAAAATTGAGTCGGAATCATTAAAAACATCGGTCACAAAAACAATATCCGGATTATATCTATCAAAATAAACCTGGAACGGTCTGGGATTGTTTAATTTGTAATCAAGCCAGCGGATAAATTTTTTAAACGGTGTGATGGGGGCAAAAATTTTCGTAAAAACAAGAGAAAAATAATATTTTGGTCTGTTCCCTACTTTCTTTAGGGCTTCCATTTTATGAAACTTCATTACATTTGTATCAAGAAGCCATTCGGCCATTCTAATAAAAAACTTATTTCTCCCGCTTCTGATTTCCTGATTCAAATCAATTCCTTCAACGATTACGTTGTCTTTTTGATAAATATCTCTAAAGTAATTTTCTTTGTCTTTAAAAACAAAAAGAACTACCCGTGCTTTCTTAGCCAAATTGTCTAAGACGCCAGAATTTAAAATATTCTTGGTAACAAAAGGGTGAAAATTAGACAAAAAAATGGTTTTCATAACAAACTTTTAACTTTGTTGATAATATAATCTTGCTCCTTTTTGGTTAAACTCGGGTAAAGAGGCAAAGTTATGGTTGAAAACCCAAGTTTTTCGGCAATCGGGAAGTCGCCTGGCTTAAAGCCAAATGTCTTCCGGTAATACGGCTCAAGGTGAATCGGATTAAAATGAATTGAGGTCTGAATACCGGCTTTTTTCAGTTCTTCCCTGATTTTATCTCGTTTCTCTGGCTCTACCCAAATTATAAACATATGATAAGCGTGTTTTGAATTTGGGACTTCTTTCGGAAAAAAAAGCCCATCTATATCTTTTAGTTTTGCCGCATAATACTTCCAAAGTTTTTTTCTTACTTGATATTGTTTGTCAATTCTCTTTAACTGGCCTAAAAGTAAAGCCGCCTGAAAACTGGTCAAAGAATACTTATAACCAAGCATGGTCATAAATCTGGCTTCGCCGGTTCTGACTACTCCGCCTTCGCCATATAATTTAAGTCTCTCGGCAGTTTCTTTATTATTTGATGTAGCTAATCCGCCTTCGCCAGAAGTAATATTTTTCGCCACATGAAAACTGAAACAGGCAGAAAAACTTTTTTGACCAGGCCTGATGCCGCCTCTCCTCGCCTCAATCGCATGGCAGGCATCTTCAATAATTTTCAATTTATACTTGTCGGCAGTCCTCTTTAAATTTTTCATATCAGCCATCTGGCCATAGAGATGAACCGGAATTATAGCTTTGGTCTTTTTAGTTATCGCTTTTTTTACTTTTGAAACATCAATCAAACCTGTTTCTGGTTCAACATCAACAAAAACCGGCTTGGCCCCGACATACAAAATCGCATTACTTGTGGCGACATAAGATAAAGGGGTGGTAATTACTTCATCGCCTGGCCCCACTCCGGCCGCCAACAAAGAAACATGCAAAGCCGCTGTGCCGCTTGAATTTAAAACCGTGTCTTTTACTCCAAGATATTTGGCAAACTTTTCCTCAAACTCTTTTGAAATATTATTATAAGTCAGCCAGCCTGATTTGATGGCTTTGACTGCTTCTTTAATATCACTCTCGGTTATATATGGATTAAGAAATTGAATTTTCATTGGAAAAAATTAATAATTTATACTTTGATTTTTTTGATCCGCTTAAGAAAGTAAACCACTCCCCTGCTTTGGTCAAAAAATAACTGACAAAATTAGCGCCCAGGTGATGGAAAAGAAAACTGTCTATAAAATTAACCGGCCTGACTTCTTGAAGCTTTAAATTATGATTACCAAATCGTTCCACCAATTCTTTGGACGTCTCAACCTCTTTGTATCCTAAGCCTTTTTGAAATTCCGGTACTTCTTCTGGAAAATACTCAAGTAAAAAAATTTGAGCGCCTTTTTTCATTCTTTGGAAATAATTTAAAAGTGCCTCCCGGGATTCTTTGGGCATATGGACATATACTGTGGTCATCACGACTGCATCTGCATTCTTAACCGCTTCTTCAGCGGCCGGACTTGGAACTGGTCCTTCTAAAAACTCAACTTTACTCTTACTGCCGTGCTTTCGCCTGGCTATTTCAATATTAAAAGGAAAATCAAAACCGTAAATTTTAGCGCCATCGTCAATTATTCTGCTTAACGCCGATGTGTAATCACCTACTCCGCAGCCAATATCAACTATTGTTTTTAAACCCTTAAAATCGTTTCTTTTAAATGCGCTGGTCCTGATTTCAAAAGCATATTTATCTTGCCATTTGTTATTGTAATGACAAGGACTGTCGCTTTTTTCAGCCTTTTCCTGCCAGTATTTTTTTACCCCTTCGTAATTATACATTGTCTTATTTATTGATTACTTGATTATAAACATCAAGATAAAATTTCGCGGTATGATCCCAGGTATTTTTGGCGGCTTCGGAAACAGAATTTTTTATCATTTCTTGGTGTAATTTATGGTTGCCCAAAATTTTTCTTATTGCTTCGGCAATTCCTTGAATATTATCTTCATCAACTAAAAATCCATTGTAGCCGTCTTTAACCACATACTCAGAGCCAAAGCCACGAGTGGTGATTACCGGTGCTCCAGAAGCCTGCGCTTCGTAGTAAACCATCGGAAACCCCTCAAAGGCGCCATCTCTTGTTTGAGCCGCCAAAACCATAATCGCGCATCGATTATATAGCTCTCGAAGCTGGTCATCGGTCACCCGGCCAACAAAATGAACTTTATTTTCAAGGTTGTGTTTTTTTATCAGCTCTATTAAGTAGTTAACAAATCCTTCGGCTGATTTCGTTTCACCGACGACTTTATAGTGTAAATTCGGAAATTCATTTTTTAACAAAGCCAGCGCCTGAATAGTCACATCAGCGCCCTTTCTGGGTTTGACTCCGCCAACTGTAAATATGAAAGGCGGGTCTTCTTTTTTAACATTTTCCATCTGATAAAAAGTTTTCGGATCAACTCCGAATGGGATAAACTTCCAAAATTTCAGCTTAACTACTTGTTCTATTAATTCAATATTTTTCAACGAACCGGTAGCCACCAACGAGGCGCGCTTATACATTAATTTCATCAGTTGTCTTTTTACAAAATCTTTAGGACTGTATCCGCGGGGTGGCACTGAATAGGTTCCGGCAATGGTCAAAAAAAATGGAATTCCTAAAAAAACACTGGCTAAAGCCGCCCCTGGCGCAAACGGTTCCATCATACTATGAATACCGTCACAGCCGCGAAAATACTTTAGAGAGTTTAAAAAAACATTTAATTGGGTTTTCAAATTAAAACTATTGTCTTTAGTCGGCAAGACTTTATGGATTTTTAAAGTATCATTCTCATTGCTGGCATCTTTTCTGGTTAAGACAACGGTATCTACTTGTTTTGCCGCCGATTCTATTATCCCTTTTGAATATCTGTCCCAGCCGCCATGTGAAGATAAAGATGAAGTCACGTATCCAATTTTAAGTTTTTGTTGCATACCATTCATAAGTTTTTTTCAATCCTTCTGCTAATTTAGTTTTAGGCTCCCAACCGACATCTTTCTTAATTTGTTTAATTTCAGGGCATCTTCTTTGAACACTGCCAAAAGGCGCTGAATCTGATTTTACCCTTCTTGGTTTCCAGCCAGCTACTTTAAAAAGATTTTTAGCCAAATCTCTAATTTTTAATTCCTCTGATGTGCCGATATGATAAGTTCTCCCATCTGTCTTCTTTGATTCCATAACCATAATCATTGCTTTCACTGCATCATCTATGTAGCAAAACGAGCGCGTATGGCTGACTCCATAAATTGGAAAAGGATCAACTTTTTTATTAATTCTTTTGATAAGTTCGGGAATTACATGGTCACTTCCCGCTCTTGGTCCGTAAAAATTATGAGGTCTGACGATAGACATCCTGAACTTATAATGATTAGCATAGTGAATTAAAAACTGCTCTCCTATCAGTTTTGTGCCAGCATAAGTCCAGCGGGGGTTATAAACATCGGAAACCAAAAGAGGAACACTTTCCGGAGTTGGCACCGGCAGCTTACCGAACAAATCTAAAGCTCCGGCATAAGCCTCATTTGAAGAAGTAAACAGAATTTTGGCATTCTTCTTTTTATTCTTTCTTATAAACCAATCAAGAATATTTATTAAAGTTAAGATGTTAATCCGCAAAACCTCGTGAGGTATTTTGTAAAAATACTTCGTCCCATTGATTGCCGCAAGATGATAAACATAGTCATAACTGGAACCCAATTTTTTTATTGATTTAGGATCAGTTAAATCAGCTTTAATAAACTTAACCCCCGGTCTTTTCAGTAGATTTAGAAAGTATTTATCTGGTTTCCCGCGGAAAAAATTATCAACTAAAACCACTTCCTCGCCCAAATCCAAAAGGCGCTTTGCTAAATGATAACCGACAAATCCGGCTCCGCCGGTAATTAAATTTTTCTTTTTATTGTTATTATCCATAATTAACCGAAAATCTTTTTAAATTTTGATGAAATTTTTTGCCCCAGCAGTTTAAATAATCTGCTAAAACTTATATCTGACTGATAATGCCAGCCTGAAAACCATTCAGGCAACCCTTCTTCTTTTGCTTTATGAGTTGTATTAACGGCCAGAACCGCTTTGAATAATGCGTTATTGTGGCTGGCTGAGAAAGCCGATATATCCTTAGGTAAACAGTGCCCTCTAAATGATCTGCCATACCGGAGATAATTCCTGTTCTCAAACAGAAAATTTAAAATGTTATCGGGATTGACGCTGCTTTGTTGAACGGCATTGCCAAACTCATTCACAAAAGCAATCCTGGTCGCATTCCATATATTTGACAGATATTTTATATAGGAAGCCTCTTCCGGTGTCCCTTCAAAAACTTTATTGGCTTGGCCCTGCCATTTTTTCAGAAAACTCGGCTTCAATATGTTATTCCGCGCACCAATTGCAAGATAATATGGGTGGAAACATTCTTCCACGCCATGTTTCTCATGTAAAAATTCCGGAACATAAAAATCAAAGTCAAGTTTTTGTAAATGCTTGGGTAAAACTGTGGAGCGTAAAATTATTCTGCCCTTAGCGCTTTTAACCGAGCCAAGAGCTTCTTTAATTAAAGAAATATCCTGATTACCTTTTTCATCAACCCGATCACCAACACAGACAAGATACCAAGTATTTTCACTATCCTGCTCTAAAGCATTATTTAACGGCCTAATCTTTTCATAAGCCTTTTCGTAATTTGGATATCTCTTTTCTGGATTCACTATATCATAGTAAAAAACCGGATGACCCATCATCGTTAAAGCCAAAGCATTGGCCTGCCCGACCCAGCCATAACCAATAACCACAATTTTTTCTTTTGAGCCGGTCATATTAATTTGTTTCTCTCTAAATAATTAATGGTTTTTTTAACGCATTGATTAACATTTTCCTTATGAGTATCCAACCTTATTTGAGGACTTAACGGCCGCTCATAAGGGTCGGAAATCCCGGTAAAATGCTGGATTAATCCTTGGCGGGCTTTCTGATAAAGGCCTTTAGTATCTCGTTTCTCACAAATCTCAAGCGGACAATCACAGAAAACCTCTATAAAATTCTTGGCTTCTTTTTTTGCCATTTCTCTGTGTTTTAGATAAGGAGAAATAAAAGAAGCGACAACGCCGATTGAATTTTTACTCAATAAACCCGCCAAGTATCCGGCCCGTCTGATATTTTCATCTCTGTCCTCTTTTGAAAAGCCCAAGTCTTTCCCTAAGTACTGCCGGAAAATATCTCCGTCTAACCGTTCTGCTTTAATGCCGCGTCTTTGCAAGATCTCGTAAACTTTATTGGAAATCGTGGTTTTGCCAGCCTGGGAAAGCCCAGTAAACCAGAGAACAAAACCTGATTTAGAGTTTGAATTATCTTTATATATCCCGTCAACCAAGGCATTATTACTCATTGAAAGAAAATTGTAAATTTCAGGATAAATAAACCATTCTGGCGGCTCCTGCTTTTCTTTCAAATAATTTCTGAACATTGTCCCGCTGAAAGAAGTTTTCTGGGCTTTGGGATATGAATTTGTAAAACCGTGTTGAGTAAATTGAGGATAATAAACCACTTCTGGAAATTTCAGAATTTCTATACCGATTTCATCTTTTTTAAAATTACTGAATATTTCTTGGGCGGCAAAAGGCGGATAATAGCTGCCCACCCCGGCATGATCGCGGCCAACAATAAAATGGGTTGCCCCGTAGTTTTTCCTAACTAAGGCGTGCAAAGCCGCTTCTCTTGGCCCGGCGTATTTCATTTTCAAAGGTAAAATGCCCAAAAATACCTTATTTGAGGGAAAATATTTATCGATTAATATCTGATAGGAGGCCAGGATATACTCGTCTTTGAAATCGCCTACTTTCTTCTCGCCCATAACCGGCTGAATAAAAAGACCGTCGGTTAATTTAAGGGCTTCTTTTTGAACAAACTCATGACCGCGATGAGGAACGTTGCGAGTCTGAAATCCGGCCACTGTTTTCCAACCTCTTTTTTGAAATATCTTTCTTGTCTCGCTTGGAAAAAAATTATATTCCGGAAAAAGAGTTTTTGAATTATCCAACAACAAAACCTCACCGCCGATTAAATATTTTTTCATTTTGTAGACATAAGCCACGCCCGGATGCTCTTTGTCTAATGTCTGAAAAACATTTTGGTTAAATTCTTCTTTGCTGAAAGGATAAATTTCAATATCCTTAAGAACGGCAATTAGTTTTTTATCAGAATCAATTAGTAAAACCAGTTTTTCTTTTCTTAATCTTTTTGAATCTTCTTCTGAAATATCCAAAACAATTGGAATCGGCCAAACCACTCCATTAATTAGTCTCATCTTTAAAAGAACACTCTTAAAATCTTTTTCTCTTAAAAATCCAATAAGCGGCGAATAAACGCCGTTGGCTATATTTTTTACTTCCTGAATCTGGTCTTTAGTTAAATTAAGAGATTTTAACTTTTTGGCTTTAGATAAAAATTCTTCTTTTTTTAAAGAAGATAAAACTTTATTTATCAATTTCCCGCCGTGCGGTTGAATCATAGTTTATAAACAATAAAACCGCTTTGTTCAAAAATCTTGTCAAAATTCTGCTTATCTAAATGCCAACCCTGGTCTTTATTAGTATCCCAAATAATATAATCAACCCGGTATTTTTTCAATCTTTTTCCAAAATTATCTTTTCGGATCTCTTGAGCCACGGCGATGACTTTATTTATTTCTTCTTCCGGCAGCCGAGTCTCGTCTTTTAATTTAAGACCTAACAATCTCCGCCATTTGTTGGCCTGGACCGCGTCGCCATATTTATCCGCATATCGAACTCCCCAAATCGCCCTCTCGTTTTCAAATACAAAGTCTCGATCAAGCTCTTCAAAAAAATTATTTAAAATAAAGCGCTCCTGGATTTCAGTATCAGACATTATAAACAAATTAGCATTACGGGAATAATAAACATTATTGGCCGTATATACCGGAAGAAAACTTGAAATTTCTTCATTGGCGTAAACAACCGAATCAAAAGTAGTATTTTCATTAAACCAATCAAAAACCGTTTTATATTTCTGGCTATAAATAGCTTGGTCTGAAATCCTTAAAGTTTTATTTACATAATCATTGACTCCCTGGAAAACAAAAAAGCCAATAATCAATAAAAATACTCCTCGCCAAATATTGTTCAAATGAAATTTACTTGTCGAAGCAAAAAGATAGTAAAGAGTAAAAACCATAAAAAATATTGCCAACATTCGGTAGTGGCCGAATTCGAACTTTTGGCCGGTAATAATATTCTGGTTGGTAACTATTAAAATGGAAACAATACCAGCAATAAAAAATAAAATCTCTTTGTTTATTCTGATGGTTTTCAACCGATGCAAAACTCCTATCAAAAGCAAAACTATCAATGATAGAGCAACTGTTTTGATTTCAGACGGCGAACGAGAAAAAACCAATTGAAGACGGGTTAAGGTCTCTTGATACTCTGGGAGTTCGGCTGCTAAAAAAGTAAAGTAAAAATAAACAGAACCAATAATTAGACCGCCGATTAAAATTTTCAAAAATTGCTTTGATAGTAATCTATCTCTGAAAAAAGAGATAAAAACTAAAATGACTAAAAATACTAGGTAAAAAGTCCAATAAAAGGGATAGATATAAAATAAGAGTCCAAAATTTATAATATTTAATGGTAAAATCCATTTTTTAGGACGATCCTTAATAAGGAGCCAAAGCAAAGTAAATTGGGTTAGCCAAAATAAAAATACGAACTGAGGAATAATCGGCCGGGTAAATTTAAAAATAAAAATTCCGAAAAACAAAAAAACGGCAAAAATATTAGCCCAAAATTTTGAAGGACGTATTAAATAAAAAGCTATGTAAGTTAGAATAAAAACAGTAGCCGGAAGAATAAAACTGTAAAGTATCCTTCCTTGAACAACCGAAAGATTTAAAAATTTCAACGGCTGGGCTAAAAGAAATTCGGGCAAAAATAATTGTTGGGGCAGTTGATTTTTATGTTCGGATAAATAGGCATTGCCTAAAGTTGGATGGCCATCTATGACGTCTTTAATTCTAGCCAGATAAAAGAGCTCATCATCTATGATTTGAGGCAAAATTCCTTTATACTCACCACCCAGTGAAATCTGAAAATAAAAAAACGGCAGAATCATTAAAAAACCTAAAACTAAAGCTATAATTAAAATTGGCCAATGATTTTTCACTTTTTAAACTTTAATTTAAATGGCAGCCAAATTGCCTCCCAAATGTTTTTGAAAGACATCTTTGACTGGCCCTCTCTTCTTTCGTTAAAAATAATCGGATGTTCGGAAATTTCGTAGCCGGCTTTAAAGATTTTGTATTTAAATTCAACCAAAAAAGCATAGCCCTCTGATTTTATTGAATCTAAATCAACATTTTTTAATATATCTTTGCGAAAACACATAAAGCCGGTGGTCAAATCATGAATTGGCACGCCAAGGATTGTTCTGGCATAAAAGTTGGCGAAGCGGCTTAAAAGTTTCCGTCGCAAATCCCAGTTCTCAATCTTACCATCTTGAACATAGCGAGAACCAATAACTATGTTATGCCCTGATAACTTTTTCACCATTTCCGGCACTTCTTTATGGTCATGAGAAAAATCGGCATCCATCATTACCACCGTTTCAAAGTTTTCTTCGTTTATTATTTTTTTGAAGCCATCGAGGTAGGACTTGCCAAAACCCTTATTGTTAAATCTCTGGTGAAGGGCCAGTCGCGGAAATTTATCCTGCAACCCTCTTACGACCTCGGCCGTGCCGTCAGGCGAATTATCATCTATTACCAAAATCGAAACTTCGGGATGATGTTCAAAAATACTCTGCGTCAAAGAAGAGATATTCTCTTTTTCATTGTAAGTCGGAATAATAATTAAGATTTTCATCCCTATTCTTGAATTACATTACATATGTAATATAATTCAAGAGTCAAATTTTATTGATTATAAACTCTAAAATTTTTTCTGCTCTTTTCTGCCAGGTATAATTTTGTACGTCCTTAAAAGCATTTCTGCTTATTTTTTCGGCCAAATCTGAATTCTCTAAAATCTTTTTTATGCCGGCAACAAAACCACTTAGATTTTCTGATTTTACCAAAACGGAATTCTCTTCATTAAGTACTTCTCTGACGGTTGGCAAATCAGTGGCCACAATCGGTCTTTTTGAGGCCATATACTCAAAAAGCTTTAAAGGCGACATATAAAATGCATAGTGCTGTATATTCGGAAAGGGCATTATTAAAATATCAAAAGCTTTTAAATAAACCGGAATTAAATTATGCTTAATCCGGCCAACAAATAAAATCCGCTCATTTAAATTCTCTTTTTCACTTAATTTTTTGTAATAATCTATATCTTTTTTAATTCCGCCGACTAAAACAAGGGTGCAATCTTTTGGTAAAAACTTGATAGATTCAATCGCAAAATCAACCCCCTTTTTCATGCCCATTGTTCGGAGTTGGCCGACATAGCCAATAAGGATTTTATCCGGCGGCAAATTCAATTTTTTTCTTACCTCTTCTTTGGAAACATCTATGTCAAATTCTTCTAAATCAACCGCGTCTGGAGCAACTAAAATATTTTCCGGACCGAAACCAAACTTAACAAACTCATTTTTTAAGTTATTAGTAATAACGATAATTTTTAGATTAAGTTCCTTAAATCTTCTATAAAAACGAATTACCGCTCTGCTTTTTGAAAAACGATGAGCTTCAAAAAAAATGTTTTTTTTGAAAAAACTTAAAAAATATAAGGGCAGCTCGTCTCGGGAATAAATAAAATCAGCTCGGTAAAAAATTGCATAAAAGGTAACGAAAACTGCCGAAATAAAGCTTTTTATAAAAAAGGATAATTTATCTGATTTCCCAGGTAAGTAAAAATCAATGGCTGGAATTTTTTTAATCCTGAAATTCTTCTTAACTCCGTAATAAGAAAAAAGGTCCTCTTTAACAGGATTAATTCTAAAAGGATATACGAGTTTCACTTCAATGCCTTTTTGGGCAAGAGCTTCGCAGGTTTTTGAGATTTGAAGCCCATATGCTTTTTCAGTCGGCAGCCTTTGATTAACTAAATAGAAGAGCTGTTTTCCCATTTTTTTAAATTTTTTGCTATCCAATTGCTTGCCTTTAGCAACGAATCAAAAGATGAACCAGTATCCACCCATTGGCCATTTATAGTTTCGTAAAAGAGCCGGTTTTCTTTTAGATATAAATTATTCAAATCGGTAATCTCTAGTTCTTGGCGCTTTGAAGGTTTTAATTTTTTTATTTTCTGAAACACGTCATTGCTGTACAGATAAAAACCAGTAACCGCGTATTTTGATTTTGGCTTTTTCGGCTTTTCTTCTATCCTGATTATTTTTTCATGACTGTTAAATACCGGAACGCCGAAATTGTGCGGGTCTTTTACTTTTTTCAGAAAAACCATGGCCCCGCCTTTAAAACTCTTAATCTCTTTTTGAAAGCTTTTTGTATAAAAATTATCGCCTAAGATTACGGCGACATTATCCCCTTCGGCAAAATATTCGGCGTAACTCAAAGCGTCGGCAATACCGCCGTCATTTTTATCCTGCAAAGCAAAAGATAATTTAACTCCGTACTCTTTTCCGGAACCCAAAAAATTCATAAAGTGCCCGGCATGCTCTCTTCCGCAGACAACCATTATATCAGTCACGCCGGAGTTTCTAAGGGTCTGTAAGGAATACAAAATCATCGGTTTGTCATAAACCGGCAGTAAATGCTTATTAGTTATCAGGGTCAGCGGTTGTAACCGGGTGCCTAAGCCGCCGGCCAGAATCACGCCATGCATATTTATTTCTTGATATGCGGATTTAAGGCCTCTTTCTTTTTTATGGCCTTCATCCAATCCTGGTTTTTAACATACCAATCAATTGTCTTGTAAAAAGCATCTTTAAATCTGTATTGCGGCCGCCAGCCAAGTTCTCTTTTAATTTTTGCCCAGTCCAGCGAATAGCGGCGGTCATGCCCGGGCCGGTCAGCGACAAATTCTATCCAGGCTTCATCTTTGCCAAAATAATTTAGGATCATTTTGGCTATTTCCAGATTACTTCTTTCATTATCGGCTCCGATATTATAAGTTTCTCCCGGTTTCCCTTTGAGCAAACAGGCTTCAATTCCCCGGCAATTATCTAAAACGTAAATCCAGTCGCGCATATTTTTACCATCTCCATAAAGCGGTAATTTCTTATTTTCCAGCATTCTTAAAATGAAAAAGGGAATCAATTTTTCCGGATACTGATAAGGGCCAAAATTATTGGCGCTGTGAGTGACTATTACTGGCACGCCCCAAGTTTTCCAGTAAGAGCGGCACAAAAGATCGCCTCCGGCTTTGGTGGCGGAATAAGGATTATTTGGAGCAAAAGAAGTAGTTTCTTTAAATTTATTTTTTGACCCTAAATCAATGGCTCCGTAAACCTCATCAGTAGAAATCTGGACATACTTTTTAACCCAAGGAGAATTTTTAACTGCTTCAAGCAGATTGTGGACGCCGACAATATTGGCCTGAATAAATCCAAGCGAACCATTGTGAATGCTTTTATCAACGTGGGTGGCCGCGGCGAAATTTACGATATAATCCGGCTTATGTTTATTGATAACTTCACGAAGATTTTGGAAATCGGAAATATCTCCTTCAACAAATTTATACTTTTTGTTTTTCTCAATATCCCTTAGATTTAACTTGCTGCCTGAATAATTTAAACTGTCTAAATTTATGATTTTAATCCGCGGATATTTAGAGAGAATATAACGGATAAAGTGAGAACCGATGAAACCGGAGCCGCCGCTAACAAGAATAGTTTGATTATTAAAATTTGTATTCTTCATATCTAAAAATCACAAGCTTCTCAAAAATTTTTCCAATTTCCTGGCCACGACCCGATGACTATATTTAACCAGCATATATTCCCGGCCCTCCTCGCCCATTTTCTTTCTAACTTCTGAATTTGAAGCTAAACGAATCATCGCTTGGGCCAGGGCTTGAGGATTTTTCGGTTCTATTAAAACTCCGGTCTTGCCATCAAGGACAGCTTCGCTTATCGCTCCGATTTTTGTAGAAATTACCGGCAAACCACTGGCAGATGCTTGAAGAATTGACCAACCATACTGCTCCTCCCAGCCCTGTCTTGGTTCGGATGGATGAACAAAAATGTCACTGGAAGCCAAAATCGGCGGGAGCTGGTCATTGGGCAGCCATTCAATAAACAAAATTTTATCTCCCAGAGAAAGCTTTCTTGCCAACTCCCTGGCCTCCTGCCAAAGCGGACCCATTCCTATCATTACCAAGTGAGATGAGGGAACCTGTTTAACTACTTTACTAAAAGCCTTGATAGTTGTAAATACGCCTTTTCTTTCATCAAACACAGCTCCGAAAAGAAAAACTACTTTATTTTCTAAATTATACTTTTTTCTAAAATCATTGGGGATATCAGGTTTAAATAAATCTGAGTCAACTCCTGATTGAGGAATAACTTCGGTTCTAATTATTGAATTCAGATAAGGCTTTAAAACATCGTAAGCCTGTTTTGACCCGCATAAAGCTCCGGCGCTTAAATTAATATTTTGTCTTATCAAGCATTCTTTAATTTTTAATTTTGGCCCGCTGGCTATTTCAGGATAAGGAAGATTCTGCCAGGTTAAAAAAACATGTTTTAGGCCGAGTTTCTTGCAAAGCCGGCTATATAAATATGTAGTCAGTAAATACGGCTCGGCCGAACTTAAAAGCACGTCGCCAGGTTTTGAAAGCTTTCTCAAAATTGTGCCTAAATTCGGCATCCAAGCCTTTAACAGGCCTCCGATAATGGGATAGCGTGAGTGATAAAAAGGCGCCCAGGCAGGAATTATAGAAAAATCAGAACTTTGCGGAGGCTTAACTATTAACTTGCCGCCTTTGGCCTTCCAAATTTTTGGTAAAATAAAAACCAGATCTTCTTTGTTTGTAAAATAATCAAAAACACGAAGGTGCCGTTCATAAATGTATGTGTATGATGGAATGAATATGGCCATTTTATTTATTTAATCTCTCCAAAACAAAAAAATGGTGGAAAGGCGATTCAGGATTGATATAATCTTTTAAAATTTTAAAGCCGACTTGCCTGATTTCTTTTTTAACTTTTCTTAAAGAATAATTATGCTTGCCTATTTCCCAGTAGTGCTCGCCGTCAAACTTATGTTTAACTAACCCAGAAATTTTGAAAAAAATTTTAATCCTCTTTATTAGCGGTGCCTTAAAAATCGCGTAAAAAGTCCAACCCCAATGAGGCAAAGAAATCACGGCGTATTTTTGGGAAATCCTTTTTATCTCGCTTAAAGCTTTTCTAAAATTTTCATAGGGTAAATGTTCAAGAACCTGAAAACAAACTACCAACTCAAAAGAACTGCCTTTAAAAGGAATGTCCAAAACACTGCCGACCACATCGGGTTTTCTTTCGGGATTAATGTCCAACGAAACAATATCTATACCTGATTTCTTTAAATAGTCATATAAAAACCCATTGCCCTTCCCGATTTCGAGAACGCTTGATGGATTTAAATTAAAAACCTCTCTGGCTTGATACCAATAGCTCATCCAGCGATGCTCGTGGTCATAATTTTTGGGATTAAAATGGTCCTTATCGGTCATCTTAGTGATTTAATGAAAATTTCAGAATCATCGGCATAGGCCGGGTCAAGCTCGGCCGCTTTTTGAGCATACTCAATCGCTTTTTCTTTCTCTCCTATCTTGGCATAGGTTGCCGCCAAAGAAGCATGAAGCTGGGCGTTTTTCGGCCTAAAGCGTCTAATGGCATAATGTTCGTATAAATAAGCAACTCTCTTATAATTTTCTCTCCTAATTTCAATGTCAATCATTTTCATTGTGTCGGTAAAAGATAAAATCCAAGGATAGTCTTTTTCAGCTTCCATAATCAGTTTATAACCGGTGTTAAAATTTCCAAAATCAATATAAAGCATGGCTTTCTGCCAGTACGATTCATCTGACTTTGGATTTAAAGATATCGCCAAATCGCTTATCTTTACGGCTTCTTCAAAATTTCCCTGCCCGGCTTTGGCAATAGCCAGCTGATAGTAAATCTGCTGGTGCCCAGGAAACTGGCTTTGGGCTTTTTTAATCACTTCTTCTGATTTAGTATAAAATTCTTTATCAATCAATTTACCGGCCTGATTATTTAATGCTGAGGAAAAAATGTACCATATCAGATTATCGGGATCTTTGGCTAATATTTTACTAACTTTATCCAAGGAAGATAAAATTTCCATTTTCAATTCTTCATCTAATTCCTCGGCAATAACCGTCTTGTCCAATGTCGCCGAAGCAAACCGTTTAACTTTAAGCTGTTCCAAGGCTGGGTTGCCAAAACCAAACTGCAAAATAAAAATTAAAAGTAAAAAAATAATAAATACTGGGAATAAAAAACTTTTCCTTGTTAACCAACTGAAATTTAAATCCTCATTCCGGCTAATAAAAGCAGTCACCAGAAAAAACAACAAAAGACTTGAAAGTGAGTCAAAAATGAAAAGATTATGAATAAATAAACCGGCAAATAAAGGGGTAAAAAAAAATAGATCTTTTTTCATAGTTGCGTAAAAAATAGAAAACCATACTAATAAATAAGCGGTCAGACCAAAAATTCCGGTGGTAGCAAGAATTTCCAAAAAAACATTATGAGCCCGGTCAAATACGTTTTCTTTAAAAGAATTTATAAAAAGAGAGGGATTGAAATTTTTGTAATAAACAAGAACAAAATTTTCAGGTCCCCAGCCAAGCAAAGGCATATCTTTGAAACCATTTATCGCCATTTTCCAAACCTCCAGCCGATTTGAGATAGTACTGCCTTGGCTAAAACTTATATCTGACAACCTGCCTAAAATAAAATTGGACCTTAAAAACTCAATATTCCGGACAGTAAAAAAGCCGACAAAAATTAAAAGTAAAACAAGAAAAACAGCGGCTAAATATTTTGGCTGATAATACTTTTTGATGTATAAAAACAGAAAAATTATAAAACCGACAGCCAATCCGAGCACCGCTCCTCTGACTGCCGTTAGAATAACCGATAAAGATAAAAACAAAAACAAAAGAGCATAAAATATTTTCTTTTTTTTATTGAATGCTTCTTCAAAAAACCATAAGGACAGAAAAGAATGAATTAATAGATAGCCGGCAAGTAGCGCCGGATTGCCCAAAGTGCCAAAAATCCTTTTGCTGTCGGAAAACTGCCTGAAATAGCCGTAAAATACTTCGGCCACAAGAGCGGTAAAAACCCCAACCAATAACGAAAATTTTAAAAGCAGGTCCCAGTCGGATTTTGATTTAAACACGCCGGAAGCAACCAGAAATAAAACAAAAAAGTAAAGCAAATTCAGAAGGCCGATAGAGCCGCGGCTATAGTTGCCCCAGATGCTTCGTTGAATTTCAGTGCTGAATAAAACTGATAAAGCATAAACTGATACAAAAATGGTTAGGGATAGGGTTATGAAATTTAATTTGGGCAGAAAACTTTTGTCTCTTCTTACTAAAAATAGATAGAAAATAAGAATCAAAAGAGAAAGGGTCCTAAAATAAAAAACTTTTCCGGAATAAAAAGCTGAAGTTGATTGGGGTAAAACAATTAAAGGCAGAAATAGAATTAATACGAAAAGAAAAGATATTACTGATTTATACAGATTGGTTTTCATAATTTTTGATTATCGCTAATGATATGCCGGCAAAAATCCATAAATATTTGGTGAAAAGAAAATCATGAAACAAACCGTCAACCAAAATAGCCGTCATTATCCCGACCAAACTAAGAGCCAAATAATTCTCGTCCTTAATTCTCATCAAGCCTCTGAAAATCAGATAAATAAAAATTAAAAGGGGCAGTAAACCAAAAATACCTCCTGAGGTAAGAGCGGCAAGATAGGTACTATGCGAATTAACCTCGTCCCGCCATTCAATATTTTCAATATCGGGCCGGAACTCTCTCCAGTTTTTTTCAAAACCTTTATGACCCAAACCGATGAGGAAGGTCTGCGGCGACTGAAAAACCATATCTTTGGCCGCCACCAAAAAAGCATAACGGCTTCTGACTGAAAAATGACCTGGATTAAATACTACTTCTTTTGCGATTTGGGTAGAACTTTTCCCTGCTCCGTACTCATAGTTTCCAGCTCCTTTTTTAAAAGGAAGGTAAAAAACTAAAATAACTAAAAATAAGGCGACAACTGAGTAAGTAGTGAGTTTTCTTCGATAGCTTGAGGGGGTGATTATAAATAGAAAAATAAAAGAAACAAATAAAGCCAGCCAAGCCCCTCTGGAAAAGGTCAGTAAAAGAGCAATGGCACTTAAAAAGAAAGTCAATAACCAAGTCTTTCTTTCATTTTTAGAACTGTAAATAAAAAAAACTAAAAATAAAGGCAAGGCAATAGCTAAATGCAAACCGAATAAAGAAGGATAATTGGTAAAGCCGGTGGCAAAATAAGTCGTTTCTTCGTAGCCGAAATACTTTGCAATATAAGTAAAATCTCCTATGTAAAACTGAAGAATCCCTAAAATTGCGGCGGTTATCGTAAACCAAGCGAAGACTTTAAAAAATTTTCCTAAATACTCCTGTTGGAGAAAGGAAAAAAGATAGGTAACGGCCAGTAAGGAAAACAAAGAAAAAGAAGCTTTAAAAAACGGGCCGTTATTTATCAGGGTGCTTAAAAATAAAATCCCGCTGAAGATTATTAAATAATTAAAAAGGGACGGCCAATATATTTTCCTTTCAATCAGCTGTTTTAAACCAAATAATAAAACGGCGGTTATAAGCAAAATCTGGGTTATAAAAAACGGTTTCCCAAAAAATTCAAAACTGATATTTGGAAAGTAGGGAAACAGAAAATAACTTAAAGCGATTAAAATCACGAGCCACTGAATGAAACTTTCTTTGATAAAAATTTTTAATATCTTCATCCCATTATTGCTGCTAAGTTATTCAAAATATTCTGAATATTATGCCGTTTAATTACTTGACTTCTTAAAAAGGGGCCTATTGAAATCGGGTTTTTCAGATATAATTCAATTTTATTGCTTAAATCAGCCGGGTCGTTCCACTGAAAAATAAATTTATCCTGATAACTCCCGAGATCCTGGGCAAATCCTTTATTGGCAACAAAAATTACAACCCCAGAAGCCATTGCCTCAAGAACCACTTTGTCCAGGCCTCCGGTTGGTGAGCCATTAATTAAAATGTCGGTTTCCTGATAAACGGGCGGCAACTGATTATAAGGTATGTAATCTAAAATATCTACATTTTTCTGGAGTTTTAAACTATTAATTAAATCTTTTAATTGCTGAAGGTACTGGCCGTCTTTTGGATAAATCGGCCGGCCAATTATTTTTAATTTAACATTATAGCCCTTCTTTTTTAAGATACTCATTGTTTTGATTATGGTAATGTAATCTTTTATCGGCGAAATTCGGCCTATTGAGGTAATCCGCCAAATTTTACTTTTATCAAAAACATCCTCTTGAGGTTTTAATTTAAAATAATCTGTATCTATGCCGTGGCCAGTTACTATCTTTTTAGAAGTCCTTAAAGTAAGACTTGACTCCGAAGAAGTTAATATTTTATCGGATAAAAAAGCAGCCGCCCTTAATTTAAATGAAGTTTTACGGTGGCTGTACCATAAAATTATTTTTTTTCTGAAAATTTTAGCGGCAGGCCAAGACAAAATTACGAAAATCGGCGACATATGAGCGAAAATTGCTTGGCTTTTAGGCGTTAATCTAAACAAATATTTATAAAATCTCCGAAACTTTTTTATTTTCGAGGCACCAATCTCATAGCCAAGAGAGTAAATAAAAACATTGGAAGGCAAATTATAATTCCCTTTCCCGATTGTTATTACGAAAACTTTATTGAAATGGCGGGAAAATTCTCTTAACCAACCAACAAAAAATCCCCGCAAGTCATCTGTTTCGTCAACTCGTTGAGCAATAACTAAAAGATTTTTCATTTTATCAAGGATAGTAGCCCCTCGGCATAATTTTTAATGGCGGCCTTTTTCTCAAAATTCTTAACAATTTCCAGGCCAGCGACACTGTACTTTTTATAATCTTCGAGATTATTAAGTAACTCAAAAGCTTTCTCGGCAATGTCATTTCCATCCCAATTAATTATTCGGCCGGATTTTTTATCTTCAATAATGTCTGGAATAATCCCAACCGGAGTGGCAATTACCGGTATCCCGCAAGCCATCGCTTCAAGAAGGGTTCTTGGACCACCTTCATTATAGGAAGGGACAATTAATATTTTAGATTGATTCATTAATTTTGCTATTTCTTCTGGATCTTTGGCCCAACCGTAAAACATAACATTGTCTTTCAATTCTAACCTCTCGCTTCTAACTTCTAACTTCTTTTTTTCTGGGCCATCGCCGACAATCAATAATTTGGTATCCCGCATATTATATTTAATATTTAATATTTTTAGAGAATCAATTAATAGATTTAATCCTTTGTTTTTTACTAAACGACCAACAAAGATTAAGTCGTATTTTTTGCCCAAGTTTAGAGGTTTAAAAGTATCTAAATCAATATAAAAAGAAGGGATATAGGCAATTTTTCCTTCAGACACTCCTGATTCTAATAAAAATTCTCTGACTTGTTTTTTATTCACTACCCTCACTGCTTTTACTTTTAAAGAATCATATTTAATAAAAAGACGGGTCAGCCAGCGATAAAGTTTTTCTTTAAAATCTGCAGCTTTGGGATAGCCGGGAATATGATGAATTTCAAGTACATAGGGAACTTTTATTTTCTGCCAAAGCAATCTTGCGCCTATTCCATTATAAAAAGGGGGGTATTCATGAACCGTCATCAAATCAAATTTCTGGTCTCTGTAAATTTCCTGACCTCTTTTTAAAATCCAAAAGGGCTGCCAAATCTTTGGCCAGGGCGAAGGATGAATAAAAACATTACCAAAATAATTTGCCGATAAATGGGGAGAAGAAACCTTGGGAATAATAATATCAATTCTGTCCCAGTATTTATGAAATTCTTCCAAAGTATTATAAAAAGCGCCGCGTTTAACCTCGGCTAAAGATTTATCTCCTGAAATCATTAATAATTTCATCGAGTTAAGGCGGCTGCAGTTTCTTTTGTCATTTTATCAACGTTGAATTTTTTGGCTGTTTTCTTACCCTCTTCTATAAATTTATCTCTTATGTCTTCGTGCTCAAAAATTGCCTTAATCGCCTCAACTAAGTTTAATTCGTCATTATACTTGACCATAAAACCGTTTCCGCCTTGTTTTATAACTTCTGGATTTCCACCGGCATTGGTGGTAATCACCGGCACTCCGACAGCCATGGCTTCCAGAATCTGATGGGAGAAACCCTCATAGGCCGTATTCAAAACGAACATATCCGCCGCCGCCAAGTAAGTTTTAAGCTCCTCTTGCGACTTTCTACCGACTATATAGACTTTATTGTTTAAGCCTAAATTATTTTTCATCAATTCCAAATTTTCTTTTTCTGGACCATCACCAACTATAACTAATCTCAAAAATTGATTCTCTTTTAAAAGTTCAGGCATTATTTTTATGAGCATCTTAAAGCCCTTCCAGGGAACTAATCTTCCGGCTGACAAAATAATACTGCCGGAAATTCCGATCTTTTCTCTGGCTTTTTCTTTTTCCAGGTTTAACGGCTTAAAATCCGTACCGTTATAAATAACCTTGATTTTCTCAGGCTTTACTCCCCAGTACCGAACAACTTTTGCCAAAAAACGAGATGGAACAACAACCATATCGGCTGCTTGGCAAACTCTTTCCTGGATTTTTCTCAAAGTATTAAATTTACCTGATAATTTTTTATTTTGAAAATCAATTACTTCAGTAATCTCGTTTTTTGAATTTTGAACATGGTATTGTTCCCAGGAGTAATCGCCGGTTATCTTAACAATTAACCTCTTCTTTAAAAATTTATTGGCTAAGTAACTCGGATAGCCTGAACTCACCGGCCCTTGGGCGTAAATAAGACTGCTATCTTTTGCTACTTTTAACAATTTCATCATATATCGAAAGTAAGTAAAGATTTTGGGCGGAAAGTTTTTTATACGGTGAACTTTAAAATTAAGCTCTTTATCTTCGGGAAACTTTCTTTTTATAGAACGGACAACCACATCTACTCCAAAACCAGCCCCAATGAGTTTTGGTGTTATTTGTCTGATATAACTTGATGGCCCGCCGATATCAGGCCAAAAATTTCCTGCTGCAATAGTGATTTTCTTTTTAACTGATACTTGCTTCATAAACTTTTCTCATTTCTTCGGCTATTTTGTCCCAGTTATATTTTTCTTTAACTAAACTTTGCCCATTTTTAATTAAATTTTCTCTTAAACTATCATCAGTTAAAATATGAGAAACTTTCTCAGCCAAGCTTTTATGGTTATTTGACTCACAAAAAAGACCAGTCTCTCTATCTTTAAGAAAGTCGTTAATGCCGCCGACTGGCGTGGCAACTACCGGTAAACCGGCGGCCATGGCTTCTAAAAAAGCAGTGCCTAAGCCCTCTGACCGAGAAGGCCGGACAAAGACATCAGCCTGAGCTAAATACCCGGGAACCTCTTCATTTGGAATATTGCCAAGAAAGTTTACTCTATCTGCGACGCCCAACTCTCGGCTTAATTTTTCTAAACTTTTGCGTTCAGGTCCGTCTCCGATAATTCGTAATTCGTAATTCGTAATTGATAAATTTTTTAATGATTTAATAAGAATATCAATTCCGTTTTTTCTAACCAACCTCGAAACCGTGATTATCACTTTTTCTTTATTGTTTTTCTTATTACTTATTACTTTTAAATTATTACTTATTGTTGCTCCATTCGGCACAATGTAAAGCGGCGCTTTTTTATTAAATTTTTTGGCAAATTCGGATAGATAACTGCTAATGGCTGTAATTGTGTCGGCTTTTCTTATAATTCTTCTCTGCCAAAATCTATCAAAAGGCGAATTGCGGCCTAAATCACCTTCTTGTAAAGTCAAAACAAATGGAACCTTGGGATAAAAAAATTTAAAAAGGTAGGCCGCGGCCGAACCTTGCGAAGCCATCATCCCGTGAATTAAATCATATTTCTTAACTTTATGTAGATTTATGGCTTTCAGAAAACCCAAATTCGGCAAAAGCGGTTTGTCTAAAAATCTGTTGCCGGCGCCGATGCGGTAGACATTAACATTGCCGATTTTTTCAAAATCAGGCAGGCCTCTCTTTAGCTTGGCGGTTATTAAATCAAACTCTATATTGATCAGTCGGCCGGTTATTTCTTTTACGGCTAACTCCGCTCCGCCGACAAATGGCAGATAAGCCGTTGAAAAAAGTAAAATTTTCATCATTGATTTATTTTTTTGTTTTACTATAATGTCATAAATGATTGATAAAATCAATCAGGTTGCGAATATAAATAACCCCAAGAAAAGGGTTTTATTTATCATCACTAAATCCGAATTAGGCGGCTCTCAAAGATTTCTATACGAATTTACTACCCGGCTTAACCCTCAAAAATATGATATAGGTGTGGCCGCCGGACCAGAAGGAAACTGGGATTTGCTTAATCGGCTTAATAAAAAAGGAATCAAAACATTTAAACTTGAGTATCTGCGCCGGGAAGTCAGTCCACTTTACGATATTCCGGCAGTTTTTGAACTGATAAATTTAATAAATAAATTTAAACCCGAATATCTTCATTTAAACAGTTCTAAAACCGGGGTGCTGGGCAGCATCGCAAATCAGATACTAAAAATAATCAAGCTAAAACAATATAAAAAAATGAAACTAATCTACCGAATCGGCGGCTGGGCATTTAATGACCCTTCTTTTGGCTGGAAAAGGAAAGTGTGGCTCGCGGCCGAAAAGGTAACTGCCGGATTTAAAGACATAATCATTACCGAAAGCGGACCAGACGAAATTCAGGCAAAAAAATTAGGAATAAAACCAAAAATTGAAGTTAAAACAATCCACAACGGAATTGATGCTTTGAGAATGGAATTTTTGGAAAAAGAAACGGCAAAATTATACTTATTTAAAAATATCGGAAAGAGACACGGAAAAATTTTCCAAAAAAGATACAGTATCGGAACCATTGCTAATTTTTATCCCACCAAAGGGCTGGAATATTTAATTGAAGCAATGCGAATTTTAAAAAACACAGACTTCAACCTGATAATCATCGGCGACGGCCTGGAAAGAAAAAAACTTGAATCTAAAATCGCGGAGTATGAACTGAAAAATGACATAATTTTAGCGGGTCAAATTCAAGATGCTTACAAATACCTAAAGGCCTTTGACATTTTTATTTTGTCTTCAATTAAAGAGGGATTTCCTTGGGTGATCCTGGAAGCCATGGCCGCAAAACTGCCGATTATTGCTACTCGCGTTGGAGCCCTGGAAGAAATGCTTGAAAACGGCAAGAGCGGGATTTTGGTTGAATCGAAAAATCCTCGGCAGATGGCTGAAGCAATAAAATATCTTCTGGAGAACGAAACAGTTAGACAAGAAATAGCCATTCAAACTCATCAGACAGTTTTATTTAAATTCACTATGGAAAAGATGGTGAGAGAGACAGAAGAACTCTTTAATTAGTTCTCATCTTAGATAAAATTTCTTTTATCGCCGCTTCAACTTCACTGTCGCGGCCAGAAGCAAAATCTAATCCTGACTCAAGATTTTGAACGGCCAAATCAAAATTATTTGTGGCAAGATATAAAAGCCCCAAATTATAATAAAGCCTCGGATTGCCCGGCTGAATTGCCTTTAATTTTTCCAAAATTTCAATTCCGGAAATTAGGTCTTGTTTTTTATTTACATAAACTTCGGCTAAACTCTGATAAGCAAAAGGAAAGTTTGGATCAGCTTCAATCGCCTTTTGATACTGCTCTATGGCTTTATCAATCTGGCCCGAGTCCCGGTAAATATTGCCCAAATTATAATAGGGTTCGGCAAAAAATTTACCATCTGGAGTTTCAACTGCCCTTATGTAAAATTCAGCAGCTTTAACTGAATCACCTCTTACCGAATAAAGATTACCTAAGTTGGTAAGAATTCTGACGCTCTCCGGACTGTATTTTAAAATATCTTCGTAAAACTCAATCGGCCTGCCCCAAAGAATGCTGCGTTTGATTGATTGAATGGTAAAGAAAGAAAAATAAGCAATCAAAGTAATAAGTAATAGGTAATAAGTAATAAGTTTTTGATTATTTTTAAGAAAAAATAAGATTTTATCCAGATAAAATCCAGTGAGGGTTGCAAAACCGATTAAAGGCAGATAAAGCCAATGTTCGTAAATAATTGCGTTTATCGGAATAATTCCGGAAACCGGACCTAAGGCAACAAAGAACCAAGCCCAACCAAAGAACCAAATTCTGAAATCAGAATTTGGTTCTTTAATTTTCAAATTCCAATTTTCAATTTTCAATGAATTTTCAATTTTTAAATTTCTAAATAAAAGAAAACTAATAAAGATGACCCCTAAAACTATTAACGCCCCAAACCAAACTGGCCACTGAAACAGAGAAGTCGCTACCGGCAAACTGCGCTCCATATGAAGCCCGACCGGATAAAAAATAATCTTGAAATACTCAATCAATACAGCTCCGAAAGTGTAAAGCCTGAAAAACAAATTTTCGGTATAGGCATTTTGCTGGGAGTAAAAATTAAGAGTATTTTCAAAATTAAATACGGTTAAACGTAAAATGAAATAAACTATTGAAATCATCCAAAAAGGCAGAGAAACAATAAAAGATTTTTTTAGAGCCGAGATGAATTTTTCTCTACTTAGAAAAGAAATATAGAAAATCATTAAAAGCAACGGGAATAGTATTGCCGTTTCGCGGGAAAGAACAGCAAATATAGCGAATAGCAAAGAACTAACGGCGAATAACTTCCTTTTAATCTCAAAATATTTAACGTAAGACCATAAAGCCGTCAGCATAAAGAAAACCGACATCGGATCTCCCCTACCAGATATGTAGGTCACGGCCTCGGTCTGGACCGGGTGAATTAAAAATAAAAGAGCCGCTAAAAATGAGGTGCGCCGGTTTAAAAACTTACCCAAAAGAAGAAAAATTAAAACCCCGTTGGCGATATGAAATCCATTGCTCAAAAGGTGGTAGCCAAAAGGAGCGATGCCGTGGATTATATAATTAAAAGCAAAGCTTAAAAGAAGCAAGGGCCGGTAATAGTTGCTGTTTAAACCGAAACCGGCAAGAACATTTTGAGTGAAAATTTCTTTAAGATAAGAGAAGTTATGAACGAAAATATTGCTTTTAATCCATTCGTCATCATCCCAAAAAAGCTGGTTATTTAAATTAAAAGTATAAACCGAAAAACCGATTATAACTAAGAGAAAAATTGTCAACAGATTTTTATTTCTCATTTAATTTATCAAGCACCTCTTTATATAGTATTAAATCATCTTTTTTCGGTTGAGATAAGTTGTTAATTAAGGTCTCCAACATTTGTTCAGCTCCTTGATATTCACCAACTCGGTAATAAAGTTTAGCCAGATTGCTATAGCTTACGGCAAGTTTAGGCCTTAACTCAATTGCCTTTAAAAAAGCATCTTCAGACAAACTATAACTCCCTTTCAGAAAAGCAATCGTTCCGATTAAGTTTAAAAGAGGCGGGTGGTCGGGGTAAATCTTGAAAGCAGCATCAGCTTCTTCAATCGCTTCATCAATTTTATTATTTTCCATATACCAAATTGCCAGGCTAAAATGGCTTTGGACGCTTTGCGGAGCGGTCTTAACCATATTTTTGTACAAATTTTCCTCATTAGCCCAAACCTTGTTTCTGGGGATAATAAAGGAAGCATATAAAATCAACAGGCCGGCAAAAAGCGAATAACCTATGACTTTATTTCTCCTAATTAGCATATAAATAAAATAACCGGCGATGATGCTTAAACCAATTGACGGAAAATAAATCCAGCGCTCCCCCACTATTTCGCCGGCCGTAAAAAAGAATTTTGAAAAAACCAGATAAGGAATTAAAAAAGCAACAGCGCCAATACTTAAAGGAGAATCTCTAAATTTTCTATTAACCATTAAGTAAACTAAAAGTAACAGAAGTAAAATCCCCAAAACCGTTCCCAGAGAACCAAAGGGACTCGCGACTAAAGTTAGGTGATTATAGTGATAATTAGCAGTAAGATTTATGGGCACAAAAGTTTTTCCGATGTAAATGAAAGCAATCTTAAAAGCGGTCCAGATTCTGGTCCAGAAATCGGTAAAAGCAGTTGGATTGATTACGAAATAAGCTTCTTCTTTGCCAAAAGCGTAGCTTCCCAAAGCCAGATAGCGCATAACTAAATAAATCAAGGAGGCTGGAATAAAAACTGCGGCGGCTTTAATCAAACTGTCCAGCGGCGGCTTTTTTCTTATCCAAAAGACGGCCAGAAAAAGTAAAGGCAGAACAAAAATCAATTCTTTGGACAAAACCGCCAAAAGAAATAAAAAAGAACTTAAAAGTAATTTTTGGTAATTTGGCGAAGAAGAGTTTGTCGCCGAAATAAAGGTAAGCCAGGATAAAAGTCCGAAAAAAGACGACAACAACTCCTCTCTCGCTTTTATGAAGTTTACGGCTTCAGTGTGAATCGGAAGAAAAGCGAAAAGTATCGAAGAAATCAAAGCCAGGTTTTTATCACCGAATAATCTGAAGACTAAAAGAAAAACAAGAAAGACGACCAGACCATTTAAAAGAATGTTGACCAAATGGAAGCTAAAAGTTGATTCCCCGAAAAAAATATAATTCAAGGCGAAAGAAAAAACGGCCAAAGGCCGATAAGCGCCAGCCTCTCTATTTTGGGGAATGTATGGCTCAAGCCAAATTTTTGTGAGATGGGATGAATTTCTTAATTCTGGCCGATCGGTAAAAAACTCATCATCATAAACAAAATCGCCTTTGAGATTATTGCCATAAAGAAGAAAACTTAAAAAAATCGCCCCTAAAAGAACGATGACTGAAAATTTCCTATCCATATAGTTCTGTCAAAATCTCAATCTTGAATTAAATTACATATGTAAGATAATTCAAGATTGATTCTATTCTAATCTAAAATCTAAATAAAAATTTTACGAACAAACGAAGAGACTCTATAAGCTGTTCAAGCGGCCTAATAATTGGCTTGACCCTTTCCGACGCAGGAGCTTCAATTTTGGGCGAGACAGGACTGGCTGGCTTAGGCGTGAGTTTCAAAGTTGGAGTTGGAGATAATGCTGGGGTGATTGTCGGAGAAGTTAAAGGAGTTTGAATAGAAACTTCTGCTTCTGCCGGTGGTAAAGTCGGCGTTGGTGTTATTTGAATATTTTTATTCAGAGTGATTGAAATTTTCTTAGTGTCTAAAACCGAATAATCCTGCAGTTGGATAGCTTTTATTGAAATTTCTGCATTATGAGTTTTGTCTTCCAGCCGTTCGGGATGAATCTCTAAAACAAAGTTAATCGGCGCGTTCTGGGGCAACTCAAGTGAAACAAAATCTGTTGGCTGGCTTTGGCCTTCCCGATAAACAAAAACCCAGTTGGCATTGCTGGAAACATCAAACCTAACTTTTTGAGGTCCAACATTCTCAACGTTCAAAAAATAATAAATCGGGAAATTGCCACCAGTTTTGAAATTAAAAACTAAATCATTTTCGGCAACTTTAATATAATTTGAGCCTGTTAAAACAGCAAAAATAGAAGCGATTGTTAAAATAAATTTTGCAAGTATTGAATCCATCTTTCCCTTACTTTTTACTTATAACTTATTACTTAGCTTTCGACGTGTCCACAGTTATCGTTCCGGTACAGTTTATCTTTTTTAATTCCTCTGCTCCACTTGGCAGTTTTACTCCATAATTAATGGCCGCGGTCAAGACGTAATTATCTGCCTGCGGCTTTTTATTTAAAGCAACTCCAACTTCTTTTTCACCGTTTGGAATTTGCAGTTGTTCAAATAGGTTGGGACCAACTGCAAGCACACCATCATCAGGATTTGAGGTCCAGAAAATCTGCCTTATTTTATCATCTACATTTTGATAGCTTATCTTGGCGCCGACGGTTTCGTAAGTATTAGAACTTATAAATCTGACCTGGCCGCTGATTTGGCAAGTAGCGGTTTTGGAAATACTTCCGCCCGGTGTCGGTGATTGAGTAGGACTGGCTGTCGGATTAGGACTTTCAGACGGAGCCGGCCTTAAAGAAGTATCGTTTGGCTTATCTCGAAATACTTGGGCAAAAAATATAAGACCAATACCTACTCCTAAAATAATTATCCAAAGAATCAACTTAGTGGGCATAAATGAAATATACCAAAAGAATCACGGCATTTCAAACCAAAAACCGCCGAATGGCGGTTTTTGGTTTTCCCGGTTAATCCCTACGCAAGGATTAGAGAAACCGGATTCAGTTCAATCATTACTGCTTCACGAAGATTGGGCCGTTCATCGGCAAGAGTCGGAATGTGCCTGCGACACCGTCAACGGTGTTGTCTTCGCTGGTCTTAGCACCATCAACATACCTTAATTGGGTATTGCCGTCATCCATATCTTGCAGCACTAACTGGAAGAAATCGGATTTATCCAAGAAATTGGTAAATGCAACCTCAACCCTGAATGTCTTCTGGCTTCCGCCAGAAATCTCAACATCCTTTTCCCAATCGTCGAAAGTCACTGAAGACCTTCCATTTAGAGGCGATGACTGACAGCTCGAACAAGCTGCGGCGCCGCCGCTGGCAAGCAATTCTCCGGTACCAACATCATACAGGCTTACGGTCATGTTAGAGTCAGTGCCTCCAGATGCGACAACCTCAAATTTCAATGTTGCCGACGGCCGCTCGTCAAACAGGATCTTCGAGTCAGCTAAACCGTGAGCTTTGATGGTGAACTTCAAGACATCTTTGGTGCCGAGTGGTTCTGATGCAGCCAAGGTTTCCTGAACGAATTCCGGATAGACCCGGTAGACATACTGGTTGTTACCAGTCCGGTTAGCGATATTGGCATTGGTGGCGCCATCAATCACTACTCCCGAACCTTCACCAACGGCTCTAAACTCATCCGCAACGCCGCCTGAAAAGTCAAGCGAGAAGTTAACCTCGGTTCCATCAGTTGAAGTCAAAGCGTTTCCGGTTCTCAAGGACTTAGTCTTGATATTAGCTTTGACGACTATATCAATGCTTGAATCTTTTGGAACATAAGGCCTGTTGTCTCCCGAAAATCCGAATGATACGGAAGCGTCGGAATTAAGCGTACCAACTGCGGTTAAAGTAGAACCAGCTTTGTTGGTGTAGGTCAGCTTAACTTGGTCAATGTTGGCAGTTACATCAGCAGGAGTTCCAGCTCCGACTTCACCCGCGACATTCAACCTTTCAATAAAGAATCCTTCATCCTGGGAGCGGATTCTGTATCGGGCGAACTCCACGTCATTTTGACCCCAGTAGACTGAACCGGTAATCGGCGAGCCCGGAGCCAAAGCCGTTGACATCGTGCCTGAAGACAGGACTCCGATTTCAACGGTTGGCGCTGTGGCGCCGTTCGGGTCAGCGTTTCCGGCATTAACCGTTTGCGAGGCAAAATCCAGGGCAGTCACATCTCCTGTCGCGTTTATGTCAAACGTGAAGAAGTCAGACACGCCTGAAGTCGGGTTGGCCGAAAGATCGGTCTTAACCAAGAGTTTCTTGGTTGAACCGGCCGGAATCTGCCAGCTCAAGTTGTTGAAGATCATGGTTCCGGTTGTGGTGTTAAGGTTGTTGGTGTTGGGAGTGTCGTCAATCAACGCTCCAGTATCACCATCATACAACTTAACCGCCGAAACCAATCCGCCTACGGTTAAGCTTGATTCAGAGTTTGATGCCGCGCCAACATCATAAGTTCCGCCAGTGTCATCAACATAACCGGTTAGGGTTATATCGGTAACGGTCAAAGCGGAAGCCAATGAAGCGGCAAAAGTAAATCCAGCCACGTCAACGCCTTTCTGGCCTTTGACATAGTTGATGCTTTGCGGCGAGTTTGACAAGCCAAGGGTCAATGAAGACGCCTGGAGAGTCAAATTGTTTCCGAGAATGTCGGTGTTCGGCACAATATCCGAGTCATCAACTGCGGTGTTAGTGCCGGCATACTTCAATACTGCCACATCACCTGAAGTTCCTGACAAATCTGATTCGCCATAACCGTCAACCATTGCTTTCAAGATATCAGTAGCAGCCAATTCATCACCAGTGGTATTAGCGCCTGTGTCAATATCAGCCGTAACTTTAAAGTTCTTGGTTGTACCAGCTTTCAAGTCAAAGGTATCGGTGAAGGTGTTAAAGGTACCATTCACCGCATCCGGACAGCCATCGGCTCCGGCTGTGAAGTTGGTAGCGTCTTTGGGTCCGGCAACTACTTGACCGTTGTCTTCATCAACTACCTTTACATCGGTAACATCGTCAAGATTGGCGATGGCGTTAAACGCTCCGTTGCCGCCGGTGTCCCAACAGAAACCAACTCTCAACTTTCTGACCTCAATGTCATTGGCCGCTGACATTGAAAATCTCATCATTACCTGGTCAGAAACTTTGGTTCCGATATTGGTGGCGTTAGGACCGTTGAATGAAATGGTCAATACGCCGCCCTGCAAGGTCAAACTGAAGGCCTCGCCAGAAGTATCCATATCGGTGATGGTCGGCTTCATGCCAAAGCCGAATTGATCACCGATGGCGGTAATATCAGATGCAACCTCAAAGTAGAATTTGACGGTTTCGTCTTTCTTGCCGGCCAAGTCAGCAAACATCTTGAAGATTCTATTATCTCCTTTCTCAACCTTGTAGCCGGGAGTGCCAAAGTCAAACACGGCGTAATCATTACTGGTCATCACGCCATCGGAGACTTTAACGCCGTTAACTTCCAATCTTAAGTTGGTAATATCAGATGACTTGACTGTTCCGCCCTGAAGCAGCTGGGCTCTTCTAACCCAAGCGGCTTCGGTGTTGGCGGTAATCTTGAACTCCGAAACCTGGGCGTTTTTCTGGCCCACTTTCGGGTTGCCGACTGAACCGACTTTGTTCATCGTGATCGTTCCGCCGTTAGAACCACCAACTGTAAAGTTGTTGCTTCTCAACGGTGTTCCGCTGACCGTGCCGGAACTAAGTTTGGCGCCGGTCAAATCCCAGTAGTTGACGTTTCCGGCTACACCGGAATAATCAGCCACTAACTGAAGATCTTTGGTTCCATTAACAGCCACGTTCAAGCTGATGAAAGTCACTTCTCCAGTAGCTGAAGATGGCGTTCTGCCATTAACCAAGCGGCGAGCGCCTTCGTAAATGTAAAGATTGTCATAATCATTTACATCACCGGCCCCGCCTCTCTTAAAGGTTAATTCCTGGATTGTTCCAGACCCGGTAAGCCTTACGGACATAACTACGACGCCGTAAGAGTTTAACATATGGGTTTTAGCTCCCGGATTATCTGGAGCCAAACTGGCTACCACATTGCCAGGCACGCCTGGCGGAGGTGGCGTTACGCCACCGGCTAAGCTGGTGTATTTGGCCCTTGAAATAGGACCAAAGTATCCGGCGGCCGGAGAAACTCCGTTAGCCGCCTGCCAGGAAGCCACGGCTGCCTGGGTCCGAGAACCATAATAAGTGGTCTCATTGCCAGAAGAGCCGGCTCCTGAAGCGGCAACCGTATATCCGGCGCCGTTTAAGTATTTCTGCAAGCATCTAACGTCTTCACCAGCCACGCCTAAGAACAAACTCCGAGTAAAGCTGCATGCGGCGCTTGGGGCCCCAGTTTGCTGTTGTAGGGCCACTAACTGGGCCTGTAAAGCAGCAATCTGCTGCAGTAACGTATTGATTTGGTCTTGGACGGTTTGGGCGTTAGCGCCCATTGGCACTGCCGCAACCCCGGATAACACCAAGATCGTGGCAGCTGAAGTTAATACAGTTAAACCTTTTCTAAGGCTTAATTTGTGTTTATTAGGTATACTCATAATTTTTCTGCGACCTTAAGACATTTTCTTGAATCCCGCTAAGCGGGATAGAGAATGCCTTCTTTAAATTTCTCATAACCTGATCTTTTTTACGACTCCCGATATCCTTTTGGGATATCTTGGATCCTCGATTCCTCAAAATGAGGAATCGGGACTAAA
Source organism: uncultured Candidatus Saccharibacteria bacterium (assembly GCA_964368135.1). Lineage (GTDB taxonomy): Bacteria > Patescibacteriota > Minisyncoccia > 2-02-FULL-40-12 > 2-02-FULL-40-12 > CAYIZI01. Next base: position 88,640 of record CAYIZI010000002.1, read on the forward strand.
GAATCAGGTTATCAATTATCGATAATTGACAATTTTTATTTTTAATTTGTCTGATGGGGCTCTTATTTTCGACCCGCCCCTCACTTGGGCTTACAGCGGCAGTTTTTACCTGAAACAAACTTCAACTGCATTCGCAAAACCAAGTGAGGGGCCAAGGACCCTCTTCAGACTAATCCTTATTTCGACATTTCGACCTGTTAAACTGGCGGCTTCTCCTAAACAGAGAAACCCCCATATCAGACAAGCGAACCAAAAGTAAACTAAACCTCAGGGCTTGGGGCCTTCGCTTGTCTGATATGGGGGTTAATAAAGATACTATCTGGCATTTGTAAAAACTGACACAATAAAAGGGAATCTTATCAATTCAAATAATCTTGTCAATCTTAACTGAAACCCTACTTATCCACAACTGTTCTTATTTTATGGGCTAAATAGAGCTATGTAAAGGCCTAAATTGTGGATAACCCCGCACCTTTTTAGCACCATCTCTTTGCATAAATTGCGGCTCTAAATCTAAAATAAATACGACTACTTTACAAAAATCGAAAAGTAATTCAAAAAGAATAGTTGCGAAGTATTAACTCTTTAAAAGTAAAAGATATGGTGGCCATAATAAAATGGCCGCTATATCTTTATTCCAAAAATTCCCCAAGCCATTCCTGGCCCCGGACGAGTCCAAAAATAACAAAACCAGCAATGATGCCGATAATTATTGTCCCGATCCAATGCCTTAAGCCAATTCTAAATCTCTGATTCTTATCGCCGTTCATTAAACTTTATTTTATCCTAAATCTTCAAAAGATAAAAATGTTCACGGCCCTTCTTTTCAACTATCAGTTTACCGCTATTTCGGAGGTCTTTGATGTAGCGGCGCAAAGAGCGGCCGGCAAGGCCGACATTATTTAGTTCAGCCGCGCTGACCCGGCCGCCTTTATCTTCTATGAACTTTAAAATTAAATGATGCTTTTGGGTTACATGATTTCTTAATTCCCTATTTGGCCGCGGCTCTCCTTTTCTCTCCTCCTTTTGCTCAAAGGACAAAAGCTCCATCAGATTCAGTTTAATGCTTAATAAAACCTTGAGAATCTTAAGTTTATCTATAGCTTTGATATTTGAAATTTCAACAAAATAAAGAAGCTGGTTAATCTTCCTTAAAATTTCTTTAGTTTTTTGGGTCATTCTTAAGATGGGGCCTGGCTTAAATATTTTTCCAAGAGATCTTTGAGAAAATTATAAGGCATAATAAATACTTGGCCACTACTATCAATCTGAATCATTCCGATTAATTTGCCTTTTGAGTCAACAGCCGGCGCTCCGGATATCTGGCCTCTTTGCTGGCCGCGCTCTAAATCTATAAAAAATACCTGGCCAGTAATCTCGGTGATTAAAGAGGTATGGGCAAAAGTTTTAACTTCGCTTACATCTATTTTCTTGCCGATAATCAAAATGTGCTGGCCTAACAATAAACCATTTAAATCAACAAAATCCAATATTGGTAAGCTGGAATCATCAACTTTTATTAAAGCCAGATTACTGGCCGAATCAATAGTGGCCAAACTCCCTTTTAATATTTTACCAGTTATAAAAATTTGGGCTGTGGAAAAGTTTTTTGGCACCGTATTTAAAGGAACAACAATGAGGCCGTCATTGGTTAAAGTTATCCCGTTTGACTGGGAAATAAGGGTGCCGGCTGAAGAAAAATACTGGACAAAAATAGTTGACCTTTCCACTTTTGGCACCACCTCTTTCCAAAAATCCGGCTCAACCGTAACTACCCGCTCGGTCTCCCTAATCATGATCTCGGCCTGCGGCTTGACCAAAAATTTCAGCAGGTTAGCCGAACCCAAAAAATTAATTTCTATCAAAACCGGTAAAACCAGGTTATTCAGCAAAACCCCGCCAATGCCGCCGATGATTAAAATAAAGATTAGTCGTTTCATAGTTTTGGCGTTTTAAATCTTAGCCCATATCTATTCTTTTATCAAAAAGGGTTAGAAACAAAAAGCAGCTTTTCCAAGCCGCTTTTTTAAAATCTATATTTATAAATCAGAGCTGATTTATCAAGGCGTCTATCTGTTCAAACTGCTTGTCTACATCGCCCAGGTCAGTCTGCTCCAAGTCCTGCAGGATTTGATTAGTCGTGTCATTATCTGAGATATTGGGCAATCTCGGAAAATCACCGACAAATATTTCTTCTCTTTGAGGAGCTAAGGTTAAAATTAAAATTAACAATAAAACTCCTACGACTATCCAAAGTATTTTTCTAGTATTTTTGTTTATTTTCATAATTTATAATGATTAATTAATTTATGGTGTTGGTGTTGGTGTTGGACTCGGGGTTGGTGTGGGGGTAGGCGTTGGCGTTGGGGTCGGTGTTGGAGTAGGAGTTGGAGTAGGAGTAGGCGTGGGAGTAGGTGTCGGGGTTGGTGTAGGTGTGGGCGAAGGCGTTGGGGTTGGCGATGGCGAAGCATCTTCATCAATTCTCGGCACTTGAGCCAAAGTCGTGGCCACTTTTCTTACCGCCTCAAAGGCAACCCTGACTTTTTGCCTTACAGATACTAAATCATTATGCAAAGTCTGGCGAGCCTGACCAACTTCAACTCTTAATTTTCCTTCCTCGCCGCTGACTTTAGGAGTGTAAGTTTTGCCTGTCTGGACCTCAACTGCGTCTCTGGCTTGGTCAATAGCTTTTTCAGCGGCCGTGACCATTGTTCTGACTGCCGAAACATCCCAGCCCTTGGCCTCGGCTTTGTCGGTCCGGCTGACAATATTGGCTAAAACCTTATCCAGCCTATCCAAGACCGCAACAAAGTGCTCCATCATCCGCTGATTAAGAGCATTCATCTGCTGGCTGATTTTATCAACCAGTTTTTGAATCCTCTCTTCCTCCATCGCCTGAAGCTTCTTCTTTAACTCTTCTCTTCTGGTCTCAATCTCTTCCTGAACACTGGCTTTTCTTTCTTCAATTCTTGATTCAAATTCTTCTCTTCTCTGTTCCCGTGAAGTTTGAAATTCCTCTTTTCTCCTTTGAATCTCTTCCTGAACAGAATCACTTAATCCTCTCCCGCGAATATCTAAAGTCGGGCTTGGGCGAGGGCTTTGATGATGAGCTAAGAGATCATTAGGTCCGAATAAAATTAAATAAAAAACTAAAATTATTACAGTAATAAATGAGAATAACTTCATATCCTTTATATCTAACATTTTAAACTGATTTTAAACTATGACAAGAAAAGTTATTCACAGGGTAAATAAAGTCAGCAAAATCGCCGTGCCCAGCGGCACCAAGAGATTATCGTCAACCCCGTTAGAAGCAAGATACCAAAGGTATCGGCCGATGCGTGAACGCATCGGACTTCTAACGGGGTCAACAAAAACCGAAAGCTGGTCCAGTAAAGAAGTAAACAAAGCGCCTAAAATTATAAGGCCAGCTGGAAGGGCCAGCGGCGTGAGCGAATTGAGAAATAAACCGGCTAATATTGAGAAGAGAAAAATCACAAATGCGCCGCCAAGGGTTTTGTCACCTAAAATTCTTTGATGAGGCATATACCTTAACTGGCCGGCCGGCGCCAAAATGTCGCCAACAATAAAAAACACCAAACTGACCACCGCAATTTCAGCCGGGAAAAAATTAAAAAGCAGAAAGGCGCTTAAAAGAAATAAAGTATAGCCGGAAAACCGCCGCAGCTCTTTTTGCTTGGCAAACTTTTTAGACCGAAGATACCAGAGGTTAATTTGGGGCGCGAGGAATCTAACTATATCAAAAACCAAAGAAGCTGAAAGTAAAACCAAAACCGCTGAAACCAGCAGCCCTTTTGAAAACCAAACATAGGTAATGGGCAAAACCAGGGCCGACAGTTTTGCCGCGGTTCGGCCCATTGGTGCGGTCCATACTTTTTCTCTCTCTTCAGAAATTATTGCCGAATAAATTAATGAGCCAACCAAAAGAAAGAGAGTCCAGATAGAACGAGCATAAAATACGGCTATTAAATTTAAACCTAAAAGAGAAGCCGCTCCCCTGCCGCCTTTGAAATTGAGATAGAAAGGAAAAATATGTCCAGCCACGGCTGCCAAACCAACTAAAATTGACAAATCCGGAGATAGGCTTACAAAATTTAAAAATTTAAACCCCGAAACAGCAATATAGTAGACAAAAAGAGCTTTGAGGGCGTCTAAGACTCCGGCAATAATGCCATAAGCCGGGCCGACAACTCGGTAAGTATTAGTTGCTCCAGTTCCGCCGCGACCATACTTTCTTATATCAATTCCCTTAGCCCGACCAAAAAGGAAACCGGGCGAGATTGAACCAATTAAGTAGCCAAAAATTAGCAAGATAAGCAAGATGGGTTTTAGCCAGATAGGTTTTAAATGAATTTGATTTTAAACCTAAAACCTTTCTGGCTCTCTGGCTAAACACAGGTTTTCGCGACTTCTAACACATGCCGGACCAAAGTTTCAGTGTAGCCAGCTTCGTTGTCATACCATGAAAAAACCGTGCCAAGGTCACCATCAACTACCGAAGTCATGCTCAAATCTATAATCGCGCCGTGGGGGTCGTTAATTATATCGGTTGAAACAATCGGTTCATCAACTGTTTTTAAAAGTCCTTGCCAACGCTCCTCTTTGGCCGCCTTTCTGAAAATATCATTTATTTCTTCAATCACAGTCATGCGCCCCGCCAAAAAAGTAATGGCTGAAATTGAACCGGTAATTACCGGGACCCGAAAAGCGGCGCCGTCAAAGTTAAGGTTTTTAACTGCCCTGGCCACGGCAATGGTGGCGCCGGTAAAGGTTGGCACGATATTCACGCCAGCCGCCCGAGCCCGCCTAAAATCTCTGCTTTTAGTCGGCCCGTCAATTAAATTTTGAGTGGCGGTATAGCCGTGAGCCGACATTAAAAATGCTTTCTTGACGCCGACCGTCTCTTTCAAAATCTGCATCACCGGCGAAGCTGACTGGGTAGTGCAGGAGCCGTTTGAAGAAATCCTGCATTTGGCAAAATCCTCATTATTGACTCCGGGTAGAACAGTTTTGCCCCAATCATTATCTTCATCTTTGGCCGGAGCCGAAATAACCACTCTTTTGGCACCGGCATCCAAATGAACTTTCGCTTTTTCAAAACTTTCAAAAGCGCCGGTTGATTCCAAAACAATATCAATCTTTAAATCGCCCCAAGGTAATTGAGATGGCTCTTTTTCCTGAATGAATTTTATTTTTTTACTATCAACAATGAGATTGCCTGCCTCGGTCTCAATCTTTTTCTCCCACTTGCCGTAGACGCTGTCATATTTTAAAAGATAAGCCAAAAGTTCCAAATCGCCCAAATCGTTGACCGCAACGAGTTCAAGTTCTGGCTTGGTTTTCCTGTCAAAAGCGGCCTTAAAAAAAGCCCTGCCAATTCTGCCAAAACCGTTGATTGCAATTCTGACTCTAACCATTATAATTATTTTCTTTTATAAAACTTTAATATTAGCAAACAATTTATTGAGTAAATCTAAAAAGAAAATTGTTAAAAAAGACCTTGGGGTTATTTTGACAGAATCTCTTCCTCTGAGTCGAGAATTTATTATATTACGGGTAAACATGAGTATAAATTTATATATTCAGTATAATATCAATTATTGAAAATTAATAAAATGAGGCGTGTTAATAAATTTTTCAACTCTATCTAAATTTTGTTTAACTCTAGGGTCTGGATTGATATCTAAAGATCTCTGGAATAACTCCTGTGATTCTGTAACTAATCCGTTCCTGAAAAAAAGCATACCAGTGTTATTCAATACTAAAGCATAGTACTTAATCATATTATCTATCATTAAGTCCTTGTGTAATCCTGATTTTACTCCTCGCAACTCATAATTATCCCAAGCCAATTTATTTAAACTATATATCTCATCAATACCCAAAGTAGCTTTTGGGGTTATTTGATTTACTACTCCCACTGGTATGAAGTCAAAATCTTCAGACAACATTTTGCCGTCAACTTTAATATCATTGGCTATTGAATATATTTTGAGGTTTGGTAAATTATTTTGAATAATTTTGGCTAATCTACCGCCAACTCTTTCTATATTCAACAATTCCAAATTTATAACATCCGGATTTCTTTTGGCTTCATTTTCCACATACCAATCGTATCTAATTAGTTCTCCGCTGATTATAATAACGTCTTTCCTCCTGCCGATACTTTGAAGATACCAAGCCGGCCCGGTTATCGGATCGCCACTGGTAATCAGAATTGAATTCGGCTCAACAGTACTAAGCATATTATTGGCAAAATCTGATATTACATAGTTGTTTCTTCGGTTATTAGCGGCGAGACTGGTCTTAAATTGAAAAAATATTCCAAGTACTAAAAGAAAAATAAAAAGAACAAACAGGTACTGTTTACCTGAATGAATTTTTATTTTTTCAGAAATAAAATTAAGGCCATAAGTAATTATGACTGCCAAAGCGGTGTAGGCAATAAAAAAATATCTAAATAAGCCGACTATATCCTGACTATTTCCGTAGATAAACATAATCCCAACATTAATGACTATAATACCTATCAGAGATAAACCGAAAGATTTATTTTTTCTAAACAAAAAGAAAACAGAAATTATGGCCAGTATAAAAAAGATTATTGTAAACTCACTGCTAAATAATCTGAAAGTTTCTTTTAAAAAAACAATAGTATCGTCTCCTGTCCTTGCCGAAACTTTCTGGGCAAAATCTTTTTGGGTAATGTAATTAATCAAACTTTGAAAACTATCAACTTTCCCCCAATTCACCAATTTATTATTGGCATAAGCAATAGACAAATAAAGGTACTGCAAAAATGGAACTATAAATAAAACTAAAATTTTAATTACTTTAGTAAAATCATTTTTTAATGATTGTCTTGTTTCCCATAACATCAACATCAAAAGAGGCAGCAGTGAAACCATCAAAATATGTGTCCCAAAAGAAAGCCCAAAAATAAATGAGCACCAGTAAACGAATTTAATTTCTTTTCCCTGCTGCCACTTAGAAAAAACAAAAAATAATATTGATACAAATAACAAACTAAGAGAATAAACATTGGCAGTGCCAGCATGATTCCAAATGGTCTGGCCGAATCCGAATATAAAAGACGATGCGATAGAGATGTCTTTAGATATATTTAAATTTCTAAAAGTAAAAAATAAAAAAACGACTGATAAGGCCGTGAGGACTGAAGAGAATAGATTAAGCCGGAAAGCGACTTCGCCAATCGGCACTGCTAAACTGAACAACTTGCCCGTGAGCATAAGAAGCGGGAATCCTGTCGGATGAGCTAATCCTAGGCTATTAATCGAGGCTGCAATCTCGCCCGTATCCCAGCTATAGACGCTTGGCACTGCGGTATACACATAAAGAGAAAAGAAAAATAAAAAAAGACTAATGATAATAATCACATTAGGTCGTTTCAAATTATCCACTTACATTATTATACTATTTCTACTATGAGTTAACACAACCAGACCAGAAATCGCTAAAACCAAGTTTTTGAAAACGAATTCGCCGGCCAAGGTCAGCATTGGAAAATAAGGGTTAAACATTATTTCCGGGCCGGTGATGAAAACTGTAAAAGTTCCAGCAAGATGCAAAATTAAAATAGCATGAGTAAATTTTCTGAAAAAATTGGTCAAAAGGCCAAGGCCGATAAGGGTCTCGCCGATTCCCAAAATTAAATTACCGATGCCATAGGCAAACCAGGGAAAACTGGCATAAACAATTTCATAAACCGGGTTATAGCCAAAAATTTTCAAGGCCCCGAACCAAAAAAAGACAAGGCCCAAAGAGATTCGCAAAGCGAGAACCAGCCTGCCGCGATAGACAGATAAATCATTCATAAATTATGATTATCTGATCCAAATCTTTCATTATATAATTTTCAAATTCGGTATTTTCCTGACCGTTAACCATCATTTTCACCTGACCCTCCGGACCGTTAACAAAGTCGAGAATCTGATTTGAGTTGAACTCTTCACCCCAAATCAGGAAAAATTCAGCCAGCCGGACATCGCGAGGCTGGGGGAATTCAAGATGCAAGGTGCCAGAAGCATCGTGGGTGTGAATCGGCCGGAAACAAACCGGTGAGACAATACCAATATTTGCCGGAATCGGCTGCTGGAGACCTTTTATCATAATTGTAAGATGAGGATGAATATGCATCCTTAAACCCTGGTGCTGAATGCACATTTGGGTGATATCTTGGTTTTCTGTCTGATTAGCTTTCTGCCTGTTCCCTAAAAAAATGAAACCAAAAGCCGCGCCCAAAACAATCATAATCCAGATAATAGTTTTCATTTTACTTCTCTAATTCCTCGTCAATTACTTTTTTAAGAGTTTCAAAAGGCTGAGCGCCGACTGAAATTTTTCCGTTAATGAAAAAGGTGGGTGTGCCGTTGACGCCGGCGTTGCGGCCGTCATTAAAATCTTTCTCAACTTCATTCTTATATTTGTCTGAATCCAGACACTGGTTGAATTGGGAACTGTTTAATCCGAGTTCGCCGGCCCATCTTTTAATATCATTAATCGTATAGGCGCTAACCGTGCCCTGCCCAAGTTTGTCCTGTTCTTGAAAAATCTTGTCGTGCATTTCCCAGTATTTATTTTGGTCTTGGCTGCACTCGGCCGCTTCGGCATATTTTTGAGCCATTAGATGAATTGATGACAATGGAAAGTCCCGATAAACAAATTTTACGCTTTTGCCAGAATCAATATATTCCTTTTTAATCTGGTTCAGAGTTTCCTGCCAAAAACTCCGGCAAAAAGGACATTGGTAATCAGAGAATTCTACTATCGTCACCTTGGCATTTTCAGGCCCTAAAAAAGGATCGTCATCAGCTGAAACTTCAACCGGTCCGGCAACTTGCTTGTCTGACGGATTAGCCGTCTCAAGCGACGGACTCCTATTGGTATAAAAAACTGCGCCGGCAATCAAAGCCCCGGCAATTACAATTGCTCCGGGAATTAAATAAGGGGTTAGGATTTTAATATTTTCTTCTTTTTTAATCTCCTCTTCCATGAATTAAAATCTAAACAAATATTGCCTTTTTGTCAAATGAGTGTATCCGTCCATAACATATGAGACTCCGAAGCGGTTAATTTGTT
>CAYIZI010000003.1:0-50317 GCA_964368135.1 uncultured Candidatus Saccharibacteria bacterium
CATATTTTGCGAAACCGCCAATTCGTTTTTACCCCCAAAATTGAATACAAATTAGCCGCCGAGCGAAGCGAGGCGAACCAAAACTCTTTGACTTTTCTCACTTGGTGCCCGGGGAGAGATTCGAACTCTCACGAGCTTACGCTCATCGCATCTTAAGTGCGAAATGTCTACCAAATTCCATCACCCGGGCGTATGTATAAAATCTTATTTTACCGCTTATTTTTAAAAAATTCAAGCGGTATTATGTATTTGATAAATAGGGATTTTTGAAACAAAATTGGCCTTACGTTTCAAGCCGATAGGAAAATTTTTATAATACATATATCTTAATAATGTTTCAGAATCTTTCATGCCATATCCTAATTTTAAAGAGTTGCCTCTATTATAAATACCGAGTTTTTTGTATTTTAAATTTAGTTCATGCTTTAATGCGTCCATCAGGCCTTCTAGAAATTTTTTACTTCCTGATGTAAAATTTGTTCTCAGTTCTCTTGTATATCTTTTATCCTTAGTTCTGATATATTTAACAAAAAATACACTACCATCGCCATCAAAATAACCGCGAATAAAATCTTTTATATAGTTTTTTGGAATATAAGGGAATTCTATTATTCTACTTTTACATCTTAAACCTCCGAGTTTGATTAATTTTTCATATAATTTCCTAGAATGCATAGCAATTTGCCATACATTGTCTTCTTTGCGTAAGCGAAGAGGATGAGTTGAATTCATTTTAGATCGAATTCTTTCTAGAATTTCCCTATCTTTAGAAAAGAAAAGAATCCTGTAAGATTTCTCCTTTCTCATATAGCCATCCGCAAACCAAAACCCTAATATGTAAGCCATTGTTGGATTCCAGGCGTCAAAAAACGATTCGTTGATTTTGTATTTACGGTTTGTACTACGGTAGACCATCTAATAAATTATAACACAAAAGAGTACAAAATGAGAGGCGGCAGTGGGAATTGCACCCACATATATCGATTTTGCAGATCGATGCGTTAACTATTTCGCCATGCCGCCATTAGATACTTCTTCTAATTTTTTCTTCTTGATAAATTTCTAAAATGTCTCTTTCTTGAATTTCAGCCGGTCCTTCAAACTTGATTCCGCACTCAAGTCCTTCTTTAACTTCTTCCACATCAGCTTTATTGTGCTGAAGCTGGCCTAATCTGCCGGAAATCATTTTAGCTTTATTTCTTAAAACGTCAATCAGGGCTCCTCTTTTAGCATAGCCCGAAACAACTTTTCCTCCAACAATTTGATAATTGGCGCCGCTTTTGAAAAGTTTTAAGATTTTTACTTTACCCAACGGGATTATTTTTATTTCTGGTTCAAGCAGTTCGGAAAGCTCCTTTCTTAATTCTTCAATCAGTTCATAGATGACTTTGAATGTTTTAATCGCCACCTTTTCTTTTTCGGCCAGCCGTCTGGCTGAATCCTCGGTTTCAACATGAAATCCGTAGATAAATCCCTGGCCATTGGCCGCGGTCTGGACATCATTATCTTTTATATTGCCGATGCCGTAGCTGACCACATTATAACCCACCTCTTCGGTCCCGATGTTTTTAATTGACTCACTTATCGCCTCAAGCGAACTGTGAGTGTCGGCCTTGAACACCAGATTCATTATTTTTTTGCCTGCCCCGTAGCGATGCGAAGCATCTGCTTCGGGGTTTTCCTCCTTTAGGAACAAAGGCGGCTCAACAACTAAGGCCTGTTTGGCCGCTTCCTGTGCTTCTTTTTTGTCTTCTACGGCTTTAAACTCCTGGCCCACGTCTGGGCCTTGGCTCCAGCCAAGAGTTAAAACCGGTTGGGACGGCAGAGCTTCTTTTATGTTTTTGCCGGTAAAATCTTCCATCATTTTGATTTTGGCAAAAGTTCCGCCGCTGACAATGCAGTCTCCGATTTTTAAAGTTCCTTCTTGGACTAAAAGAGTGGCCACGCAGCCGCGCCTTGAATCCAGGTGGGACTCAATAACTATTCCCTTTGCTTTTTGGTTTGGGTCAGCTTCCAGATTTTCAAATTCGGCGGTCAAAAGGATTAGTTCTAAAAGTTCATCAATTCCTTTTCCGTTTTTGGCTGAAGTTTCAACAGCCGGAATCTGGCCGCCATAGCCCTCCAAAAAAACTCCGGCTTCAGCCAACTGTTGTTTTATCATGGCTGGCCTTGCTTCTTCTTTATCAATTTTGTTTAAAGCCGCGATAAAAGGAATTTTTGCATTTTGAATATGTTTGATTGCTTCTTTGGTTTGGGGTTTGACTCCATCGTCGGCGGCAATTACTAAAATGGCGATGTCAGCTACTTTGGCCCCGCGGCGGCGAATGGCTGAAAAAGCTTCATGCCCCGGCGTGTCCAGAAAAGTTATTTTTTTAACTTGCCCCGAACTGATTGAAGGATGTTCGACCTGGTAAGCACCGATATGCTGGGTAATGCCGCCAGCCTCTTTTTCGGCGATTTTAGTCTTTCTGATATAGTCCAGAATTTTAGTCTTGCCATGATCCACGTGTCCTAAAACGACCACTATTGGTGGCCGTTTAGCAGAGCTATTAGTTTTAATATTGGTTTCTTCCATAATTGTCGGCAAAGATTAATATATAATTTTTCAGGACTTTTGGCAATTTGGCTAAGGTTTTACCTTAAAAATACCAAGATAGATATAATCGAATTAGTTTGGAGGCTGTTTTGGGTAGACAAAACCTGGTCTTCTGTTTACATTCTATTTAGTTCGTTCTATTTAGTTCGTTGTTTTTTGTTCATTACAACTTAGGAGAAAATGCAATGAAAAGATGGCTATTGACTCTCAGCGCCGCACTTGTGTTTGCTGCTTTGTTTTTCTTTGTCCCAGGACTGTCGGCCTTACAGGTCTTGACTTGGGTTCAGAGATTCCCTTCGCAAAATCCAGGAGCCAGATTTTTTCACAGCATGGCTTATGATGAAGCAAGAGGTGGGGCAGTACTCTTTGGCGGATTTACGGGCCAGGACGCTTTAGCCGACACCTGGGCTTGGAATGGCAGCGATTGGGTTCAGCGGTTCCCCGTTCAAAGCCCTCCAGTGAGATACAGTCATGCAATGGCATACGATGGCGCCCGCGAAGAGGTTGTGCTCTTTGGAGGATTTCCATTTCCTGCCGGGACACTTTTTTCTGATACCTGGCTCTGGAATGGTGTCAATTGGACACAATCGCCTACAAGCGGTCCTTCGCGCCGGGGCGCGCATTCAATGGCTTATGATTCTGGGCGTAGAGAAACGCTTTTGTTTGGCGGTTCAAGCCAGACTGGCGGGGTGCTTGGCGATACTTGGATTTGGAACGGTGCAAACTGGATTCAGTTGTTTCCAACTGAAGCGCCTCCGGCCCGGATGCTTTTTGGGATGGCCTATGATGAAGCAAGAGGAGAAGTTGTTTTATTCGGAGGCACGACGCTGATCGCCGGGCAAGTCTTTGGTGATACTTGGGTTTGGGATGGCATAAACTGGGCTCAAAAGTCGTCTATTCGTCTGCCTCCGGCCAGGCGAGACCACAAGATGGTTTACGACAGGGCACGCCAGAGGGTTGTTCTTTTCGGCGGGATCAGTAACGACATTGCATTTTCTGACACCTGGAGCTGGGATGGTTCAAACTGGACTGAAGAAGCACCGCTGGCAAATCCAGGGCCAAGAGCCAGATATGGTTTGGCTTTTGACTCAACCAGGAATGAGGCCGTCCTTTTTGGCGGGACCGGTTATTCTGCTGGGGTTGGCTTCGCTGACACCTGGGTTTGGAGTGAAGTTACCGTTCCGGATCCAGTCCCGATTGGGCCGGAGATTCATTACTTTGCTTTGGGCGATTCGGTGGCTTCGGGTCACGGGCTTATGGATGACGGAACTCCTTGCCGCCGTTCTGATTTGGCGTATCCAAGTAAAGTAGCCGAGCGCCTTAAGGAACGGTACAAAGAGGTTCACTTTACTTCTTTGGCTTGTTCAGGAGCGAGAGTGAATTTCCCGGTAGAATTTTCCGACCCACACAAGTTCTTTTCAAACCAAGTCAATGATGTTGTTAGTGCTTTGAGAAGGATTGACGGTGTCCCGACTGTCGTCACCATCACTATCGGTGCCAATGACTTTGGGTGGACTGAACTTCGACAGTTCACAGATTTGTTGTATTTAAGCAACCTAAATCGGTTTCAGAGAATTGTGAACAGAATTGGTGCGTCTGTTAGACGGACTCTTCGACAGCAGGTTCCCCGGCTTCTTAGGTTCCAGAATGTTACTGTTGTGTTGACCGAGTACCATAATCCGTTCAACACCAACAGTGTATTCTTTTTAGGACCCGGAGGCCGTTGCGGTTTAATTGAGTGCTATGACCGGACCGAGTACGCCATACATACTTTGAACAACGCAATTGTTCAAGCTTATGTTGACTTGGGCCGGCCAAGCAATTTGAAGCTGACGCCTATTCATGGTTTGTTTCACGGTCACGAAAGCCCAAGGCCTTCGTGCGGTAACAATGGGCCAGAAGTAAACGATACTTGGGTGCAGTACAAGGATGATCCGGACTCAAATAGTTTCCCCTTCAGATTGGATTCGAGTTGGCGAGGGGATTGTATGCACCCTAATAGCCGAGGCACAGACTTTTACGCGGCTCAAGTTAACTCTGACTTGATTGGCTTGTCCTTTGGTGAGTAGATCTTTGTTCCACTGAGTAGCAACGCAATGCTACTCAGTGGAATACTTAAATTAAAGAAAATCGAAGATCGGGTCTATGATTAGAATAAATAGCAGTACAACTATAAAAATAATAGTGTTAGCTAAATAAACCCACGAAATCGATTTTCTGAATCTAAAAGCCAAAATACTACTACCTACCCCACTTATTATAAAAAATATAGCCCCATAGTAAATTGATATCGTAAAAATCCAAGCAAGGCTGTCTATAAAGTATTCAAAAAAACCACACGGTTCACTCAAAAAACCACAGCGTCCCTCAAAAGAAAAACTCCAGATCAAAGCGCCAGACAAATTCAAAACAATAAACATAATCAAGGCGCTGGCCAGTCCTTTCAAAATATACTTGAACATATTTACATTATAATTATGTTTGAGACTTTCTTACCAGTTTGTTTTTCCACAGCAAATTTTAATATTTCAAAAATTGTCAAGGCGGTGGGTGTGAGAGTCGAACTCACAAGCCCTTGCGGGCGCCGGTTTTCGAAACCGGTGGAATGCCATTATCCGAACCCACCAAAGATTTTTGCCAATGGACCTGAGGGGATTTGAACCCCTGACCCCGCGAATGCCATTCGCGTGCTCTACCGCTGAGCTACAGGCCCAGTAACCTCTCTCCAACCTTATAAATATCGCCGGCGCCCATTAAGATAATTACATAATTTTTGCCGAAATTAACCATTAAATAATCTACTATTTTTCGAAAATTTTCAAGAGCTAAAACACGTCCCCCTTTTTGTTTTATTTTCTCTGCCAGAACTTTAGAGCTTATACTTCCGTCATCTTCTTCTCTGGCTTTGTAAATCGGCGCTAAGATTATTTTATCCGCCTCGTTAAAACTCTTTGCAAACTCGTTGAGTAGTAGTTTTGTCCGGCTGAAAAGATGGGGCTGGAAAACGACTACTAATTTTTTATTAGGAAATTTTTCTCGGAAAGCTTTTAGAGTCGTTTTTATTTCGGTGGGGTGATGGGCATAATCATCATAAACTAAGGCGCCTATTTTAGTCTTGCCTTTGAATTCAAATCTTCGCCAAACCCCTTGGTAGTTTTTAAGCGCAGTAATTATTTTTTCTTCTGGAATTCCCAAAACCTTAGCCACTGCGAAAGCTGTCTTTGCGTTTTCAATGTTATGCTGACCTGGGAATTTAAGTTTGAAATTATTTTTAACTTTTGAGTAATTAATGATTTGGCACTTTGCCGATTTCAGAGCCGGTTTAACTTTTGGATCAACAGGATTACAGATTAGGAATCCGTCTTCGGGAATTTTTGAAACCAGTTCACTGAATGCGTTTTGAATATCAACTAAGTTTTTATAATAATCCAAATGGTCAGCTTCAATATTAGTGATCACAAGAATTTTGGGCACGAGATTGAGAAAATGCCGTTGGTACTCGTCTGCTTCCGCGATAAAGTAATCACTTTTTCCAGCCCGAAAATTACTTTTGGTTTTGGTCCGAAGCGAGCCGACAATCGCGGTCGGATCTTTGCCTGCATCTTCAAGAATATCAACGAGCATGGCCGTGGTCGTGGTTTTGCCATGGGCCCCGGCAACGGCAATGAGATAATATTTATTGGCAATTTTACCAAGAGCCTGAAAATATGAGAGCACCGGTACTCCTTTTTGCTTGGCCGCTTCAATAATCGCTGGGTTCATTGTTAGCCAGGCGTCGCTAAAAATGTACAAATCAGCCTCGGGCAAATGTGTTGGATTTTGGTCCAGCGAGATCTGAACGCCCTGGCTTCGCAGTTCATCCAAAGTTTCCGGGCTCGGATTGTCATTTGTTCCTGAAATTTCTTTTTTCTCGTGAAGCAACAGCCGAGCAAGCGCTGAAATCCCAACTCCGCCAATGCCGATAAAATGGATTCGCTTTACATTAGATATATTGAATTTCTTCATCTAAATTTATGCCGAATTTATTTTTAACTTTTTGTTTTAAGATTTTAGCCAGCTTTATTATTTCAGATGATTTGCCTTTGCCCGGATTAAAAATCAAATTGCCATGATGCTTAGCTACTTTGATTCTTCCAACCTTCATTCCTTTAGCGCCGACTTCTTCCAGAAGATAACCAGTTGGCACCTTGCCGTGATTGACTTTGCTTTTGTCTATTTTTGATAAAAATTTTTGCCGCAGAGCCGGCCTTACATTATTAATAACAATATTTTTGAAAAAACTGCCTGGGCACAAAAGACCAGGCCAATATTTCTTTTCTCGCATTTTTATTATTTCTTTTGATGTTTTTTGAAGTTCCTTGGGATCGCCTTTTTTAAATTTGAACTCCGCCCCCAGAATTATCCAATCTTTTTTCCCTGCCCCATAGGAAGCCGGAGGCTTTCCTTCGGGGTTTTTAAAAATACTTTCCCGGTAACCAAAACGGCATTGTTTTTTTGAGAGCCATTGAGTTTCCTTGCCGTTATAAATTTTCACTTTTGTCAGGCAATCTTTTATCTCTTGGCTGTAGGCGCCAGCCGAACCGTAAATCGCTCCGCCGATTGTGCCGGGAATCCCGGCCATTTTCTCCATTCCAGCCCAGCCAAACTGATTTAACTTATATATAAATGTAAGAAGATTATTTCCAGCGCCGACAAAAAATCTGTTTCCATTCTTTTCAAAATTTTTAATTTCATTTTTGATTACCAATCCGTTAAAACCCGAGTCAGACGGTACCAAATTTGAGCCGTCACCAATAATATACCATTTAATTTTACTATCTTTTGCCCAGTTAATGGCCGAAATTAAATCATTTTCCTTTTTGGCAATAAAAAAATATTTGGCTGGCCCGCCAATTTTCATAGTCGTCAGTTTTTTAAGAGGATAATTTGTTAAAATCTTGGCTTTGGGAATCATTTTGGATGTTGATAACTTTTGTTGCACCATTTATATCATATATGATATATAAACTGAAAACAATGAGCAATCAAATTACACAAAGAGATATTGGTAAGATGATAATTACTCGACGGACAGAACTCGGCATGACACAAAGTGCCCTTGCTAAGTTACTCCATACGAGTCAAAGTGCAGTAGCTCGTATTGAGAAGGGTGAGCAAAATCTTACAACTGAGACGCTTGTTAAAATAAGCGGAGCACTTAAGAAAGACCTCGCTTCTCTTCTAAGCGGCGAATCAAGTTTTTTTATTGAGGGTGGTCATACACTGGAAGGAAAAATTCGGGTACAGGGTGCTAAGAACTCTGCTCTGAAAATTCTTGCTGCTACACTTCTTTATAAAAGTCCGGTTACTATTCGAAACCTTCCACTTGTTGAAGACATATTCCGTATGATTGAACTTTTAGAAGATCTTGGGGCTAAGGTACGCTGGATCGGCGAACGAAGCGTGGAGGCGGATACTTCTGGAGTGAGAAATTATAAGTTGAATCCCGCAATTGCCAAACGTTTTCGAGGTTCAATTGTACTTGTTGGGCCGCTATTGGCACGATTAGGTAAAGCTATTTTCCCTCACCCTGGTGGATGTGTTATTGGCGAACGCCCAATAGATCTTTTTTTGAAGGGGTGGAAGAGTATGGGCGCCAGAGTGAGTAAGAGTGATTCAGGATATAATATTATACTCAAAAATCCTCTTAGTATTGATTATTTCTTTCGACACGTGAGTGTTACTAGCACCGAGACCTTGATGTTAACTGCAGCCATTCTCGATGGCAAGACCGTATTGCGGAATAGTGCTATGGAGCCGGAAATTCCTCACCTTGCCGATTTTTTGAATAAATCCGGCGCAGCGATTACAGGCGCTGGAACGCACACAATAGAGATGACTGGCACTAGAGGATCTTTACTTACCGCCCGAAAACCATTTAATGTTTTGCCCGATAGAATTGAGACCGCAAATCTTTTGGTACTCGGCGCTCTTTTAGGCAAGAAGGTGGTTATTGAAAATTGTGTACCTCTTCATGTTCGCCAGATGACTGATACATTGCGTGAGGCAGGAGTTTTAATTGAAGAAGGCGTTAACTCTTTGGTAGTACACAAACCTAGGACACTAAATAGTATTTCAATACGTACGCATGAGTATCCAGGGTTTGTAACTGACTTCCAGGCACCGTTTACAGTATTGCTTACTCAAGCTTGTGGCGAAAGTACTGTTTTTGAAACAATCTTTGACGGACGTTTGAATTATTCCGAAGATTTAAACCGCATGGGCGCGCACATCATTATGCATAATCCTTATCGTATTTCTGTATCAGGACCTTCTGAACTTCGTGGCCGCAAAATTGAGAGTCCTGACTTGCGAGCTGGTCTTGCTTTTGTAATTGCCGCACTCGTTGCAAAAGGGAAATCTGTGATTAGCAATATTTACCAGATTGACCGCGGCTATGAACGAATTGATCAAAGATTAAAAGTTCTTGGTGCTAAAATTTCTCGAGGATAACTTTTTAGAAATATTGAAAAAGTAGCTAAATTTCAGTAAAATTACAAATTAAAGCCCCTATAGCTCAATGGATAGAGTACCTCATTCCTAACGAGGCGATTCAGGTTCGAATCCTGGTAGGGGCGTAGAATTTTAATGACTCTTCCAAAAGAAATTAAAGATACTTTAGATAAACTGGAAATAGCTGGTTTTGAGGCATTTGTTGTTGGTGGTTGCGTTCGCGATTTGCTTTTGGGCAAAAAACCAAAAGACTGGGATATTACCACTAAGGCCAAGCCGGAAGAAATTCAGGAAGTTTTTTTGGATAGTTTTTACGAAAATAAATTTGGGACGGTTGGCGTTAAGACCGAATCAGAAGAAGAATCGCTGAAAGTAGTTGAGATAACCACTTATCGAATTGAATCAAAATATTCTGACAAGCGGCATCCTGATGAAATTAAGTTTGCCTCAAAAATTGATGAAGATTTAAAGAGGCGTGATTTTACGATTAACGCTTTGGCCATGGATAAAGACGGAAACCTGATTGATTTGTTTGGCGGGCAGAAGGACTTGAAGGATAAATTGATTAAGGCAGTGGGCGAGCCGAGAGAGCGGTTTGACGAAGATGCTTTAAGGCTTATGCGAGCGATCAGGTTAGCCGTAGAACTTGATTTTGAAATTGAAGATAAAACTTTCGAAGCAATAAAAGAAAAGTCCGGCCTGATTCAGATGATTGCCAAAGAAAGAGTCAGAGAAGAATTATTGAAAGTAATTCAGCATACGCCTGAAGGCTGGCTTAAAAAATCGAAAAGAAAATCAAATGAAGTCACAGAAAAAGAATTAGTCCGAGGGCCAGCCCGAGCTTTTGAATTAATGCGCGAAACCGGACTATTAAAAATTATTTTGCCGGAATTTGAAGATGGCTTTGGCGTCGGCCAAAACAAGCACCATATTTATTCGGTTTGGGAGCATAATTTGCGTGCCTTCACTTACGCCGTCAAAGAAAACTTCAGTTTGTATGTACGCCTCGGCGCCTTGTTTCATGATATTGCCAAGCCTCACACCAAAAAAGGCGACGGCCCTGATTCAACTTTTTATGGTCATGATGTTATTGGCGCCAAAATGACCGCAAAAATCATGAGCCGTTTGAAATTTCCAAAAAAAGACATTGAGAAAGTCGTTTTATTGGTTCGGTATCATTTGTTTCAGTCAGACCCGGAAAAAATCACTGATTCGGCCGTGCGCCGCGTCCTGCGCAACGTCAGCCAAGAAAATATTTGGGATTTGATTGATGTTCGGCTTTGCGATAGAATCGGTTCCGGCGTGCCCAAGGCCGAACCTTACCGATTGAGAAAGTTTTTGGTGATGCTTGAAAAGGCCTTGCGCGAGCCGATTTCACTGAAAGAACTCAAAATCAGCGGTAATGAGATTATGGAACTTTTGAGAATTCAGCCAGGCCCTAGGATAGGTTTTATTTTAAATGCCTTAATGAATGAGATTTTGGAAGACCCGAAAAAGAACGAAAAAGATTACTTAGAGACTCGGGCCAAAGAATTAAACAAGTTATCTGACAGTGAATTAAAAAAGTTTTCTGATCAAGCCAAAAAGAAAATGACTGAAATAGAATACGAAAAAGAAGAAACAACAAAGAAAAAATATTGGGTGAGTTAAAAACGGGCTGTGGTGTAACAGCAGCACGAGTCCTTCGGGAGGATTTAGCCCGGGTGCAAATCCCGGCAGCCCGATTAAATATCTTAAAATATCCAGGTCGATTGCCTAAAATAATTTTAATAGTTTCAATCTTATGACAAAGTGCAAAAAATGCGGGATGAAAACTGATGGCTATAAGTGCGAGCTTTGCGGGGCCGAATCCGAGAAGCACGACCCCAAGCATTCTTGCGGGGGCGAGCATTGCCTGCCCAAGTGCTCCGGTTGCGGCCAGGCCGAAACAAAGTGCACCTGTTAGGCAAAATATCCTTTTTATTTTATAATTTACCCAGCTGTTTTGTTTTTTGTTAGTTTGTTCGTTGAAAAATCAGACATAAAGACAGATAGGAGGGAGAGGTGAGGACTCATCTTCGGATTCTCGTCGGCTTGTTTGGGTTTTTGGTTTTCGGCGGCCCTGCTTTGCTTCGCAGTCAGAATCCGGCAAGTCACTCGGTACCCGAGTATCTTTGCCAATCAATGAAAGGATATGATCGGGCGATGTGCCTACATGGCGGCGATGGCAACCCCCAGGGCCCGTTGGCTAACCGCATTCCGGTCATCTTCATCCACGGCTGGAATTCCAAGGAAGTAGCAGGCGAGCCCGGCCTCCAAGTTTGGTCGGGGTTGGGCAGTCATCTTTACTACAGCCCCTGGTTCAAAGATAACTACAAAATGTACTTTCTTCTGTATTGGAGCAACATTCAAGGCTGGACTTTGAGAGATATGGGTTTGACTTTCCGTTCTTTGATTGAACAGATTGACCGGGCCGACCCGGATTTTAGAGGAAAGCCCCTAATTTTAATCGGCTACAGCATGGGCGGTTTGATTGCCAGGTCTTACATGCAGGAGTTCAGGCCCGGTTCAAGCGGACGTAACGGAGACAGGGTTTTGAGATTGATTACCCTGGGTACGCCGCATCATGGTTCTCCGTTTGCCAATGGCCCGGCTCGGGATAATAAGGCCGGCGGCGTATGGCTTGAGACTATGCACCTGGTCATTGACGGCGGTCTTTTCGGCTTTGATATCCGCTGGGATATGGATAACCGTTATGACCTTCACTGGGATAACTATGATGGGCTGTTCGACTACGAAAGGTTTCCTGAAAACAGCATCTGGATGGAATGGCTGAACTCCGGCGACACGTTTGAGAGAAAAATCGTGGCCTACGGCGGCAAGGTAAGTCAGTTGGGCCAAATCAAGGACTGCGCTTTGGGGGCAGAGGGATCAGCCTGCTTCACGGCGATAATGAACGGAGCTCTCGGCATTTCCGAGAGCGACGGCTTTGTCCCGTTGAAAAGCGCGCTCTTTGATCCCTGCCAGGACTGCCTCGCCACTCATGTTTTTGAAGATTACGACCATAATGAGATTGTCCGCGGCAAGCCTCGACTTTTTGGGGAAACGGAGCCGCTCTTTGAGGGCGTCGCGAATGATTTACTCAGTTTGGTTCGTTAAGGCGAGGACTTGTTCCTCGCCTTTCGCTTTGACTTTCTCCATTATTAGTCGTATACTATCTTCTTAAGCACCTTTTGAGCCGGTTTTCCTACGGAGGTCCATATGAGAGTTTTGAATGCGTTGTTTCTCGGCGGCGCCATCTTGATCTGGTTTGGCTATCCGGCCATGGTTTTTGGCCAGGAACAACAGTTTAGGGTCATGGTTCAGATGGCTAATATCCGGCTTGAGCCGACCACCTCAAGTCAGATAGTTGGTCGGGCAAAGGCTGGAGCCTTGCTGACAGTTGTTAAAGAACTCGGAGACTGGGTGAGGATTTATCTTCCGGAAGATGGGAATCTCCAGAGAGTGGGGCATATCTTCAAGTCTTTGGGGGTTATTGAGAGAGCGGCCGAACCGGTAGTAAGGCCGGAGCGGGCTTCTGGGCCGGCCCCAAAGCTTTTGCCTGTTCCTGTTTCGGTTTCTGAGCCGGAACCAGCACCTCAGCCTTCGGCGCCAGCAGCTGCTTCAACTCCGGCAGAACCACAGGTAATCGTTGAGCCGGCTTCACAGCCGAACCGACCTATCCAAGCTGATCAGCCAAAGGCTCCGGGAGGCTTCGGCGCCGGCCTCCAATTGGCGGCGGCTCCGGGCGGGGCGGTTCCGAGCATTCTCTACGACCTGAACGAGCGGCTGACCGTCAACGGCGCCATTGGTTTTTACTACGGCGCCGCAACCGGTTTTATGGGTGAACTTCTCTACCGGTTTCCCAGGCCACCGAAAAATCCTCCGTCAGATGCTTCTTTCGAGCCGTATCTCGGCGGTGGGTTAATCTTTGTTTCGGTGAATCCGGGGTTCGGTCTTTCCAGATCATACACTGGCTTCATCGGCTCCGGCGGGACGTTTCTGACTTTCAGGAAGATTCCCCGCTGGCGGTTTAGCGGCGATATAAATCTGGTTCAGTTTGATGTCGAAAGGGTTGCGGTCGCCGGCATTGGTATCCGGCTCGGCGGTCACTACTTTTTCTGACACTGTTCATTAGGGCGGAAGAATCAAGGCGATTCTCCGCCCCTCTTTTTTCTAAAACCCCTTTAAAAATCTTGATTTTTGACAAAAGAGAGATTGTCCAAAAACCAAGCCCGAAATGGAAAGAGGTCAATCCGGGAGGGTTCGCCAAGAAAGGCGAACAAGGCGAAGCCAATAAGTAATAGGGTAGGTGTGGATAATTTAAACTTGCACAATATTCAGCATGATTTATAATTAAATAAATTAAAACACTCAAATGATTAACACTAAAATAATAACTATAATTCTGGTTGTAATTGCCGTTGTATTATTGATGTTTATTTTTAAACCCAACCTGCCAGAAAATATTACTCAAAGTCCAACGACTTCTCCTACTCCAACTCCCAGACAAATAAACCAGAATCTTACCCAAGATGAAAATAAATTATTATCTCAAGTACCGACTCAAGGTAGCAGCCCAGAAGAGTTAATGGCCCATTATAATTTGGCGGTTAAGCTGGCGGTTAGTTCTTCCCAGCTTGAGATCGGGGGTTGTGAGGTCAAGCCCTTGGTCCTTAAAGTTAAAGACGGTTCGTCATTCACTATCAAAAATTCCAGCGGCGAAGACAGGAGTATAAGTTTTGATGCTGATAATACTATCTTTGTTCCGGCTGGGAAAACCCATGTCCAACAGGTTAAGTTTAAAAACGGCCCGGGTCTCTATGGCTACGGATGCGATTTTCCGGATATAAGGCAAGCTGCCGGATTTGTTCTGGTTGAGCCCAAACAGTAAAATAACCTCTCTCCTGTTTTTAAAAACCGGTCAAATGGCTGGGTTTTTTTGATTCATCTTATCCAATTGGCTATACTAAGAGTGAAAGAATATTAAATAAGTGAAATCAAATATCAAAAAGACATTTATTATTTTTCTGTTGCTGGACATTGTTTTATTTGTCATTTTTATTTCCAAAAATTATTCGGTATTCAATCCCGGCGGAAATTTTTCCGGCGGGGATTTCAAAGAAATTGAAGCAATAAAAAATACGGATATGGATTTCCGTTCTTTATCTGTTTTTTTTACTGAACTGGCTGATAAAAAAGGGGGCGAATACGCCTATAAATCCCTGGCTTTAGCCGCCCAGTTGTCATATATCCCGCCTAATATTGATCTTCATCTTTTAGGCCATGTGGTCGGAGATGTTTTATATAAGCAAAAAGGAATAGAAGGCATCAAGGTCTGTACTAATGATTTAAGAAACGCTTGTTCCCATTCAATTGTGGTCGGGGCCTTTCTTGAAAAAGGAACGTCGGTCTTAAAAGAAGTGGTAGAGCTTTGCAAGCTTGCCCCAGGCGGCAAGGGGGCTTTTACGATGTGTGTTCACGGTCTGGGCCATGGGGTTTTGGCCTTTACCGAATACGACATGAAAGCAGCAGTCAAGCTCTGCGAAGATATTGGCAATCCGAACGCCGGGGACCGCATCTATACCGAATGTGTCGGCGGGATATCAATGGAAATGATGGCCGGAGTCAATGATCCGGAACAATGGGAAAAACAAAAACCCAATTATTTTAGCCAGACCGATCCGCTGGCCCCTTGTAATATGGATTTTATGCCCGAGGCGGCCAGGCCGATCTGCTATAATTTTTTGACCCCCCATCTTTTTCGGTCTGCCGGCGCAGAACTTAGCCGGCCGCTGCCAGAACATTTTAAAAAAGCCTTTACCTACTGCAGTAAAATTCCAAATAATCGGCCGGGCGAACGCAGTTCTTGTTTCGGCGGCTTTGGCAAGGAGTTTGTTGTCTTGGTTAATGACCGGAATGTCCAAAGCGTTGAAAATATGAATGATGACAGATTGGCCAGGATCTATGAATGGTGTTCTTTGACCAATGATCTTCAGGGCCGGAGCGACTGCATGCATTCGGCGCTCCAATCTCTTTACTGGGGCGGAGAAAATGACCGGGGAGCGGCTCTTAGGTTTTGCCGCCTCATTCAAAATGAAGACGATAATGCCAGTTGTTTTAACGGACTCATCGGCGCGGTCGGCTACTATATAGACGATAAGAGGTATAAGGAGAGTTTTTGCAATGAAGTTCCCGATAACATTAAAGATACTTGCCGCAAGCACCTTATCCGTTAGTTTAAACTATGCCGGCTAAAAATGATAAAAGATCATATGTTATTATATTGGTCCTGATTTTATTTATAACCGTAACTCTGTTTATTTATCTTAGGTTTGGTTCGGTTTTCGGATTGTATGAGTCATTGAAATATAAAAATAGTTCAAATCAGGATTTAGTCGTTCCTAAAACCGGCGACCCTCTGGTCCAAGAGAAGGGTTGGTCTGATCTGATGGACCGGATCGGCGTGGCCGAAGCCTACCTGGCTTTTAAAAATCAATACGATAATGAAAATTTTGGCGTTCAGCATACCGTGGCTCACATAATCGGCGAATTAATATATGAGAAAAAAGGCATTGAGGGGTTGACGATCTGCGACAGCGAATTTGCCTTTGGCTGTTACCATAGTTTTTTCGGATTGGCTTTAGCCGAAAACGGCACCTCGGTTATTCAAAAATTGGATGCCGAATGCGTCAAAAAGTACGGACCGCTTGGCACCGGCTGTCAGCACGGAATCGGCCATGGTTTGGTAGAGTATTTCGGCCATGACTATGGCGGACTCACAAAATCTCTGGATGCTTGTAAGCTGACGACCCAAATGGCGCCCCTGGCTGGATGCACTTCGGGGGTGTTTATGGAGTTTAATCTTTCAACCATCCTCTCGGATAGAGGAGGAATCAGTAAGACCCGGGATTTTGATCCGGGACAACCCTATTATCCCTGTAACTTGATTTTGGCAAAATACAAAGACTCTTGTTATTATGAAATGGCCCAATGGTTGAATAGTATCCCTGATTTTAATGATGATTTTGCCAATATTGGACGGCTTTGCCAGGGAGTTGAGAGCTACGAGAATCGGATTTCGTGCTACTTGGGCGTTGGAAATGTAGCCGGCCCTTCAAGCAACTATGAAGTCGAGAAAGCCAAAGAGAAGTGCAATAGCTTACCAACTAAAGAAGGCCGGATTGAATGTCTGGCCGGTGCGTCCTGGAGTTTTGATGCTAACCCGGATTTCAGGCCCTTGGCTTATTTGTTATGCGAAGGATTAAGTTCAACCGATACCGTCCATTGTATCCGGAGTTCCGATGTTTTAAAACAAAAAAAGAATAATCAGCAAGATATATAACGATGCCCCGCCGCATTAGAAGAATAAAACCCCTATATTTTATAATTATTATTGCGGCGATTATCGCGGCTGAATCGGCTTGGTTGTTTTTTAATTCTGATCAATCTTTTTTTAAGAAAAAAACCATTGAGCAATACGCCCAGGAAGTGCTTCGGGCTTGCCGCCAGGCTAACTATCGGCCGACCTGCTATGATGAAGAAATTCCAAAACTTATGGATTATATTTCAATGGAGGATGCTTTTAAAGTAACGCGGATAGTTCAGGACAATGATTCCAGTTATGCCTATTGTCATGTCTTAGCCCACGAGTTAAGCGCTCGGGAAGTTCAGAAAGACCCTTTAAATTGGAAAGATGTGGTTACGAGATGTCCAAGCGGGATGTGCTCTAACGGCTGTCTCCATGGCGGTTTTCAGGAAAAGTTCAGAGCCGAAAGTTTTACCCCTGAACAGATTGAAGAACTAAAGCCGGATCTTTACTCTTTGTGCGAACGCCGAGATTCTTGGAATCCGACCGGCATGGAACAGGCCTCTTGCTATCACGCTCTCGGCCATTTGACAATGTATGTGACCGGGGCCGACATATTCAAGTCGCTCGAAGTTTGCGACGAAACCGCTCTTAAAAAGGACGGCCGGGACTTTCGCCAACTATGCTATGACGGCGCGTTTATGCAAATATTCCAACCTCTTGAACCAGAGGATTTTGATTTAGTGGAAGGCAAGGAAGTTAAAAAAGAAGAATTGGAAAAGTTCTGTTCCCAATTCAGCGGCCATGAAAAAGCGTCTTGCCGAAGCGAGGGCTGGCCTCTTTTTCGCGACGAACTTCAAAAACCGGCCGAACTGGTTAAGTATTGTTCTAAGTCTGACCCGTCTGAATTAGGGAGGTGTTATAGCGCTATAATTTATGTTATGGCCGCCCAGTTTGGTCTGGATTCTGATAAAATTTATGAATATTGTTCTGGCTTGCCTAACCCAGTTAGCGGCCAGTGCTTTGCTAATTCTGCTTCCAGGATGATAGAAACTGACTATAGAAATATTAATAAGGCCGTCACTTTATGCACTCGGGCCGCCGAATTTGACCGTAATAACCAATGCCTGAATGAAATGCTGGTCTACTCTGATTATAATTTCCATAGAGATTCACCCGAGTTTGCCGAAATTTGCCAGGCCCTGCCTCCCGGCTGGAAAGAAAAATGTCTAAGCGGCAATAAACTATAATAAATTAAATGTCCGCAAGCAGAATCCAAAGATTTTTACGGCAACATTGGTCAATCCTAATTTTGATAGCTATAGTAGTACTGGCTCTATGGGCGAGATTCCCGTTGATTGGTTATCCACTGACCGATACTGCCCAGGGTGAGCCGAGCCGCGATTACCTCGTTGCTAATCATATTTTATCTTTTCATGAGTGGCCGCTGACCGGTCCCTGGAATGGATTTTTCAGCGGTTTCTTAAATAGTCCCAGCTATTATTATTTAATCGCCTTTTTTCTGTTATTTAGAAATAGTATTGTTTTTTTAGTTTTAGTAAATATTTTACTTCAAGTAATCACCGGCATACTGCTCTATATTCTGGGGTATAAACTTTTCAGTGAGAGTACAGGATTATCCGCTGCCTTATTATTTCTTTTCAGCAATGAAAATATATTTTTTCATTCTCAGTATTTTTGGCAACCCTATGTGATGCAAGTTGTTTTAATACTTGCCTTTCTGCTTATCTGTATGTCTTTTCAAAATAAAAGAATCGGGTGGCTTTTGGCTGGTATATCTGCTTTTATATTTGCCACGTCACTTCACATGTCTGCGCTGGGAATCTTACCTGTTTTTGGGGTAGCCGCAGCAGCTTCCTTTAAAAGAATGGATCCTAGTCAAAGGAAATACCCGTTTGTTATTTCTACCGCCGTTGGCAGCTTATTTTTATTGTACGGCCCGCTCCTATTTTTTAATCATCCTTATGATCCGGCGGACCGGATGATAAACTTAAACGGCTTAACCACTGCCTCTCTCGGTCCTTATTGGCTGCAATTCAGACTTGTTTTATTGAAGATGGCCGAGGTTTTTGTCAGAGACATTAATTTTCATAGCGCTATAGCCATTATTTTTGCCGGTCTTTTATTGGCAAAGTCCTTAATCGGCGGCGGAGCATTAACCAGGACTAAACTATGTTTTATTACTGCTGGTATTTTTATTTTGCCAATTATGCTTGCTTTCGCAGAGGCGACCTATCATAGATTTTACTTTATACCAATATTCGGACTGGTTATATTACTTTTAGCCGGTGTTATTGATGATGTCTTTTCCGGATCAGCCCGCGTTTTTAAATGGATAGTTGTGGCCGGATTCTTTATTCTCATTTCTGGCAAGTTGAGTTTTTTAGACCTTCAGTCTCGGGGACCGTACAATTCAACAATAGAACAGGCCGTAAGCGCTGTTGCTCACTTTGACATTTTGTCTTTTTCGGTCGCGGCTTATGCTCAAGAATCGGAGAATGCCCCGGCCTTAGTTTCAATGCATCCCGCTCTATTAATCGCCCCATTGGAAAATTATTTTAAACTTCCGCTGTCAAATATTGATACTTTTCTTTCAAGCGGTTATGAATTGAGTAATAATAACTCAAAGAGAATGCTCATACTTTGTAGGGGCTTAGAGCTGGCCAGCAAGGATATTTGCGCCGCTCAATTTCACAAAGATCATCCGGGTTATACTGTTGAAAGAGAAATTTTTTATACTTACCCCTTGTTAATTTTAATTGCTGACAAGTGATTACCAGAAATAAAGTTTTAATTATAATCTTTTTGACCGTTGCTCTGGCATCCGTTTCTTATGTTTTGTATCTTGGCCGCAAGAAGGGTACTTCTTATGGTTACAAAAATGTCCAAAGCTTTGATAAATCTCTTATTGTTTCAAACGATATCGTGGTCACAGGGAAAAGTGATGGATTTTATCCTTCAGAAATTGCTATTAAGAAAGGCACTCGGGTGGTTTGGGTGAATGAAAGCGGCCGTCCGTTTTGGCCGGCTTCTAATCTTCATCCGACCCATGAACTGTATCCTGAATTTGATCCCAAAGAGCCGGTCCCAGACGGCCAGGCCTGGAGTTTTACCTTTAAAAAAATAGGCGATTGGCCGTATCATGACCACTTAAGACCCAGTAGAAGAGGAATCATCAAAGTAACCGATTAGCAGCCGCGGATTTGAGTTTTGATTTAGATGCAAGACCCTCCCTAAAACTCTTGATATTAAAACTCTCATAAAACCTTGATTTTTGGCAAGATGTGGTGCCAGGATTGGGCCATCACATAGTTTGTGAATATCGTATGAAAATGCTATAGTGGCGATATGGCTATTAGCAGAGCCGCCCACTCTTTGCCCGATTTTTTCAGGCCCCTAATGTGGTCCTACGATTTTAATTCTTTGGATTTGGAGAAAAATAAAAAAACCATAATCGTAAATACGATCAACTACGGCGACTTAAAGCATTGGCGTTGGATAGCGAAGCATTACGGTAAAAACAGGATTAAAGAGGTTTTAGGGGCGATCCCGGCCCAAGAATTAAGAAACAGAGCCAGAAAATTAGCTTCCCTGATTTTTTCGTTACAAGATTTCAACTATGCACCGAGAGGCGCTAAATGAAGAAGGCAAAAAATTATTCCCCCTTTTTAACAAGCTTTTCAATCTTATTCAGCCGTTCGTTGAATACGAAGGAGTGAGGCTGTTGAGTATTGAAGAAATCGGCGCGACGAAAGCATACGTGATAGGCCGGCGGGGGGACTTTAAGGATTATGTCGATTTGTACTATATTTTATCCGAAGGTTATTCCTCGCTGGAAAAAATAGTTAATGTTGCTGAAACAAAGTATCAGAATGAGTTTAACTCAAGGTTATTTTTAGAGCAACTGGTGTATTTAGAAGATATAGAAGAGTCTCAACTTATATTTTTGAAAAAACAAATGGCAAAAAAAGAATTAGAAATTTTTTTTAGCGAAGCAATCAGGAACTTAAAGTTGTAATCCTAAATCCCAAACTCCTCATAAAACCCGGTGATTTGATAAATTCGCCAGTTGACTGATTTTTTTGTTTTGATATTATAAAAATATGGACACGATTACTATTCCTAAGACCGAATATAGAAAGTTAAAGAGTTATTCCTCGGCCTATCTTAAAATTGTAGAAAAAATCGCCGAAGCTGAGCGAGATTATTCCTATGATTATAACTATATAGACAAGCTTACTCGTCAGGCAAAATTAGATTACAAAAAAGGAAAGGCCATTGAAGCAGATTCAGTGGACGAAGCGGTGATGAAATTTAATAAAAAATGAGGATTTTCTATTCCTCTAAATTTCTCCGTTCATTTGATAAACTGCCAAAGCCGATTCAAAACGAGTTTCGAAAGAAAGAGATTGTTTTTAGAGAAAATCTTCACGATCCAGGCCTGCGGACGCACAAATTAAAAGACAGAAGGGAATGGGGTTTTTTGATCACCTATAAGATTCGGGTGATTTTTGTTTTTGAAAAAAGTCATATTCTTTTCGTAAATATAGGCGACCACTCTATTTATCGGAGATAAATTTCTCAAACCACTCATAAAATCAAGGAAAAACCTTAAAATTTGACATTTTTTTAAGAAGCGTCTTATAATAGAATTAGCAATTTCTCTTTAACAATTTTGATAGGAAGCCCAAGAAAGGAGGCTGACTATGCGTAAGAACTTTTTGCCGTCGCTCGTCGTTCTGCTTGCTGGGGCCGCGCTGGTCGTCTCCAGCGGATGCAATATCTTCAGGAACTTGCCGAGTGCACCGGACAGTTCTGATCCGGGCCCCGCGGTCCAGAGAACTATCCGGGTGGTTTCTTGTGAAACGTTCAGTCCGATTCAAGGCGCCTTTGTTACCGTGGGGAAGAATAATAGTTCTTCGGTTACCGACGGATCAGGTTACGTAACTCTGGAAGCTGGGGATAACGACAGGATCAAAATTGAGGCGACCGGATTTTTGGGCCCTCACGATACTCCTCTGAATGGTGAAGAAGAATTTTGCCTTTTTCCGGAAAGACCGGGATTTGAAAGAAGTTTTATCCGCCCGTTTCTTTACAAATATATTGATCTGCGCAAACTCCGCAACTCGACCCTGAAGGTCCACTTTTCTGACGAACTCCGGGCCAACCGCGAAGTTGTGGCAATATATGAAAAAGCAATTCCGATTGCGATGTCTGCCTTTAACGGTCATGTTCGTCCCCCAGAAACACCAATAGTGATCGAAATAATAGACGTCAACGACCAGCCTAACTTTGGGGTGGTTCTGGAAGTGTTCTTTAACTCGAATCCCGATGATCCCCCGAGGATAGATACATCGGTTGATGGGGATAATATTATCTATAGAGCTTCAAGGTCTTACAACCCAAGACATTTTCCCATCACAAATCTGCCCTCTGTTCTTTACACTCTTGGCGCGGTTACCGGCCTTGGCTCAACGGGTTGGCCGGGAATTATGCAACAGAACAATCCTTCTCCACCTGACGACTTTACGGATATCGAGAAACTAGCCATGCGTATGTCGCTGTGGAGAAAAGCTGGCAATCAGTTTCCCGACTGCACGCCTGCAAGACTTCAGCCCTGCCCCGCCATACGGTAATTTTTACCACCTTAGGCGGGGCTTTTGTTGATAACTGAGTTTATGTATTTTTAGTCTTAATATATAATTAGATTAAATATAAAAAAGTAAGTATGTCTCAAAACCAACAAACTCTAATCCTAGCGCTATCATTGCTTGCTGTCTCAGTTGGGTTTGCTTATAGAAGCCGGGTATCAACTCCTTCCGTATCTAAAAACACCAAGCCTGGAGAAGAGAGGCAAGTATCATCTGTTCCAGTAGCTTCTGTTCCTTTTTTGATTTTCCCTTCCGTTGAAAGTCGGAAATTATTGAGGGAAAACTTTGACAATCGAAGCCTTGCCCTGGAGTTTAATCAATTTATTCATCCTAGCGCTGAAGAAAAATCTATGTATGAATTTGTTTATGCTGGTTCTAATAATACTGTTCTGGGTTTTGAAATATCCTACCAATTAATCGACGGCAACTTACCCCAGGTTTATAAAGAAGAGATGGATGCGGCCGGATTAAACGGTTGGAAAATTTTAGCTGCCAATCTCGAAGATGATCATGCTTTTATAGATGTAGAAAGAAAGACGGGAAATACCAGTTTTCAAGTTCGTCTTTCTCTTGACCGGGAAAATGAATTGCTTATGGCTAACGTCCAATTTTTAATAAGTCCCTAATGTTTAAAAAAGTTACTTACATTTATCCTATCTTATTTCTTGTCTCTCTTTTTATTTATTTCATTCCTCAGGCCAGTGCTACCCAGCATATTGCTCAATGCGGTTCAGATGTCGGCTGTTCCAGTGACCCCGAATGTATCGGTTGCTGTGATATCGTCCCTGTAATAACTTTTTGTCCTTCGGAAGACTATAGAGTTGTTTGCGACCTTGATTCTGATATTACCTGCTTTGGCAGAAATAACACCCAATGGACCTGTCCACGAACTCAAAGCCATTGCGAACTTATCTATTCCGAAGGCTACTACCAGGCCGACTACTATTCCCAGGGCATTTATTACTCCCAGGGCTATTATCAGAGCTATTACCAAGGTTATTATCAGGGTTACTATCAAGGTAGCTATGCTCAACCTGCTATTGGTAATGCAGATGTTATCAACTGCAGTACTATCGAGGGCTGGGCTTTTGACCCAGATTCATCAGCCACTTCAATTGATGTTCATGTTTATAAAGATGCCCCAGCTGGTTTAGGTGGAACTTTTGTAACAGCTCAATCTGCCAATCAACCTCGGCCTGATGTTAATGCCGCTTATGGCATTACCGGCAATCATGGTTTTTATTTCTTAACCCCCCTCTCATTAAAGGACGGAATAAATCATAGTATCTGGATTCATGCAATAGATGTCAGTGGTGGTCCGAATAATTCAATTAGTGGTGATGGTGTAGTTATTAATTGTATTGTCTACTCCCAAGGCTACTATCAGGGCTACTACCAAGGCTACTATCAGGGCTACTACCAGGGTTATTATCAAGGCTATTACCAGGGTTATTACCAAGGCTATTATGAAGGCTACTATCAGGGTTATTACGAGGGTTTTTACGAAGGCGGCTACTACTCTGAAGGTTCTTATTATTCCCAATCCTACTACCAAGGCTATTATCAGGGCTATTATGAAGGCTACTATCAAGGCTACTATCAAGGCTACTATCAAGGCTACTATGAAGGCTTTTATGAAGGCGGTTACTACTCTGAAGGTTCTTATTATTCCCAAGGCTACTACCAAGGCTACTACCAGGGTTATTACCAGGGCTACTACGAAGGTTTTTATGAAGGTGCCTACTATTCTGAAGCTTCATATTATTCCCAGTCCTACTACCAGGGCTATTACCAGGGTTATTATGAGGGTGCTTATGAAGGGGCCTACTATTCTGAAGGCGCCTACTACTCCGAAGGTTCTTATGCTTCTCCGCCTTCTGTTTCTAATGTTACCGTAACCGAACCTAATTACTGCCTCTCTGGTCCGGCCGCCACGGTGAACTGGGATTATTCTCCTGCTGGCGACCCCCAGTCAGCTTATCAGGTTATGATAGATCTACAGGGTTCTTCTTTTGCTCCGCCTTTATATGACAGCGGAAAAGTAATTTGTGAAAACTGCCGTTCCAACTCCACTCCCCAAGGCATTCTTCAATTCAACACCACCTACAAAGCCAGAGTCAGGGCTTGGAATCAACTTGATCTTGCTTCTGGTTGGACTGAATCAGCTACCTGGAAGACTCCTAATTTTGCTTACCCTCAAGTTAATTTCACTTGGGCCCCTCAATTTCCAGGCGCTGGTCAGCTGGTCCAGTTTACTGACCAGACCCAGTTCTTTGATGCCGGCGGCGGCCACACCTGGTCCTGGCTGTTTGGCGATAGCGGTTCTTCAATTCTCCAGAATCCAACCCATGCTTATAGCACTAACGGCACCTACAATGTCACCTTAACCGCTACCGATAATCAGAATCAGTCCTGCTCTTTGACCAGGCCGCTTGATATCCAGAAACCAAGCCCGAAATGGAAAGAGGTGAATCCGGGAGGGTAAGAGTGCTATGAATAGCACTCTTACGGGCATTTTAGGCGAGCGTACCGGCGAGCCGTAAAAATGCCCTGGGTCGCGCCAAGAAAGCGCGACGTGGCGAAGCCCTCGTAGATTCAAGATTTAGTTATGACTTAGAGAAATTAAAATTGCCGTTAACGGCAATTTTAATTTATGGCGGTGGGCAGAGGACTCGAACCTCTAAGGGCTTGCGCCCACGAGTTTTCAAGACTCGCGCCTTGCCAATTCGGCCAGCCCACCAGACTGAAAATTCTACCAATTTTTTCAACAATTTGCAATTATTTTTTATCCGTGTTATTCTTAAATTCCTGTTTAATTTTGCGACTCCAGTTTGTGGATGCGCGGGTCGGAACAGGTTAATACAAAAATAAATATGGATAGTGTGCTCGATGATAATCAGTCAGCCGCGCATCCAGTTTATTCAGTAAGTTGGCTAAGAAACTTTATGTAGGAGGTCTTCCTTATGAGACTACCGATGATGAGCTGAAAGAGCTTTTCTCCGGAGCCGGTCAAGTTGAGTCAGCTAAAGTCATCACCGACCGATACTCTGGCCGAAGCCGGGGTTTCGGATTCGTGGAGATGACTAATGATGATGAAGCTGACAAAGCGATTGAGTCAATGAACGGCAAACAGGTTGGAGAAAGGACCATTACCGTCAACGAAGCTAAACCGATGGGCGAGAAGAGAGAAGGAGGCTTTGGCGGCCGCCGAGGCGGCCGGGGCGGATTTGGCGGCAGAGACAGAGGAGGTTTTGGAAGACAGTACTAAATTAGTTAATTAGTGATTAGTTAATTAGTCATTAGTTGCTAAAAGAAACAAAAACAGCCCATTCGATAAACTCAGGGCTGTTTTTGATTTTTTAAGGAAAAACTATTTTCACTCGAGTGATAAGGCCGCTACTTCCATTATCGCCAAAGGGAGCAAGCCAGGCAGCGTTATTGCCACTGTCATAAGCGGCGCCGGTGGACTGAGACACACCCTTGCTCGGATACATCATCCACGAGGACGCCTGATTGAAAGGCTGGCGGCTGTCCCAGACGATGAACGGCGGAACGTTCCTGGAACTATTTATCTGGGGTACGAAATGGACGAAGCCGTCTTTATCGGCCCAGCCGAGCTGATAACCCTCTGCCGCCGGATCCTTCTCGTTGGCGTCGAAGAACTTCCAGGCATTTTTATCGGACAATGATTTGGTGGTGTCGAAGGCGGCAGCCACGCTCATTATGGTAGCGGTTCCTTTCTTTGAAAGATCTCTCCAGGGAACGAGTACAAGCGTGTTGCCGACTACTATTCCTCCTGTCGGACCTTTGACTTTGTTGTTCAAAGTGGCAATGTCAAAGGTCTCGTAAGAAGATGGAGAATTGAATAACTTGGTGACATTATAACGGACAATCAAGCTTTCTCCTACGCCAAAAGGAATAAGATAGACATAAGGATATTTGGTGGCCATGGATTGAAATGCATGGGCCCTTGAATTGACGTTTTTTTCAATGTCATACCAACTCCAAGCCGATTGATTATTAAAGGCTAAGCTGGTGTTATATCTTAAAAAGATGCCATGCAGAATTCTGGTGCCTCCTTCTTGGAGAATCGGGCTATAATAGACATAACCTGATTGGTAGATGCAGGGCGCCCAGCCGGTTCTGGGTAGGCCTAATACTGATACGTCAAAGGTCTCATAGGCAGAACGGTCGGTAACTGACTTGGCACCTTTATAACGGATCATTAAGGTATTGGGTTGGATACCACTGCCTACATCTTTTCTAAATGCCGGCAGATAAAACCAGCCACTTTGATCTAAGCAGCCGGCACCAAAACCTTCGGCCGCCGGTCCAATTAACTGGGTCAGGTCAGAAGCTTCATAACTGGCTTTATCAAGAAAATTCTTGTCGGCTTTGTATGATAAAATTACACCTCTTGGATTTGTACCCACGCCGCCCCAGGGATAAAAAACGACCTTTCTGCTTATTGGGTCATAGTCGGCCAATTGAAATCCTCTGGCTTCGGGATGAACGGTAGTAGCATCAAAAAAGTCAATGGTCTGAGTGGGAAATTTCTGTGATGTTGGAGGAGGGGTTGGGGCGGGACTAGTGCCGTCTGACGGCGGTAGCGGACTTTGATTGGGAAGTTTGGAAAGTATCCGTTCCCAAAAACTTTTACGTATTCCTTCTTGCCGGTCTTGTCTGCGATTAATCGCCCGGCCAATAATCAGAATAAATAGCAATATTACTACTATAGCTAATATAGTTTGAGCGGTTGTTATGCCTTTTTGTCTTAACATAAAGATTGGTTTAAATATAATAAATTTTTAAGAAGAGTGCAAATATAAATCAGCGTTTTGACGCTGATTTATATTAATATAGGGCACAATTTCACCCCCTGCAAATGCATCTAACCACCGGCAGTACGAGCATCTCCGTACCATTACCTAAACAGTGTTTATTTTACGAAAGCCCTCCCCGCATTAACATTTCCGCCTACATCTGCGTACGGACTGCCTGCCACCAAACTTCCTTGGCCGTAGTCAACGGAAAATCCAAATTGATCGTCAGCAACAGGATTATCAGGTTCAATGAGTGTCGGGGTATTCCATCCGCCGTTCCAAACCATTTCATATACCGCTCCCGAATCTTGCGTTGAAGGGGAGTTATCGTATCGGGCCGCACCGATATACACCTTATCTCCCGTATCACTTATGGCTACATTTTTCCCATGACGACATTCGTGGAGTTGCCACCATGGCCCGCAATTGCTTTCTGGAAAAACCTCTTTGTACGTTTGACTCCAAGTGTTGCCGGACCGTTCAACAATATATGCTTCATCCGTAAATGGCGCTTCTACAACAACGGTGGAACCCGTAAAATCTGAAGCGATGTGTCTCCCAAAAACTTTATTTGAACCAATATCGGCAGGAGCATTCCAGAACTTGCCGCGATTAACCCAACTACTCGTACTGTCATCCCATTCAAAAACATAGACAGATCCAGCATTGAGTTTGTCGCCCTGTCCAGGATTATACACGCAGTTCCCATTCACATCGTAATCATCATGCATCGCCCCCACAAAAATAACTCGGCCATCCGGCGAAATAGTAGGTTCTGCACCGAACCACAAAGGCACGCCCTCCGAACTCAAATCAGGACATTCATAACGATCAAATGGCTCGAGGGTTGCTGTTTTCTGCCACGATCCCCCAATTTTCTCAAATACGTAAACTATGCCGCGATCGCAAAGATTCCCGTTGGGGTCAGGATAAGGACATGGGGGATCGCTATCAAGGTAATTGTACGCTCCAACAACAATTCGGTTCCCCATTCGATCGATATCCACGGCGCCAAAATAAGATGATTCGTGCAGTTCGGCCGGCGCGTATAATTTTGCCTGAGTCCAAAATACTGCGCTCCTTTCAAAGACATACGCCCTACCAACATCTAGCTTGCCTGTCTCATCCCATTTGGGCGCTCCAACGACGAATATGTCAGAGTTATCCTGCGCTGCGGCTACAAACTTTCCGAACTCATCATCCGGCTGAACGCTCTCACCGGGGACTACACTGGATGTTTGACTGCTCCAACTTGCTCCAGTTCTTTCTGTCAAGAAAACTCTATTGCTCGTTGGGTTAGTATTGAACTTGCCAACTACAACGAGTCCCTTCTTGTTCGGATTGATCTGGCTTTGTACATCTGCGATAGATATTGCATATCCATACCGTTCGCCGGCGTTTGGAGTGGTAAATGGTAGAAGCTCAGTCCAAACTACCGCTCGAACAAGAGTGATGGCAAAAAATGACCCGAACAATAACATGAGTATTTTGGCACTAGAGTTCATGTTTTAAGATTTTTGTCGATTCAACAAAAGTCTGATTTATATATTTTATCACAGAAATTAAGAGATCAATACTGTGAGGCTGTGGATAATTTCGCGGTCTGTTCCTATTTATCTGGGCATTAGCAGATATTTTAGGAGCCAAAAAGGATGCTATTTGGAAAACTCTTTGGATTATCCTCTGTTTGATTCTTCCGATTCTTGGGGTGATTCTTTATGTTCTTTTAGGAAAAGAGAAGTAAAGTTTTAATAAAGACGGCGGGTGTGAGACTCGAACTCACAAGACCCCTTTCGAGGTCGCAGGTTAGCAACCTGCTGCCATACCTTTAGGCGAACCCGCCCCGATAATTTGAAAAATTCACCATCATCTTATCACTTTCTTCACCCCCTCGCAATCGCTAAACCGATTACCTCTTTTGCCCCAGCTTCTTTTAAAACCCTGGCGCATTCATTCATTGTCGTGCCGGTAGTGTAGACATCATCAACTAATAAAATTTTTCTGCCGGAGATTGATTCTGAACCTGAACATTTAAATGCTCCGTCTAAATTTTTAAGCCGTTCGTCTTTTTTTAATTCAACTTGATCTCTGGTTGATTTTTCTTTAATCAGGTAATTCTTTGCTAATCCGATATTTAAATATTTTGAAATTTTTTGGGCAACCAGCTCTGATTGATTATAGCCCCGCCAGTTATATTTTCTTTTATGAAGCGGGACAGGAATAATCAGATAGTCATTAAAGCTGAACTCGCCCCCTATTTTGTTGAGATAGTTTATCATTAACTTTCCAATTGGTTCGGTCAGCTCTTTAATGAAGCTGTATTTAAAAGCTTTTACTATTTTTTGGATCGCCGGCTCCCGGTAGGAAAAAGGATAAATAAGTTTATCTATTTTAAAGCTCCCATTTTCACCGGCAATAGTCTTACAGGAATAGCACATACCCGCATCAACTGATTTTGCTTCGCAAAGCAGGCAGTAAAAATTCAGAGAAGGAGTTAAATTTTTAAGGCAATCAGAACAGATTAGTTTGTTTTTCCGCGCCCGCCGTAGCTTTGACGAAGGAGGGTTTTCGGTTTCCCTTTCGCAGACAACGCATCTAATCGGAAAGAGAAGCTGCAGGAACCCATCTTTTACTGATGTTAATAACTTAAATGCCATAGTGGTTATTTTGAAGTATAATAAGTCCAGTCGCTCACAGGAGCAAATCAATTTCCACGCCTTCTGAAGGAAGCTAAATTGATTTTATCTGTAAGCGACCGGACTATCATGTCTTTATTTGGCCCAAAAACTGTTTTAGGAATTGATTTGGGAACATCCGGCGTCAAAATAGCCGAACTTTCCCATTCCGGCGGGAGGTTTGATTTAAAAAACTACGGTCTTCTTGATTTTACGGATAAAGACGAAACCGCCCTCAAGCTCGGCGATCAGGTTTTAGCAAACGGAATCAAAGAACTTTTAAGTAAAACCAAGGTTTCAACCAAAAACGTGATTGTTTCAATTTCTTCTTTTTTAACTTTTGCAACGGTGATTGAACTGCCTTATCTTTCAGAGAAAGATTTGGAAAAGGCAATTCCTTTTGAAGCAAGAAAATATATTCCCGTTCCGCTTGAGGAACTGGTTTTGGACTGGTCAATTGTCAATGTTAAAGAAATTTCCGAGCATCAAAACAGCAATGTTCCCCAGTCAAAGTATCCAAACGTAGAAATATTTTTAGCGGCGGTGCCAAAAGCCGAAGCTGAAAAATATAAGAATATTTTCGCTTTAGCCGGGCTTAATCTTAGAGCTCTTGAACTGGAAAATATTGCCCTGGTTCGTTCTTTGATCGGCGAAGATTTATCTCCAATGGCAATTATAAATTTGGGCGGCCGGAGCACCTCAATTTTCATCATTGATAAGGGCTTTGAAAGAATTACCCGAAACTACGAATTGGGCGGTTTTGAGTTAACAAAAACTTTATCCAGAGCCCTGGGTGTGAGTTTTGAGAGAGCCGAACAGATGAAGAAGACCGAAGGTTTAAAGGCGACTTCTTCTGATTTGGCCGATGCCCTTACTCCCTTGGTTGATTTGATTGTTTTTGAAACCCAAAAAATTATTTCAAATTATGAGGAAGCTAAAAAAGTCAAAATAAACAAGATTATTTTAAGCGGCCGCCAAGCCAATATGCCAGGCTTTAGAGAGTATTTTAATCAAAAATTGAAAGTAGCCACCGTCATCGGCGACCCCTTCAGGAATGTTTCCTTTAACCGGCTGCTTGGCCCGACTTTAAAAGATTTAGGGCCGGCTTTGTCAGTGGCCATAGGCTTGGCAATGAGGAAGATTTAGTTAGCAAGATAGCGAGAGAGCAAGATAGGTTTTAGGGCTGTTAATAATTTTAATAGCCGGATGTTTATAAATATTATAAAATTTATACATTGAAAACCTAAAACCTATCCTGCTATCTGGCTACATTTATGCCTGAATTAGAATTACTTCCGGAAAAAACAAAGAGAGTTGAGATAAGAACGCAAAGAAAACTCGGCTCGGGTGTTTCGTGGCTTGTTTTAGTTTTAATTTTATACGGAGCTATTTTATTTTATAACCGAAGTTTGGAAGTTAGGGTCCAGGAGCTTGATGCTCAATTTTCAGCTTTTAACCAGTCAAGAAACAGGGCCCAGGAAGACAGATTAAAAGAAGTTGAATCAAAGTTAAATCGGGGCCAGACCCTTTTGGGCGAGCATGCTCTTTGGTCTAAGGGATTTGAAAAAGTCCAGGCCCTGACCCTGCCTTCGGTTCAGTTCCTGTCTTTAAATGCTTCATTGCCGGAGTTGAAATTTGAGTTCAGGGCGACCGCTCCTAATTTAACCGCCATTGCCAAACAAGGAGCCAACTTTTTGTCTGACGGCTCGGTTAAAGACATATCAATAAGCCAGCTTAAAATTTTAACCACTGGCCGAACCGAGTTTGTCATAAAAATAACCTTTAACCGGGACCAATTTCTAAAATAACAACGAACATGACCAAATTCCTTTCCTCAATCTTAACAGCTGGTTCAATCTTGATTTTCTTTATTCTGGTTTTGCCTTCTTTTGACCAGACCAGAATTTTAAGAAACGAAATAGAAGAAAGAAACAACATTTTGGCAGAAGCCGAAGAGATTACCAATAGAGTCCGGGAGATTAATAATGAAATAGATTTGCGCCGAAGCGATATAGAGAGGCTGGATAATCTTTTGCCGGAACAAAAAGAACTTCCGGAGTTGTTGTCCAATCTTGAGTCAATTGTTTCGGCTTCGGGTATGGCCCTGTCGGAGCTGAATCTTTCCGAGCTTACCGCTGAAGGAGAGTTTAGAAAAATCGGCGGGAGCGCCAGACTTAACGGCAGTTTTACTTCTTTCACTAATTTTTTGGATTTGCTTGAGAGGAACTTAAGATTGATTGACGTCACTGCCATCAGCGCCACTTTGCAGGCGGCTGAAGGGAGCGGCAGAATAAGTTATGATGTCAGATTTGAGACCAGTTATTTGTCCAGATGATAATATTTAAATATTAAAGTATTTAAACTTTTACTTTATGGCTGATAAACAAGGTTTTAAAATTCAAGGCGGTTCTTCACTCCCGATGCTTTTAATTTTTCTGGCCCTGCTCTTTGGGTTCATATTTTATTTCTCGGTAATAAAATCCGGGCAGGTTAATAAGTACGAAATTTCTACCGAAGTTCAAACAGAAATGGTTAAACTCCGGTCTTTCAAAAATGTAATGCTCAACTTTTCAATTTTTGACCGGGTAGAATTCAGGAACTTAAGAATTTTTGGAGAAGTACCGGTTCTGCCAGTGCCGGGCGGCAAAACTGATTTATTTGCTCCTTAATCCAAGAATCAAAATGATAAGCTAAAAATTTTAATTTTTGATTTTTGATATTTTACTTTGAT
The DNA here is from genome assembly GCA_964368135.1 of uncultured Candidatus Saccharibacteria bacterium. GTDB lineage: Bacteria > Patescibacteriota > Minisyncoccia > 2-02-FULL-40-12 > 2-02-FULL-40-12 > CAYIZI01. Next base: position 32,317 of record CAYIZI010000003.1, read on the forward strand.
AAAAATCCCTCAAACATTAGTCCAAGATTTAATAAAAAGAAAGATACTGGATAAAAAAGGAGCAGATGGGTTGATTCAAAAAGCCAAAGAGAAAGACAGAGATTTTACTCAAATCATAGTTAATTCGGAAATTATTTCTGATGATGATTTACTAAAGATTAAGTCAGAGCTTTACCGACTGCCGTCGGTAACTTTGACCAGCGATAAGATAAGACCGGAAGTTTTAAAATCTATTCCAGAAGATACCGCCGAGTTTTACAGAATTGTTCCTTTTGATAAGGAAGAGAACATATTGAGAGTTGGAATTTTAAATCCAGAAGACAACGATGCTCTTGAAGCTCTGAATTTTGTTGCCCGGGATCAAGGTTTTTCAATAGAGAAGTATGTAATTGGCTTTGAAGATTATAGTAAAGTTATTGGTGAATATAGAACCTTGATCGGCGAGGTAAAAGAAGCCCTCCTTGAGTTAGGCCAGGAACTTAAGAAAGAGACGGCCAAGAAAGCCCCGCCCGGCAAGTTGCCCCAGATTAGCGAGGAAGCGCCGATTATCAGAGCGGTGGCCGTGGTGGTTAAACACGCGGTTGAATCCCGGGCTTCGGACATTCACATTGAACCGCAGGAAGACGAGATTAAAGTCCGTTTTAGAGTAGATGGCTTGATGCATGTGGCTTTGATTTTGCCTAAAAGGATTCATTCCGCTATTATCACCAGAATCAAAATTTTATCCGATTTAAAAATAGATGAAACCAGAGTTCCCCAAGATGGAAGATTCAGCACTATCGTCGGAGACAAAAAAATTGACTTCCGGGTCTCTACTTTACCGACCCGTCACGGCGAGAAAGCGGTTTTGAGGATTTTAGATCCAAGCGTTGGCTTAATTGAACTTCCTGATTTAGGTCTGACCGGACGTAATTTAAAGCTGGTGGAAAAATATGTTGAAAAACCATTTGGCAGCATTTTGATTACCGGGCCGACCGGCTCGGGTAAAACCACCACTCTGTATTCAATTTTAAGAAAAATTAATAATGAGGCCGTCAATATCATTACTTTGGAAGATCCTATTGAAATTCTTTTGCCGGGCGTTAATCAGTCCCAGACCCAGGAAGAAATCGGCTATACTTTTGCCAGCGGTCTTCGCCATATTTTAAGGCAAGACCCGGATATCATTATGGTCGGCGAGATTCGGGATTCGGAAACTGCTGGCTTGGCCACTCACGCTTCCTTAACCGGCCACCTTGTTTTCTCCACTTTGCACACCAATGATTCTATCGGCGTGATTCCCCGTTTGATTGATTTAGGGGTGGAAAAGTACTTAATTGCTCCAACTTTGAATTTGGCGATGGCTCAGCGGCTTTTAAGAAGATTATGTCCGGTTTGTAAGATAAAAAACAAGGCCAACCAAGCCGAGCAGAAAATAATAACCAAATCAATAGAAGAAATGCCGGAAGATTTAAAAAAAGACCTGGCCAATAAAGATTTTCTTGTTTATAAAGCAAGCGAGACGGGGTGCACCGAATGCAAAGGCAAGGCCTATAAGGGCCGAATCGCGATTTTTGAGATTTTTGAGATAACCGATCAAGTGGAAAAAATTGTTTTGACTGATTTATCTGAAGTGAGCTTAAGAGAAGAATCAAAAAGACAGGGGATGTTAACAATGTTTCAAGACGGGATTTTGAAAGTGATAGAAGGCGTAGTATCATTAGAAGAGTTGTTAGAGGTTGCCGAAGCCGGGAATGCTTGAAATATTTAAACATTTAAATATTTAAATGTGAGAAGATGCCTGATTATCGAGAGTTAGTTAATGACTTGCTTACTTACACGGCTAATCAGAAAGCCTCGGATTTGCATTTGTCGCCGGGTCACTACCCGACGATCAGGCTTTCCGGCCGGCTTATTCCGGTTAAAAAATACAATATTTTAGATCCCGAAACCCTGGAAGGCATTACTGATTTCTTGTTGGGTGAAAGGAGGTCAAGATTTTTAGTGGAAAAAGAAGTTGATTTTTCTTACGCCTTGGACAGTGAAGCCCGTTTTAGAGTCAATATTTACACCACTAAAAATATTTCGGCCGCGACTTTCCGTTTCATCCCTTCAATTATTCCTGAAATCGAGGAACTTAATCTGCCGCCAATCGTGAAAATATTCGCTCGTATTAGCCAAGGCTTTGTTTTAATTGTCGGCCCGAATGGTCATGGGAAGTCAACGACTTTGGCCGCTTTGATTAATCTGATTAATCGCGAAAGAAACGTGAAAGTGGTAACCATTGAAGACCCGATTGAATATATTTTCAATCCTGACAAAAGTATTATTGACCAAAGAGAGCTTTATGGCGATACCCTTTCTTTTAACAAAGCCCTCCGTTCTACTTTCCGCCAGAATGTGGATGTGATTTTAGTTGGCGAGATGCGGGATTATGAAACAATGTCGGCCGCGGTGAGCGCGGCTGAAACCGGCCATTTGGTTTTTGCCTCTTTGCATACTAACAATGCCGCCCAGACCGTGGAGAGAATAATTGACAGCTTTCCGGCTTCCCAGCAGTCGCAAATTAGAATTCAGTTAGCTAACACAATTTCGGGCGTAGTTTCCCAAAGGTTGATTCCCAGAACCAAAGGCGGCTTAATTCCGGCAGCCGAAGTGATGATTGCTAATTCCGCGGTCAGAAATTTAATAAGAGAGAATAAGGAAAACCAGCTCAATTTGGTGATTGAGACTAGTTCTGATATGGGGATGGTTTCTTTAAACCGCTCCTTGGTTGAGTTGGTAAGGAAGAATGAAATCTCTATGGACCAGGCTGAATTTTATTCGCTCAATCCTGAAGAATTAAAAGAGTTAATGAAGTAGACAATGGAATTCATCTATCAGGCTAAAACAAGAGAAGGTCAGATCACTCAAGGAATCGTTGAGGCCCATAAAGAGTCAGAAGCGGTTTCTGTTTTACAAGAAAGAGGGTTGATAGTTTTGTCTTTGGAACCGAAAGAAAAAGGGCTTTTGAAAAAAGAAGTAGGCACTTTTTTTGTAAGGCCTAGCCGAAAAGATGTAGTTTTTTTTACGAGGCAATTGGCTACTTTGGTTGATGCCGATGTTCCTTTGGTCAGTGCTTTAAATACTTTGGCCGAAGAGGCGGCCAATCCGGCTTTTAAAAAGATTTTAGTGGATCTGACTTCTTCGGTTGACGCCGGCAGTTCTCTTTCCGAGGCCTTAGCCGGATATCCAAATGTTTTTTCCGATTTTTTCGTGAGCCTGGTCAGGTCAGGAGAAACAGCCGGAAAACTTCATCAAGTTTCAAATTATCTGGCTGATTATTTAGAAAAGCAGGCGGAGATTAGGTCAAGAACTTTAGGCGCTTTGATTTATCCGGTCTTTCTGCTTTTTGCGGTGATCGCCGTATTCATTGTTTTATTCTTCGGTTTTCCGCTTTTGGAGGTGCCGCCGGTCATTCCGCAGATTTTAGTCATCGTTGAAGAAGCCGGGATAGAGGATTTGCCTTTAACCACCAGAACCCTGATTTTCGTAAATAATATTTTGATAAATTTCTGGTACATAATTTTTGGCCTGGCGGCAATCGCCATCATTTGGCTGATTCAGTATGTTCGGACTCCGGAAGGAAGAGAAAGATATGATTGGATTAAATTAAAAATCCCGTTTCTTAAAAAAGCGATTCAAGGCATTTACTTGGCCAGGTTATCTGAAACTCTGTCCACCTTAACCAAAGCCGGGGTGCCGATTTTGGATTCTTTGGAGATAACTTCAACCGTGGTCGGGAACAAAGTTTACGAAAATATACTTTTGGAAACAAAAGAAAAGGTGGGCACCGGAGCGAGGATTTCCGATGTCTTCAGCCGCTACCCAGATGTTATCCCGCCGATTATCACCCAGATGGTTGTGGTCGGCGAGAAGACCGGTAAACTGGATTTTATGCTGGAACACATATCTAAATTCTACTCTAATGAAGCCGACTCAATAATCAGAAATTTACCAGCCACGATAGAGCCGGTGGTCATCCTGATATTTGGCGGGATAGTGTTTATAATTGTATCTGGCGTATTATTGCCGTTATTTAGTATAATAAGGTAAAGCTTTTGTCTGAGCGCAGCGAAGCGAGCACAGCTACAAAGCTTTACCCAGCCCTCTAAGCCCATCGGATATAGGGGGATAGTAATAGTAATGTAAACTAAAGTATATTACTAAATATCTGTTCTGCGGGCATAGAGGGCTGGGTGCTCAATGTTGTAGCTATTCGCTACGCTCATAGACAACATTGGCAGGTCGATTTTTAAAAAGTTTTAACCGCAGGATTTTAAGGATTTTTAAAATACTTAATTTCCTGAAGTTAAAATAAGTATCAAAATGAGAGTTAGTTTAAGAAAAGAGAGAGGCTTCACTTTGGTCGAGCTTTTGGTGGTTATTGCCATTATTGGGGTTTTGGCTACTTTGCTTTTGCTTCAATTAGGCGGAGCCAGGGCTAAGGCCAGGGATACCAAGAGGGTTTCTGATGTCGCCCAGTTAAGAACAGCAATTGAGCAGTATTTTGACGATAACTGCGGTACATATGTTGGAGGAAATAACTGCGCTGGAGTGGTCATTGCTAGTTTATATGATGCTTCTAATCCTCTTGGTCCTTACCTTGGAACCGCAATGCCGACTGATCCGCTTGACCAGGCCCAATACGGTTATTCAAGTGCTCCAGCTGTTGCTACAAGAGTATTAAGATTCCAAATTTGGGCTGAATTAGAGAACGGCAGTACCGGCTTGAGAACAGACCACGATATTACCACCACCGGCTGGACCGCCAGAAGCACCGGCCGAATGGGAGTTTTGACTAATGGTACAGATCCGGTAACCGGCACTTGTCCAGACAACAATCTGGCTGTCTTCGACTGCGTGTTTGATGTCGGGGTAAGATAATTTTTTGTTCAAGAGCGAAGCGATTGATTACAAAAAGTTACCCAGCCCTCTAAGCATCTGAAAAAGTATTTAGCATAGAGGGCTGGGTGCTCAAATTTGTATCTGCTCGCTGTGCTCGCAGACAAATTTGGCAGTTTTTTTTATTTTCATTTTTGGCCTGGCAGTAGGCAGCTTTCTAAATGTCCTGATTCACCGATTACCAAAAGGGGAGTCAATCCTTGGTTTTTCAAAATGTCAGCATTGCCGTAGGACTATTTATTGGTCCGACAACATCCCGGTTTTAAGTTTTTTGATTTTGAAAGGTAAGTGCCGGCACTGCGGCCAGGAAATTTCCTGGCAGTATCCGTTGGTTGAGTTATTAACCGGTTTTTTGTTTCTGTTTTCTTTCTGGGTCTACCCCGAAGAGCCTATTTTTTTGATTTATATCTTGTTTCTTATGAGTTTATTGGTTGTGATTGGTTTAATTGATTTAAAAAAATTCTTAATATTGGACAGTCTTATTTTGACAGGCCTTATCGGGAGTCTTATTTTTATGTTTTTGTTTAATGTCTCATGCTTAAAGTTTCAGGAACTGACCAGCTGTTCCTTTAGAGATTCCTTATTCGGGGTCTTATTTTTTGCCGGTTTGTTTTTGTTAATTTTTTTAATGTCTAAGGGCCGGGGGATCGGCTTTGGCGATGTTAAATTCTCGGCTTTACTGGGCTTTATATTTGGCTTGATAAATTCAATCAACCTCTTCTACCTGACCTTTTTAATCGGTTTTATTATTGCTATAATATTATTGGCCTTTAAAAAATCAGATTTAAAGACCGAAATTCCCCTTGGTTCAATAATGGCCGGCACAGGCATTTTGCTTTTGTTATCAGGTTTTAATCTTTTTGGTATAATAGATATAAATTTCATTTTAAGATTATTTTACTAAAGGATAATGAAAAATTTCAGAAGGCTGACAAAGAATCGTGATTTTTGGGTTGTGGTAGCAGTTATTGCCTTTGGCTTTTACACCGGTTTTTTTACTGATTTAGTTAATCCCCCGGCTTATTTGGAGATTGACTTTGGCGAGAGAAAAAGAGCTTTCAGCGGCGAGATAACCGATGATATGTCTGTTTTGGATGCTTTGGTTGCTTCAAGCCGGGCCGGCGATTTTGATTTAAGATACGCAATTTTGAACGACCAGGTGAATCTAATGGTCATAGACGGGTTCGTAAAAGACGGCCTTGATTCTAAAAATTGGAATTTCCGACTTAATGGGGAATCAGTAGAGACTCCTTTAATTCATAAACAGAGGATTAATCCAGGCGATAGAGTTTTAATAAAATACGAATAGTCTACAGTCCATCATTCCAATTCTTAAACGTTTCTCTTGTCAAAAAAAACATGAATTCATACCCCTTTGTTCTAAGGGGTTTACCCTTTTTGAAGTTTTAGTAGTCGGGATGATAATTGGAACGGTGACGGTGGTTATTTTGCAAAATTTTAGAGGCGGTCAGACAAAAGCAAGATTAAACAGAGTCTCGGCAGCTTTAGAATCTCAAGTCAGAAGAACCCAGAATTTAGCTATTTTCGGCACTAAATTCGGGGGCGGAATTCCCTGCGGATACGGAATAAATTATGTTGACGGCCAAACCTACAGGATTTACGTTGGCCAGCGCACCAGCTCTAATCCATGCAGTAACTCAAATCGCAATTATTCAAATGGTACCGATGATATTTATGAAGATATTAAATTAATTGATGCCGGTATAGTTTTTAAGAATTCATTTAATGATTTGTTTTTTGAACCGCCTGACCCGACAGTTTATATAAATAATAGTAGAACTCCTGGGAGCTCGGTGACGATGGAAGTTTGTTTAGAAGATGACCAGACAAAATGCAAGATATTAACCGTAGATCTGATCGGAAGAATTATAATTCAATGAGAGGCTTCACTTTAATTGAAGTGGTTGTATCAATCTCAATAGTATCTTTGGTTGTAGTCGGAGTGATGTTTGTTTTCAGTCTAAACTTAACCAGCGCTTCAAGGAGCATTAATAATCTTATTGCTGCTAACTTGGCTCAAGAGGGTCTGGAAATCGTCCGGAATATTAGAGATAAAGATTGGCATTTGGGAAATCCTTTTGGAACTTCTTTGCCCAACGGAACTTATTTGGCTGACTGGAATTCTCAAAACCTTATTTCCTTTTCCGATATTCCTCTGAAGAAAGATTCAACTGGAATTTACAATTATACTTCGGGCCAGGATACAAACTTTAAAAGAAAAATAATCATTGAAGATTCTTTGCAAAATCCGCCGACAATTGAAAAAGTGGTCAAGGTTGAAATTTCTTGGCAGGAGAGAGGGGGCTTAAAAACAATTCAAGCCGAACTACGTCTATTTAATTGGCGTTAAAGCAAAATGAATAAAGGTTTTACCTTAATTGAAATCATTGTTTCTTTAGCCATTTTTTCTGTTTTGGTGATGATTGTTGGCGGGGTTTCGGTCGCCAGCTTAAACTTAGAGAGAAAAGCCCTTAATCTTAAGAAAGTTGAAGAGAATAGCCGCTTCGTCTTAGAGTTGATGTCGCGTGAATTAAGAGTGGCTGACCCGATTAATACACCTGATAATGTTTGTCCCGGTTCAGGCGGTTCTTTTATTAGTTTTACTCACCCGGTTAATGGGAATATTGAATATGACTTGGTTAATTCGCAGATTGTCCGAAGGGTTAATGGCGTGGAGTCAGCTATCTCTAATCCGGATGTTGAAATTGCCAGTTTACTCTTTTGTATTTCCGGAAATCTGGCCGGCGATCGAAATCAGCCCAAAGTTTCAATAGTTTTAAGAGTTCGAGCCGGCGGTTTAGCCGGCCAAGCGACAACGTTTGATTTACAAACAACTGTTTCTGAAAGAAGAGTTGTTGATTAGAGATGAATAGAGGCACGGTTTTAATTTATGTTTTGTTGACCATCAGCATTATTTTATCAATGGCTTTGTTTTTGACGGCTATTTTTGCCGACAAAGTAAGAACCTCTTTTGATTATCCGAATTCGGTTACGGCTCTTTACGCCGCTGACAGCGGAGTGGAGTGGTGCCTCTATGTTAATTTATCTAATGTGTCTCCTCCGGTGCCAGGTCTCGTCGCTCACTGGAAGCTTGATGAAACTTCGCCTAGTACCACCGCCGCCGACTCTTCGGGCAACGGCAATACCGGAACTTTGGTTAATGGTCCTACCTGGACCACGGGTCAGATCAATGGCGCTCTTGATTTTGACGGGGTTAATGATTATGTGGATTTTGGCACGGGGACCAGTTTAGATATGGGTGCGGGAAATTTCTCCTTGTCAGGATGGTTTAAATCTGGTTTTGGATTTGGAAGAACTATGGCAGGGAAAGGGGGAACCGGCCCGGGCGGAACGAGATATTTGATAACATTAGACGAAACCGATTGCGGCGGAGGAATGAAAATAAAAGTGGAGATTGACGATGATACCACTAAGAAGTTTACATGTTCGTCCGGAAGCAGTTTTAACGATAACGCCTGGCATCACGCAGTATTGGTTAGAAACGGCAATAACCTAAGGCTTTACGAGGACGGTCAGCAAGTGGCAACTCCTACCGATATCACGGGTTACGGCAATATCAATAGTACCCGCATTTTTAGTATCGGCTCAATGTTCGATGAAGGTGCTCTTAATCAGTCCAGTTTTTTTTCGGGTCTCATCGATGATGTCCGTATCTATGACCGGGCTCTGTCGGCGGCCGAAGTTACAGATTTATTTAATCCTCCGCCCCCGCCCACTACTATACCCCAGCCGGTTTTGACTAATGGCGCCACTTATGCGATTTATTCTCCGGCGACCGGATCCACTGTTTCAGACTGCACCGAGAGCACGCTTAATCATAAAATTGTCGGATCATATCGGGATGTAGCTCGTTCACTGGAGATTTCTCAATAAATTAGGTATATTATTGAGTTCATGGATAGATCCGGAATCAAAAAAAGGATTGAAAAACTTCGCGAAGTAATCAATCGCCACCGTTATCTTTATCATGTTTTGGATAAGCAGGAGATATCTGATTCGGCTCTGGACTCTTTAAAAAAAGAGCTTTTTGATCTGGAGCAGGAATACCCTGAATTTATTACGGCAGATTCGCCGACCCAAAGAGTGGGGGGAAAGCCGCTGAAAGAGTTTAAGAAATTTAAGCACCCTGAATCAATGCTTTCCTTCAATGACGCATTTGACGAAAAAGATATTCAGGAGTGGGAGAATCGTTTTGAGAGATTGGCTCCCGGGGCTAAAAAAAACGGTTACTACTGTGAACTAAAAATAGACGGGTTGGCGATTGAGCTTATTTACCAGAAAGGGATCCTTCGGGTTGGCTCAACTCGCGGCGATGGGGTGACTGGCGAGGATGTTACCCAAAATCTTCGGACCATAGAGGCGATACCATTACAACTATTGAACAATCGAGAGATAGTTAAAAATTTAAAAAAGGGAAAGTCAGATAATTTTACCAGCAGGGTTATAAAATCTCTTAGTGGAGAGTTAGTTGTCCGGGGAGAAGTTTTTATTACCAAAAAAGAATTTGAAAGAATAAATAAAGATCAGGAGAAAAAAGGATTAAAAATTTATGCCAATCCCCGAAACCTTGCCGCCGGTTCTGTCCGCCAACTCGATCCTTCAATAACCAGTTCTAGGAAACTTGATTCTTATGCTTATGCTCTTAAGACCGATGTTGGTCAAAAAACCCACGAAGAAGAACATCTGATACTTAAAGCTCTGGGATTTAAAACCAATCCTCACAATAAATTTATTAAGGGTCTGAATGAGGTTCAAAAATTCCGCGACTATTGGGAGAAAAACCGGGAAAAGCTTGGTTACGAAATAGATGGCGTGGTCATAAACATTAATGACAATGATGTTTTTGAAAAATTAGGGGTGGTCGGCAAATCGCCCCGCGGTTCAATCGCTTATAAATTTTCACCCAAAGAAGCGACCACCAAAGTCAAAGATATCATTGTTTCAGTGGGCCGGACCGGTACTTTAACGCCGATTGCTGTTTTGGAGCCGGTTGAAATCGGCGGGGTTACGGTTTCCCGGGCCACTTTGCATAACGAGGATGAGATAAAAAGACTGGGAATTAAAATTGGCGACACCGTAGTTGTCGGACGAGCCGGGGATGTTATTCCGGACGTGATTAAGGTTTTAAAAGAATTGAGAACCGGCAAAGAAAGAGAATTTCATATGCCTAAAAAATGTCCGGTTTGCGGCGGGGCGGTAAAAAGAATGGAAGGCGAGGCGGCTCATCGCTGCATCAATAAAAATTGTCCAGCCATAAAAAGAGAAGCGATTTACCACTATGTCGGTAAAAATGGGATGGATATGGAGGGCGTCGGTCCTAAAATCATTGACCAGCTTATGGATGCCGGTTTAATTAAAAGTGCGCCTGATTTATATTCTTTAAAGAAAGAGGACTTGCTTAATCTGCCGCGTTTTGCCGAAAAGTCAGCGGAAAATGTCATAAAGGCAATTCAGGAAAGAAAGAATCCGGCTTTGGATAAATTTATTTATTCTTTAGGCATCCGTCATGTTGGCGAAGAAACCGCTTTTGATTTGGCTAAGAAATTCGGCAGTTTGGATAAGCTGGCCAAGGTTTCTTTGGAGGAATTGAGTAAGATTCCGAATATCGGTGAAGTGGTGGCTCAAAGCATTTACGAGTGGTTCAGGAATAAATACAATCAGGGCCTTCTTGAGAAATTCAAAAAAGCAGGCGTGAAGCCGAAAGGATTCAAAATCACCAAAGCAATGACTAAGCTGGCTGGCAAGAATTTTGTTTTTACCGGCGGGTTGGAAAAGATGACCCGGGAAGAAGCCCAAAAACGGGTGCGGGAGATGGGCGGTGATGTTTCATCAGCAGTTTCGGAGGATGTAGATTATGTAGTCGCCGGTTCAGAGCCGGGTTCAAAGTATGAGAAAGCCAAGAAACTTGGTATAAAGATACTAAATGAAAAAGAGTTCTTATTAATGATAAAATAAGAGTCTATGGCTTTATCCGCTAAAGAGATAGATTATATTGCTAAACTTGCCAGATTAGGCCTTAGCGATTCAGAAAAGAAGAAATACTCAAAAGAGTTGAGCCAGATTTTGGATTATATGAATAAGTTAAATGAGGTAGATACAAAAGACGTAGAGCCAACCAGCCAGGTTACCGGCTTGATTAATGTTTTCAGAAAAGATGAAAATCCTTTTGGAGTTGAGCCTGAGAAAATTAAAAAAATAATCGGCCAGGCGCCGGAAAGAGAAGATAATTTCATTAAAACTAAACCGATAATTGAGAAGTAATGGACATTAAATCCCTAACAATAAAAGATACGATAAATGGATTCAAGAAGAAGGAGTTTTTGCCTGAGGAATTAAGACAGGCATTTTTAAGGTTAATAAAAAAAGAGAATAAGGAATTAAACGCTTATTTGAACATTTTTGAAGAAAGCGATTCCGGCGAAGGGAGAGGGATTTTAGCCGGTGTTCCTTGTGCTGTAAAAGATAATATTCTTATTGAAGATACACGGTGTACTGCCGGCTCTAAAATTTTAGAAAACTATGTCTCTACTTATGATTCCACGGTTATAAAAAAACTGAAAGAAGCGGGAGCGGTTTTTTTAGGCAAAACTAATCTTGATGAATTTGCTATGGGTTCTTCAACCGAGAATTCTGCTTTTGGGCCGACAAAAAACCCTCATGACTTAACTCGTGTTCCCGGCGGTTCTTCAGGTGGTTCAGCAGCCGCGGTGGCAGGGGGATTAGCGGTGTTTGCGTTAGGTTCTGATACTGGCGGTTCAATTAGGTTGCCAGCCAGCTTCTGCGGGGTAGTGGGGTTGAAGCCGACTTACGGACGGGTTTCCCGTTATGGTCTTATGGCCATGGCTTCTTCTTTGGATCAGATTGGGACTTTAACCAAGAATGTTTATGATTCGGCTTTAGTTTTAAATTTAATTGCCGGTCAAGACAATTATGATTCTACTACTCTATCTGAAGAGATTAAAGATTACACTCAAGATTTAGATAGACCGCTTAAAGGCCTGAAGATCGGAGTGCCCAAAGAATACTTTGGCCAGGGTTTAGATAGTGAAGTGGCTAATTCAATTCAAAAAGCGATAGCCAAATTGCAAAGTTTGGGCGGGGAAATAGTTGAGGTGTCTTTGCCTCATTCCGAATACGCCTTGGCGGCTTATTATATTATTATGCCGTCAGAGGTTTCAGCTAATTTGGCCAGGTATGACGGCATCAAGTACGGTTTTTCAAAAAGCAAGGCAAAAAATTTAATGAATGTTTACCTTGAAAGCAGAGGCCAGGGCTTCGGGGAAGAGGCGAGAAGAAGAATAATGCTTGGAACCCATTCTTTATCCAGCGGTTATTATGATGCCTATTATAGGAAGGCCCAGCAGGTAAGGACTTTAGTAAAAAAAGATTTTGATGAAGCCTTTAAAAAAGTTGATGTGATAATCGGACCAACCGCCCCAACCGTGGCCTTTAAGATAGGAGAAAAAATTAATGACCCTTTGAGTATGTATCTCTCCGATATTTATACTGTGGCCATTAACTTGGCGGGCATTCCGGCAATTTCAGTGCCTTGCGGTTTTGTCCAGGTGGAAGATAAAAACTTACCAGTCGGCCTTCAGATAATAGGGAATCAGTTTGACGAGGCGACGATTTTAAGAGTGGCGTATAATTACGAGAGAGGGAGAAGTGAATAATTCTAATTATTTACTTCGACCGAACGAATTAATTATATAGCTGAGTGAGCTATATAATTACGAACAGAATCAATGAATGTCGGCACTATAATCACAATCATATCCTTGATTTTAATTGCCGTTTTTTTAATCCTGATAGTTTTTCTTTTAGTCAGAGCAAAAAAGTTAAAATTAGATACAGGTGTCAAAAGGGGAAAGGGAGAAGTAGTAGATTCTCAAAAAATAAGAGAAGACTGGCAGGCAGTTTTAAGTCACTTTAATTCAAGTAATGAAAGTGATTGGAAGTTGGCGATTATTGAAGCCGACAAACTAATTGATAATTTATTAATTCAAAAAGGATATAAGGGAGAATCAATGGCCGAGAGAATGTCTTTGATTAAAAGGAAAGAGTTAAAAAGTATTGAACTTCTTTGGGAAGCCCACAAACTTAGAAATAGAATTGCTCATAAGCCCGGTTTTAAACTTGATTATCGCCAAACCCAAAAAGCAATTTCCTATTACGAAGAAGCCTTGAAAGATTTAAGAGAAGAACTATAATTCTTCAACTAAGATTTTTTTCGTTTTGAAAGCGGCCGGTTCAGCCGTTTTTTTATCTCGGCTTTCGTCTATGTCCTTAAGGAGATTTTCTACATCCTCAACTTTATAAACCCGATAATTATTCATCGGATTTCGGTAGGCTTGAAGCCGGCCACGTTTATCCCAGTTACGGATTGTCAAGGGGGTGACTCCTAATAATTTTGCGACTTGTTTTACGGTCAAAAATTGTTTTGGCATTTTAATTTTTTAAACCTTTAAATTCCTAAACTTAAATTTTAAGTTTAACTTTTAATAATCTTTTCATTTTAAAGTTTCAGATATTTTTTATTTCAATCTTTATTAAGGTTTCAACATCTATTTTAGTTTTTAACTGGATAAATAACAACTGTGGATAATTTAAAAGCCCAGTTATTACGGAGAAAAAAAATATATAAGTAAACATATGATAGGGACAGTGCTGGCTAGGTCAAGATATTTGTCGGGCTAAAAATAAAAATAGATGGCCAAGATTATTATCTGGTTATACTTCCCGGTCATCTCTTCTTGGCCTCCCAACTCGGCTTTTCGAAGCCACCAAAAGAGGCCTAAATGGTTTACCCTGTTATTTATATAGAGGGGAGTCCGCGTTACTTTATTCAATTTGCTGACTATACCCGAGAGGCTTTTCGTTTGGCCATACCCTCGATTTTTCAAGAAATATTGCGTGTTTTAATAATTTTATATATGTTTTTCTTCAAATAAATACCAGAACTTTTACAACAAATCCTCAAGAAATAATCAACTAATAAACACTTTGTGGATAACTTTATTGACACTATATAACCAGAAAACCTAATATTTAGATATCGCAATATTCTATTAAAGAGTAAGGAATATCGCGTCCTTAAAAATATTATTTATCGGCTATAGGGAAGGCTTTCGAAGTTAGAATTTGGAAGCCATCGAAAGGGAAGGAAAAAAGTTTATAGCTGCTTCGGTATTAGCCGAAGAATTTGGTTATGATCGGAATCACATTGGGTTATTAGCTCGCCAAGGAAAAGTTGAAGGAATTTTAGTGGAGAAAAAGTGGTACGTAACTAAAGAATCGCTTGAAAGTTATCGAATCAAAGCAGCTAAAAACAGAAAGGAAGTCGCCCGCCAAGGCATTCAACTGACTCGAAGGCCAATAGCTCCTTCGTTAGCTTCTTCCCATATAGCCGATGGGACCAGAGCCATCAGGACATATCTTAGCTCCAGCAATTTGAAACTGGGTTTAAGATATGGCCTGGTGGCTCTTTTTATTTTACTGATAAGCGCGACCAGCCTTAGCTATTACAAAAATCCGGCCCTTGGCCATAAGACTGGTAAACTTATTAAAGATTCTTTTGATTTGGTTGGCGATACTATTAAACTTCCTTCCTTAACATTATTCGAAGCTGCCAAAAACTTAGACACAATTACCCAAGTAGTTACTAAGCCAGCCCGAAGGCTTTTATATGGCGAGCTAATAAAGTTTGAGTCTCCGAAAGTTATTTCAAATTTTGATTCAGTTTCTAAACCAGCAAATAATTTTAAACGAAATCTGTTTTCTCTTTTGTTAAACAGCAGGAATCTTTTTAAAGAGTATTCTTATTCTGTTAGAAATGAATACAAAGATTCTCTTTTCGCTATTCATAATGAGCTTATAATCCCATTAGCTGATGCTATTTCTGGCCCCATAACTTATCTTTTAACTCATCTTTTTGGAAAAGAAGAGCCTAAAGAAGATTTAGCCGAGGAATTAATTCAGAGAATTAAAGAATTAGAGCAGCAGTTAAAAGATGGTCGGTTCTTTATCTTGTCAAATAACAACATCATAAGAGAAATTGTTGAGAGAGTAGTAGTTGAAACCCAAACTCCAGCCCCGCCTCAAACAGTCCAGCCCTTACCGGCCATTACTTTTAACCAGGCCCTAGAACAACGTTTTTCAGCGATTGAAAATACTTTGCTTTCTTTTGAGGAAAGATTTTTGAAAACCCCAACTATTATATCGCCAATCCCAACTTATTCTGGTGGCGGTAATACTGGAATGACAATTTTAAACCCGGCTACTATTGATAGCGAAACTGTAAAAGCCGTAACTTTGACTGTCAGCGGCAGCGGAACGATCAGCAAAAACTTAACAATTAACGGAGATTTAACCGTTGATACCAACACTTTCTATGTAGATTCAACAAATAATCGGGTCGGTATCTTAACCACCAGTCCGGAAACTGCTTTTGAAGTAATCGGCCTGGCTTCAGTCAGCCAACTGGCTGGCGCTGGTCTGACTGATTGCGATGGCGGCACCCAATCACTTAAATGGGATGGGACAAATAAGGTATTTTCCTGCGGTAGCGGGGGAGTATCTTCTAATTCTATTGACTTCGATGAAATCGTCGCCTCGGCCACCTTTGACACTAACTGGGATATTGCTTTAAACAGCAAGAATCTTGATATTGGGGATGCTAAGTTCTTTATTGAGGGCTCTTCCGGTAAAATCGGTATTGGCACCAGACAATTAACCGAAGTTTTAGAGATTTCGGGCAATGCTTCGGTTTCAGGCGGTTTCTTTGGTCCCTCTTTCCCGGCCACTGATTGTTCTACTGAATCTCAAACAATTTTATGGAACTCAACTACTGGTAAATTTTCCTGCGGTACTGATGCTTCTGGCGGTGGTGGCGGTGCTTTTCAAGTTAGAGAATACCCACCCGGTGTAACCGTTTCTGATATCGCCACTATCTCTTTTGATGCCGGGGCTTTTAATATCACTGCTTCAGCCGGCACTGATGCGGTGGTTAAGCTTGACTATACCAATGGCCCGGCTTCAAGAGCGGCTGACCAGACCATTACCGGCAACTGGCTCTTTAACAATGACGTTGAGTTCCAGGATAACTCTCTCACCCGCTTCAAGTTCGCCTCCACTTCCCTTGGCCGGTTCGGCTTTGGCGACACTTCTCCGGAAACCTTTTTTGAGATTGCGAGTTCTTCAGGGATCGTGGCGAGTATCTCTGATACCTTCTTTGTTGACGCAACGAACAAATTTATCGGCATCGGGACGACGGGGCCGACTACCGTTCTGCATGTGTCCGGTCCGAGTAGCGGTGGAACTATTTGGAACTCTGGGTTGAGAGTTGACCGAGATGGTGGAGGTTCTGTTAATCAATACACGGTCATAAACACGAATGGCGGTGCGACGCAGATCATCGGAGTTGATTTAACTGCCGGTGCTGGTAATGGGGCAGAAATTATTTTCAATCGCAGCAATACAGGTTCCGGTACACCTTCAGTAAGTATGCGTATTAGTTCTTCCGGCAACGTCGGCATCGGCGCCGCCCCTTCCACCAAATTTGAAGTCCAGGGCACGGCTTCGGCCTCATACCTTCTGACCGGCAATACTCTGCAGGTTGGAGGCTTCGCATCGGCGGCATACTCAAGATTCGGGACTTCGACTCTTACTGCCAATCCAGCCGGCAACTGGATAACCGGAAGCAGTGACCTTCTTGTTTCAGGTGATCTGTACGGCGTCGGTTCAATCGCCTTTGCCGGTCCGGCATCAATGTCTAACACGTTATGGGTATCGCCGGGAGGGTATTCCGGCAACGTCGGGATTGGGACGACAAGTCCACAAGCAAAGCTGCATGTTTCAGGTGGCACAATATTATTGGACCATAACAAATACTTGCAAGGCAAAGATTCAGGTGGGACCGTTAGGGACATTATTGGGACAATTTTCTCTAGCCAAGACATTTTTGATCTTGCTGGAACTGCGGCGTATAACGTACGTATCGCAGCTGGCGGAGGAGATATCTTATTCCCTGGTTCTGGAGTTTGGAAATCTACAGGTTTCGTCGGCATCGGGACCACTGCCCCCTCCACCAAGTTTGAAGTCCAGGGCACGGCCTCGGCCTCCTACCTGCTTACAGGGAATACTCTCCAAGTTGGGGGCTTCGCCTCGGCCGCCTACTCGAGGTTCGGGACAAGTATCACATCCTACTCCCGACTGGGAGATACCAACGATCTCTTAATCACCGACGACCTTGAAGTTGACGGCACGGCTTGGTTTGACGGCACCGTCAACTTCTCAACTATCGCTTCGGCCTCTCTTTTCCACGCCCAAGACGGCACCGCTGCTTCTCCCAGTTATACTTTTGCCGTAGATAAAGACACGGGCATGTTCAGAAGAGCAATCAATGCTCTGGGTTTCTCCACCCTTGGCCAAGAACGTCTGACCATTGATTCCACCGGCAACGTCGGCATCGGGACGACGAGTCCAACTGTTCCGTTCCATGTTTCGGCGAATGCTCCCACCGCGGACTACCTGGCCAGGTTCATTAATAGCCAAGGAACCCGCGCGTTAGGGCTTATAATCCAAACGAATACGGCCAGTGCGGTTGCGAGTGACCCGCTGTTCAACGTTATCGGCGGTGCCGACACGAGATTCAAAGTTGAAACCGGCGGCAACGTCGGCATCGGGACGAGTACTCCAACCTCTCTCCTGACTGTCCAAGGAAGAGGTGAGTTCCAAGGCACCGCCTCTGCCTCCTACCTTTTGACCGGCAACACTCTCCAGGTCGGGGGTTTTGCTTCGGTCGCTTATTCAAGATTCGGTACTGACGCAACTACTCACGCCGGGACCATTGATGCCTCAAACGATCTTCTTATTTCTGGCGGTCTTGAAGTGAATTCTGATGTCTTCTTTGATTCAAAAGCCAGTATCTCTTCCAATCTTCAAATCTCTGGCCGATTCATTGCCGATACCGCCGCCTCCCACTCTTTTACCGGTGATCTTAATATCTCTGATGATTTATCAGTTGACGGTTCTGCTT
>CAYIZI010000004.1:0-45961 GCA_964368135.1 uncultured Candidatus Saccharibacteria bacterium
CAAATGAATCATTAAAATCTGCTGGAAGTGTTGCACTTACAGATTGAATGTACCTAACAAGAAATGGACTTAATCAAAAATCTATGGCAAAATAAAGTCCAGTCGCTTACCGGTAAAATCAGTAATGAAAAAAGAAACACTAAAAAGAAGGGGGAAGAAAAAAAAGACTACTACCAAAATCGGGCTACTGGTTTTAGTTTTGCTCTGGTTGATTGTTCTTGGAATAATCGGATTTCTGGCCGCTTTTGCTTACTTTGCTCCTCAAATTCCTGACCCGGAAAGTATTATAACCAGGCGAGTCAATGAATCAACGAAAATTTTTGACCGAGAAGGAGAGATGGTCCTATTTGATGTTCATGGAGAAGAAAAAAGAACCATTATCCCATCAGACCAAATTTCTAACTATGTTAAGAGGGCAGTTGTCGCCGCTGAAGACGATAACTTTTACAATCATCGGGGTTTGGATATAAAAGGGGTAATCAGAGCAGTTCTTGTAAATATCAGGAAACGGGGGCTCTCTCAAGGCGGCTCAACCATTACCCAGCAATTAGTCAGGAATTCACTTCTTGGCATTCAAAAAACCTTCTCTAGAAAATTCAAAGAAGCGATCTTATCTTTGCAGGTAGAACAAAAATTTGATAAAGAACAAATCCTCTGGATGTACTTGAATCAAATTCCTTTCGGCTCAAATATTTTTGGAATAGAAGAGGCCAGCCGGGGCTATTTTGGAAAACCGGCCAAGGATCTCACTCTAAGCGAGTCGGCGATATTAGCCAGCTTAATTAGAGCTCCAAGCTATTATTCTCCTTACGGCTCTCATAAAGATGAGCTGATTGAAAGAAAAAATGCTGTTTTAAGCAAGATGCTTGAACTGGGGTATATAAATGAAGGGGAGTTTAATCAGGCCAAAGACGAAGAGCTTAAGTTAGCTTCCCCATCTAATAGCGGGATTTTAGCTCCTCACTTTGTAATGATGGTTAGAGAGTACTTGGTTGAAAGATACGGAGAAGATTTGGTGCAAAACGGCGGATTAAAAGTCTACACCAGTTTGAACTGGGAGCTTCAGCAAAAAGCTGAAGAAATTATAAAAAAATACGCAGACAGAAACGAAGAGCTCTTCCGGGCCGGTAACGAAGCTCTGGTTGCCCTAAGTCCTAAAACTGGAGAAATTTTAGCTTTGGTTGGTTCCCGGGACTACTTTAACATTGAAAAAGAGGGAAATTTTAATGTCATTACTGCTTTTCGTCAGCCCGGCTCTGCTTTTAAACCAATTGTCTATTCGGTTGCCTTAGACAAAGGCTTAACCGACAAAACCATCTTATTTGATTTCAAAACAGAATTTAACCCTTTCTGCTCTCCTGACGGCAGTGAGGAAAAAGATATTTACGAACTGGAATGCTACCACCCTCAAAACTCTGACGAAAGATTCAGGGGACCAGTAACTTTGAGACAAGGGCTGGGAAGTTCGTTAAATATACCATCGGTTAAAGTTCTTTACCTGGCCGGGGTTCAAGAATCAATTAAAAGAGCGAATGAAATGGGGATTAAATTTCTGGGTAATACCGATGACTTTGGTCTGTCGCTGGTCTTGGGCGGCGGTGATGTTAGGCCCATGGATTTAGCGGCCGCTTACGGAGTTTTTGCCAATGATGGTATTTATAACCAGCCGGTTTTTGTCTTAAAAGTGGAGGATTCTGAAGGTAGGGCCATTGAAGAATATAATCCTGAACCCCAAAGAAAACTGTCAGAGCAGACAGCCAGACAAATTAATGACATTTTATCTGACAATTCGGCCAGAGCTCTTCTATTCGGCCTGGCGAGTCCCCTTTATATTGCCGATCGCCCAGTCGCGGTAAAAACCGGAACTACTCAAAAATTCCGCGATGCCTGGACAATCGGCTACACCCCTTCTTTGGTGGTTGGGGTTTGGGTAGGAAACAATGACAACACTGAAATGACTCGTGAGGGCGGGGGGATTTCAGCCGGAGCCCCAATCTGGAGAGAGTTTATAATAGAAGTTACCAAAGATGGGACATTGGAAGAATTCATAAAACCGGAACCGGTCTTTGTAGATAAAATAATGCTGAATGGAAATTATTATAACGAGAATGGAGAATCTCATACCATTCTTCATTATATAGACAGAAACAATCCGGCTGGCCCAATACCCGAGGATCCTACTCGCGACCCTCAATATGACAACTGGGAGTGGTCGGTCCGAAATACAGCCAGATAGCAAGATAGTAATTAGCCGGATAGGGTTTGAAAAGATTGTAATACCTAAAACCTATCTGGCTTTCTGGCTAACTTGTGGTTGCTCTATAGCGAGGTGTGGCGATTTTATCTATTAACTTGAACAGGGGATAAAATTTTGAAAAAGGCAGATCAAAAGCGCCGAGATAATCAAATCTTTTACCGCCAAAGGCCCTTTTAAAGAGGGTAAATCCGTACCAGGGGTGGTTTTTATCATCCTCTGGCCCTAAACCCCAAAAATCAAAGGTATTTACTCCTAATTTTTTTAAATCCTTGAGCATCTCCCAAATATATCCATAATTAAAAAATTTACTGTAATAATCGTGCCTGGTTGTCCCGCCCCAAATATAAAATGCTTTATCGTTCATGATAATGACTATTCCGTAAGCTAAAATTAAACCTCTAATCTTGGCGATATATAATCTGACCATTCCTAAATCCGCCACTTTCAACATCAGGGCGAATTGCTTAAATGGTCTCAAAGGAAAAGAAAATCTCTTTCCGGTTAATCTATAAAGATTGTAAAATCCTTTTAGGTCATTTTGAGAGACTTGATTAGCGGTCAAAGCATCTACTGTCATTCCCTCTCTTTGAGAACGGTTAATCAAATTCCGGGCGGTCCTCCTAAAACTCCTAAAAAGCTGTTCTTCGGGCATGGTCAAATCTATTAACAAGGTTGACGGCGGCTGGACAGTTTTGAAGTATTGGCTAAATCCTTTTTGTTTTAGTATCTTGGCCAACTTCTCATTTTCTTCTACCGGCGGCTCTAAGCGCAAAAAAAGAGTTTTACTGCTTACTTTATTTTTTGAAAAAAAATCTTTAAGGCAATCTAATAAATTATTGATTAAATCTAAATCACTCCAATCTGCTATCGGACCTCTGGGTATATAAAGTAAATCAAAACCTAATGGCAGTTTTCTTTTCAATACCTGAGCTATTCCTCTTAATTCATTGTCTTTGAAAAAACCAATTCTCTGGGCCTGCCAATTAAATCTTGATTTCAGCTCCCCCCATTCCCAGGACTGAAGAAAGTTTTTATATTCTGACTCAAGTAAAAAGTCCTTATACTGATTTCTGTCTTTTTCACTAAAAGTAACTATCTCCATCCATTAAGTTTTAAGAGGCATAATTAAATAGGTCAGGTTTATTTCTGAATCGTTGGGTTTAAGGATGATCGGCGCTCCCTCGCCGGTGTATTCAAAAACAATATCTTCTGACGGCATGTTTTTCAAACCGTCAACAAAATAATTGTAATTCAGCAGAACTTCAAATGGATCTTCAACCTGGTTATTGCTGTTATTTTTAATCCTTGAATTAAATTCGCCCCGGTCTGAATTTTTTGAAAACACGACTATCTCTTTTTTATCAACTCTTAAGCCGATGTCGTTTATATTGCTGGAAAATAAACCGGCCAGTTTTATATTATTTTGCAAATCTTCTTTTTTAAATAAAATTTGGGAAATTGACTTTATTGGTATAACTTTTTGATAATCGGGGTACCTTCCTTCAATAAGTCTTGAGATAATTTCAAAATTGTCAGAAGAAAACTGAATTTGGTTCTCTTCCATGCTTATGGAAATATCTTTTTCGTGATCTGATAGAATTCTGATTAGTTCGGCAACAGTATTTCTCGGTATTATTACCGATACCTGTTTTTTACTGTCAGTGCTGATGACTTTTTCGGTTAATCTAAAGCTGTCAGTTGAAGCAAAGTAGATTTTATTTTTATTGAAGTTTACAAATACTCCTCCAAGCTCTGGTCTTGTCTGAGAAAGTGAAACCGAATCAAATACAGAAGACAGGGAATTTTTAAGGATTTTACTTGGTAAAACTACCAAGGATTCATTTTTAATCTTTGGAATCAAAGGAAAATCTTTCGAATCAAAGCAAATAAATTTTGTTTTAAAGTTGTTGCTTTGAATATTTAAAATATTGTCCTTGAGTGAAAAATCTATTTTTTCATCTTTGATATTAGAAATAAAGTCTGAAAATATTTTTACCGGAACAGCTGTCTTACCTTCGGCTTCGTTAGTTGATGATAAAAAATAATTTATCCCTAATTCTAAATTTGTGGTTGATAAATTAATTTGGTTATTTTTAGTAGTTAGCAGAACAGTATTTAAAATCGGCAGATTTAAATTCTTACCGACAATATTTTTTACGGTGTTTAATCCTTGCTGAAGATTTTTAGTTATTACTGTAAACTTCATAAATTTATCTTAAGAAGATAGTAATAAGATTTGTTGAAAACTATGATTTCTGTGATTTTCTTCTTATTTTTCTTAATATATTGCAAGTTAAAATTTATTGATAATTTATTAATAAGATATTGAGTAAACTTTATTAAAAAACTTTATTAAAAAACTTTATTCAGGATATTAAGTTTTAATTAACAAATAACTCAACAGTTTATCAGTTCTTCAAATCTTGTTATAAATCCTCTCTCTTATTAAAGTTATTTCCTGCTTCATATTCTCATTATTATCTACCTCATCAATAATTTTTCTATAAGCATGGATTACTGTAGAATGGTCTTTTCCTCCCAGTCTACTGCCGATATCAGGAAAAGATGCTTTAGTATCTTCTCTTAAAAGATACATTGCTACTTGGCGAGGCTTAACTAAAAATGTCTTTCTACTCTTTTTTAAAAGTTCATTTATGGTTATGCCGTAAAATTCACAAACTACCTTAACAATAGTTTGAGCACTTGTTTTTTTATAAGAAGCCTGAACATAGGCCTTTAAAAGTTTTTCAACCTCTTTTAAAGACGGTTCCCGGCCGGTTAAATCTACCACGGCAATGATTCTATTCAAAGCCCCCTCAAGCTCCCTTATGTTTTTTTGAATATGAGTAGCGATATATTCAAGAATTTCGTCCGGCAAATTAACCGGTTTATTCTTCATCTTCGTTTTTAAAATAGCCAATCTGGTTTCATAGGCCGGAACTCCAATATCGGCGATCATTCCCCCCTCAAAGCGGGATTTCAATCTTTCTTCAATGGCCGAGAGGGCTTTGGGCGGCCGGTCAGACGATAAGATGATTTGTTTATTGCGGTTATAAAGATTGTTGAAAGTGGCGAAAAATATTTCCTGGGTAGATTCTTTGGCCGCCAAAAACTGGATATCATCTACGATCAGAACATCTTTTTGAGCATACCTTATTTTAACATCCTCTACGGACTTATTTTTCATACCCTCAATTATTTCAGTGACCATTTTTTCAGCCGGCATATAAATAATTTTTTTATCACTCCCATCCAAAATTTTATTGGCTACTCCCTGGAGAAGATGGGTTTTGCCTAGCCCAACCCCGCCATAAATAAAGAGAGGGTTATAAACCCGGCCAAGGTCTTTGAGGACCGCCAAACTAGCCGCATAAGCCAGCTCGTTATTTGGCCCGACCACAAAACTGTCAAGAGTGTATTTTTTATTTAGATTTGTTTTAGGATCAGTATCTGAATCAGAAGCAGTTTCCTGAATCTGTTCAAATTGAATTTCTCTGGTCAGGGTTCTTGAGTCCGGAGTTTTAATAAAAGGATTGCCGACGACATAGTTTATTTCTCTGATTTCGTTGTCCATTTGTTTCAGGCATTGAAAGATTCTCCGATTAAATTTATTTTGAATCCACTCTTTGACGAAACCATTAGGAACGCTGATTACGATCTGGCCATTTTCTTTTGAAATAATTTTAGTGTCCTTAAACCAAGTGATAAAACTCGCTTTGCTTAAAGACATCTCCATTTCACTTAGGACTGTTTTCCAAATTTCTTCGGTGGTCATATAGTTTTACCCTACCATTCTATTTTAGATAGGGTTTTTATAACAATTTGATTAAGTTGAGAATATGTTGACAATGGGTGAATTACAAAAAATATTGTATTCGTGTTTGTCAAATGAGGCAATTGACCAATTTCAAGAAACAGGATAATTTATAAAAGATGAAAAAGGGACCAACTTATATCTCAAGAAAGAGAAGAAAAAAGAAGCACGGCTTCAGGAAAAGAAAGCTAACTAAAGCCGGAAGGACAGTACTAAAAAGAAGAAGAAGAAAAGGAAGGAAAAGAATAGTCCCCTGAATTTAAAATGGCTTTACCCCAAAAATACCGACTGACTGACAAAAAAGACGTTGGAAGAGTTATTAAAAGAGGTAAAATTCTTAACTCTGAATTATTTCAAATAAGATTTCTGGCCAACAATCTTGATTTTGATAGATTCGTGGTAATTACCGGTCTTAGATTTTCCAAAAAAGCGACTATTAGAAACAAAACCAAACGCCAGCTTAATGAAATCATAAGGATCAACATCTTAAAAGTCAAATCAGGCCTTGATATTGTTTTACTGGCTAGGCTAAAAATTTTAGACAAAAAGTCAGAATACATTAAAGAAGAACTTATTAACCGATTATTAAAAATAGGCTAATGAAATCATTGGTAATTAATCTTATAAAAATATACCAGAAAACACTTTCGCCTAATATCCTTGGGTTTTTTAGTTTTTTTGCCGGCTGCAGATTTTATCCGTCTTGCTCTGATTATTCTATTAAGGCAGTAGAAAAGTTCGGTCCTATAAAAGGCAGCTGGAAATCAGTGATTAGAATTTTAAGATGCGGCCCTTGGTCAAAGGGCGGGGCTGACTTTCCATGAGTCCCGTTAGAGACATGCTGGCCACAGTAAATTATATAATCGATGGCTATAATGTTCTAACGGGAATAAAATAATAATTTGATAGATACGGTTGCGGCCCGACCGCAACCTGTCTCTAACGGGATGAGCGGACTTTTTGACACAATCTTATATATTCCCTTCTTTAATTTTTTAGTTTTTTTATATAACACCATTGCTTTTGGAGATTTTGGCTTAGCGATAATTCTATTAACTTTAATTATCAGGTTTATTTTAAGTCCCCTATCAATCAAAACTTTTAAATCCCAAAGAATCCTAAGCGAGCTCCAGCCCAAAGTAAAAGAAATCCAGGAAAAATTTAAAGATAATCCTCAGGCCCAGACCCAGCAGATTATGGAGCTCTATCGGCAGCGTAAGATTAATCCTTTTTCCGGCTGCCTGCCTTTACTGATTCAGTTACCGATACTGATTGCCCTTTACCGGGTTTCTATCGCTGGATTTGAAGAAAGCTCTCTTTCTGTTTTATACAGCTTTATCAACCGGCCTGATTTTTTGAATTCAGTTTCTTTGGGTTTTATTGATTTAACAAAAAGAAGCGTATCCCTGGCGATAATTGCTGGGCTGGCCCAGTTTTTTCAGACTAAGTTAAGTGTATCTACCCAGAAAAATTCAGCTTTCAAAAAAGATCAGAGAACCAATCCCCTGGCTTTAATGAATCAGCAAATGTTGTACTTTTTCCCGATTATTACTATAATAATCTCCATGAGTTTTCCTGCCGGTTTGCCGCTTTACTGGATAGCCACCACCTTGTTTTCAATTTTAGAGCAGTTTTATATCGGCAGGATAAAAGTCGAAACTTATGGAAAACCAAACTCAAAATCTGATTTCCCAAATCGTTGAAGAGCTTTTTAAAAAAGCCGGCTTTAATTTTGACAATTCAAGAGTAGAAAAAAATCAGGGTCCGGAGAACCAGGAAATTTATATCGTCAAGATAGAGTCAAAAGAAGATCCCCTGTTATTGCTTGATGACAAAGGGAATAATTTAAAGGCCCTTGAATATTTGGTTAGACAGATCGTTACTAAAAAGTTAGACCAAAAAATCGGCCTGATTATAGATTTAAACAACTTCTTGGAAAAAAGGAACAGCAAGATATCAGAATTAGCCAGGCTGGTAGCTGAAAAAGTCCAGACCACTCAAAAATCTTACGTTCTAAGACCAATGTCTGCCTATGAAAGGAGACTGGTTCACTTGGAATTAGCGGCTTGGCCTAATATTAGTACTGAAAGTACTGGCGAGGAACCTAAACGAAGAGTAATAATAAAACCAAATCCTGAATCTCTCTAAAATCTATCAAAATTTTTTTATTGCCTCTGTTTCTCGCTTTATCACCGCTTTTATCGGCCTGATAATCATTGGTTTTTTAACCAGGCATTTGGGTCAAGCTGGTTACGGTGCTTATGAGACAGTTTTGGCCTATCTTTTTATTTTTACAGTTTTAGCTGACTTTGGTCTTCATATAGTTCATGTCAGGGAAATATCCAAGTATCCTGAAAAAGAAAGCTTTATTTCAGGCAATATCTTTACTCTAAGACTACTCTCTCTTGCTTTAGTTATAGCTTTAGCCCTCGGGGTTAGTATTTTTTTGCCTTATGACCGGGAAATTAAGATCGGAATTTTAGTGGCTGTAATTTTTGTTCTTTTTTCTTCTCTAAGTCAGGTCTTGGCCGGGATTTTTCAGAAATACGAGACTTTTTATCTGGTTTCTTTTTCTGATGTAATCACCAGGTTGATTCAGTTAGTTTTGGTAATCTATGCGGTAAATAGAGGACTTGGCCTTTTACCGTTTATTTGGATTCTTTCTTTGACTGCTGGCTTTCAGTTCCTCCTTGTTTTTTTTCTTTCCCGCCGTTTTGTCAGATTTGGGCTTTTCCTTGACCTATCTTACGCTAAAAAAATTCTGAAAATTTCTTTTCCAATAGCCTTGTCTATTTTATTCACCGCAATTTATATCAGAACCGATGCCTTGATGCTTTCTCTGATGAAGCCTCAAGCTGATGTCGGAATTTACAGGCTGGCCGCCAAACTTTTAGAAGCCATTGTTTTTTTCCCGGCTCTTTTGGTTGAGCTGACCATGCCTTCTTTTTCTAGATTCGCCCTTCAAGTCCCTAATCTTTTTAAGCAAATTTTCAGAAATACCTTCGATGTTTTATTTATTCTGGCTGTTCCGGTGGTAGTTTATTTAGTTGTTTTATCCGAACCAATCATACTTATTTTAGGCGGGAAAGATTTTGCAAATTCAGCTCTCCCGCTAAAAATTTTGGCTTTTGTCGTTGGCCTGGTCTTTTTAAATAATTTGGCCGGGAAGTCGCTGATTGCCCTGGAACTTCAAAAAGCCGGAATGTGGATTTACCTTTCAGGCGCGGTTTTAAACATTGTGGCTAATTTATTTGCTATCCCAAGGTACACTTATGTCGGCGCTTCATTAACTACCTTAGTTACTGAAATTTTGGTTACCCTGATGATGTTTTCGGTAATTTATAAAAAAGTCGGCTTTAGTCCGAGAGTCCAGGGCTTGGCTAAATCTCTTTTTGCCGGTTCAGTAATGGCCCTAACTATTTTTTGGTTTAAAGAATTTAGTATTCTTATCCCGTTTTTTACAGGTTTAGCCGTTTACTTTACTTTGATTTTTTTAATCAAAGCTATTAGCTGGCAGGATTTAAGAGAAATTCTTTCAAAAAAAGAGATGGTTTCAGAATAGTTATTTGATCTTCAGGGAATAGAGTTTTCCGTCATCTTTATTTATAAATATAAGATAATCGGCCAAAGGGCTTAGTTTAACTTCACTTGCCCCTATGCCGAGTTTGTCAAGGATTGTTTTTTCTTTAATGTTTTGGCCAAGGTAAAAACTTATATCTTCTTCGTTTATTCTTTTAAACTCTTTACCGTCGGGCGTTATTGAAAAAGCTATCAGGCCAGTTTCTGCGGTTGTATAAAAAATGATTAAATTATTGTCAGGCCACAAAATTTTTAGGTTTGATATCCTGGTTTTAAAAATATTTGTCGGGTTAGAACCATCGGGACCGGAGATGAAAATATTGCCTTCCCCGGTTTCGGTGTTGTAAAAATGGTAAGCGATTTTTAGGCCGTCTGGAGAAAAAGCCGCGGCCCTGACGCCTTCGGGCAGATAAAGTTTTTTGTTTTCAAATATTTCAAAGTAAGCGGCTCTAATTATTCTCCTTTCGTTAAGCCAGGCAATTAGTTCTTTTCCATTAGGACTAAAAATAATTTCCGCGACATTAGGAATTTTGGTTATTTCTTTTTTACCCCTTCCTTCGAAATCAGTTTCATAAACTATTGAGTCAATTTCTTCATAAAAAATAACCTTGTTTATCCGGCTTTTTACGTTAAAAAAGTTTACTTCAGATTTACTTAGTTTTGAAGGGTAAACTCTTGAATTCTCTGTGTTCAAAATTTGAGCTTTTTGCCCGCCCCGTAGCGAACCGGAGGTTCTGCTTCGGGGATTTCCCGGGCCTAAGCCCAAATTAAAAACAACAAGGGTGAGTAAAATCCCGATTAAAATTAGGGCCAAAACAATTAGGTTTTTTCTGACATCAGTCATGCGGCTGAGAGTTCGTTTCTGACCTCTAATTCATATTGAGTTGCCTGACTTTCTACTGCTAAAGCCGCTTTCGCGCTCTCTATTGTCTCTTCATAACTTCTTTTTTCATCTCGATAAGCAAAATAAATTGCCGCAGTTCTCCAAGGGATCACATCTAAATAGGGAATAAAGTCAGCCACTATGGCCGCTGTATTTTTAAATATCGGATTACGGACAACTCCCAATCTAACTTTTCTTAAAGCCAGGACCGTTCTCCTGACTGTTCTTCTTAGCCCTGGGATTCTTCTGGCTAATCTGATTGAAGCAGCATAGTATCTTCTGATTTGGATTATCCGCCGGTTTATTTTTTCAATATGAATATGAAGGTCATCTATCGCTCTCCTCATCGCCTTAATTCTTGAATTTGTCCTCCAACCGGCAAAGAAAAGAATCGGAGCAATAATGAGGTCAATAATAAAAGCCGTTTCTATAATAGCCGCCGCTACCGGAGCCCCTACTGCCGTGGCTATTGCCGCCGTGCTAAGTAGGACCGCAAGTATATCCGCGATATCTCCCAAAAGAGCAATCAAACCAAAGAAAAAGTACTTAAGTTTGGACGGCGGCCGGAGTTTTTCTATTTGTTGTTGGATTGGCGAAGCCATTCTCTTTTTGCTTCCTGGATTTCTAAAATCTGCCTTGGATCAGAAGTAATAATTTGGTCTTCGGTATAGGAGGCGACCACTCTAATGGCGGCGTGATTAAATCCGGCGAAAAACAAACCGTTCCCGATTCTTGAGCCGAGCAGGGTTATTTTTTCAGCTTGGGTTAAATTAAAAGTATCTTTGACTGTTTCAATCGCGGCCGGGCTTTGGCGCATTAAAATCTGTAAAGCCGAATTAGTCACAATCGGTTTGCCATAGGGTGACTGCATAAAATCAGGGATGTCTTGGGAAATAGTGGTCAGGCCCAAAAAATATTTTCTTGCTCTTTTGACGGTATTGAGCAAAAAGTTTGCCCCGGTCTCATGTCTTAAAAGCCACCAGGCCTCGTCAACTACCAGAATCCTTTTTCTTAATTCTTTTCTGACCCTGGTCCAGATGTGATCCAAGACCAGATACATTGCTACCGGCTTTAGTTCGTCTTCCATGTCCCGGATAGAAAAAACGACCAATTGGTTGTCCAGAGAAACATTAGTCGGCTGGTTGATAAAGCCGGAAAAAGTGCCTTCAGTGTATTTTTTTATTCTGATAACCAAAGATTCGGCGCCAGTCATGCTTCCCAGGACATTTTGGAGGTCAATCATCAAGGGTGGGGCTTTGTCCGAAAAGTCCTGGTTCGGATAAATATCTTTGATGGCGTAGGTTTGAATCAGAGCCTCATCTAAAATTGAGCCTTCTTCTGGAGTCAGCTGGCCAAGCATTATTTTCAAAAGGCCGGTTAAATCAAGAATATGGCTTCGGAAAACGTCTTCCGGTCTCTCATCTTCTTGGGGGCTGGGCAGGTCAAATGGATTAATGTGGCTGTCTGAAGCAATTGAGATTTTGATAAACGAACCGCCGACAGTTTCAGCCACGTGTTTGTATTCGTGCTCCGGATCAATCACCAAGACCTGGCTGCCAAAAAGGATTGAACGCAAAATTTCCAGCTTAACCGCATAGCTTTTCCCGGCGCCCGAGGTCCCAAAAACAACCTCATTGGCGTTTTCCAGGCTGAACCGGTCAAAAAGGACCAGAGAATTATTATGGAGATTTATGCCGTAAAGTATTCCCCGATCTTGGGTCAAATCATAAGAAATAAAAGGGAAGCTGGCTGACACCGGCTCGGTATTGAAAGGAGTACTGATTCCCAAGGCGTCTTTGCCAAGCGGCAGGGTGGATTCAAACCCCTCCTTCATTCTAAAAATGGCCGGTTTAACAATGATTAACTGGGACTCCAGAGCATTTCTTATTTTTTTCTCAACTTCGTCAAGTTCTTTCAGGTCTTTGGCCCAGATGGTGATATAAAGGCCGAATCTGAAAAATTTATCAGTTCCGAGCTGAAGCTTGTCTCTCAAGGCCTCAATATCGGAAATGGCTGTTTCCAGGACCGGATCCCGGACCTTGCCTTTTTCCTGTTCTTCAATTGCCTGGGCCTGAAGTTTGGCCAGCCGGTCTCTTAGTTTTTTCAAGATGGCGTAAGTGTCTTCAGGGTGAACATAAAAGGCAATGTCTATTTCCTGGTCAAGATTGATAATCGGTGAGAGCCAACTGGAGCTTAAAAATCTCGGATAAGAAGAAATGAAAAGAGTTCGCAGATATCTGTCGCCAACCTGGATATAGTTTGAAAAAATATTTACCGCTGACGGCGCCAGCACTTCGTCAATCTTGGCTATTTTATCTTGTCCGGTTATTCCTTGTTTTGATTCTTTTTTGAATAAAGCCATTAGTGATATTAAATATTTAAATGTTTAAATATTCTTTATCCCCTCAATCGACTCGGGATTATAAAGTTTGTAATAAAGATTAATCAACTCGTCTCCTTCTAAAACTTGAGGAGCTAAACCTATTGCTGAAATATTTCCGTAGACCAAGCTGACCCTCTGATTCAATTGCAGTTTATAGGAATTAAATTCCTCCGGAGTCAGGGATTTTAATGTTTCCGTCGGCTTAAAGACGCTTTTTATCGTTTCTTTGATTCCCCTTCCGGTTCTGGGCCCTAAATAAAAGGGGACGATTATAAAAAATTCCTTGGCCATAATGTTGGCTAACTGGGTCAGTTCTTTTATGAACTTGGAATAGTCAACGGCCTGGATTCTCATCAGTTCGTTTTGCTGACTGGAAATGATTTCATCTAAGACAGTCAGGTATTTGTTGATGTTTAGTTTTCTTGACATCACGACAATCTCAAGGGAAAAATCCAAAGAGTTTAGAAAGTCCCGGAAGCCCTGGAGGATGGCTAACTGTTCGTCTTGAGATTTCAATTCAAAATTTATTGAGCCAACTTTAATAACCTGACGCAAAGAACCGTCTCCCAAAATAACGAGTTCATCTTTGATTTCCTTAATTTCAACAAATTGTCTGGTTGAAAATTCAGCCATCCTAAATATTATTTATTTTCAAAATCGTAGCCTTCCCCCTCCTTTTTAAATAAATATTTTTTCGGGCCTAAGGCATAAATTAGAGCTTTAACGATGTATTCTATCAAGGTCATATTTTCTATTCTGACAAAAGCCAAAGCTCCAAAAACGGTTATTATAAGCAGGCCAACCAAAACCAAAGCCGGCCCGGTTAGAAATCTAATGGTCATCAAAAGAAGCCCTACTCCCAAAGCCACCCAGATAAACTGCTTCCAGGTAAAAGGGCCGACTATTTTTGTTTCTGTTTCAATGAATTGGGGAACTTGGAATTTCATATTTTGTTAGAGGTTCTTTAGATTTATTATTTCATCGGTTGTTTCTTTTTGGGGCGGCGGCGGCTTGGGTATTTCCGGACCTTTTGGCTGGATCAGCTGCTGTTTTCTGATTTCTCGGGCAAACTTTTCTATGTGCCTCTTTTTTAAGTCTTCTAAAATCGGCCCAAAAAGGTCAGTTACGATTAACGCGGCAATGGTCTTGGCTTTTTGGTCGTCAATTTTCAGCCTTTCCTTGATTTGGTTAATAATGTCCCCGAGATAGATGTCATTAAAAAGCAGATCTCTAATTATCCGTGCTATTTCTTGGCCGTGATATTCGTTCAAGTTATTTTGGTCAATTACCGTTTTTACAAATTCGGCTATTCTCACGTCTTCACGGAAAAAATTTCCAATATTTTCCGGCAGGTTGTTCAGTTTTTTAAAAAAATCAGCATATTTAAAACTGGCCGGTATTCTTGCTTCGGAGTCAACATAATAGGGACTGTAAAGATGGTATTCTTCTAAAGTTATTTCGGCCATAAATTAAGCAGCGATCCCAAAGACACTTTCTAAGATGTCATAAGCGTTATTAATCTCTTGCGTTCTCCTGGTTGCTTCGTCCACCCTGGCCTGACCCTCGTTCATAAATTGGTCAGGGTGATTAGCTCTAACTGCACGCCTATGAGCCTCTCTTACTTCATCCCAAGTTGCTGCAGGAGAAATTCCCAAAGTAGCATAAGCATTACTGATTTGTGCTGCAGTTGGTCCTCGTTGAGTAGACGTTGTACCGCCTCTACTTGGTCCTGCGCCACCACCTCCTGGACCGCCACCAGCTGGTCTTGGCCCGGTGCCTCCGCCACCAAAACCTGGACCTGGACCAGCACCACCTCCACCAGGAGGCGGACCACCTGCGGGTCCTGCGCCGCCACCTGGTGGTCCCCCTCTGCCGCCAGCCGGGCCTCTGCCTCCGCCTCTTGGTCCTCCGCCAGGCGGTGGTCCGCCTCCTGGGCCAGGCCCGGCTCCGCCGCCAGCAGGCCTTGGCCCGCCGCCAGGCCCGGCTGCTCGCGGCCTGATACGGTCAACCTCATCTCTTTTATCTATCTGGCCGGCTCTGTCCAGAGCGTCTCTTAGGTTTCGCTTTCTATCTGCTCCGCCCGGGGCGCTAAATATATCTTCCAAGGCTTGTCTGAAGTCCGTTTCTCTGTAAGTTTGTAAATATTGTTTGTTAAAGAACTCATAATCACCTCGGTCAAGCCGTTTTTCTGCCTCATCTCTGATTTTGGCAACCACAGCGCTAAAGTCAGCCGAACCGCGAGCTCTATTAAGAGGATTTGCGGTAAAATTCCTTCCTCTTCCTTTCTCTTCATTAATATATTCAGCCCACTTAGTCACATCTAATCTTGATTTTTGCCCTTCTTTTAGAAGATCTTGAGCTTCAGTCACACTGCGCTGACTCATAACTTCATAAGCTGTAACCAGATCTTCGGCGTCAGAAAACATCAGATGGGCCGCCTCTTTCTTTAGATGATTTATCGCTTCTTGCCGGGCATGGTAAAATTCAGCACCCAATCTCTCAAAAGGTGTTCCTGTACGGGCCACGGCAAAATCTTTAATCGCATCCTGGCTTGAAAACCCGGTAAATTTCCCTTCCACCAGGGCTTTAGCGTATTCTTTCCCGGCAATGGTTCTGGAATCCAGTCCTTTAATATGAGCTATCATTTCACTTTCGTTCACCTCTCCTTTTCGAGCGGCCAAGATTGCGGCGGCCGCCCCTCGGGCAGTTTTTACATTTCCGGCTAAAGTCTTCAGCCCAGCCGAATCAATTCTCCCCTCACTTAATTCTTTATTCAATTTATCTATTTCTTCGTCTACCCGTTTCTTGAAATCTCTTTGAGCTTGAAGGCCGGGGGATACGCCAAATGGCCGGCCCACTATTCCAGCTATTGCCGCTTCTCTTCTTTCTCTTGCTTCGGCCCCGCCAAAGCCGGGTATTTTTCTTTCAGTTCCAGGGAACCTAAGCCCTGTTTCTTGGGCTTCTTTCCAGAATTTGCCGAGCCCACCCGGGACTCCGGTAGCAGTGGTGCCCCATTCGTAAAGCAGAGCGCCTGAACCCTTAGAAAACTTGTGGGCGTAAATCAAACCGCCGATCAGAATACCAGCCGTGATTAAAAATAATACCAATTCATTAAGAGTTAAGGACCAGTATTTAAGAAAGCTTTGATCCAAAGCAGTAATTTCGGCCATGGCCAAAGTGGTTCTTTCGTTGAAAAAAATAGCAAAGTAAACTACGGCTAAGTAAAACATGGGGATAAGACTCCAATGTAAAATTTGATTCCACCAGCCTCGCCAGCCCTTATCTCTGAAGTAGGGGAAAGCGTAAGATAACCAGGCTATTGGAGAGACAATTACCAGCCCCATCAAAACCGGAATTCTGACTAACAAAACAACGGCGATCCAACCCAAGGCAAACATTATGATAATTAAAAACAAAATATTAAAGAAAAGAACTATGGCTAAGCTCCAAGTTAAACCACTCGCAAGGTTAGCTAAAACAGATAATCCAGGAATCAATTGAATCGTTCCTTCAAAAATTCCTGTTCCAATAGTGGCTTTAAGTTTGAAAGCTTGGGCTAATTTTTCAGAAGCTTGGGCACCGATAGCATTAATAAAAACCCCAGCCGGGATATAAAGGATTCTGACTATTTCTTTAGTAATAACCAAACTGAAGTTAACCAGCAAAGCGGCAATGATTAGTTTTGGCAAAAGGTCGCCGGCTTTATAGTTAGAAATATTAAAGATGGTAGCAAAAGCAATGATTATTAGGATAAGAATGAAGAAGATATTCACGAAGTCTCTAATAGTTGTCCAAGCCGTATTAACTGCCTCTATTTCAAGAAGGCTATTTTGAAGAATAATTGTAACATTGATAACGACTCCAAACATTTGAACGAGTGCTCCAAAAATACCAAAAACAACTTTATTTAAGAATTGAAGAAGGGCGTAAATCGGATCAGTAGTCAGTTTAATTTCTTGGGCGTTTGCCTCAAGGGCAAACAAAATCAGCAAGGTTAAAATAACCAGTCCGATGATTGAGATTTTGTGCTTACTTAAAAACGAAATCTGAAGCTTCATATATTAAGATTTTAGGGAAGACAGCTAAACGGAATATCGCCGGTAAAGTTAGTCCAGGTTGAATCTCTGATTGCGCCTTGGTCTGCGATTAAAGCGTCATAGCGTTCCACTGTTGAATCGGAAGGCTGCCAGACAGCAATAAGATCGCCACTGGGATTAAGATTGTCATTTCCATTCAAGACATTAGTTGTGGCGCTAAATCCGCCGGCACTTAAATCTTGGGCGACAAGGCTAAGAAAGGTTCTCCCATTATCTGGCGTATAAGGTAAATCAGCTATTCCGTCGGGGTTATCCGCGATAACCACATCCATTGATATTCTAAGGTCTCCGGCGTAATCTGCTGTTCCGCCTTGGTCAGCGCAGACATCACCTCCTCCGCCTCCGCCTCCGTTGCAGACAATTTCATAGTTTCCAGTGTCTGGGTCGAATACCAATATGCAATTTGGTGGTTCAGGCGGCGGCGGGGGCGTTGGAATTGGAGGGATATCTTGGGGAGGGGCCGGATAACCCGGGCCCACAGCAGTTCCCGTAACCAGTCCCTCGTCACTAAAGATTCTGTCCAAAATAGATCCAATTATAGCGAAAATCACCTCTTCTATTTCATCTGCCCCACTGACCCAGGCTAAACTTTGATTTATAGATTCAACCACGGATTTGCCCAGGATATCGCCCGGAGTAACAATTTGCTCCCAGATTACACATTCACCTGAAATCCCCCGGCTAAGACAACCGGCCCGTTTACTCACAAAACCAGATGCAGATTTAGCCTCATCGATATCAACTTTTTCTTCAAGAGAACGTTGGCGAGTGAGCTCATCAAGAGCTAAATTTATTGCCCCGTAAATATTATGTTGAGGCTGGAGCATTCTTCCCCACATATCCCAACCTCCTCCTTGGCTGAAATCTTCTTGGAATAATTGGTAATTCTGGTTAACAACTGGATCACAAGTGGTAGCTATTAAGTATTCATCAAGAGCATCTACTCTTCTTTGGACGCCGGAGCCGATTAAATTATTAATTTCTGTCGGCTGGAGAGCATTAAAGACCGTACTTTGGCGGATATGGTCGCATAGAAGCGGGGGAATATTTCTTGAAGGGTCGCCGTTGGCGGCAATATACAAAAGCCCTCTCCATAAGTCCTCGCCTCGATACTGGCCCCCCAGTTGAAAATTTCTCCAATCTCTAACAAAACCAGCGCTCCCGTCCCGGCCAGAAGTTGAAATTTTATTTATAACCTTGTCGATCATTGTTTTTAGAATCCCTCTGGCGATAACTCTTGCCGCCGGGTCAAGACCATACTCTTTTGTTACTAAGAATCCTAATAAAGTAGCCAAAAATGGATCAGCCGTAGGTATGGCTTTAGCTTGATAAAAAGGATAAAAGATAAGAGTCAGCGAGACTACGAGAATGATTATAATTTTTAAAACCTTCATTATTTAATTAGATAAAAGCTGTAAGATAGTTCTTGACTGCAAAGTAAGATTCTGTTCATCTATTTCTTTTAAAGCTTCGCTGATAATGCTTTTATATTCATTTTGCAACGAGGTAATACTGTTTAAGGTTAGCAGTGCTTTTACCGGATCTTCTTCATACTCAATAATGTTCTGATAGAACAATTCTGATTTTTTTATAAATATTAAAACTTTTTTATGAAATTCAACCCAAGAGGCAGGAACGGTCAACTTTAGTATTTTCTGTTCTATTCCTTTTAGGGATTCTAAACTGTCAGAGTATAGGTTAATAACACCTTCATCGCTTAGATTGATATTTAATTTAGATTGGTTTGAAGTTGAGATGAGGTATTCTTCAAAAATCGTCCCAAGGTCATTAATGTAAGCTTGACGATATTTTTTTGAGTCATCTTTTGCTGGATTGAAGCTAATTTCAGAATCATCAACTGAAAGCAGAGTTTGGTTATTTATAAAGGAATAATTTTTTAAAGCCGTAACTGATTCCGCAAAATTCGGATTGTCAGGCTTTAAATCGCCGGCGATTATTCCACCGGTAATTAAGTCAGATAATTCCTCGGTTAAAGAACGAGAATTTTCGCTTGTTTGAATTTTGTCTTTGCAGCCAGAAACAATTGGAGAACATTCTGAAGCAACTTCCTCTCCATCCAAAAAGCCGTCACCATCAGTATCAGGATTTAAGGGGTCAGTTTTATAAAGCGGTTCTTCAGAATCAAAAAGACCATCTTTGTCAGTGTCGTTTTTTGTTGCCAGAAAGTTGTTTTGACTTCCTGTTTCATTTTGCCCGGCTTTATTATTTGATCCTAATGTCTGGAATATATTTGCGCCTAAACCAGTAAGGTTTTTGCCACTAACAAAGAAACTCAATATGATTAAAGCGCTCACCGCAATTAAAGAAGTTAATAGGATCTTGATTTTAGTTGGCATTTTGTTCATAAATTGTTTAAAAAACCTTGATATAAAGTCTAAAAATTTCTACTTCTGGTGGCTGTAAAACCGATTATTACAATGATAAATGAAACGATAATTAAAGGAATATCTCCTACCTTATTGTACCATGTCAGCTTCTGGATAGGCATAACTTGGCCTGTGAATAACTGGGGCTCTGAATTTTCTGCGATTTTCCTGATTTTACCGGTGTTATCAATTACGGCCGAATAACCATTGTTGGCTGTTAAAATTAGGTATTTATTACTTTCGCTGGCCCTAAATTTAGCGATGGCCAGGTCCTGTTGGACAATATCGTTGGCTCCTTTGAAAATTCCGGTACTGGTCATAGCAATAATAAAATCTGGATTTTGTTTAGATAGGCTTCTGAATAATCCGGGGCTAAAAAGTCCGGAGCAGACCAAACTGCCGGTTTTTAAATCTTCAAAATTAATGACTTCAGGATTTTTGTTTCCTTTGTCAGACTTTCTTAAAATCGTGAAAGCAGTAGCATCTTGTTTAAAAAGTTTAGTTAAAAAATCCAAACTGTAAGGCATAAATTCTCCTGCTGGGGTGAGAAACTGCTTGTCATAAAAACTGATCACTCCCTTTTGAGAGTCTAAGTATATGACCCGCGATTTTATATTCCCTTTTTCATCAATAACCCTTGAATTATCTATAATTAAAGTTTGTTCCGAGAAATTATTATTGAAAAATTTTCTGACTTCCTCGGTATCTAAAAAAATTGAGAGACTTTTAAAAAAATTCGTCCCCTCAGGAAAAATAATCATTTTTGGTCGAGGGCTTAATTTTACCGATTCTTTTAAAAAGCTTAGTTGTCGTTTAAATTCTTCCAGCTGTCTTTCGGTTGAGAATGTTATGTCGCCCGAAGTTTTAGTTTGGATTATCGCTACAGGAACTTGATTCGTTTGTTCAGGATTAGTTTTGCCAAATATTTTCGGCGCAAAGGATAGAGTAAAGATAAGCAGGAAAGTAATATAGATTTTTTTAGCAGAGACAACTTTAGATTTGATTAAGTTAAAGATTAAAAGATTAGTCAGGATTATTAAAAAAGTAATTCCATATATTCCAATAAAAGAAGAAAGTTTTAAGAAAAGCTGATTGTTATGTAAAGAGTAGGCAAGGTTTCCGATTGTCCAATGTGGCCCCCAAAAAGTTCCTGGCCCGGCCCAAAGAAAACCAAAGAACCAAGAGCGGATGTATTCAGATAAAGCAAAAACAGCCGGAGCAAGAAGAAGTAGATAACCCTCTTTTTTTAGAGTTTTAAATTTAACCAAAACAAAGCTGAAAAATCCCCACCACAATCCCATACCAACAGAACTAATCAGCCAGACAAAAACCACTAAGAATCCACTAAAAATAATACTTTCAAATCCAGCCCAATTAAGCGGATAAACTGCCCAAAACCACTTCATTACAATAAGAAAATAAACAAAACCAGCAATAAGGCCGGCCCAAAAACCATTTTTTAAATTTGAGTAATAAAGGAAGTAAAAAAGCGGCAAAAAGCCGAGCCATACTAGAGGTTCTAAATTATAGGGCGGATAGGCAAGGGCAAATACAGTTCCTGAGATAATTGGCAGGAGCCATATTCGGTTCATTAATGAAATTCTAATTCATCCACTAATTTTATCCAATCTTTAAGACCTAAATTTTCAGCTCGTGATTTTTTGCTGATTTTTAGATTTTTAAAGATTTCTTCAAGTTGGCTTTCTTTAGCCCTCAGTTTCTTTAGGTTGTTGATTAATAATTTTCTTTTTTGAGAAAATCCAGCCTTGGTTACTTTGAAAAATTCATCCGTGTAAATCCGGACTGACCTTTCATACCTATTTATCGGCGTTAATTTAATAATCGCCGAATCAACTTTAGGGACTGGTCGGAAGTTTTGCTTTGAGATATAGCTGATTATTTTAGGTTGGCTGTAAAACTGAACCGAGAGAGCCAGTAAATTCATATGCGGCGGCTTAGCGACAATTCTTTGAGCCACTTCTTTTTGAATGGTTAAGACAATTAATTTTGGCCGGGGACACTTTTCGAAAATGATTTTTAAAAATTTAGAAGTAATGTAATAAGGAATATTGGCAACGATTTTGTAGCCAAAGTCTTTTAGTTTCAAGTCATCAACTTTAAATTTTAAAATGTCGCCTTCTATGATTTCTACATTTTTTAATTCTTTAAATTTGTTTTTTAAATCAGCGATGAGCCGTTGATCTTTTTCTACGGCAATGACTTTTTTAGCTTTTCCCAGTAATTTTTTGGTCAGACTTCCTGTCCCCGGACCGACTTCAAGGATAGTATCATCTTTTGAGATTTCTGCTGTCGCCACTATTTTGTCCGAAATCCGCGGGTTAATTAAAAAATTTTGGCCCAG
This sequence comes from uncultured Candidatus Saccharibacteria bacterium, assembly GCA_964368135.1. Lineage (GTDB taxonomy): Bacteria > Patescibacteriota > Minisyncoccia > 2-02-FULL-40-12 > 2-02-FULL-40-12 > CAYIZI01. Next base: position 21,763 of record CAYIZI010000004.1, read on the forward strand.
CGATTTTTTAGGTATAATTGATAATTTTATCATCATTGAAAAATCCGGAATCAGAACTAAACTCAATCACTTCTTTGGGGATTTCCTCTAAAAATCTTGATGATATTCCTTGTGAAGTAGTTCCAAATATCATGCGGGAGCGGGCAAAAGTGATAAAGACCCTTTGTTTAGCTCTGGTTATACCGACGTAGCAGAGTCGTCTTTCCTCCTCCAGCTCAATCGGGTTATCCAAACTTTTTGAGTGGGGCAAGAGTCCTTCTTCGGCGCCGACCAAAAAGACCACCGGAAATTCAAGGCCCTTGGCCGAATGCAGAGTCATCATATAAATTATGTTTTCTTTTTCTTCTATTTCTTCGTTGCCCTGAATTAAAGCCACTTCTTCCAAAAATCTATCAAGCGCTTCCTTAGTTTTTAGTTTGTCATATTTTTTAGCCACAGTTAAAAGCTCTTTTATGTTTTCCCAGCGCATATAGCCTTCTTCAGTAGTCGTGTCTAAAAATGCTTTGTAGTCTATTTCATTAATGATAAATTTAATCAGTTTGGTTAAGGAGTGATCTTTAATTTTGCCGTTTACCTTTTCTAAAGTTTTTCCGAATGAATAAAAAGCAAATCGTGATTTGGCCGACAATTCCTCAATATCCCGGGATTTTAAGAGCCCTTCATAAAGATTTAATTTGTTTTTCCGGGCAAAGTCCGCGAATCGGACAAAAGACGCCTTGCCGATTAAGCGCGGCGGCACATTATAGATTCTTTGCATCGCCACAAAGTCATCTGGGTTAGCCAGAATTTTTAAATAAGCCAAGATGTCTTTTATTTCTTTCCTCTCGTAGAATTTCAAAGCGCCGATTATTTTATAGGGAAATCCTTGGGTTAAAAATTCTTCTTCCAAGGGCCGGGATTGGGCATGAGTTCGGTAGAGGATCACAAAATCGCTTAACTTATATCCTTTTTGAATCAGCTCTTTCATTTTTTCAATGATGAACTGGGCTTCTTCTTTTTCGTCGCCAAGTTCGGCGACTGATACTTTTTCGCCATCCAGATTTTCGGTCCAGAGTTCTTTTTCATGCCGGTAAATATTGTTTTTTATCAGACCTTGTCCGGCTGTTAGTATCGCTTTAGTCGAACGGTAATTCTGTTCCAGTCGGATAATTTTCGCTTCCGGGAAATCTTTTTCAAAATTGAGCATAATTCTGTAGTCAGAATTTCTCCATAGGTATATCGACTGATCACTGTCGCCGATAACGAATAAGTTTTTATATTTTTCCGATAATAATTTTAAAAATCTATACTGGGAAATATTAACGTCCTGGTATTCATCCACCAAGATATACTTAAATTGCTCCTGGTATTTTTCCAGAATTTGGGAGTTTTCTTCAAAAAGTTTAACGGTCAGCATAATTAAGTCGTCAAAATCCATGGCATTGGCTTTTTGAAGTTCTTTTTGGTAAGCGCCGTAAATTTGACTGACAGTTTTTTCGTAGTAGTTTCTAGTCTGTTTCTCAAAATCTTCCGAATAAATAAGTTCTGACTTTAGCTTAGAAATCCGATTTAAAATTGAGTAAGGATTAAAATTCTTTGAACTTATACCCAAATCCTCCATTACTTTTTTGATTAAACCAAGCTGATCATCCTCGTCATAAATGGAAAAGTTTTTTCTGAATCCCAGAACTTTGGCCTCATCTCTTAAAATCCTGGCGCAGATTGAGTGGAAAGTGCCAATCAGCGGCTGTCTTTGAAATTTGTTTTTAATGTTCAGAAGCTTACTTACCCTTTCTTTCATTTCTTGACTGGCTTTGTTGGTGAAGGTCACCCCGAGGATGTTTTCCGGTTTAATTCCCGAGTTAATCATATAAGCGATGCGATGAGTCAAGCACTTAGTTTTACCGCTGCCAGGCCCGGCAATAATTAAAATCGGCCCTTGTGTGGCCTTGACTGCTTCAATCTGTTCTTTATTTAAGTCTTTTAGAATACTATCCACTATCTTGGCGTAAGAAAATTTTCTTGGAATCTTAGTAATAAGTCTCTGAAATCCTGCAAGAACTGGGGCAGGTAAATAAATCCAAGAACTATTATCACAATAACTAAGGCAACTTTAATCCAGTTCCAAAAAGCATTCCAAAACAAATACCCCTGGATTTTCTTGACCGTTTTTCTTATTTCTTTGAGTTCTTGGTAGATTTGTTCGTCCGGCATTTAATGGACTCGGGCAGAATCGGACTGCCGTCTCCGCAATGCGAATGCGGTATATTGCCACTATACTACGAGCCCCTTAAAAGTTAATAAATCAGTTTCTTTACTGTTTTAAAATAGTCTATAATTGTAAAGATGGCAAGCGATATATTGGATTTGAGAACTCCAAATAATAATCACAAGAAAAACCCCAGCAATCAGATGGGCGATATTTTAGATGCCACGCAGGAGCTTAGCGAAAATCCCGGTGAAAGTTATACTGAAGAGCCAACCCAAGAAGGCATTGAACAACTTGAGCAAATTGATGAAAATGCGGGCTTGGGAGAAGAGGTTAAACAAGAAGAAGAAATAACTGAAGAAGAGCCGCTCCAAAAAGATTTAGGAGGGTCAGATAAAGATGAAGGATACTTTGAAGAATACCAGGATATTGATCCGGCTGATAAGCTTTTTGGAGAAACGCCTGATGACATTGACAAGCCTGACCTAAATCCTGATAATCCTGATGATATGGACGAAGATTTAGGGGGTTTAATTGCCTGGACTAGTCCGGACAGGCATCATGAATTAATAAGTCATGCCTGGCGAAAAACAGTAATTGTTGTTTTGGTGGCAATGGTGTTTGCGGCTCTTTTCTGGCAGAAGAGCATTTTAACCGCGATTACTTTTTTCGGTCTGGCTTTAGTAACTTCAATGCATTTCTGGCGCGAAGACAGGCACGAAAGATACGAAATCCATCCTCATGGAATGGTGGTTGGCTCGAGATTCTATCACTATCATGATTTTGACTCTTTCTGTATCCACTATCATCCAGAGGGTTATCATGAATTGAGTTTATGCACCGGCAAACTCTTGAATCACTACATCAAAGTGTCTCTTAAAGACCAGGATCCGTTTGAGATCCGCGATGTCCTGTCTTTGTATCTACCCGAGGAACAGCACGAACAAGGCCTGGATGATTTGTTGAGGAGAAAATTAGGGTTGTAAGATACTCTGCCCTCATAGTTTAATTGGATAAAATGCGGGATTGCGGTTCCCGTGACTGGAGGTTCGAGTCCTCCTGAGGGCATTAATTCAAAACGGCTCATTTAAATGAGCCGTTTTGAATTTCCTGATTTTGTGATAAAGAAAGATTATTAATATGAATCTCGCGACTCCGGTTGAAAATCTCAAATACGCCAGGAAAAATTATCTGCCCCAGCTTAAGAGACTCGGCATAAAGACGGTCAAGGATTTATTGTGGCATTTTCCGATTAGATATGATGATTGGACCGAAAGGGGTAAAGTCAAAGACATTAGACCAAATGAAAAAATTTCTTTAATCGGCAAAGTAGTCAGCGTTGAGAATCAGAGGGCTTTTAGAAGAAGAATAATATTAACTAACGCCTCAATTGAAGATGAAACCGGCCAGATTAACGCAATTTGGTATAATCAGCCATTTTTAGTTCACACGATTAAGCCGGGGAAGTTAATCAGCGTTTCCGGAAAAGTTAAGCTGGATAAATATGGTGTCTACCTTCAAAATCCCGCATATGAAATTATGAAGCATGAAACATTGAACATGGAACAGGAAAAAGATTTTAAGCATACCGCAGGATTGATTCCAGTTTATCCGGAAACCGAAGGCCTGACCTCCAGATACCTTCGTTTCCTTATTAAACCGCTTTTGAAACTTTCCTACCGGGTGCCGGAGTTTCTGCCTCAAGAAATCATAAAAAGACAAAAACTTTATGATGTTAAGACCGCTTTGAGTGAAATTCATTTCCCCTCTTCTTTGGATAAAGCCGACCAAGCCAGAAGACGTTTTGCTTTTGATGAGTTGTTTTTGCTTCAGTTAAGAGCTTTAAGGGAAAGAAAAAAAGTTCAGCAGCAAAAGTCGGTCTTAATAAAATTCAATCAAGAGGCAGTTAAAAATTTTGTTTCATCTTTGCCCTATGACCTGACCGGCGCCCAGAAAATTGCTTTATGGGAGATACTAAAGGATTTGGAAAAACCCTGGCCAATGAATCGGCTCTTGAACGGAGATGTTGGTTCTGGCAAAACCGTAGTGGCGGCGGCCGCGGCTTTGGAAGTGGCTAAGAGTGGCTATCAGGCCGCAATAATGGCGCCAACCGAAGTTTTAGCCAACCAGCATTTCCAGACTTTTTCAAAAGCTCTAAAAGATTTTGAGGTTAAAATCGGTCTTATCACTTCATCCGGAGTAAAGGGAGAAGGAATTTCCGGCGACATTGTTATTGGGACTCATTCTTTAATCCAGGAGAATGTGAGTTTCAAAAATTTAGCCTTAGTTGTGGTTGACGAACAGCATCGTTTCGGGGTTGAACAGCGGGCAACTCTTTTGAAAAAACAGAACAATTTTTCTGCCCCGCATCTTTTAAGCATGACGGCCACGCCAATTCCCCGGACCCTGGCTTTAACCATTTACGGCGATTTGGATATCTCGGTTTTAAACGAAATGCCCAAAGGCCGGACCCCGATTGAGACAAAATTGATTCCGCCAGAAAAAAGAAAAGAGGCCCATAAGTTTATCCGTGAACAGGTTAAAGAAGGACGGCAGGTTTTCGTGATTTGTCCACGGATTGAAAGCCCAGATCAAGAGAAAGTTAACAGTAAACAGTCCCGATTATATCGAGGATCCTCGACAGAGTCGGGATTAACGGTTAACAGTAGACAATTAAGTTTGAAAGACTATTTGAAATACGAGATTAAAGCGGTCAAAGCCGAGTATGAGAAATTATCAAAAGATATTTTCAAAGATTTAAGAGTGGGGATGCTTCACGGGAAAATGAAGCCAAAGGAAAAAGAAGAGATAATGGCAAAATTCAAAAATAAAGAGACCGACATTTTGGTGGCAACCTCGGTTATTGAGGTAGGCGTGGATGTGCCTAATGCCACGATTATGATGATTGAAGGAGCAGAAAGATTTGGTTTGGCTCAACTGCATCAGTTTCGGGGCCGAGTCGGCCGCGGCATTTACAAAAGCCATTGTCTGCTTTTTACTGAATCACCGCTCATCGGTTCAACCAGGCGGCTGGAAGCATTACTAAAAACAAACGACGGCTTTAAGCTGGCTGAAATGGATTTAAAGATCCGCGGCCCCGGCGAATTCACCGGCACCAAGCAATCAGGCATTCCGGATTTGGCCATGGCTTCTCTGGCGGATATGAATTTAATTAAGCAGGCGCGAGCCGAGGCAAAACTGATATTGCGGAATATTAATAAATATCCTCTAATTTTGAGGAAGTTAGATGAGTTCAATCGAAATATACATTTTGAGTAATTCCTACTGGGTTTGTGGAACGCGCCGATGCTTGGGCGTATTCCAGAAACCCATATACTTGCCGAGCATTAATCTGGTTTGGGCATCCAAGGCCGGAAGAGCAACCAAAACAATCATTATGAACGGTGTTAAGAGCCATTGAAGAGCTAACCAGGCAAACTGGCTTTTTTTGTAGCCCTCCATTTTCAGCAGCAAGAGGTTGATAGAGAAGAAAGCCGAGAAGACCAAAAAAATCATGGCAATACTTCCGATGCCGCTGGCAATATCAGCCAGGTTCAAAGCCAAGACGCTGGTTTTAAATTCTACTCCGCCAACAATTCCAGGCAGCCAGCCAAAAACAGCGATAATGAAAGAATTGGTGGCCCAGGACCAGAAGCTTTCAGTATAATCCAAACTGTAAATTATTTTTTTATTCAAAGAGACGGCTTTGTTTTTCAAAAAACCGTAAAGCATATAAGGGATTGTTTCTACGCCCCAGGCCCAACGTCGATGCTGTTTATAAACATTGGCCGCGGTTTGGTAAAGATTCCTGCCGACGTTAGCATCCATATAAACCGGAAAGTAAAGCGGCACCACCCGATAATTACCGTCGTATCTTAAAAAACACTGGAAGAAGACGACATTGTCTTCGGTGACAATATCAGTCATCCAAAAATCAATATCAACCAAGGCCCGAAAAGGCATTGAGTGGCTGGAAAAAGTTTTCAGCCGGTTTGGCCGTTCCTGATTTAAAAGCGACCAAAAGGTTGTTGAGAAAGCCGCAATCCGGGAAAGAAACGGCGCTTCCCAGATATTGTTGAAATAAAGGGGAACTGGCTGATAAGAGGCATGAAGCCGGTCCTCGGTAGTTAAGTAAACATAGGTCAGCCGGGCAAAGTAGTCAGCCGGGACAACCGTGTCAATGTCAAATGAGGAAACAATTATTTTTTCATACGGGATGCCTAATTCATCAATCAGCTCTTTGGCTTTTCTTCCGGCCCAGGCCGTGTTTGAGCCCTTTCCAGCCAGTTCTCCCGGAATATCTTTGGGGTGGGTGGTGGTCGGGAACTTAAAAAATTTTTCCTCAAACTCTTTTTTTATTTCTTGGGAAATTTCTTGAGCGATTTGGCCGGCCCGCTCTTCGGCCGCCAAAACAACAATCATTTTTTCCTTGACCGGGTAATTTGAGTTTGCCAGGGCTTCAATTGACGGCCTGATTACTTCAATTCCTTCTTTATAAAACGGCAGGATTACCAGGTGATAAATTTCCGAACCTAAATTTTCTGATTTAAGTTTTTCAAGCCAATCAGTCCTTTTAACTTTTTTCATTATCGCAAAAGCCGCGGCCAGGTGAGAGTAGAAATAAGCGACCCTGATAAGCCAGTATATATCAAAAGCGATAATGAAAACCGCCGCCCAAAAGGGCCTGGTAAAAGAGAGCAGAATAAGCAGGCCGATGCTTGACCAGGACAGAAGACCAGGGAAAATTTCAAAAGACCGATAGATGAATCGGTCTTTTCTATTCTCCAACTCCGTCGCTTTCCCGATTTTCAGATAATTCATAAAAAGATTTTGAAGAAAATATTTTCCCGTTCAGCTTGGCCGGTTTTAAGAGCCATTTCAAAATTGACCGCTTTTTGGAAAATTTTCTTTAGGTCTTCCATGCCGTATTTTTGGGCCGCTTCGTAATTTTTCTTGAAGAAAAAAGGATGCATTCCAGTTTTTTTAAGAATCTGGGCGTATTGGTACTTTTTGTCAATCAACTCACGAACAATTAGCATGTTTTTTAGTTGAAAGATAACCATTGAGAGAAGATAAAGAGGATCGCCGCCAGAAGCAAAATAGTCGTCAAAAAGGATTAGGGCTTTGTTTTGGTTTGAAAAGGCGGCATCAATGATATTGAAAATATTGTAGTCAATTTTAAAGTTTACCAATTTAGTCAGTTCTTCTTCGGTTAGGTCTTTCTTTTTTTCTGCTTTCATAAATCCGATTAACTTGTCCAGTTCATTTTTAAGCCGCCACAGGTCTAATCCGACCTCTTTAGTTAGTTTGGCAAGCAATTCTTTTTTAACAGTAATTTTATTTTTAGAAATATAATTGGTGGCGAATTTGGTTGCTGTTTGAGTTGTTGGCGGTTTAAATTCTTCAGATTGACCTTCTTTTTTCAAAAACTCAAAAAATTTTTGATTTCTCTTTTTTAGTTCTTCGCTTGGTTCACCTTGATAAAGAAGTAAAACCGTGTCTTTTTCCTTAGCGATATTGTTTTCTTTTATTGTTTTTTCAAGGAGCGGGGCTTTAGAGAAAGGGTTTTTGGCAACGATGAATTTAACCTGGCTAAAAAAAGAGGTGCCTTTGATTGCATTTCTGATTTCAGCCGGATTATCTTCGTCGAGGTCAAAACGGTGTAGATTAAAACTGTCCGGATATTTTTTCTGGTACCGAGCGATTAGCTCGTTAACGTATTGGACTAAGCTGTATGAATTTTGGCCGTAAAGGAAGATGATCATAATTTTTGATGTATTGGGCAGAAATGAGCCGAGCGGCCGGCGATTTTGAGGCGCTGGATTGTGCCGCCGTCGCGCTTTTTGCATTTTTTGCCGGTTTGCTGATAAGCGTTTTGGATTTCTTGATAATGACCCTTTTCTCCTGACGGCAAACGATAATCGTCCATACTATCACCTCGGTATTTAATCGCTTTATTTAATACTTTTCTGATTGAATTATAAATCTTTTTTAAATCACTTTCTTTTAAGCTTTCAACCCGTTTAAGCGGATGATAGCCGGCATCCCATAAGATTTCGTCGCTATAAATATTGCCGATGCCGGCAATAAAAAATGGGTCCATTAAGACCGGTTTTAATCTCCCCTTTTTCTTTGAGAATAAATTTTTAAATTCTCCAAAACTTACTTTTAGCGGTTCTGGACCAAGTTTTTTTAGTTCTTTTAGATTCTCAATTTCTTTGTCGTCTACGAGCAACACTTTTCCAAATCTTCTCAAATCAGATAAAGCCAATTGGTGGCCGTTACTTAAAAAGAAAATGATTCGTAAGTATTTATTTTGCGGGTCGTCGCGAAGCGGCCCCGACTTTACTGCGTTCCACTCTATGTTAATTTTCTTCCACTGGCCATACAAAAGATGGCCTGAAATTTTCTGGTGAATAAAAATAGTTCGAGGTCCTTCCAGATCTATAACTACAAATTTTGCCCTTCTCCGAACATCAGTGATTTTCTTATTTTTGACTTCTTTCAGGAACTTTTTCAGGCCGCCGGCTTGCTTAAACGGTTTTTCTCTGTCAGCCCAGACATCAGTTATTTTCAAACCGACAACTTTCTTTTTTAACTCACGAGCGATTGTTTCTACTTCAGGCAACTCGGGCATAAGATTATTCAATCAACTTTAGGTCTCGCCAGTTATCGCCGACCTTCGCTTCGGCCACAAGGGGCGCATCTAATTTATACACGCCCTCCATTATTTTTTTAAATTCTTTGGCCATTTTTTCAACTAAATTTTCTTTAACTTCAAGAACCAGTTCATCGTGGACCTGAAGCATCATTTTTATATCACCACTTTTGTAATTTTTATGAACATATTCGTATATTTTAATCATTGCCAATTTCATCAGGTCGGCGCCTGTCCCCTGAACGGGAAAATTAATCGCCATTCTTTCGGCTTGGCGGACCATTTCCGGAATGGAGGAGTAGATTTCGGAAACCTGCCTTCGCCGGCCAAATAGGGTTTTAACAACTCCTTTGTTATGGGCTTCGTCGCGCATTCTCTCCATATATTTGGCGATTTTTGGAAATTCTTTAAAGTATCTTTCTATAAAGTCCTTGGCTTCGGTTTGTTTGATCCCGGCCGAACGGGCAAAGCCCTGCGGACCCATTCCGTAAATTATGCCGAAATTCAAAGCCTTGGCTTCCCGCCGCATTCTTGGGGTTACCTCATCTGGCCGAACGCCAAAAACTTCGGCCGCCGTTCTTAAGTGGATGTCTTCGCCGCGTTTAAAGGCCTGAATCATTTTTTCATCCTGGGCAATGTGGGCGACAATTCTTAACTCAAGCTGGGAATAATCAAGAGATAAAAGCTTGTACCCCTTTTCGGCAGTAAAAACTTTTCTGAATTCCTGGCCCAACTCTGTTTTTATTGGAATATTTTGAAGATTAGGATTTTGGGAAGCCAAACGGCCGGTCACCGTGCCAGTTTGAATGAAAGTAGTATGAATTCGGCCATCTTTGGCGATTAGTTTTGGAAACGGCTCAATGTAAGTAGTTTCAAGCTTTACCAGTTCGCGGTAGTCCAAAATCAGGGGGATAATAGGATGAGCTTCGCGGAGTTTTTCTAATTCTCCGGCCCGGGTGGAGAGTTTGCCTTTTGGCGTTTTCCTTATTCGGCCGATGATTTTTAACCGATTAAATAAAACTTCGCTTAATTGCTGGGTTGAATTGATGTTAAATCTGATACCGGCCAACTTATAAATTTTATCTTCCAGCTTTTTAATTTCTTTTTTAGTGAACCGGTCAAGTTTTTTTATGGCTTTTTGGTCAATTTTAATTCCATTTTTTTCCATTTCAGTCAAAACCGGAATCAGCGGCACTTCAATTTCTTCAAAAACTTTCAGTAAATCGGCTTCTTTTAGTTTCTCCCACAAAACTTTGTAGAGTTTAGAAATTTCACTCGGCCCATACTTATTACCGGGTACTGATTGGCCGAACTCGGCAAAATAGATTTCATCCAAAGTTGGTTCTTTTAACTCTGAATTCAAAAGCCAGGCCGCAATTTGGACTTCTCTTATTTTTTCCCCCAGATTCGGAGCAATTATTGTTTTTTTATCGCCGTCTTCCTTGGTTAAAGCCATGACCTCCTGTTTTACTTTTCTGCCCGGCTCCGGAATTCGCTGGATTAAGCTTGTAAAATTCAGTTCCCGGAAAATTTTTTCTAAAGCCTGTCGGCTAAAATGTTTTTTCCATTCGGCTTTTTTAAGGTCAATATCTATATCAAGGTCTTTTACAAAGAGGGCTAACTGTTTTGAGAACATTGCTTGTTCTTCATTTTCCAGTAGTTTTTTTACCAGCGGCTCTTTTATTTTCGGTTTTGCTCGTCGAAGGTTCAAGTCGGCCCCGAGGGTCCCTTTAGGGATACGGGCTGCCGACTGGAATCGCTGTTGGGATTTAACTTCTTTGTAGAGATTTTCAATCGTCCCGTATTTTTTCAAGAGTTCCGATGCGGTTTTATCGCCGATGCCAGGCACGCCCGGGATGTTGTCAGACACGTCGCCTTTCAGGCCTTTATAATCGGCCAGTTGCTCCGGCTTTAGGCCGAATCTTTCCATCACCATATCCTCGTCGTAAATTATAGTGTCTGAAAGACCTTTTTTCATTGTGTAGACCACAATTTTCCTATCCTTAATTACCTGCAGAGCATCCAAGTCGCCGGTGACGATAATTATTTTTAGGTCTTTTTCTTTGCCGAATTTTTCAGCCAAAGTGCCGATAATGTCGTCAGCTTCGTAGCTTTTCATTTCTAGAACCGGAATACCAAAGGCCTCAAGAACCTGCTTGGTTAAAGGTATTTGGCTTGATAGTTCGTCGGGTGTTTTAGGCCTATGAACTTTATATTCTTCATAGGCCTCATGGCGGAAGGTCGGACCAGGCAGGTCATAGGCGGCGGCAATATAGTCCGGTTCAAGATCTTTGATCATTTTCAAAAGAGTTGAGGAAAAGCCAAAAACAGCATTAGTGATAATACCTTTTTGGCTTTTCAGCGGCGGGAGAGCGTGAAAAGACCGGTGAATTACTGCGTTGGCGTCGATGAGGATGAGTTTCATTTTAATGAGGAGTAGTAGTTATATCCCCTTTGTGTTCAGTGATACTTCTTCTATTTTTATCCGAATGTTTTAAATATATCCAGGTTGCGTTTTTGGGCACGATTCTTTTGACTTTGTCGGCCCATTCGATCATAATGATATTTTTCGGATTAGTAAGGATTTCTTTGATGCCAAGTTTTAACAAATCTTTTTCTGATTCCAGCCTATAAGCATCAATATGGTAGAGAAACTTGTAGCCTTTATGTTGGATTGGTTTTTCTCCAGGCTTTAATTCATGTTTATGGATTAAAACAAAAGTCGGGCTTAATATCTTTTCACGGATTCCTAATACTTTTGAAAAACCGCTAACAAAAGTTGTCTTACCGCTTCCCAATTCTCCGGACATAGCTATAACCAAAGCTTTTTCCGATTTCTTTTGGATTAATTTTTTTGCTAAATTCTTAGCGAGTTCTTTGGTTTCTTTTTGGTTTTCAGTTATCGTTAACTGCATTTTTGAAATGTTTGATTCTGGCTTTTTTGTTTTCCAAATCAAAAATTACTGAAATTACATCTATTTGCCATGGCGTATCCGATAGTTTTTTATTTAACATATAGGCCGTGGCCAGTTTGATCAATTTATTTTTCTTTTGGTAGTCAACCCTGAATTCCGGCTCAAGACCTTCGTATAAACTGCTTACGGCCTTCACTTCTGCAAAAATAACTGTGTCATCTTTTTGGGCAACAATATCTATTTCCCCAAAGTTCATTTTGTAATTTGCGGCCAGAATTTTATAGCCCCTGGTGATAAGGTAATGCCGGGCGATTCCTTCGGCAAAAATCCCTAATTTTTTCCTGTCTACTTTATTTCTTTGCTGTGTTTCTTTCTCCATTCTTCAATTTTTTTATGGTTTCCGGAAACTAAGACCTTTGGCACCCTCCAATTTTTAAAAACTTCTGGTCGGGTATATTGCGGAAAATCTAGTTTTTCAATTGAGCTTTTTTTACCGACTACGCCGGGCACCAGCCGGGCCACTGATTCAATTATGGCCATGGCCGGAATCTCGCCGCCCAAAGTAATAAAATCACCGACCGATATTGTTTCATCAGCTATTTTTTTAACCCTTTCATCCACGCCTTCGTAGCGGCCGGAAATTATAATTAACTGTTTTAAGTTTTTAGCCCAATTTTTCGCCATCGCCTGATTAAATTTCTTTCCCCTTGGCGACAAGAAGATTATCTTTTTTTCTTTACTTTTTACTTTTAACTTATTACTTATTACCTTTATTGCTTTATAGATCGGTTCAATCTTAAGGACCATTCCCGGGCCGCCGCCAAAAGGTTTGTCATCAACTATTTTGTGTTTGCCTTCGGCCCAGTTTCTTAGATTATGAATATTGATTTTGATGATTCTTTTATCTTGGGCCTTATCTAAAAGCGATTCTTTTAAAAAAGAGTTAAAGATTTCCGGGAAAATTGTAATGACATCAAAACGCATTGCTATAAATTAAAAGGGTTGTTTAGGCTGATTTGTGGCCCAACAACCCTTTTAATTCTCATTTTGCAATATATTTTAGGCTTTTAGTTCTTCTACCACTGATTCCATCTCATCCTTTCTTACTCTGGTTGAGCCTTCCGGTTCGGCAATTTTGAAATTCACCCTGGCATGATTCCTTAAACCGATAATTCTGGCCAGAGTCCTGATTGCCCTGGCAGTTGAACCCATCTTTCCGATAATCAGTCCCATGTCAGAGGGATTGACTTTTAAAGTCAAAAGAACGCCCATCTCATCAATCTTTCTTTCCACCACCACATCTTCAGGATTATTAACCAGTGATTTGACAACGTATTCTACAAATTCCTGATCAGTGTTCTTTTCTGTCATTTTTCTGTATTTCTTAATCGGTCAATAAATAATTTCGACCATCGCAACCCTGTCGGCGATATTTAAAATCCTATCATTCCCAGCCTTTTTTGTGAAGGGCGTCTTCAGCCGCTTTTTGTTGGGCTTCTTGTTTTGAAGGGCCGAAGCCGACCCCCTCAAGGGTGTCATTGACGTAGACCCCGACTTTAAAAGTTTTATTGTGATCCGGCCCCCATTGGTCAAGAATTTTGTAAGAAGGAGTCGCTCCGATTTTTTCCTGAGCTTTTTCCTGGAAAAATGACTTAGCGTCTTTATACAGTTTTTGTTCAACGATTCGCGGAAACTCCGGCAGGATGGTTCTTTTAATGAATTTTTCTGATTCTTCATAGCCTTGGTCCAGATAAATCGCGCCAATTACCGCTTCCAGAGCATTGGCCAGAATGAATTGTCTGGCCCGGCCAGCATCCTTTCTTTCTCCCTGGGATAAGAGAATATAGCTATTCAAGTCAATTTTTTGCGAAATTTCAGAAAGCATAGATGAGTTAACCAAAGCCGCCCGCCAGGAAGTTAAAACTCCTTCCGGGTCTTTGAAGTTGTTAAAAAGGTATTCGGTTACAACTAGTTCCAAAACCGCGTCGCCTAAAAATTCAAGCCGCTCATTGTGATTTAAATGCCAATCCGGCCGTTCATTCAGATAAGAACGGTGAGTCAGGGACTCCAGCAGTAAATCGTGGTTTTTAAAATGAACCCCGAGTTTATGTTCAAGCTCTTGTAGTTTATTTATTTCCATTCTTCTTCTCTATTTCTCGATAGACTGTCCCCAAAACTCCATTGATGAATTTCCCGGAGCTTTCTCCGCCAAAACTTTTGGCCAGTTCAATGGCTTCATTGATTGCCACTTTTGGCGGGACCTCTTCTTTATCTTCGTATAAAAGCTCATAAAGCCCAAGCCGGAGAACATTTCGATCAATCATATCAATTTGGTCAATCGGCCACATCGGCGCCGCCTTTTCAATTATTTTATCAAGCTCTTTGAGATGATTAACCACTCCGTTTACCAAGTTATTGATAAATTCGGTTTCTTTCAGGCCTGGGCCAAACTCATTAATGTTGCGCTCAATAATTTCCTTGAGAACTTCAGAATTATAATTTTTAAAATCCCATTCATAAAGGGATTGAATTGCGATTGAACGAGCTAAATGTCTTGAGGCCATGAATTATTTTTTCGGTATTTTCGGCGCTTTAATTTTTTTTTCAACGACTATTTTTTGATTATAAAAGCCACAGTTTTTACACACCTTATGAGACATTCTCGGATTGCCGCAATTTGGGCAGGGCAAAAGGCGAAGCCCCCGCATTTTTAGGTGCTGTCTTCTTTGGCCTTGGGCGCTTTTAGTGGTGTGTTTTCTTGGTACGGTCATGACTCAATTGTTAATATCTTTGTTTGACATCAGCCTTGATTTTTCTATAATTTTGGTATTCCTCGGTAAGAGGTTTTTATGTTTAAGCAAGTTCTGTTTTTCTGGGCGATTTTCAGAAAAAACCCGCAAGGCGAGGGTTCCCAAATTGCGAAGCAATTTGGGAATCGCCTCATTTATAAATATCAAAGTATAACAGAAAAGGACCGCTTGGTCGTTTTTATTTTAGTGATATCAGCAATTCTCCTTTTTTCTTTTAAAACTACTTCTGGCCAGGGCCAGGATACACTACTAGCCCGGGCCCTGGAGGGCTATATAGAGGAAACTTCGGCTTTTGTCGGGGCCAAGGTTCAGCCAGACGAAAAAGATTTTTTCTTGAGTCAATCAGCGATGTTTGTCGAAGAAATTAGTCAGATTCCGCCAAATGTTTCTCAAGAATCATTTTTGCCCTACCAGTCTTTAGTTTCCATTTTTGATGGTGGACAAAGGAACCAAGTTGTTAAATATACGGTCCAGCCCGGAGACAATCTTTCGCAAATCGCCAATGATTTTGGCGTCAGCATAAACTCTTTGGTCTGGGCCAACAACTTAAAAGATAGCGATTATTTGAGTCCGGGTCAAGAAATTAAAATCCCTCCGGTCTCGGGAGTGATTCATACGGTTAAGAAAGGCGACAGCATTGATTCAATTGCCAAAAAGTATTCAGCCAAAGAAGATGAGATTATTGCTTTTAACGGCTTGCCCAAAGACGGCTCTTTGCAAATAGGCCATGAGATTGTGGTGCCGGGCGGAAAGATTCAGGTGGCTGGCCAGTTGGTGTCTTATAGTTCCAGCGTTCGTTTTGCCAGGTTGCCTGACTTAGGGGGATTTTTTGGCTTGCCGGCTCAAGGCTATAACTGGGGTCGCCTTCACGGCCGGAACGGAGTTGATGTGGCCAATATTTGCGGTTCCCCAATTTATGCCGCGGCCGGAGGGGCGGTAATCGCCGCCAGGCAAAGCGGTTGGAATGGCGGAGCCGGAAAATATATCAAATTGAGCCACGGCAATGAAATTTACACTCTTTATGCCCATTTGTCCCGTCTTTTGGTCGGCCCAAATGAATCTATTGTCCAGGGCCAGCTCATCGGCTTAATGGGCGCCACCGGCCTTTCCACCGGCTGCCATTTGCATTTCGAGGTTCACGGAGCGCGCAATCCGCTTGCGAGATACTAAATCGTCATCACGCCGTCGTTTTTATACTGGGTCGCTTCCTGAACATCTTCTTGGCTGATTTTCTCTCTTCCTTCCAGGTCAGCAATCGTCCTGGCTAATTTCAAAATCTTAAAATAAGCCCGGGAACTTGTTTTCTTCATCAAAATATAATTCTCCAAAAATTCCTGGGTCTGGTCATCAATTTTGCAAAACTGCCTGACCTGCTTATTGTTCATTTCCGAGTTTGTAAAAATGCCGGTGCCCTTAAAGCGTTTACTTTGTTTTTCTCTGGCTGTTTCAACCTTTTTTCTTATCTCGCCCGATTCCTTATAATTTGGTTCTTCTCTTAGATTGCGCGGATTTTCTTGGGGCACATTCAGTTTAATATCAAAGCGGTCTAAAAGCGGGCCGGAAATCTTTTTCTGATATCTTAAGACCATTCCCGGCGAGCAGATGCATTCCTTAGTCGGATTTTGATAGTTCCCGCAAGGGCAGGGATTTGTTGCCGCTATTAGCAGGAACTTGGCTGGATAAGTGATTGAGTGGCTGGCTCGGGAAACAGTAATTTCACCTTTTTCTAAGGGTTGGCGCAAGGACTCAAGAACATCCCGGTTAAATTCAGCGAATTCGTCTAAAAATAAAACGCCCCGGTGAGCCAAACTTATTTCCCCAGGTCTTGGGTAGGTCCCGCCGCCAACCAAAGCCACGGCTGAGGCAGTGTGATGGGGGTTTCTAAATTGCCTTTGACTGACTAAGTAACCGTTTTCGCCGTTGCTCTGTTTTAGGATATTGGCGACGCTGTAAATTTTGGTTATCTCCAGGGCTTCTTCAAGTTCAAGCCGGGGCATTATTGAGGGCAGGGAGCGGGCCAGCATTGTTTTTCCGCCGCCGGGCGGTCCGGCCAAAAGAACGTTATGAAAGCCGGCCGCGGCAATAGTCAGGGCCCGTTTGGCGGTTTCCTGACCTTTGATTTCGGAAATGTCAAAATCGTGGTTACTATTCTCGAGAAGTTTTGAAAAATCTTTTGGTTTTTCCAGTTCAAGGTAAATTTTCCCGGCCAGATAATTTATTAGTTCATTTAAGCTGTTTATGCCAATTACTTTGATTTCTTTAACCACCGAGGCCTCGCCAGCGTTTTCTTTGGGCAAAATCAGCTCTTTAAAACCTCGTTCTTTAGCCATCAGGGCGATTGGCAGAGCGCCCGAGATGCTTCTTAAATTGCCGTCCAAAGCCAATTCTCCGGCAAAAATTTTGTCTTTAAAATTAAATTCGGCCTGCTTGGTGTTTAAGATATAGCAGACGGCAATTGACAAATCATAAATCGGCCCTTGTTTTTTGATGTCAGCCGGAGCCAGATTAACCACCACTTTTAGGTTTTCTTTTTTCGGATTAATCAAGCCGGAATTTTTTATGGCTGAGTTGATTCGGTCTTTTGATTCCTGAACCGCTTTGTCCGGCAAGCCGACAATACTGAAAGAAGGCAGGCCGCGCGAGGTGTCAACTTCCACTTCTATTGGGATTGCATCAAGGCCGATGATTGCCGCGGAGAATACTTTTGAAGTCATATATTGCAGTAGAAAGGGTTATTTTGGCTAAACCTTTTTGGCGCAAGAGGCGCACAAAATCGCGGTCGGCATTGCTTTTAGCCGCGGTCTTTCAATATTCAACGAGCAGTTTTGGCAGATACCGTAATTTCCTTCTTGTATTTTTCCAAGAGTCTCATTTATTTCGCTTAATCTTTTTTCCAAACTAAATTCAACTGCCTTGCGTTTTTCAAATTCCGTCACTTCTTGGGCATTCTCATCTTTGCCTTGGCCGTATTGAGGAAAGCGAATATCAAAATCACCCATTCTTTTCGGGTTTTTACTGCCAATTTCGCCTAATTCTTTTTCAATTTTTTCCTTTTCTTCAATTAAGCTTTTTTTGAGTTGTCCTAATTGTTTCGGTCCCATAATTTTTTCTTTTATGCAAAAATTCGGCCCCAACGCCTTTTTTAAATTATCATCTTTTGGAGGTGAGAAGTCAACCCCGAACGAAGCCGCGAGGGCCGCAGCGTACCTCTGCTTCGTACGGGGTCAAGCAGTAAAGTCGAGAAAATTTAGCGCTCTTGAAGGAGATCAATAGCCGAGTAAATGCTTTCTCGGGAGTTGGCCAGAATAAAGTAAGAATTATTAAATTCCGGCAAAAACACTATGGCATAATCTATGGTTTGGTCGGCAAATGGGAAATTCCTGTATCTTATATCAACGCCCCGGTAAATATTGTTTAAAAATGTTTCACTGCTTGCCTTTGTAGAGTCCAAATTGAATAAGTTTTTTAAGTCATCAGTCATTGTTATTTCCCAAGAATTAAGAGCGCTTCTTAAAAGGTTCTGGTCGGTTGATTTGGCAATGAGACCAAGCTTAGGCATCGGGTTTTCCGGAGGAGAAAACACTAAATTACCTGCTTGGCTATAAGTTTCTGTTTGGCCGTAGACAACCATCAGCCAGTCATTGGCTTCTAAATTTTCGGTTATTCGGCTCGGCGAGGTTATTTCAATTCTTTGAAAAATTTGTGAGAGCGAATATTTGTTTCCATTTTCATCGGCAATACTTATTACCGCAAATTGTCCTGCTCCCGGAACTATTGAATTGAGAGAATTTTTTAAAGCGGTTTCAAAGTTTTGAGTTGAGGGAATTGTAATTTGGTTTATTCCGGTGATAAGCTCCGATAATCTGAAAGGAGTAACCATCGGAGTTGGAGTAACTGTCGGAGTTGGAGTAAAAACAACTAATTCCTCTTTTTCTCTGCTTAAGAAAAACCAGGCGCCAGCGCCGATAACTAAAAGCACCAGGATGATTATTATAAAGCGCGGACTAAAAGGTATTCCTTTTTTAGGTATTGGCAAAGAAGGGGGTTCAAATTTAGGAAATCCTGGCCGAGGAGTTTCTGGTTTTTCTGGTTTCGGTATCTCTAACGGTTTGGTTCTTTCAGCCGGCCCTAAGGTAACCTTTGGCGGCGGAGAAGGAGTTCTTGGGGGTGGCGGAGTTAGTCTTGGGGCCATGCCCCCTGGCGGCGGCTTTATTTCAAACGGTTTTGATTCTGGCTTTACCCCTTTTTTAGCCGCGGCTAAATCTTCTTCCATTGTCCGGACAAAAGTTTTGAATTTTTCTTCGCTCGCTGAAGGCGGAACCAGTTTTGGCCCGCCCGGGATAGGCGGCGGAGAAGGCGGTTTAGTTGGAGGCAAGTACGGCTTAAGCGGTTCTGGCGCTTTAGGCAAAGTAAGCGGTTTTGGAGGTCCGCCTGGCCTTTGAGGCGTAACTTTAGGAAGCTCTTTTAATAAGTCTTCAATGTCTTTGCTGGGCGAAGGTTCACGCGGAGCGGGAATCGCCTTCGGCGCCTCTAATTGAGATGATTTTTGTTCGTCCGGCTTAGTATCTTCTGGCATCACTTATATTATATGTTTTCTTGATAGAGTTGATAAATGCTTGGCTGTGAATAACCTTTATACTCCTTTCATGGTCAAACTGACACGGCCATGGTCATCAATATTTTTAACTTTAACTTTAACCGCATCACCCACTTTCAGAATATCAGAAACTCTTTCAATTCGTTTTTCCGAAATCTCGGAGATATGGACTAAGCCGTCCTGGTTCGGAGTCAATTCAACAAAAGCGCCAAAGTCGACAATTTTAACCACTACCCCTTCGAAGATTTCACCAACTTTTATTTCTCTGGTCAGATTGTTAATCCATTCAAGGGCTTTTTTGGCGCCTTCTTCTTTTTCCGAGGTGACAAAAACCAGGCCCGAATCTTCAATGTCAATATTAACCCCGGTTTGGGCTATAATTTCATTGATTATTTTACCGCCCGGCCCAATGACATTTCTTATTTTTTCCGGGTTAATCTGCAACTTATAGACCCGTGGGGCAAAGGGTGAGAGCTCTTTCCGCGGCGCGGCAATTACTTTTTTTATTTCTTCAATAATTTTCAGCCGAGTTTTCTTTGCTTGTTCAAGTGCCGCCTCAATTATTTCTTTGGTTAATCCCTCTGTTTTCACATCAAGCTGAATGCCGGTGATTCCGTTTTTAGTGCCGGCGACTTTAAAATCCATATCACCGTGGTGGTCTTCTTCTCCCTGGATGTCAGTCAGAAGCTTAAACTTTTTTCCATCTGGGGCCAGAATCAAGCCGATAGAAATTCCGGCCACCATTTCTTTAATTGGTACGCCGCCGTCCATCAAGGCTAAAGTTGAAGCGCAGACCGAAGCCATTGAAGTTGAGCCGTTGGATGATAAGGTTTCGGAAACCAATCTAACGGTATAAGGGAATTCTTCTTTTGTCGGAATCACTGGTTCAAGCGATTTTTCAGCCAAGGCCCCGTGGCCGATTTCGCGCCGCCCCGGGAAGCCGATCCGGCCGGTTTCTCCGGAGCTATAAGGGGGGAAATTGTAGTGGTGCATAAAGTATTTTTTCTTTTCGATTTCCATCTCTTCAATCCATTGTTCCTTGCCCGGACTGCCCAAAGTTAAAATATTCAAAACTTGGGTTTCGCCTCTTTGAAAAATCCCCGAGCCGTGGGTTCGAGGCAAAACTCCCGTTTCAATACTTAAAGGCCGGAGTTCGTCAAGTTTTCGGCCGTCTGATCTTTTCTCCTTTTCCAAAATGTTTCGCCGGACGATTTCATCAAGTTCGCGGCCGAAAATATTTTCCATTTCCATAAGAATTTTTTCCAAATCCGGCCGGCCAATGTATTTTTCTTTCAGCAACTCGGCCAACGATTTCCTGATGGTGACTAACTTTTCCCTGATTTCAGCTTTACCGTCAGATTCGTAAAGAGTAGTTTCAAGCCGGTCTCCTAAAAAATTTTTTATTTCACTGAGGATTTTTTGGTCCGGTTCAAAAAGGTCAATCTTTCTTTTCGGGGTTTTAAATTCAGCCGCGATTTTATTTTGGAAATCAATAATTTTTTTGTATTCTTTATGGCCGAACTCAATTGCTTTAATAACTTTGTCTTCTGGCACTTGTTCTCCCTGGAGTTCGAGCATGTTAACTTTTTCATCAATCCCAGCAACAACCAAATCAAAAGGGGATTTGTCTCTTTCTTGGTAATTTGGGTTTAGGACTAACTTACCGTCTACTTCTCCGACTCTGGCGCCGGCCACCGGTCCGGCAAAGGGGATGTCAGAAATCATTAAAGCCAAAGAAGCGCCAATAAGAGCCGGGATGTCAGGATCGTTTTGATTGTCAAAAGAAAGAATGGTAGCTACAATTTGAATGTCATTTCTGATTCTTTGGTCAAGGCGGGGCCGCAAAGTTCGGTCAATTACTCGGGCATGCAAAATTGCTTCCTCGCCCGGCCTGGTCTCCCGCTTTACCCATCTCGAGCCCTTAATTTTCCCGGCGGCATAATACCTTTCTTCGTAATCAACAGTCAAAGGCATATAATTGACGGTTCGCGGGAAATCGCTCATCACCGCGGTGACTAAAACCGAGGTCTCACCGTATTTAATAAAAACAGAGCCGTCTGCCTGGCCCGCTAAGCGACCTATTTCCACTTCCAATTTTCTGCCCCCATATTCAGTTGAAAATTTTTTAATCCCTTTAGTCATTTCTTTAATAAAAATCTATCAGCATTTTCTTCCAGATCGTAAAATCGGTCAGCTGATTGAATTAGTTTTGAAGAAGTACTTCTTCTAAAAGCCACTATTTCCACGGTTACTCCCTGGTGTTTTAAATATTCAAGCAAAGGGATAAAATCGCCGTCTCCGGTGGCAAAAACCATTATCTCGGTTTTTGGAATCATACTGATCGCGTCAATGGCAATGCCGACATCCCAATCGCCTTTTTTCATTCCGCCTGGAAAAACCTGAAGGTCTTTCATTTTCAAGTAGTAACCGGCGTGCTCTAAGGCTTCAAAAAAACCCTGCTCTTCAGGGACATCGCTTTTTACCACGTAGGCGTTGGCTTTAACCAGGTTCCTTCCCGCCACCGAAAATTTAAGGAGTTCCTTAAAGTTAACCTTGGCTTTGTAAAGATTTCTGGCCGAGTGATACATATTCTGGGCATCAACAAAAACAGCAACGGTTTGAGTTTTTTTTGAGGAGGTAAAAAGCTTAGGTAAATTAGCAGTCAGCGAAGCAATATTATAGCTCATTTTCTCAATCCCAACTCTTTGGTTATTGAGTTGTATTTTTTTAAATCATCTTTTTTCAGGTAATCCAGCAGCCGTTTTCTTTTGGAAACAGTTTTTAAGAGACCCCGCCTGGAAGAATGGTCTTTGGGGTGAGTCTTTAAGTGCTTAATCAACCGTTTTATTTCTTCGGTAAACAAACCAACCTGGATTTCGGTTGAGCCGGTATCTTTTTCATGAGTTTTGAATTTTTCAAATACTTTTGTTTTGTCTTTTGAGGTCAAAGCCATAATTTTATGAAAAGACTGTCTTATAAAACTGTATCATAAAAAATTATTTGATTCAACCCCTTCTTTTAAAAAGAAAGACCCGCCAAATCCGTTGGACTCGGCGGGTCGGCTGATTCGCCTTGAGTGTACCACTCGCTTTCGCTACAGGCGAAAGGAGAGTTTGTCGCGGTAGCCCCAGGCGAGAGCTATCGCACCGAAAAAGAAGAAAGTCGCCGAAGGTACTGACCAGGCGAGTCCTTCTTTTGTCGGTGCTATTGCACCTACGAGGGTGAGGGCGAAAGCGACACACAAAAGTGTCCAGCCGCCTATCTGGGCGATCTTGTCCGACCGCGCGATTTTCTCCATACTGCTCCTTTCAGAAAAAAGTCAGTTGTTTATTCGCGAAGGCGCGTCTCGCGGCGATTATGACATCCACATAAGGAAGGATTGGGAAAGGGCTATATTATATTTATAGCATGAAGTTTATTAATTGTCAAAAAAACATGGAAGTCCGCTTCGTTTCAGCGGACTTCAGGACTCTCGTTGGCTGGGAGGTGTCCCAAGGGGTATTTCCATTTCAAAGATATGCGACTGATTTCCATTTTGAAGTTCGGTTCTATAATAACTTCTTTTTTGGAAATCATTTACCCATTGATTCCATTCGATAACTTTCCAGCCGTTTTCCAAAAGGGCATCAATTAGTTCCTGTGTTTCTTCTTCTACTTTTGTGAAAATGTGCGGCGGAGGCTGTTTTGGTTCTTTGTCATTAAACATGGCTACCTCCTGATTTAAATAGTAGCAGGTTAAATTTGGCGAATCAAAAAAACCGAGAGCTCTCGGTTTTTTTGTGTCTTGGTGCAGTATTCTTGAATTAGTCCGAACGCACTTTTCCGGAAAATTTACCCCCAAAAAATTCGGAAAGGCGGCGGAGCCGCACCGCTGACAATTTCAAATTTTTCTTTGGCGGCAGAAAAATTAATCAAAAAATGCAAAAGTATCCAACATTTGTTCAAAAATCTTTTCGGTCGATTCTACTAATGATTGATCGTAATCACCAGCAACATGCCATTTAATTCTAAACATATTAAATCCCTTAGCAAAGAAAATGGTACTGTTGTCGATTTTGATTGCCCTCATATCCTTGAATGTTGTTTCTTCAATCTTGACTCCTTCAAGATTGATTCCAGCAGGAATTTGTTTTACCCATTCTCGATACCATTCTTCAGTAGGTATTTTTCTGAGTGGGTTGGGTTCAACAATGATATCAACAACAGCATCGTTAAGGTATTCATCGCCTTGTTTGGTTATTTTCGTAAACCGAGCTGCCGCAGGAGATTGTTTTACGGAAATTTGCCCGAGCTCCCAATCGGCAGGATAGCTAACTCGATATTTATATTCGGTATTTGTATATGTTTCCCACTGAGCGGTTTTGGATTGTGCAGTTTCGCTATCTCCAATTTCTTTAGAACTATACCATCCAGAACCAAGGCCATTTACACACAACTTTTGGTACAAATCTCCAATAGGAATATCACACAAGTAATAGATACAACTAGAGCCGGCTTCTTTCTCGCATTGCTCCTTGTTAGCAAAAACTTTAATTTTTGTAGCTTCTTTGGTGAATATAAAATAACCTGCTACACCAACAAGAACAATAACCCCAATGATTATTATTATATTTATAAATCCTTTTTGGTTCATATAATTAAAAATTTTTCTTCCCCCAAAATTAAAATACGGTTCGAGCCGATGTTTTTAACGGGTTCTTTTGCGGTTTTGATTCGTACGGCTCCGCCGCCTTTCCTGATTTTCGCGGGGGGATTTTTCCGGAAAAGTACGTTCGGACTAATTCAAGAATACTGCACCAAGTGAGAAAAGTCAAAGAGTTTTGGTTCGCCTCGCTTCGCTCGGCGGCTAATTTGTATTCAATTTTGGGGGTAAAAACGAATTGACGGTTTCGCATTTTGGGGGAAGAAAATTTTTTAATCATTAATCCAATAAACCTATGAGATATATACTTTACGCTCGCAAGAGCACCGAGGAAGATGATAGGCAGGTTTTAAGTATTGAAGCGCAACTCGTAGAGTTGCAAGAGTATG
>CAYIZI010000005.1:0-38912 GCA_964368135.1 uncultured Candidatus Saccharibacteria bacterium
ACAAGCTCTTATGGTCTTCTTCGACTAACCTCTTCTCTTGTGTCACTGAGTCTTCCGGCACTGCCGGCACCCTGGAAGTCAGAGAAACCCTGGTCTTTCAAGATACCTCGGTCGCTTCTCTCTCTTTTGACCCGGCCCACTTTGCCTTAACCGCTTCCGGGACTGAAGATGTGACCATAAGATTAGACTGGGGAGCCGGCGGCCCAGCTTCGCTCTCCCAGGATGAAACTGTCTCTGGTAACTGGCTCTTCAATAATGACGTTGAGTTTCAAGATAACTCAACGACCCGTTTCAAGTTTGCCTCGACCTCATTAGGTAGATTCGGCTTTGGCGATACTTCTCCGGAGACTTTCTTTGAGATTGCTTCTTCATCAGGGATCGTGGCTTCCATCTCTAACACTTTGTTTGTGGATGCCTCTAATCAGAGAGTCGGCATCCTTTCTGGGGGAGCGATTGATACGGTCTTAGAGGTTGGGGGCACCGCTTCAATCTCGGGCACGGCCTCAATCTCAGGTGACCTCTCTTTCTTAGGTGAAATCAGACCCGACGGTCTTCTTTGCTCTAATGGTCAGATTCTTAAGAAGACTGCGGCTAATGACTGGGATTGTGCGGCGGATAATAGTGGTGCTGGTGGCGCTGGGATTGAAGTCAAAGAAACCAGTGTCTTTCAAGATACCTTTGTTGTCTCTCTCTCTTTCGACCCCTCCCACTTTGCCTTAACCGCTTCCGGGACTGAAGATGTGACCATAAGATTAGATTGGGGAGCCGGCGGCCCAGCTTCTTTATCCCAGGATGAAACAGTGACCGGCAACTGGCTCTTCAACAATGACGTTGAGTTTCAAGATAACTCTACCACCCGCTTCAAGTTTGCCTCCACTTCCTTAGGCCGCTTCGGCTTTGGCGATACTACTCCGGAGACTTTCTTTGAGATAGCGAGTTCTTCAGGGATCGCGGCGAGTATCTCTGATACCTTCTTTGTTGACGCAACCAATAAGTTTGTCGGCATCGGGTCTTCCTCGCCCCAAGCCGTCTTATCAATCAAAGGCCCAAGTACTACAAGTTTAAGTCCGCTCTTGAGCATTGCTTCGGCCTCGGGACAAAACTATTTGACGGTTACAAAAGCCGGCAACGTCGGCATCGGGACGACGACGCCTTTAAGTCAGTTACATGTGGAAGGAAACATTTCTGTTTCAGGGAATATTTTAGATGCAACTGGAGCAACAATAAATCTTGGAGACGGAACAGACCATATCGATTTTGCTGTTGGCAAAATGTACTTAGACGTAACTTCCGGCAACGTCGGCATCGGGACCTCCGCCCCCTCTACCAAGTTTGAAGTCCAGGGCACGGCCTCGGCTTCTTATTTACTGACCGGCAATACTTTACAAGTCGGCGGTTATTCATCTCAGGCTTACTCAAGGTTTGGGACTCTTACTGCCAATAACACCAACTTTATCACTACCACTGATGACTTATTTATCTCTGGAGACTTAGAAGTTAGAGGCACCGGCTCATTTAACTATGCCTCTGCCTCCCAAGGCTACTTTGGCGGAGGATTGACTGATTGTGATGCCGCCGCAACTTCCAAACTTCTATGGGATGCTACCGGCGGCAAGTTTTCCTGTGGCACAGACCAGACCGGCGGCGGCGGAGGCGGGGGCGTAGACAAGGTAACGGTGGATGTATTTACAACAACCGGTTCAAACAGTTGGTCTAAGCCAGCCAATATTGAATGGGCAGAAGTGATTGTAACAGGCGGTGGAGGGGGGGGCGGTGGAGTTGACTCTGTTACTGCTGGTGATGTAACAAACGAAGTATCTGCAGGTGGAGGTGGAGCTGGCGGAACAGCGGTTGAAATGATTGCTTCGGCAAGTTTAGGAGCCACAGAAGACGCCACTGTTGGTACGGCTGGAGCAGCTGGATCTAATACCGGCGGCGACGGTGGTGCTGGAGAAAATTCTTCATTCGGGACTGTGAAATTCCTAAACGCATTAGGCGGAAGTGGCGGAGATGGAATAGCAAACGATGGCGGTGCGATTGGCGGAGGAATAGCAGGAGGAACGGCGACAGGTGGGGATGTTAATTTAACGGGTGGCGCTGGCGCCGCCGGATCGAGCGTTATTGAATTTACAGGCGGAGGCACTGGAGGCGCAAGCTACTGGGGTGGTGGCGGAAAAGGCGGCTACGTAAGTGCTTCTGGAGCACAAGCTGGCGATGGTGGGGCGGCCTATGGAACTGGTGGTGGTGGGGCAGCACAAGTGGATACTGATGCTGGTGCAGCCGGCGGTGCCGGAGCGGCCGGAGTAGTAGTTGTCTTTTCTTATCGCTCCGGTGCTGACTTAGCCGAGTATTATGAAACCAAAGAAGGAGTTGAAGCCGGCGACGTGGTGGCAATAAGCCAGGATTCTTTGGAATATAATTCAATTCTGGGCTTACAAAAGATGGCCATTATGGAGAAAGCAACTCTGGGAAGTAAAGTAGTGGGCGTTGTTTCAAGCGCTCCGTTTCAGACCATTGGTTATGATGTGCTCTTTTCAAGCAAGCGGCCAAGGCCGATTGCTTTGGCTGGCCGGGTGCCAGTTAGGGTTTCAGAGGAAAACGGGGGAATCAAGGCCGGCGATGCGCTCACTATCTCTTCAATTCCAGGGGTGGCGATGCGGGCGACCAAAGCCGGAATCACTATCGGTAGAGCTCTTGAAGAGTCAAACTGCTTGGAAGGCAAAGAATGCAAAGTGCTTATTATGGTAAATACTGATTATTCAAGCGGCGCTTTGATTAAGGAAACAATGAAAGAAAACGGTATTAATCTTGATGCTATTCCAGGAGATCTGGATTTCGGACGCGTTATCCTTACCCATATGTTGCAAGAGAAAAAAGATATTACTGCTTCTTCCGCTATTTCGGAATTATTCACTGACCGAGTGGTTGCCGGGCTTGAAATTATTACGCCACGAATAGTTGCCGATACCGTTATTGCAAGCAAACTTGAACCAGTTGAGAAAGATTTAGAGTTAAAGCTTTCAGAAGGCGGCAAGTTTATTATTACTAATAATGCTTCTGGTTCGTTCTCAATCACTTTTAGTGCTTCGACGGGCTCAGGGCAAGCGAGCGGTTCATTTGTAATGGCTTCATCCTCGCCAGTTATAAGTTTTGACAATTTGGGCAACGCCTTTTTTGCCGGCGAAGTAACCGCGGCAAGCATCAGTGCCAAGACAATATCGGGTTTAGAGATAATTACTGATAAAATTTCAGCTCTCTCAAACAAAGTAGCCAGTATTTCAGCTCCAAAAGAGTCCATGTCAGTTAGTAACTTATCAGCTAATGACATTGAGAGCGGGGAGATAACCGAGACTTCAGACAGGATTGACCTTTTGGCAAGCAAATCAGACCAACTGGTGGTTGAATTAGAAGCATTATCCAGTAAATCAACTGATTTCGAGTCACGGATAGCCGGTTTGGAGGAAAAAGTTGGAATAAATACCGACGATATATTAAGTATGAGAAATGCTTTATCAGTAGAGGGCATTACGGCTTTAAATGGGGGCTTGCAAGTTGATAGCATAAGTTCTATCGGTGATGCGATTTCATTATTAAACGATGTCATATTCTTTGGCCGGCCATACTTTAATTCCGATACCGGCGGATTTGCCATTATTCCAAAAGGCGGGAGAAGGGTAGAAATTACTTTTAGTCAGGAATATCTTGAAGAGCCGATAGTTAATGCTGAAATTTCTCTTAGCGCCAGTGCGTCAGTAACCGACGAAGAAACTCTTTTAGCCGGCGATATCTTTTATCTGGTAACTAAAAAGACAACCAAAGGATTTACGATACTGTTGAATAAATTGGCCCCGACCGATATTAAGTTTAATTGGATTGCTTTAGCCGTGAAGAATCCGAAGATATTTACTTCAACTGTAATTCAGATAGAACCACAACCCCAGGCCAATATCTCGTCAACTCCTATCCCATCTCCTGAGCCACCTGCCTCATTGAACATAGAGCCATCACCAGAACTCCCAATTTTGTCACCGACTCCATCGTCTGAACAAAACTCTACGAGCTTTGAAGAAATCGGGACAAGTCCTTCACCGAGTCCATCCGAATCTCCGACTCCAGAGCCAAGTGTAGAACCAACTCCTGAACCAAGTTCAACGCCTTCACCCACACCCGAATTAATACCTGAACCAACTCCAGCCGCCTCATCAGATGAGGCGAGCCTCGCTCCAGAGGAGCAGCGGGAACCAACTCCAGCGCCAACACCACAATCATCCTCGGAACCCGAATTAACCCAGTAAACTTATGAATTTGAAACTAAAACTATTAATTTTAATTCTCATCAGTTTTAGCGGAGGATTTTTGGTAGGTAATTTTGAAATCTTAAAGCTTATTTTTTTTGTGATACTTCTAAATTTCATTATCTCAATAAAGAATTGGCCTGCGGCAACGGCAACTACGTCATCGCCAAACATGCCTATTCGGATTTGAAAGGGAAACTGCTCCAATTTATCCAATCAGAAACTCAAAAAGAAGTGATTTCTAGTGTTTCCATTTATTTCCGTGACCTTGAAAACGGCCCGACCTTAGGCATAAACGAGCATGAAAAATTCGCCCCGGCCAGCCTACTCAAAATCCCCACTTTGTTGACCTATTTGCGTTTGGCCGAAGAAGATCAAGAATTGTTTAATAAAAAAGTGATCTTCAGAATAGAAGGTGAAGATCCTTACTTGGATCAATCATTTCCTCCAAAAGAAACAGCTCAGGAAAATACGTTTTATACCATAGAAGAATTACTTAGGCGGATGATTGTTTACTCTGATAATCGATCCGAAAAGGTACTGAACAGCTATTTAGAAAATATTTCTCCAGACAAAGATTTATTGTTTGAAATAATGATAGATTTAGGTATCGTTGTTCCTAAAAATAAAGTAGATGAAGTAATAACAGTGAAGTCGTATGCATCAATATTTACCCAGCTTTACAATGCTTCGTTTTTGGAGAAAAAAGAAATGTCTGAAAAAGCCTTAGCCATGCTTGCGAGAACAGAATATCAAAGATGGTTTATGAAGAAGTTGATTCAAGAAAATTATAAACACTTATTTAATGTGGTATTTACTTCAAATCGGCTTTTTTATTTTTTGATTTTACTTGGAATAGTGTTTCCATTTTCAACTCAAGCAATTTCGCTCGCTAAAAAAAGTTATTCAGTAGATGAATCAATTTTATTTACCTCTACTGGTGATCCCTTGGTTCTTTATAACCTTACGAATAATAATTTTGTAGGTAGTTCTGGTCCACATACCGCTGGTGATGATCTTAGGGACTCTTTCAGTGTATCAGAAGGGAAAAATTACTCGGTCGTTGAAGTTGAGAATACAGGTATATGTGAGGACTTAACCTATAACCAGTGTAAAGCCCGGCCAGAATTTGTTGGCGAATTTCTTTTTAGCATATCGGGGAAAGGCGGCGGCGGTGACTTTGTCTTTACCTCATCTGACGGAACCACCAAGCTTGACCATGAGATAGAAAAATACGTTTCTTCTTCGGGAGAACTCTGGGCCTGGGTTGAAGTCCCGACCCTTTCTGTTTCGGCTGACACCGTCCTTTATCTCTATTATGGCGGACCTTCTACTGGAGCGACCAATCAGAATGTGACCGGGGTCTGGGATACGGCTAATAATTGGCAGGGGGTCTGGCACCTGAAGGAGGACCCAACAGGAACTGCGCCCCAAATGAAAGACAGCACTTCCAATGCTAACAACGGTACTTCCAATGGCGGGCAAGTGGCCGGTGACCAACGAACGGCTAAAGTTGACGGGGGACTCAACTTTGACGGGGTTAATGATGAAGTGAATGTGGGAAATAATTCCTCCCTTCAATTAACCGGTTCTATGACAGTATCCGCCTGGATGAAACCCAGCAGCTTTCCGGTAAGAGCCATGTATGCCGTAACCAAAGACGGCCTTACCGGTAATCGTGGCTGGAGATTTTTTGCTTGCGGCGATTGTACGCCCACCATTTGGCTATTTAGTATTTCCACCGATGGAACCTTACTGCCATTGCGTGAGAGTGTTTCTGCGCTGACCACAAATTGGACACATGTCGCCGGAGTGTATAATGCCGGAGCCCAAACAT
Organism: uncultured Candidatus Saccharibacteria bacterium; assembly: GCA_964368135.1. GTDB lineage: Bacteria > Patescibacteriota > Minisyncoccia > 2-02-FULL-40-12 > 2-02-FULL-40-12 > CAYIZI01. Next base: position 6,133 of record CAYIZI010000005.1, read on the forward strand.
TGGATATATATGTGAACGGCGTTTTGGATAACGGCGTGTTGGACGGATCGGTTCCGGCCAGTCAATTTAATAGCAGTGTCAATGCCATAATCGGTGACAATGCAGTAGATAGCAATAACTTTCCCGGTCTCATCGACGAAGCCCGGGTCTCCAACACCGCCCGCTCCGCCGACTGGATCAAGACCGAGTACAATAACCAAGTCAGACCCTATACCTTTGCCGGTTTTGGGGGCCAGCAGTCAAGGTAATTTAGTACCCTACTAACTATTGTAAAATAAAAAATTAACTGCTAAAATTAAATTAATGACTCAAGCACTGCAAACAACAAAAGATACTTCCTCTAAAATCCTGAAATCAATTCTGGAAGAACTTCGCCTTTTAAGAGAAGAGGTTAAACTTTTACTGCCTCAAGAAGATTTGGAAGGTTATGCTAATTCTGAAGAGATAAAACAGGCCTATCAAAAAGCGATAAAAAAACATCCCCCGATTTATGGAAATAGTTAAGACCGATGATTTTAAGAGGTCTTTTGAAAAACTTCCAAAAGAAATCCAGCGTCTCTATCAGGTTCAGGAAAAGAGATTTGAAACCAACTGGCACGATCCAAGATTGCATATAAAGAAAGTCAGAACTCTCCCTTTTGCTTTATCTTTCAGAATCACCCGCAACTACCGGGTTTTGTTTTATTTTCAAAATCCAGAAAAAGCCATTTTTTTCTACGTTGATCACCGGAAAGATATCTATAGATAAATTTATTAGCGCCGCAAAGTAGCCCAGATACAGAAAGAGAAACAGACATTTCTTTGCCTGTTTCTCCTGCTTTGTTGCGGGGGATGGAAGACTTCAGAACCAGTATATTGCATTATTCAGATTATTTAAAGTTTAGGTTCGTAAGGAGTTGGTAATTTTAATTTAAATAATAATATGATATAACCTTTTTCAGTTCGTTAACTCATTTACTATAGCTATGAACTTGGAGGATAATCATGTCTATAACTCCGTACGACTATCAGATTGAGTGTCTTGATAATATCGAAGAAGCCAGACGAAAAGGAAAAAAATCAGCTCTGGTAGTTATGGCAAGTGGATTGGGAAAGACGGTTACCGCTGCTCTTGATGCAAAAAAATGGCTTCAAAGGCACGGCGGTCGGCTACTCTATCTTTGTCATCAGAACGATATCCTTGAGCAAGCTCGGGCAACATTCGAATCTCTTTTAGGCGGTGAATATACTTACGGCGTTTTCCATGGTGGAGAGAAAACACGAAGTCCCGTTTCCTTTCTCTTTGCGTCCTTTCAAACAATGAGGGAAAGACGAGATGGTTTCCAAAAGGAAGATTTTTCCTACATTGTAGTAGATGAAAGTCACCATGGACCTGCACCTACGTTTCAAGCAACCCTCGATTATTTTCAGCCTGAATTTCTTCTCGGTGTTACAGCTACGCCCGATCGAACAGATCTTCAAGATATTCGAGGGATTTACGGTAAAGAGGTTTTCTCTTTGGAACTTGAGGATGCACTTGCACGGGGTCTACTTACTCCCGTGAGTTACCGTTTGATAACGGACGAGCTGCAGAACTTGAAAGTGCTCGAAACTCCGACTGGCAGATTGAGTATCAAACAACTGAACAAGAATCTTTTTGTTCCACGACGGGACGAAGAGATTGTGAACATCATCCAGCGACATGCATCGAAGATTCCGAATTGTCGTATAATGATCTTCTGTCCATCAGTTGCTTACTGTGATCGTCTTGCTACGCATATGCCTGGATCTTTTGCAATTCACAATCGACTCTCGTTTTTTGAACAGCGTAAGCGACTGAATGCCTTCCGTAAGGGATTAGTGGATACAGTGCTCGTCGTGGATAAATTTAACGAAGGAATCGATATTCCTGAAGCCAACGTTATCGTTTTCCTTCGTTCCACTATCTCGAGAACGCTCTTTTATCAGCAGTTGGGGAGGGGTCTTCGGAAAGTGCCAGGAAAATACCGTACCCTGGTCCTCGATTTTGTTGGTAACTGTGAGCGGCTGGAACTTGTTCACCATTTATGGACGGCGGTTAAGAAAGTGCAAACCACTAAGACCCTGAGAAGAAGAAAGCCGCTTAGTGTAGATATCGGTAAGGTACGATTTACGGTGATTGCAAAACGTGTTTTGAACGTATTGAACAAAATCCGACATGGCTACACAAAGGAGGTATTAATAAAGCAGCTTCGAGCTCTGACCTACGAATTGGGAAGATTCCCCCTTAGGGATGACGTTATTAAGGCATGTAAAGCAGGAAAATGTGCGAGTTACAGCACGTTCAAGAAATACTTTGGCTCTCTCCACATTGCGTTTATCGCAACTAGATTTGGGCGTGTTTACACAAAAAAGCTACTCATCAAGCAGCTTCAAGTTCTTGCAGCGCAACTAGGCAAAACACCAGGCGATCGAGATATAAAGCTGGCAAGTAAAACGAGAATGTGCGCACACCCAAAAACTTTCGTGAAAATCTTCGGATCATTCAATGCAGCAATAGAGGCAGCCAGATTGTTACCCCATCCTGTCGATCGTTTAGGAGGTCGTTATGGAAGAGAGCAGCTTATCCGTCAGCTCAAGAGTTTAGCTGGCGAGCTTGGAAAAACACCTATAGACTCGGATATAGGCAAAGGAAGTAAAGCTGGGAAGTGTGCAAGTCCATCTACGTTCCGGAGGGTTTTTGGCTCTCTTGCTATTGCTAGGGAGCTGGCTGGTTTACCGAGGCCGCTCACCAGAAGAAGGGAGTGAAAAAAATAAACCAGACTTACTTTTGGATGAGGGAAGTTTGTCAGTTCTTCCCAAAAACTGGCACCGTCTCGACGAGAGGCGGTTTTGTTTACCAAAAAAGGTTCTAACCTCAATTACTGTTCCAACAAAATAACCCAGATTTTTCTGGATTATTTTTACGAATTGCAGAGGTGTGCCGTCATTGGCACCAGATAATGCAGGATATACGGGAGATTTATGCGTTTGCGAGGGTGTATTGAAAAGGAAAACCCGCCGAAGCGAGCTTTCCGCTGGCGGGATAGATCGAGTCAAAAGGACAATTCATCGTTAGCGTCGTCGATGGCGCACTGGTTTGAGCAGTAAACTGCAACCTGTGTTGGAGGGATGGGTCTGCTACAGCTTACCCTCGCGCATCGCCGTCCAAGATGATGATATTTTGGAACAAGCTAGCCTTTCTGGCCACATACAATACATCCCCAGCCGCCGCACTCGTCGTACTGGACAGAGTCAGCCGGGAGTTCTTGTCTTTCGGGATATCCATTAGTGCCTCCTCGTTTTCAGGATTTCCTCGGTGACCCTCTCCTCTTCTTGATGTTCCTCCAAGGTCATGCTCGATATTCTATCCATGACTTCGAAGGGACTCTCATTGCCGACGGCTTCTTCCTGAGGTTGGCCGCAATTCCGGCACTTTTTTCGCAGGATGAAGTTATGGAAACCGCAAGGGCAAATCCACTGTTCTCCCCACATTTTAAACCTCCTCTTCAGAATGGAAAAATTAGATCTAGGGGCAATAGATCTAGGGCATCTTGGATGGTTAGATCTCTTGTGCCGACCAAAAGCAGGATGAAGCTCACGATGGCCAGAATCAAAGCCAAAGCAACCCAGCGTCTTTGCATACTATTACTCCTTTGAATGAACTCATCAAAACCCCAGTAGTAGAGCAAATCTTACTACGGGGTACAGCAAAACCACCTTAGCAGATTACTTGGTTATTGAAAAGAAGGGGCAAAAGTGTTTGACCAATGCGGTCAGCCACCCTCTTTTTGTTTTTAATTTTTATGCAAACTTTCTTTTAATTTTTTCAAATTCTCTCATCTTGGCGAATTCTTTATGATTCCAACGATTAACCCAACCAGTTTTATACGGCTTACATAATCCGCAACTGCGCTTTTTAATCTTAAATCTTTTTCTCATGCCCTTGACTTTTGATTCCCATTGTCTATAATGGTTATATCACGACGAAAAAGCACTTCTATTGGTTTCGTCCCTTAGCGGTGCTTTTTCATTTATGCTTACGGTTATATTCCAACTTGTTTCTAAGATTATCCATAAAATCAATTTTTTCTCTGGCTTTTTTCTGAAGCAGAATCGAGCATTTTTTCTTGTGAGAAGCTAATATGATTCTAAGTTTATTTTTTGAATATAGATAATCAACCAAAGAGTAAAAATCGCCGTCGCTGGTAACGATTACAGCTTTGTTATAGTTCTGGTATTCTATCATTGTTCTTAATACTAAATCGGCATCAACATTTCCTTTTGGTTTGCTGTCTTTTGGAATAAGTAATGGCTTAAATACTAAAATATATCCATATTCTTGAAGCGATTTATATAGCTCCTGATTTTCAGGGACATAGCCGATAAATAAATATGCTTTTGAAACTCTATATTTATCGCGTAAGTAAATGCGGAATTTTCTATAATCTAGTTTCCAGCCCAAATCCTGCACTCCAAGATGAAGATTTTGGCCATCGATAAAAGCGTAGTTAATCTCTTGTTGTTTCAGATTACTTTCAGTATATCAAATTCAGCCACTAGAAGTAGGTAAAAACTCTTTTGGCACCGCTTATCAGTTTAGATACAGAAAGAGAAACAAGCGATTCTTTTCCTGTTTTTCCGTCTCTGTTGCGAGGGATGGAAGACTTCAGAACTTCAGTTATTGGTTATTCGGATTATTTGAAGTTTGGGTTTGTCAGGAGTTGGTAAAAAAACTAAAAGCGGATATTGATATAATCTCACCGCTTTGGCTTAGTCCTTTCTGGATGGTCGTCGTCATTGGATAATCTTTCTGACCTTCTCTGATACTTTTCCCCGTAGGGTAGCTGCTTCAGGATCCAGTTTTTCGCACCGCCTATCAGCAGCTTCGAAAATTGGCAGCCACTTTTTCCACTTTAACTCGGTCATAGTAGGATCATCCAGAAGATTCAACAGCAAATCATACATATCGTAGTGGAGATCAAGGGCTTCTGTTATTGCCATTCTTCTCTTTTTGAACTTGAAGTGTTGATAAAGGGCAAAAATCAAAAGAACTAAGGGTATTATAAGTTTCATCGTTTAGAACTCCCCTCCAAAACAAAATACCGTTTTAACGGTATTTTGTAAATCTATTGCATTGCAAAGGATGGAAGACTTCAGAACTTCAGTTATTGGTTATTCGGATTATTCAAAGTTTGGTTTTGTTAGATGATGGTGAAAAACAAAGCCCCACTTAGACTTGCGTCATTAGTGGGGCTGACCAGTCGGCTTGCATTGTAATAAAATTCGACTAACGTAAACCTTTCTTCAATTTACTTGTGACGAAGACAGACTCTCCTTTATCTTCATCAAATTGTCTTGATACACTACGGTTGTAATATGAACCACATGGTTCACACCAACCAAACTGATCCCACGCATCAGGTGCATACACAGAATACCCAGTTGATAATTTTACTATATGACCTTTAGGGCATTCTGTTTCATATGAAACCTGATTAAAAGGATACGCAAGCTGTTCACGAGGTTTTGGGGGAAGTTCTACAAACTCACCACCCAAATCTTTACCAAGTTTATCCAATGCTTTTTTGAATGGGCTACTCATTGCCGTCTCCTTTAAAAAAGATTTGTCTGTTCAGAAAGAACTTCTTATCCCCCCAATACTACTTACAATAAAAAGAAAAAAATATCAAAACTATCCCAACAAAATAATTCCAGATTTTACTGGGTTATTTTTACGAGTTGCGGGAGGGGGATTCGCCCGCGACTAAAATTTTCTTCCGAAAATCTTGTCTGGGCACCGCCTCGCGTCCTCATCCCGCCTAACGGGATTCGGACAGGCTCCGGCGTTCGAATCCCACGGAAGTGAAGCAGTTCACTTCCTCTCCTCGCAATTTTAGATAAAAACAAAAGCACCCATTAAGAGCGCTTTTGTTTTTATAAATTGCAGAGGTGTGCCATCATTGGCACCAGATATTATCAGATATACTGGAGATTTATGCGTTTGCCACGGCTTAGTAGGTTTAATTAGCTATATCTAATATAGCTTGGAAAGCTGATGGCAAAGAATTTACTCCGTCATCGGAAGTGAAGTGTCCTTTATTTTTCTCGATAATTATCTTTGCGCCAAATTTTTGTTCAAATAAGTCCCAGTTTTCTTTCGGAACAAAGGGGTCGTTGTCTGAAAAAATTGCGATTCTTTTGTTTTCTGGCAGGTATTTCCAGACTTTTACATTATCAATGGGAGTTTCAATCCATGGCTTGGCAATATTAGTTTCTTCTTCTGTTTCCAACCCAGATACATAAAGCCACGGGGCGATAAATATAGCTCCACCAAAAAATCCAAAAGTTTTTAATCCCGCTAAGTATCTTAAAATTGTCTGACAACCTATGGAATGGGCGACAAAGATTATGTCTTCATCTGGTTCTTCTCCTACCACTTGATTTAATTTAGCCACCCAATCTTTTATTACTGGTTCATCTGGATTTGGCATAGCCGGTATTTCAACCTTGAATCCTTTGCTTTTTAATTCAGAGGCCAACCATTTATGCAATGGTTCGTCAGGAGATCCGCTCCAGCCGTGAATGATATAAATCTTTTTCATTTATGACGAAAGTATTGTTTCTGGATCAGTATTAAAATCGGTATATCTCCACCAATTTGGAATAAACTCAAGAAATATAGTATTTGGGCTATTTTTGTACTGTTCAGCGTCTGGATTTTTCTTGTAATGGATTTTATGAATTTCTGGTAATCTTTCTGGGTCGGAGATTATTTTAATATCCCCTCTCATCTGAAGCGTCAGCCAATCCTGTTCACTGAAACCGATTACAATGGATGCTTTACCAGTTTCTCCGCTCAAAATGCCCTTTACTTTTTCTGTGTTATTAGTGGTCTGAATGAGTATCCTTAGAGGATCAGTTTGATGAGAAAAATGCATTGCCGCAGAATGAGAAATGTTCCCGGGAAGAATAGTGGATATAACACATACCCTTTCTTTACTAATCAGGTCAATTATTTGTTGGTTCATATTTATAATTTACCAGATTTGTGGTTAAAAGTTTAGCTTATTAAAACAGAAAAGCCCCGGAACTGTCGGGATGACAGCGGGGCTTTTTCAGAAAAGTGGTTCATAGGGTCTGCGGAAGACAAGTAGGTTCACGCCGTTGCCGAGCGTCTTTTTCAGGAACGAGTATGCTCCTTTCTGGCTTCGGCGTGGGAACGAACAGATGAACGCCAGATGGCCGTGAAGCTGTTCTTGAGTCAGAGAGCCGGCAGCGATGAGGCGAGCCAGCCGGATTAGATACGACTTTCTCGGCCGCACCACGTTGCCGACAATCACGACCCCGGGCAGTTCCAGAACGCCGTTTTGGCATATCCGCGTCTTCGTATCTCTGATTTGGAACCCCTCTGACAAGATGGCGTTTCTGATTGCAGCTATTAGCTGCGGAGGGAATTCTTGTTCAGCAGACGAAACGCAGATGTCGTCGCCGTATCTGGTGTAGGCCATCTTCTTGTTGCGGATTCTGTCGAACATTTCCCGTGAATACCACCAGAGTTTGTCTTCTCTTCCTTTCTTGTCGGCCCATTCACGGCTCAGATACTCCAGTTCTTTGACTCCTACCGCTTCGGTAATCTGTTTGTCCAACCGAGCCAGCAGAAGATTAAAGACATGCGCCGAGCAAGACGCTCCTCTCTGAAGCCGTCCCTTGTAGGTTAAGAGTTTCGAGAATACCCAAGCGACATCATTGGGGAAACCGAGCCTTCGGAGAAAACATTGGAGATGTTTCCTTTTGATGCTTTCAAAGGCCCGGCGAAGATCAAAGGAAACGGAAGAACGCATGTCCAGATGGGCGAGGCCGTTTCTGACAACGCTGCTGCCTTTTGAAAAGGCCGTCGCGAACTTGGTGGAAGCGAGATCGCGGGTATACTCGTTTGCCGGATTGGGAACCGGCAGAATGGTCTTGTTCAGCCCTTGATTGACCCGAGTGATATACCTGACAATCTTCCATTGGAACTTTTTCAGTTCCCGGGAAGGCTTGTAGGTGATAATCGTTTTGCCGCTCTTGGTGACCACGGCTTTCCTCTGCCAGTGCCGGTCGGGATTCAGAAGAAAAGAACCGGCGACTTCGCGCTTTACCCGGATTCTCCTGAATGCGACCATCGTTCCTTTCAGCCGTTTACTGAGAATAAAGACCACTCGCGGCAGGTTTTCAAAACCCGGAAGGTTCAACTGCTGGTGATATTCCATAAGCAGACCTCTTTGTGAAAGAGCTTTTTGGAACTGGAACTAAGGGGATGGGAGATTTTCTCCCGGCATTGTTTTGTCCAGTCGACGCCACGACCGCGAAGCGGTGTGGGTGTCCACACCGTTGGCGATGCTGCTCTCGCAGCAATGAGAAACGACAGACCTGATTCAAAAACCCGAGATCAATGCCCTAATCCCCACCTCAGTCGATGCTCAGGTATTAACATAGTAGCAGTAAAAGATTTGGAGTCAATAAAAAAGAAAAACCTCGCACTCCAGATGAAGCGCGAGGCTTCTCTGCGATGTGCGAGGCGATTACCGCTTGTTGCGGGAGGGGGATTCGCCCGCGGCTAAAATTTTCTTCCGAAAATTTTGTCTGGGCACCGCCTCGCGTCCTCATCCCGCCTAACGGGATTCGGACAGGCTCCGGCGTTCGAATCCCACGGAAGTGAAGCAGTTCACTTCCTCTCCTCGCAATTTTAGATAAAAACAAAAGCACCCATTAAGAGCGCTTTTGTTTTTATAAATTGCGGGAGGGGGATTCGAACCCCCGACCTCCTGGTTATGCTTGCCATCTACGATTTTCATCGCTTCATCAAAATGATGAATTTGTGGTCTGGACTATCCCTTTCCGCCAGAGGCGGATCTGCCAGCTAGTCTCTACACCTTCCAAGTATACAATTTTTGTGTACTTGGCTTGGCTCGGGATTATCCGTCCGCCAGCTGGCGGATTAGGACTTCCCCGAATTTGACAGATAATCTTCTTGGCTGTTGCCAACCAAGACGCCCAATCGCTCAAAATACGAACTCATGGTATAATACCAGTATGCTTAAATCTATAACTCGTAGCGATTCTATCTATAAATTCAGAAATCCAAACGGTGATCCTTTTCATTATAGTCCCCGGAGTGATCAGGAACTAGAATTGATTGGACTTATTCTCTGGACTACAGAAGGAGACAGAACTCAACTTTCTCTTTCAAATGGAAATCCAACGATAATCAATAAATATCTTGAGTTTCTAAGAAAAATTTGTAATTTCCATGAAGAAAAAATTAAAGCAGTCATCCATTGTCACGATACGCTTCCATATAAAGATTGTATTAAGTATTGGTCAAGAATTACAGGAATTCCGGCAGATAGATTTACTAAACCTTACATTAAGAAGGATCATGGAGGTACCAGAAAGTATCCATATGGAATAATTCGAATAGCAGCATCTAATATTAAGCTTGTTCGTATTTTTAACGAGCGCCTTAAAGAATTGGGACTCTCTAAGGACTGAGCCAGGCGAGCTACCACTGCTCCACCCCGCGATTTCTGAATAATAGCAGAGGTTTTATAGAAAAGCAAAGATTACTCAGTTGGAGTTTCAGTGGGAGATGGTTCAGGCGTCGGTTCAGGGACAGGTTCTGGTGTAGGTTCCGGCGTTGATTCAGGCGTGGCCTCGGGAGTCGGCTCTGGTGTAGGTTCAGGAGTCGGACTCGGGGTTAGTGTTGATTCCGGGGTTGATTCCGGCGTGGGTTCCGGAGTCGGTTCTGGTGTTGGCGATTCAGATGGGCTTGGTGTGGGTTCAGCCCCGACGCTTTCGGTCGGGGTCCCGACTTCTGACGTCGGGAGTATTGATTCGGGTATAGGAGTAGTTTCTGGGGTGGATTCAGGAGTCGGAGTTGGTTCTGGCTCGGGAGTCGGAGTCGGTTCTGATGTTGGAGTCGGCTCCGGAGGATTTATTGAATTTGACTGTTCAAATTCCTGGCTTGGAGAAGCTGGCGATGTATCTTCTACTGGCGAGGTATCTTCTATAGGAATTTCAGGTAAGTCAGGTCCGGTCAGAACATTTGTTTCAAAAAGAAGTGTTGGCGCCGGGATAAAGCACAAATCATCTACTCCTCCCGAGCCAGTCAGCTTGACCACCAGCTTTTTGATTCCTTCCTCATTGATTTCAATTTTCTGGGCCGAATTGTCGCCCAAGGCCGGGACCGGAATATCCAAAAAGTTGTTGCCGTCGTCGTCGTAGAGTTTAATTTTTACCCCAAATTCTTCAATGTCAAAAATGCGAATATAATGGACTTCAGTTTCTTGGTCAAAAGTGAAAATAATTTTTCCGCCCTGGGCCTCGTCATCCGGGTTGTCTACTAAATCATCACCATTCAAGTCGGTATTATTTTCGGCGATGATTAAAAGATTATGCTGGTCAAGGCTGTTTTCTCCGGGCTGGCCTGACTCACCGCCAGTTCCAACTCCCGCCCCGCCAAAGTCTTCGTTAGGCGTACCAAGGTCCAGGTCCGCGCCGCTGGGCGCAAAAGAATTAAAGGCGATGGCCCAGTCAGGATGAGAAGGCTCATTATTTTCAGCATCGATTAAAAGCCCGAGGTTTTGATATTCATCATCAATTTTCTGGCCTGGCAAAATCGGGCTTCCATTCCCGTCTTCTTCAAAACTGATTTCGGTGCAAGGCGGCCTTTCAATTGTGGCCGTGATATTAATGATATGAGCTTCAAAAGCCAAAAGCGGCAAAATGGCAGCCGATATAATTAAAATTGGAGCGGCTACCAAAAATGTTGCCGCCCTTTTTAATTTTGCGATTATTGAAGTTTTTTTCTGGCCATTTTTAGCCCAGTTAACCAAAGGATAAGGCGCTTTTTCAGACCAGATATCAATTACCAGGCGTTGTGATTTTGGTTTATTTTTCATCTCTAAAATTGCTTGCGAAAACCGTGATCGCCCCCAAATGGGGGAGGTGAAACGGCTTATCGCCCAAAGTGACTGTTTTGCCGATGACGTTAGCAAAAGTTATCGGTTCGTCTTCTTTAAAATTGGCGTCGCCTTTGGTGGTAATTTTTTTGCCGTCAATTTTGACTATCCGGTGAATGGTAAAAGTATTGTTTTTTTGGTTTCGGAAAACGATTACTTCTCCGACATTTATTTCTTTTTGGTCTTTTATTCCTTGAATAAAAACCAAGTCGCCTTCTTTTAGGCTTGGCCACATTGAGCTTGAGGTGATGGCCGCCATCGGGTAGGGCGTTTCAAGTTTCCAGGTTAAAAATGCCGGCAAGCCAAAGATTATTCCAGCGACAATTCCAATATAAATAAGGACGTCCAGGGCGACTCTCCAAAAAAAATGCTTCCGCTTCGTTTTTGGCGGCGGAATTTGGCTGATAATTATGTTTTCTATAATTTTCTTTTTCATGTTTTAGTTAGCCAGGGGATTCGGAAAATAAACACCCGGCCGTTATATATTTTTCCGATTTCAGCCGAAGCCGGAATATAGCTTGTAAATTCAAGCTTCGTTTCCTGCCCCGGCGAAAGAATAAAATTGTTTTTATTCAAATCAACTAAATCAGTAATTGAGCCAAGCCGGACAACCAAAATATACATTGGGATATTAGTCCGGTTGGCGATATTAACCCGCCGGACAGCCGAGGTCCCCCGAGACAAGTCGCCAAAGTCTAAAAGTTCGGTAGTCGGGTTTATCCCCACCCGGCCTTCGCCCTCAATCACTCTGACCGTAGCTTGATATTTGTTGGCGTCCAAAGCGATATAAAACAAGGCGAGAAAAATTATTAAAAGAATTGCCGTGAGTATTTTTTCTCCGGCATTCAGGTTTTTAAAGAAGCCCTTTTTTGATTTTCTGGAATGGGCGGTCGCTTCTGCTTCTGGTTGTTGTTCAGTTAGATCTATAGTTTCCATAGTTTTTATTTCCTAACGCCTAAAACCTGTCTGGCTAAAACCTGACTTTATGGACAGGTGACTAAATCTTCCAAAACAGTTTCAAGATCGGCAAAATCAGCGGCCGAGAAATAATGGGAGGCATCATCGGCAATGTCGGTTTTAAGATAAAGTTCAGTGGCCGGGCTTACTCCGACGCCGACCACGAAAATTTCAATACCAACAGTTCTTGCGTCATCAGCCGAGGCGGCGGCGGCATCATCAGCCGTGTCAGAGGGTAATGGCCGGTTTGGCGCGCCATCAGTGATTATAACCATCACGTCTTTAATCGGCGGCCGTTCGTGTTCATGAAGATCGTCCAGTTCGCCGGTAGCTAAATCAATACCGCCTTTCAAATTAGTAAAACCGCCTGCCACTAAAGCGTCAATTGAAGTTTTAACTGCTGTTCCGTCATCAGTAAGGTGCTGATTTAATGAAGCAGTTGAGGCAAAGCTTGACATACCAACATGAGATTCGTCGGCTGATGGAGCAATGGCGTCCACAAAAGCTTTAGCCGCTGTTTTTAAGTCAGCCAGTTCGGTCAAGTTTATACTGCCCGAACGGTCCAGAACCAGCATCAAATCAATTTTTTCATCACAGCCCGGGAAAGAACTGGTGGCTACAACCTCAAGCCAAAGATCACAGCCAAACAATTTGTGCTCGTTAGCCGGATCAAGTTTATATACTTCCGGGTCAATATCAGGATTTTCCGACTGCTCTCTTATGAAATCAGGCCAGTCTTGGGCGCATTGTCCCTCAAAGCAGGGGACTTTTAAATCAATATTCCAGCGATCTACTGTATCACTGGCTGATTTGATGATTTTACCGGTTGTTTCATAAAACAAAGTGGTGGCCAAGGTCCAAGGTGGGGGCAAGCCGTGAAAAGGAGGAATCCTCGGCCCGTCGTTTTCAATATCAGTGCCGTCGGTTGTGATTTCTTCTTTGGAAAGGTAGGGGCATAAAAGCGGCATTATAGTTGAACCTTCTGGGCAGACAAAATTTCCCTCTAAATCTTCATTGACCGGCGGATGGCCGCCTTGGCCGTCATCGCATTTTGGTTTTTGGCGGACCACATACTCAATATCATCAAGCTTGGTATTGTTCCAAAAAGTCTGGGAGCCGGTAATATCAAAAAACCTGTCTAATTTTTCCTGCGGAAAAGCAATACCAAAATCAATGTCCGGGATTGGATTTAGAAGCAGTTTGTTGTCTATTTGAGCCGTGACATTGATGATGTGGGCCTCAAAAGCGGAGAGTAAAGGCAGAATCATCAAGACAATAAAACCAGCTCCTGTAATAGTTAAAATCTTTTTTAGTTTCGGATTCATAAATTATCTCTAACGGGGTTCACCCCGTTAGAGGTCCGATTCATAATCTGGAATCGGCAGAAACCAAAGGTTTCTTACCTCTAACGGGGTTAATCCCCCAAGACTACGGCTCAAGTTTTTGAGCCGTAGAGATTCGGAGATCAACTAATTAATCTGTTTCCGTATTTGTGATTGTACAGGATATAACTTCTCCTTCCTCAACTGTTATATCTCCAGTCCCATCTCCATTATCAACAAAGTCATCGTCATCGCAAATGATGGTAGTATCATAACCGACACCGGGATCACTGGCTTCAGTTTCGGAAACTGTGTAGGTTGCTGGAGTAAAACTTTCTCCAACCCCGCTGTCTACTGGTTCAGCACCAACAAAAAGATTGAAGTCACTAACTTCGAGTGCTGTTCCTTCGGGTCCAACTACTTTGGTTACTGTTACTGTCCCTGGTTCTGGAGTCGGTGTTGGGGTCGGTGCAGTTGAAACTCCATTTACCTCAATCCACAAATCACAGCCGAAAGTCTGATGTTCTAATCTCGGGTCAAGCTGATAATCATTTGGGATCTCATTATCCTGGGCGCAAAAACCTTCAAAGCAAGGAACGTGAAGGTCAATTGTCCAGTGGTCTTCTATGTCTTGTTGCGATTTTGCCAGAAGTCCGGTAACCAATCCCTGCTGGCCCGGTTCTCTCTCACTATCGTCGTACTTTGAGGTACACTCCAGATCCGCTGGCCAGTCAACAGCTCCATCGCCGTCATTATCTGTGCCATCATCACACTCGGCTCGATGGAATGCTTCAATACTGGTGTCATTGTCTGGTCTCTCATCATCAAGCTTTGAGAGGTAGGGGCAAAGACTTGGGAAACAATGCTGGTAGTAAGGATCTTGAGGATCACCCGGGTTTTGGGGTCTATTCTCGTGACAAAACTCTGTCGAAGAAACACATGCTCCTGTCGGATCACAAACTGGTTCCCCTGGATCTCGTGGCTTATCTTTCTGCTTGATATGATACTCAACATCATCCACTCTGTCTTCTCTCAAAAATGACTCGGAAAGGAACACGTCAAAAAATTCCAAAAGAAATTCTTCTGGGAAGACGGTCCCAAACTCAATTTTTCGGGTGCTTACCGCTAACGCATTCTCAATCGTTGCCGTGACATTGATGACATGGGCTTCAAACGCGGCGAACATCGGAAGTACAATTAAAACGGCTACCGCCGTTCCTAAACTTAACCAAACTTTTTTCATTTTATTTTTGAGTTGTCTCGTTGCGGCCATGGCCAATTATTGGCCAGAGCTTCAGCGAGACAACATTTATTATCTCGACCTGCGTCAACTTAGCGACGCAATTTCGAAAATCATTCTTATTGATTTTCTTTTTATTTCTTTCTTAACGATAACAGCGAAAAATGGCCATGCAACAGCCGATTTGTTTGTAAGCTTTTTACAACCTGTTCCTTTCCTGTGGAGAAAATTGAGTGCTTGAAAATAGTTTGAAATTTTTGAATTTTCGGATATAATTAAATTTCAGTCGCTTGCATTTGCCGGCGTAGCCCCGACGCAAGGTCGGGGTCCCGACTTCTGACGTCGGGACTCGGTGATTTTAGAAATACATTATATGGCCTTTGTTTATATATTAAAAAGCGAAACATATGGTAAGTACTATATAGGAAGCACTATAGATATAAAACAAAGGTTAAAACATCATTTTTCTGGGGGTACTCCTTCAACCAAAAGATTAGGAATACTGAAGTTGGTTTTTTCGCAAGAGTGCCATACTTTGAAAGAAGCAAGGAGTATTGAAAAAAGATTAAAAAATTTTAAAAGAAAAGATTATATTGAAAAAATAATTCGAGACGGTTATATAAAAATTTTGCCGGCGTAGCTCAGTGGCAGAGCGGACGTTTCATAAGCGTTAGGCCGCAGGTTCGATCCCTGCCGCCGGCATTAAGGCAGAAGCTCGCCTGCTTTTTTAAACTTTCAATCCGTGCTAAAGTAAAACCTGAACTTGAAAGTTCTTTTTTTGTTCCAGATGAGGAAGGAGGGGGCATTGGTTAACTCTAATGAAAGACGCAAAGGAGATGGTGATAGGAGAAAGAAAGAACAAAGGAGAAATTGGGCCTTGACTTTTGAACTTCGGGACGATAATTGGTGGAAGATTGAGGAGTTAAACGGCCGAAGGCGAAAATCAAACGACCAGAGGCAAGGGGCGCTTAATCGTCGGAAAGCGGACAGACGGAAACGAGTACAACGAAGCGGAGGTGAGCGGAGGAAAAGCGAACGCCGCGGCGGCGTATATATCCGGCGGCCGGGTATGACGCCTCGTGAAACTCCAGCACAAGTGGCAGAAGCTCGCGCTGCTTTAGGGGGAGTGAAAAGAGAGAGGCCCAAGCTTATCTCTCCGGCAAAGTTGGCCGAACCAACTCCTATTTACAAACCCCCGTCTCTTAGTCCAACTTCTTTGCGGCAAGGTTCTGAAGAAATCGAACCCTCCGTTTTTGAAGCGGCTTTTCCTGGGTGGAAGGAATCTTTTCGGTCAGCCGCGACGTCGGTTCGGAACCTGTTCCGTAGGGGGTAACGACAAGATTCAGAGCGTGCGAGTTTTTCGGAAAACTCGCACGCTCTTTTTTAATTTTGCAAAAAATGATAAGGTTTTAGAGAGAATTTAATAACATAATGCGGGCGTGGTGTAGCCTGGTTAACATGCCATCCTGTCACGATGGAGATCGCCGGTTCAAATCCGGTCGCCCGCGCCAGAATAAAACTTTTTGCCAGTGAAAATAATCACCGACCAGATCACAATCGAGGAATTAAAAGAAATGTCCAAGAAAATGTTTGGTGATTTAGTTAAAGCCGTGGTTGATATTGAAAAAGAAATCATGGCCGTTGACGGCGAGCTGCATGCTGACGAAGCCGAACTTTTAGTAGAGAATGGTTCCAAGCACGAAAATTTATGGGGTCTAAATATATACCCGGAAATTAAAAATGAAAACTGGATTGAGTTTGATTCAATGATTAATTTAAAACCCTTATTAGGTAATCGGACCAGAAGTATAGAAAATCCAGAGATTAAGGAGAAAGTTTTAAAAATAGTTTCTCGGCTTATAAAAAAATGAATTACCAGCATAAAAATCTTGCGGCAGGCCGATGGTTTGAATTATCTTTTTTTGAACAGATGGCTAATATCGGGAGCGAGGTTGAAAGGGCGATGAAGTGGCGAGGTAAGAACAGCGAATACAGCTATCTGGCTTCAGATAGGGCGCTGGAACTGCTCGATTTGACTATTTCCGACCCAAAAAATCTTAAGCGCCTGAAAGAGTTGTTTCGTTTAAGAGAGGTCTTAGCCGATTATTTTTATTTTGATAATATTTATAAATCCGATAATCAAAAATGGCATAACTATTTTAATGCTTTTAACTACGCTGCAGTAATCAATGAACATTGAAATCAATTCTTCTGAAGAAGCGGAACTAATAGAAAAACTTAAAAAAAGAGATGATCCGGAAGCCAAGAGACTGCTTCGGTTTTTGGATATGCCGGATTTGTCGCGGCAAGCTGGAAGCCCAATTTACGAGCTGGTTCAGCGGATTTTGAAAATTCCGCGTTTCGTTGGTTTTGACGACATCAAGTTTCCAGAAATCGTGCCATCTGACGTGAGTTTTGATTTGTTTAACTTCCCGGCTGACCATCCGGCCCGCAGCCGCTCCGACACTTACTATGCGGACGGTAATAATATTTTACGGACTCATACCACGATAATGTGGTATTACTATCTAAATCAGCCAGACATTAAAGAGAGAATGAAAAATAACGAGTCGGTCGGCGCTTTCTCTTATGGCAAGGTCTATCGCAAAGATGAGATAGACCGAAACCATATGAATTTTTTTCATAATATGGATGGCTGGTATCTTTGCCCTAAGGATAAAAAAGTTATTGATATTGAAGATTTAAAATCAGTTTTGATTGAAATTGCCAAAGCGATTTACGGGTCAGGTATTGAGTACCGATTTAACCAGGACACTTTTCCATATACTGATCCGTCGATTGAGATGGAAATTAAGATCGGAGATAGATGGGTGGAAGTATTAGGTAGCGGCGTTGTTAGACCTGTGGTTTTGAAAAATTTAGGAGTTGACCCTGACCAGTATAATGGCTGGGCCTTTGGCTTAGGCTTAGAGAGGTTAGCTATATTAAGTATGGATCTTCCAGATATAAGACTGCTTTGGTCTCGAGATGAACGGGTCAAAAAACAGCTCAAACTCGGCAACAAATTCAAAGAGGTCTCCAAGTATCCTCCGATTACTCGCGACATTTCTTTTGTCGTCGGCAAAGACTTTGTTCCCAATAATTACTTTGATTTAATTCGCGACCTGGGCGGCGACCCGGTTGAAGAAGTTAAGTTGATTGATAAGTATGAAGATCCGGGGAAATTCGGGCCGGATAAAGTGAGCTATACTTATAGAATTATTTACCGAAGCATGGAGAGGACCTTGGTTTCTGCTGAAGTTGATGCAATTCAGGACCAAATTTATAGAGAGACGGCCAAGCAATTTAAGGCCGAGTTGAGGTAATCCGTTGCTGATATTTTGATTGATTTTCTATTATAAATTTGATAAAATTTAAGGGTAATGAAAGTGCTAAAATATCGTTAAAATCAGCACAATTTGAAGAAGCTGTTTTTATTTAGATATGTCTAAAAAGCCCCAAGCGGCCCCAAAAAATAATCAAAATAATTCCGAATCCTACACCGCCAAAGATATTTATGTTTTGGAGGGTTTGGAACCGGTAAGAAAAAGACCGGGTATGTATATTGGTTCAACCGGACCGTCTGGTTTGCATCACTTAATTTATGAAACCGTAGACAACTCTTTGGATGAAGCGATGGGTGGTTTTGCCAAGAACATTGAAATTCGTCTGCATCTGGACGGTTCGGTTTCGGTCAAAGATGACGGCCGAGGTATTCCGGTTGAGAAGCATCCCCAAACTAAAAAGTCAGCCCTGGAAACAGTGATGACTACTTTGCATGCCGGCGCGAAATTCGGCGGCAAGTCCTATACTATTGCCGGCGGTTTGCACGGGGTCGGCGTTTCCGTGGTTAATGCATTGTCTGAATGGATGAAAGTTCAGGTTTCGCGCGAAGGCAATCTCTACGAACAGGAGTATGAACGGGGTAAGGCCAAAAAACCAGTCAAAAAAACCGGCAAGGCGCCGAGAGAGTTTAAAAACGGAACCATTGTTTCCTTTTTGCCGGACAAAGAAGTTTTCAAAGAAATAAAATGGGATTTACACATTCTCCTGGATCACTTTCGCCAGCAGGCCTATTTGGTTAAGGGGGTGAGAATTGAAATAGTTGATGAGAGAAATCAGATTGAAATTAAAAATATCAAGAAAAACGGAAAAAACGAATCAGCAGTCCCGACCTACACTTTCTATTTTGAGGGCGGGTTAATTTCTTATGTCAGGTTTCTGACCGAAGGGGAAGGGGTAAAGCATCAAAATATTTTTTACATCGGCAAGGAGAATGAAGGGATTATGGTTGAAACCGCTTTTCAGTACCTTGAAGAAGCCACCGGTAAAGAGTTTGGTTTTGCTAATAATATTTTTACCGGCGAAGGCGGAATGCATATTACCGGTTTTCGGTCGGCTTTAACCCGGACTTTGAACGATTATGCCAGAAAGGAAGGATATTTAAAGGAGAAAGAAGACAATTTGAGCGGCGACGATGTCCGGGAAGGGCTGGCCGTGGTGGTTTCGGTAAAATTAAGAGAGCCGCAATTTGAAGGTCAGACCAAGGCCAAGTTAGGCAACCCGGAAGCAAGGACATCGGTGGAAGCGGTTTTGAGCGAAGCCATTCCTGATTGGTTGGAAAGAAACCCTCAAGACGGCCGGGCAATAATGGAAAAAGTTATTTTGGCGGCCAAGGCCAGAATAGCGGCTAAGGCGGCCAGGGAGACGGTCTTAAGAAAAGGAGTATTGGATGGTTTGGCTTTGCCGGGGAAACTGGCTGATTGTTCTTCCCGCGACCCGGCCGAGTCAGAGTTATTTTTAGTCGAAGGCGATAGCGCCGGCGGTAGCGCTAAGTCTGCCCGTGATCGGAAGTTCCAGGCCATCTTGCCTTTGCGCGGGAAAATTTTAAACGTAGAAAAATCGCGGATT
Source organism: uncultured Candidatus Saccharibacteria bacterium (assembly GCA_964368135.1). GTDB lineage: Bacteria > Patescibacteriota > Minisyncoccia > 2-02-FULL-40-12 > 2-02-FULL-40-12 > CAYIZI01. The sequence goes on from CAYIZI010000005.1 coordinate 25,563, forward strand.
GATAAGATGCTGGCTTCAAAAGAAATCCGAGCTTTGATTATTGCTTTGGGCACGGCCATCTCCGAGGATTTTGACATTTCCAAATTGAGATACCATCGGATAATCATTGCCACCGATGCTGATGTTGACGGCATGCATATCAGGACTTTGCTTTTAACTTTGTTTTACCGTTACTTTAAGCCGCTCATTGAGTCGGGTCATCTTTACATTGCCCAGCCGCCGCTGTATAAGATTCAAAAAGGTGCCAAGGTCCAATATGCTTATAGTGATTCCGAGAAAGAAGAGATATTGGGTGAATTAAAAAAAACCGCTTCCACCAAAGCTATGGAGGGTGATGGAAAAATTGCTGGCCTCAACCCCGAACGAAGTCGCGAGGGCCCGCAGCGTGCCTCTACTTCGTACGGGGTCAACGTCCAGCGCTACAAAGGGCTTGGCGAAATGAATCCTTCTGAACTTTGGGAAACCACGATGAATCCCGAAAACAGAGTCTTGCTCAAAGTGGCGATTGAAGAAGCCGAGGAAGCTGACCGGATTTTTGATATTTTGATGGGTGTTGAGGTCGCCCCAAGGAAAAAATTCATTCAGGCCTATGCCAAAGAGGTTAAGAACCTCGATATTTAAAGATTTTAAAATTTAAATATGAAAATCGGAGAATTCTTGAAAGACGTCCGAACAGAGCTTAAAAGAGTTTCCTGGCCCACCAGGGAGGAAACCGCTAAGCTCACCGGCGTGGTTATTTTTATAAGCGTTTTGATAGCCGCCTTTTTGGGCTTGCTTGATTTTGTCTTTGTGACTTTATTGAATAAATTATTATTTTAAAAACAGCGATTCCAGTCGGCAGCTCGTATCCCTAAAGGGACCCTCGAGGCCGACTTGAACCTTCGACGAGATGCCCAAACAAGTCGCCACAGGCGAAAAACATTGGTACGCCATTCACACCTATTCCGGTTATGAGGAGTCGGTGGCTAAAAATCTGGAACAAAGAATAGATTCTTTGGGAATGCAGGATAAGATTTTTAGGGTTTTAGTGCCCAAAGAAAAGAAGATAAAAATCAAAGGCGGTAAAAGGTATATTGTCGAGGATAAAGTCTATCCCGGCTATGTTTTGGTTGAGATGATAGTGACTGATGATTCCTGGTACGTGGTCAGAAATACGCCCAATGTCACCGGATTCATTGGTTCTGGTACCACCCCGACTCCGATTTCCGACGAAGAAATTACAATTTTAATGCAGAGGATGGGCGTAGAAGAGCCGAAATACAAGATTGAACTGAAAGTTGGCGACCATGTTAAGATAACCGACGGACCGTTTAAGGATTTTGACGGCAAGGTCGCTGAAATTGATGAGAAGCGCGGAAAGATTAAAGTTTTAGTGACAATGTTTGGCCGGGAAACGCCGGTTGAACTGGACTTTTTACAGGTGAAGAAAGTATAATCGTGGCGAAAAAAATCAAGACAATTCTAAAATTACAAATTCCGGGCGGGCAGGCTACGCCAGCTCCGCCGGTTGGTACGGCTTTAGGGCCTCATGGTTTGCCGATTGGCGAGTTTGTCCAGAAATTCAATGAAGCGACCAAAGACAGGCAGGGCGAAATTACGCCGGTGGAGATAACGGTTTATGAAGACCGGACTTATTCATTTAAGCTGAAAACTCCGCCGGCTTCTTATCTTTTGAAAAAAGCGGCCGCGATTGAAAAAGGATCAGGAGCGTCGCCAAAAACCAAGGTCGGCACCGTTACTAAAGAGCAAATTAAAGAAATTGCCAAGAAGAAATTAGAGGATTTGAACACTAAAGATTTAGATAAAGCGATGAAGATTATTGAGGGGACGGCAAGACAGATGGGGATAGAAATCAAATAGGTTTATATCCCAGGCAAAGTAAAACTTTGTTTGACTAAATCAGGATTAATAGTGTTTAAAATAAGATAAGTGGCTAAAAGAATAATGGCGCCGATTAAGGCATTCAGCATTATTCCTCTGGCTTTGGCTATTTGGCTGCTTCTTCCGGCGGCCGTAAACCATAAAAGACCGGCGTACAAAAAAGCAAAAAAGATGGCTGCCCCAACCAGTCTCAAGGCCCATGTGAAAATGCTTTCAATTAATCCTCCTAAGTCAGAGGGTGCCTCTACTTGGATATTAGGATTAGTCGGTTGAATTTGGAGTCCTAAAATTTTTCTAATCCATTGGCTAAAGGTTAAATTTTGATAAGAATCAGTAAGGTCTGGTAGATCAGACGGTTCTGGCGGCGGAGGAGGTTCCGGAGGAGGCGGAAGGTCCGCCGGGTTAATCGGTGATCGCCAGCGATTAGGATCTACTGAACCGACAAATACCCACTGCGGATTATTAGCCGTTTCGGCATTGCCGAGAATGTCGTAGTGGCTGCCGTCAGAATATACCACTATGTCAACTGCATAGCCCATGCAGTTATTGCCAGTTGGTTTACTCAATATTCCGGCATTTTCCGATTGCAATTGCCAGGCCACCCGGTCAGTAATTTGAAAAGCTCCGCAAGGTCCCGATAAATTTATACCCTCCGCAATTAGCTGGGCTTTAACAGAAGCAACAATGTCGGTATGGTTATCTCCTTGAGCTGCCAAAACTTCGGCCTTTTTCTCTAAATTTAAAAAGAGGATTAAAAAAAGAATAAAAATCGAAATTATAAAAGTTTTTTTAATCACCAATATTATTATATAATAGCCAAATAAATATACATACCTTAGATATCAACAAATCATTACTTATGTGATAAATTGAAATAAATTTATGGGAAACTTTGAGCCGGTCCCGATTTTGTTCCCGATTCAGAATCGGGATTACAAAATCGAGGATCCTCGATTTCTTAGTCAAATCTGAAAGATTTGAAAGAAATCGGGATAATCGATTATGAAATACGAACCAGTTATAGGGTTAGAAATACATGTCCAATTAAAGACCAAAACCAAGATGTTTTGCGACTCTAAAAATGACCCCGATGAAACTCATCCCAATATCAATATTTGTCCGGTTTGTACCGGTCAGCCGGGAACTCTGCCGGTAGCCAATTTGGAAGCAATAAAAAAAACGATTTTGCTTGGCCTGGCCCTGAATTGCAAAATTGCCGAGCAGACTTTTTTTGAAAGGAAAAACTATTTTTATCCGGATTTGCCAAAAGGATATCAAATATCGCAGTATCAGGCGCCGCTTTGTGAAAGGGGGCGCCTTAAAATTAATGGCCGGGAGATTACAATCAGAAGAATCCATATCGAGGAAGACACCGGTCGGCTTTTGCATGACCCAAAGGGTAAATATAGTTTGGTTGATTTTAACCGGGCCGGAGTTCCGCTTTTGGAATTAGTAACCGAGCCGGATTTACATTCAGGCGAGGAAGTCAGAAAATTCGGTGAGGAACTGCAAATGATTTTGCGGTATCTTGGTATTTCTGATGCGGATATGCAAAAAGGACAAATGCGGGTGGAGGTAAATATGTCTTTAAGAAAACCAGGCGTCGAACTTGGCACAAAAGTTGAGTTGAAAAATATAAATTCGTTTAAATTTGCTGCCCAGGCGGTTGATTATGAAATAAAAAGGCAGTCGCAACTATTAGAAGAAGGTAAAAAAGTTATTCAGGAAACGCGGGGCTGGGATGAAGTGAAGCAAAAAACTTTTTCGCAGCGGACCAAAGAAGAAGCCCAGGATTACAGATATTTCCCTGAACCTGATCTGCCGCCGATAGATACTAAAGAATTGAGATTGGAAGAAATAAGATCAATGTTAGTGGAATTGCCTCAACAAAGGCGGGAGAGATTTAAAAAATTGTACGGTTTACCAGAGCATGACATTGAGGTTTTGACCGTGAATAAACAGCTTGGCGACTATTTTGAGAAAATTGTTTCGGAATTGAAGGAGTGGCATAAATTAGTCCACTTAAAAAAACCCTTGCCGGAAGATGAAGTAAAATTGGTTAAATTAGCAGCTAATTATTTGATTACTGAATTAGCAAAACTTTTGTATGAACGGGGAACAGGAATAGAAGAAATAGAAAATATCAAAATAACCCCGGAAAATTTTGCCGAGTTCATTGTCAGGATTTATCATCAGGAGATTTCGTCTTCCGGCGCGCAGGTGTTGTTAAAAGAAATGTTTGAAACCGGCGAAGACCCCAGCGTGATTATAGAAAAAAAAGACTTGGCCCAGGTTTCAGATGTGGAAGAACTTATAGTAGCGGCGAAAGAAGTTATCGCCGAAAACCCAAAACCAGTTGAAGACTACAAAAAAGGCAAGAAAGAATCTCTTCAATTTTTAGTCGGCCAGGTAATGAAGAAAACCCGCGGCAAAGCCAACCCGCAAGTAGTAAGAGAGATTTTAGAGAGAGAACTTAGTTAGGTTTATTTACATTCTCCTTCGTGGGCGATCTGGACTCCGGCGGCGCCAGCAAAGCAGTCATTGGAATAGGTCTTGCCGTCAGCACCGCAAACCGGATTATAAACCAGGATACAGAAAACCTCTCCTCCTTTTGCTTTTTCAAGGTCCTCTTCAAGCTGTCTTTTTTGCTCTTCAAGCCTTCTAATTTCTTCTTGAATGTCTTCAGGGCTTGTTGGCGTCGGCGTTATTTTGGCTTCTTTAACTCTTGAGCCGAAAACAAGGATTACCACCATAACCAAAGCCGCCACAATTATGGCAATGAATATTTTTAATGCTTTTTTATCCATCCCGTTAGAGACAGGTTGCGGCTTGGCCGCAACCGTATCTATCAAACTATTATTTTACCCCCGTTAGAACAGTATGGCCACCGATTATATAATTTACTGCGGTCAGTATGTCTCTAACGGGATCCATTATGATTTTTCCGCTATCTCCTTTTTAACCTGACTAATAAATTTTTCAAGTTTTATTAAACCAACATCGCCTCCACCTCTTTTTCTGACGCTGACTGATTTATCTTTTTCTTCTTTCTCGCCCACAATTAAGATATAAGGAATTTTTTGGAGCTCGGCTTCGCGAATTCTCTTTGGCAAAGTTTCACCCGATTCGTAAATTTCCGCCCGGATTCCATTTTCTTTTAATTCTTCCAAAACTTTTCCGGCGAATTTCTGTTGTTTCTCCGAAACCGGAATCAAAACCGCCTGCACCGGAGAAAGCCAAAGCGGTAAATTCCCGTTAGTATGCTCAAGCAGGATGCCGATGAATCTTTCGAATGAACCGAATATTGCCCGATGAATCACGGCCGGCGTTTTCTTCTCGCCTTTCTCATTTATATATTTGATATCAAAGAGTGCAGGCAGCATAGCAATATCTATTTGGGCAGTCCCCAGTTGCCAATCTCTGTCTTGTGAATCTTTTAAATGCATTTCTATTTTCGGTCCGTAAAAGGCAGCTTCGCCTTTAGCTATTGAGTATTCTATACCGGTTTTTTTTAATGCCTCGGATAATATCTCTTCACCTTTTTCCCATTCAGCTAACTCTCCTTGATAATTCTCGGGCCTAGTCGCCAAAACATAAGTCGTATTAAATCCAAATAAAGAATAAAAATCTCTCACCGTTTTTATTATCTTGATTACTTCATTTTCAGCCTGTTCTGGCAGACAAAATATATGAGCATCATCCATGGTAATTTGCCTGACTCTAAAAAGTCCGCCCAGAGTGCCAGACAGCTCATTTCTATGCAGACGGCCAATTTCGGCTAAACGTAAGGGCAAATCGCGATAACTTCGCACTTGAGCATTGTAAGCATAGGTTGATTCGGGACAGTTCATTGGTTTAATGGCTAAGATTTCGTTTTCATCTCGGGGATTGGCAAAATAAAACATATTCTCGCGGTAATGCTGCCAATGGCCAGATTGTTCAAAAACCTCTTTTTTTACCAAGATGGGTGTTGAGATTTCTTGGTAACCTTCTTTTTCATTGATTTCGCGGGCGACTTTTTCCAATTCTTTGAAAATTATCATTCCCTTGTGATGCCAAAAAGGCGCGCCCGGCGCCACCTCGTGAAAACTAAAAAGATCCAGCTCCCGTCCAATATCTCGATGGTCTTTAGATTCGCTCATTAAGAAAAAGATAACAAAAGAGGGGTTTATTTACAATTTACTATAAGCCAACAGAAATTAGATAAAGAATTATTCCTATAGGGATAAAGACGAAGTATTCCAAAGGCGCAATTAACCACCAGTGATCTTTATGCCACCAGATTTTTTCCTTTTTGAAGTTTTTTATCCCAAATACTGGATTCAAAACAAACCATAAGAAATCTTCGAAACTCCAGAATAATACAAAAAAAGATAATAACATCACCTCAAATTTTAAGTTGAAATCAGTAAAAAGGTAGATAATATGCAGGAAAGAAAAGATAAAAATTTGTATCCAGACATGATAACCAGTAGCCTGCCTTCCTCCAAAAAGCCTTTTACTAACCCAATGTTTTTTAGGTAGCCGCCAGGTTGGTAATTTTTCTGCCCAACCAGACGGCCCTTCTATAGCAATTTCTACTTTTGCGAACACAAAACTCGTCCAGAAAACCAGTAAAAAGAAAATTAAATGTTCCATAATTAAAAAATACATCAATAAAATTACATTTACAAATGAGTTGCGATATGATTTATTCTTTATAATCTTTCAAGGGGGTTTACTTATGGCAAAGTACCGTTTAGTTTGGCTTGAGCGGTGGGAAGAACATGGCCCGCAAGGCTGTAGTCCTCATAGCGAGGAGAAAGGAGTTGATTTAAAGGCATCTAACGGGCAAGAACTTCTGACCGAAGTATCCAGGCTATTGGGCACTCGTGAACTTTTAGAGTTGAAGAGAGTCGGTTAATATCTTTACTTTGACCGCGTCGTTCTTTCCGAAGCCGCATGGTTCCCCCATAGTAGAAATTCGGCAAGTCGCTTTTGGCGACTAAAACCAAGAGGAAGCCGATTTTCACTATGGGATTCGCCCAGCGGCTTTCGTTTTTATAACTCTTGAATTATCTTACATATGTAATTTAATTCAAGAGTTCAAAATGTTTTAATAATTTATATTCTTCTTCTATTGTTTGAGTGGTCATTATTTTTACGTATGGTTCTATTTCGAATAATTTTCTTAAAGTGGCAATTTCATTTACACAGTCGTAAGGGTGAGCCCAAATACTTTTTTGCAACATATAAAATCCCATTTCTTTTAATTTTTGGAGAAGAGCAACTCGGGCACCCTGTTTTTTAGCAGGAATATCAAAAATAACTAATCTGAATTTTCTGTCCCACTTTTGTGGTTTTTTAATTTTCATCTTTTCTATAGATTCATAGAATTCAATAAGTTCGTATCCTTTGGTAGTTATTTTAACTAATATGCCATTTGATTTTTCTATTATATCAACTAATTTTTTCTGTTTGAGATATTTTAGTGCGTTATAAACTTTTTGTTTTTCTTTTTGATTTTTGAACTTATTAAATTCTTTATTATGGTTGAGATAAAAATTAAACCAGAAACGTTTATTCGATGCTGCGACTAAAAACGCTCCGGTTAGAGCCATACCCTTTAGAACTTTTGATACAAAGCTTTTTTCTCTTACTTTTAATTGGCCGAATTTCATTCTTTAATTATCTTACACGTGTAATATAATTCAAGAATAGGTTGTATAAAACCTTTAGTTTGTCAGCTAAGCGTCGCTACCGGCGTCACTTCTTGGCAGATAATCTTTGGCACCCCGTCTTTCTCATTGACCCGGCCTTTGACAATGACAATACTGTTTTCCTGCCATAAAGATGGATTTTTCTGAATCAGATCCGGGAAGACCACCAGTTCAACTTTTGAGTTCATATCTTCAAGCTGACTGAAAATCATCGGTTGGTTGTTTCGGGTCAGGATTTTTTTGATGTTGGTTATCAATCCACCAATCTTTACACTTTGTCCTATTTTTAATAATGCATCTTTGATATCCGAAGTTCCGTATTCCAGTTTCAGTTTCATCTGATAGTCCTTCATCGGGTGTTCCGAAACAAAAAGACCAAGCAGTTCCTTTTCCCAGTTCACCCTTTCCCATTTACTTAGACCTTGAGTCTCTCTAAGGCGCATTGGCGGCAGATGTTTTTCAGTTTGGCCAAACAAGCTTACTTGGCCATTTGATTTATGTTTTTGGATTTCCCGGGCGTATAACAAAAGATCTTCAAGATTATAGAGAAAGGTGTTTCTTTCACCAAGCGAATCCAAAGCCCCGCACTTAATTAAACTTTCCAAAGATTTTTTATTCAAATCTTTGTGCTGGACTCGGCTGATAAAATCTTCCATTGAAATAAATCTTCCGCCGGTTTTTCTTTCTTCAATTATTGCCTTAACGATATTTTCGCCGACATTCTTAATTGAAAGAAGGCCAAACCTTATCGCTGGTTTTCCGTCTTCAGCCACAACCGTGAAAGAGTCAAAGCTCTCGTTAATGTCCGGAGGCATAACCGAAATATCCATACGCTGACATTCCGTGATAATTTCGGCCACCCTTTCAATGTCTCCTGATTCGGCAGTAAGGATAGCGCACATATATTCGGTCGGGAAATTCGCTTTCATGTAGGCAGTCTGATAAGCTACCCGGCCGTAACAAGCGGCATGAGCTTTGTTAAATCCATAACCCTGAAATGGTTCAAACAAATTCCAAATTGCTTCGGCCTGCTCTTTGGCCATAGCGCTGTAATTTTGGCAGCCCTTAACAAATATTTCGTGCTGTTTAGCCATTTCAGCGGGAATCTTTTTGCCAACAGCTTTTCGGAATTTATCTACTGATTCCCAGTTATAGCCGGCTAATTCCAATGCCGTCATAAGAAGATCATCTTGGTAAACCAATACGCCGTATGATTTGGCCAGAAATTTTTCGGCTTTAGGGTGAAAGTATTTAATCGGACTTTTGCCATGCTTTCGAGCAATGTATTCGTTGATATTATTAATCGGGCCGGGACGGTACAAAGCCACCATAGCGTTAAGGTCGTCTACGCTGGTGGGTTTAAGCTCTTTAAGATATTTGGTCATGCCTTCAGAGCCGCCGAGTTGAAAAACGCCTTCGGTGTTGCCGTCAGCCAGCATCTTGAATGTTTTTTTGTCGTTAAAAGGTATTTTTTCTATGTCGATATCTATCCCGTGACGATGTTTAACCAGTCGGACGGCATCTTCCAGAATGGCTAAGTTGCGGATACCAAGAACATCGAGCTTGAGAAGCCCTACGCCTTCTTCGCCAACCGTATGCATGTCGTATTGGGTAATTTTATTGTCTTCACCCTTAGGGTCAAATTGGATGGGCACGTATTCGGTTAAGGGTTTGGGAGCGATGACTATGCCGGCGGCGTGAACAGAAACATGACGGACCGTACCTTCTAATTTTTTGGCCACGTCCAGAATTTCTTGCGTTTCTTTTTCGGTGTCATAGACTTTTTTCAATTCCGGCACAATTTTCATGGCCCGGCCGATTGACATTGGAAATCCTTGGGAGCCAAAAGGGATGAGTTTGGCGATGCGGTCACCCGTTTCGTATGATTTACCAAGGGCTCTGGCAACGTCGCGCACCGCCCCGCGGGCGAGCATGGTTCCGAAAGTGCCGATTTGAGCGACTTTGTCCTCGCCGTATTTCTTTTTGGCGTACTCAATGATTTCGGTTCGTCGATTGTCGGCAAAATCCATATCAACATCCGGGGCCGAAGGACGGTATGGATTTAAAAATCTTTCAAACGGCAGCTGAAATTCTATTGGGTTAACATTGGTGATACCGGCTAAATAGGCTACCAGGGAGCCAGCAGTTGAACCGCGGACCGTGGTATAAATTTTTCGCTCATGAGCAAATCGCAAAAGGTCGGCCACCACCAGGAAATAGGGTGCGTAGCCCTTGTCTTTTATAATTTTTAATTCATACAATCTGCGCTTTTCGATTTCTTGGTTATTAATAAGGCCGCGCTCTTGCGCACCCAGATATGTAAGTTCATCGAGCATTTGATCGGCAGTTTTTCCTGGTTCTAAATTGAAATCAGGGAAAATAAATTTCCCGAGCTCCAACTCTACATTGCATTGGTCAGCGATGAGTTGGGTATTTTCAATGGCTTGTTTAAATTCACCTTCTGTCAATCCATTCATTAGTTTGAATTTTTTATAAATATCTTCTGGGCCGGTTAAAGAAAAATCATCTATTTTCATGGTCAGCCGGTCTTTGTCATCGGTTCGGTTATTGGTCTGGACCGCCAACAAGACATCATGAGCATGGGCGTCTTCTGGTCTAAGATAGTGCGAGTCCTGGGTGCCGACTAAAGGAATTTTTGTACGTCTCGCTAATTCCAAAATGAGCGGATTAGCTAAATTTTGTTCTTCAATATTGGGATGCTGCTGGAGTTCAAGAAAATAATTTCCTTTGCCAAAAATTTCCTGATACTCGTAAGCGACTTTTTCAGCGGTTTCAACCCCTTTATTTAAAAGAGTTTGGGAAATTTCGCCACCTAGACACCCCGAGAGAGCAATCAGGCCGTCAGAATGCTGGCGAAGGAGCTCTTTATCAACCCTTGGCTTATAGTAAAAGCCCTCCAAATGGGCTTTGGAGACCAGTTTCACTAAATTTTTGTAGCCGGTTTGGTTTTTAGCTAAGACAACTAAGTGATAGCGTTCATCGTCAACATTAGTTGTTTTATCCAGGTGGCTTCTTTTGGCGACGTAGAGCTCGCAGCCTAAAATTGGTTTGATTCCGGCGGCTTTGGCTTTTTTATAAAACTCAACCGCGCCGTAAAGATTGCCGTGATCCGTGATTGCAACCGAATCCATTCCTAATTCTTTCACCCTGGAAATCAAATCGTCTATTTTTGAAAGGCCGTCGAGGAGAGAGTAGTGGGAATGAGTATGGAGATGAGTAAACTTCATGGATGATTCATTTTAGAATTTTTGAAATAGATAGAGCAACTGTTGAAAAGCTTCGCAAGCCCTACCTTTGGCAATGCCTTTCAGGAAACGCTCGGCCTCGCACAACTTATATACAAAGTTCAACTCCTGTTTTTCAGAAAAAACCCCCACCCATTGAAATTTTTTGCAATTTAGATTAGATTAGAGCATCAGCCCTTTTAAGTTTAGTATGGATGAGCGGAAAGGTTAAATCGCGGGCTCATAACCCAGCGAAAAATCGAAAGGTTTTCCTGCCGCTCATCCTCCAATTTTTAAAGGACTGAAAAAATCAAAATGTTGAAGATAAAATTAATGCGAATCGGGAAAAGGGGACAGGCCTATTTTAGGGTCGTGGTTCAAGAGGCAAGAAGCAAGAACAAGGGAAGATACTTTGAGGATTTGGGTTCTTGGAATCCGCATCAAAATGTATTTAACGTAAAAGAAGAAAGAGTGAAGCACTGGCTGGCTAATGGCGCCCAGCCGACCGACACGGTTCATAATTTTTTGGTGGATAAAGGATTAGTTGAGGGGCCAAAGGTAAAGAAAGTTAGGCCAAAAAAGAAGGCTACTGAAGAAAAATCAAGAGAAGCCGCGCCGGCGTCTTCGGCAGAGACTACTCCAGCCGTCTAAAGGGGTTGACAAGGCTTTTAGTTTTGCTAAACTTAAAGTAATATGTTTGGATAATTAAAATTAAATAACAATCAAACAAGATTGTATGACCGCGATTTCTTCTTTAAGGAGGAAATCGCGGTTGTATATTGAGAGGTCTTTAAAAATTTGTTTTTGCAGGTTCATCATAGTCAATCAGACGCAGATTTTTTTGAGAGTTTGATCCTGGCTCAGGATGAACGCTGGCGGCGTAGATAAGGCATGCAAGTGGAACGGATTGTTTTTTGAACTTGGCTAAGATTACATCAAGGCCAGGGGATGAAGATAGTCAGTCGCGAACGAGTTAGTAATACCTTGGTACGTACCCCCGAGATGGAAATAACTTGCCGAAAGGTAAGCTAATATCCAATGGTCTCGCGAGAGTAAAAGAGCAATCTGCTCGGGGAGCGGCCTAGGTCCGATCAGCTTGTTGGTGAGGTAACGGCTCACCAAGGCAACGACCGGTAGGGGGCCTGAGAGGGTGTTCCCCAACGATACTACTGAGACACGGAGTATACACCTACGGGTGGCAGCAGTCGAGAATATTCGTCAATGGGCGAAAGCCTGAACGAGTGACGCCGCGTGGAGGAAGAAGGGCTTCGGCCTGTAAACTCCTTTTCTCTGGGATAAACTTATGATCGTACCAGAGGAATAAGGGACTGCTAACCTCGTGAGATTAATAAAAATCTGGCGCGAGGCATAGGAGTAATCCTATGAAATAATACTTGGCTTATATGCTGGAAGCCTGTGAAATTGCTGTGTCCGCAAATGTGGATTTTTCGCAGGTAATCAGCAGGGAAGTATGATATAATTGAGGATAGTGATAGATATTTCTAAGGAGCAGAAATCAATAATCATCGGGACTCTTCTTGGCGATGGCTATATCTATAAAGATAGATTTGGTTTTCACTATTTAGAGGTAAAGCATTCCGATGCTCAAAAGGATTATGTTTTTTGGATGCATAAAAAACTTAAACCATTTTCTTCTGGATTAGAACCTAAACAGAGAAGAGATAATTATCAGTGGCGATTTACTACTAAATCAAACAACGATTTAGTAGAATTACGTAATCTCTTTTATCCAGAAGGAATAAAAATAGTTCCTAAGAATATCCCAAAATTACTAATAGATCCTCTTAGTCTCGCAGTTTGGTATATGGATGATGGAAGTTTAGATTTTAGACCAAAGAGTCACTTTGCTTTTAGTCTAAAAACTAATGCTTTTAAACTTAAAGAATGTAGATTATTATCCAAAGTTCTAAAAGAAAATTTTGGATTAGAAACATCAGTTCAATATCCAATCTGTCGAGGTAAAAGGTATCCCCAAATTTATATCGGGAAGCAAGGGCGAGATAAATTCATTAAATTAATTGATCAATATATTATTCCTTGTTTTCAATATAAATTACCTCAATATCGTACCCTTCAGAGACTCAACTTATTAAAAGTTGGATAGTAGATTTTGATCTACTATAAGACGCCGAGCACCCTATCTCTAAAAAAGAGGGTGGTGATATAGTCCAATTTAAAGACATAACTTTTAATTATGTCAAAGGCCAGCAGCAGCGGTAAGACGAGGGTCCCGAGCGTTATCCGGAATTATTGGGCGTAAAGCGCGGGCAGGGGGTTTGGCCAGTCTTGTGTGAAATCCAAAGGCTTAACCTTTGGGCGGGCACAAGAAACAGCCAAACTTGAGTCTGTCAGGGGCAAGCGGAACGTGCGGTGTAGGGGTGAAATCCGCTGATATCGCACGGAACACCAAAAGCGAAGGCAGCTTGCTGGGACAATACTGACCCTCATCCGCGAAAGCGTGGGCATAAAAAAGGATTAGATACCCTTGTATTCCACGCCCTAAA
>CAYIZI010000006.1:0-34969 GCA_964368135.1 uncultured Candidatus Saccharibacteria bacterium
TTGACCAGGCCAAAGAATGCGTCAAGTGTGGCGCCAAAATGCGCGAAAAGGGCGGGAATATCAAAGTAAGAGGCGGACTCCCCGACTGCAAACACTCCTGGGGAGCGCTTAGCGGCGAAATTGAACTTAAAGAACTCGATAGTTTTGAAAGTGACTTAAAAGCTTTCTTAGCCTGCAAGAATCTCTGGGAGTGGGAATATGACTACTGGATTAAAAAAATCCGGAATGGGTCTCCCCTACTTTGAACAGTTGCCGGCTAAAGTATATCCGGCGGCGATTGCTTCTTGTTCGGAATTGAACCAAATCTGATTCTCCGGTTTAATCCGGCCAACACTCGGACACCAGGCAAAATGATACTTATCTGAATTCTTACTCACCACTACCCTAAAATCCACTCTTACCTCCCTGCCTGAATTGACGGGTCCCCTACTCTCCCCTGAGCTATTAATTTGAATATTCGGATTTTGTTCATCAAAAATTTCCTGGACGCTGGCCCGCTCAACCTTTATCGGCTCATCTGCAACTTTTGTAATCCGGCCAAGCTGAAAACTTAATAAAGAGACTAAAATGATTAGAAATATTAAAAAGAGATTTTTCTTGACTATATTTAAAATTTCGCCTATCATCTAAATACTTTATACTAAACTTATGGCCCATACAAAACAAAAAGGTTCATCTAAAAATGCGCGGGAGTCAGCTTCTAAGCGACTTGGTGTTAAGATTTTCGGCGGTCAGATCGTTTTCCCGGGCAACGTAATCATCAGGCAGCGCGGAACTAAGTTTATTCCCGGCCTTGGCGTCCGTATTGGAGGCGACGACACGATTTACGCCGTAAAACAGGGAAAAATTCAATTCAGAACAAAGAAAATCACCAAATTTGACGGTTCAAAAAGAGTGGTCAATGTGGTCAGTATTATCTAAATCTTAACCACTTCCACTCCAAAACTGGTTTCAATATCATAATACTTGAACAAAACTGGGTGGATACCCAGTTTTTTTATCGGCTCATTTATCAAAATATAATCCGAATTAACCGCTATCCCCCGTTCTCTCAAAATTTCGCTTATTTTTTTGGAATTGATACCCGCGTATAAATGCCCCTTCTCATCAGCTTTGGTTTCAATAAGCAGTTTAATCTCTTTCAGCCGTTCAGAAATCTCTTTCATTTTTATCATCTCCTGCTTAACTGCTTCATCTTTTTGTATCTTCAACTTCCCTATTTGTTTCAGACTCTCGGCCGTCGCCAAAATTGCTAATTTTCTCGGCACCAAAAAATTTATGGCATAGCCATTTTTTACCTCTCTTATCTCCCCTATCTGCCCCAAGCCTCTTATATTTTCGGTGAGGATGATTTTCATAGCGATTTAATTAATTCAATAGCTCTATCTAATTGCGGGTCTTTCTCGGGCACGCCAGCTTCAAATTCTTTATTATCTATCATCTCCTGGGGCACTTCAACTTCAATATCCGGCTCAATGCCTTCATCGGAAATTGACCGGCCGTTGGGCGTCAGCCACTTGGCTACCGTAATCTTTAAAGCCGTCTTAAACCTCAACTCCTCAACCTGCTGAACCGAGCCCTTGCCAAAGGTCTTCTCCCCAATCAGCTTCACTCCAAGGTTATCGTGCAATGCGCCGGCCACAATTTCCGAAGCCGAAGCCGAACCTTTGTTAATTAAAATCACCACCTTCGAATCTTTTAATTGACCGTTGGCTTTAGATTTTAATTCGTCTCTCTGACCATTGCCAAAATCTTCAATCACCACTACCTGGCCTTGATCTAAGAAATAGCTTGAAATATCAACTGCCAAATCCAGAAGCCCGCCCGGATTGTTCCTTAAGTCCAGAATCAACTTCCCCTCGGCGCCGGCTTTTTCAAGTTCATTTAAGGCCTTGTCAAATTCTGATCTGGCTATCTGGTTAAAACTGAAAAGCTGGATATAGCCGATATCCGAATCAACTTTCTTCCATTTAACGGTCGGAATCTTAATTCGGTCTCTGATTATTTCAAAATCCTTAGTCTCTTCCCGGCCGTCTTTGGCTCTGGAAATGGTTAAAACAACCTTTGTCCCCCGCCGGCCTCTTATTTTTGAAACTGCATCTTCTAAATTAATCCCCGCGGTTGACTCGCCGTCAATTTTTACAATTTTGTCGCCGGCAAGAATTCCAGCCCGGTCAGCCGGCGTATCGTTCAAAGGCGAAATAACCGTTAAAACCTCATCTCTGATTCCGATTTCTATACCCACGCCGGCAAACTCACCGCTGATGTCTTCCTGTAATCTTTGGCTCTGTTCAGCTTTTAAAAATACGGTAAAAGGATCACCAAGGTTCTCAATCATTCCCTGAATTGCTCCAAAAACCATTTCCTGGGTCTCCAGTTCGGAACGATCTACATATCTTTCATGAACCAAGTTCCAAACATCCCAAAACAAGCTGAAGTCAACTCCTTGCGGCTGACCCAAATCTCGGTTAATCAGTTCTCTCAATCCCCCGCCGCTTGGCTCTTGAGCTTTCTGAAATCCAACCCCAATGAAAAAACCGGCAGCCAAAGAAACTAAAATAACCGGAATTAAAATTTTATAGTGCAGCTTTTTCATCAACCTTTTTATCATAACCTAAGCTTTTAATAATATCAAAAAATTTCTTTTTAAATCTGCTCTGGCTGAATTTTTCCGAATGTTTTCTTATCACCGCCGGGTTGAAATAATTTTCTTTTGCCTTTTTTTGAACCGCTCTGATTTTCTCCGCCAAATGCTCCGGCTCCAGTTTTTCAAAAAATTCGCCAGTGATTCCCTCTAAAACCGTTTCTTTTGCTCCGCCCTCGCGAAAGGCCAAGACCGGTTTTCCAAAAGACATCGCCTCAATCGGTGAAATTCCAAAATCTTCTTCGTTGGAAATTAGGTAAGCTGAACAATTCTGATAATATTTAGGCAATTCCCCATCTGGCACAAAACCTAATAACTTGATGTTTTGACTATCCCCTATTAATTTTTCCAACCGTTTCTTTTCCGGACCTTCACCGACTATCATTAAATTCAGTTCCGGCAATTTCTTAAACGCCTCAATCGCTAAATCAATATTTTTGTGCGGATAAAGCTGGGAAACAATCAAGAAAAACCTCTCGGGTACAGCCATTTCGGAAACGTTCGCAAACCCCAGCGAGGTTTGCTCACTCATCTTACGAGCTCGCAAAGTCAAGACTTGCCCTCGCTTCGCTCGGGCTTTAAACAATCTTGACTTACCCTGCTGTCCCGACTCAGAAGTCGGGATCCTCGATTCGCCTGCGGCGAATCGGGACTCGCTCTCCAGGTGTTCCTTAATGGCTATACCCTGCGGGTTTTTCTTGAAGCGTAATTTAACCGGAGGATAAATTACTATTGCTTCTCTGTTATAATATTTTTTTATGCGAGCGGCCACATGCTTTGAATTGGCAATCATAATATCGGGCCGCTGACTGGCTGATCTATCCCAAAGCCGCAAAAAATGCTGGCCCAGTTTTATCAACGATAACTTGAGTCTCCCCCGCCCCCTTTCTTTAAAATCGTCTACATACTCATGAGCCCGGTCCCACAAAATCCTTGAAGGGCTATGATAAAAACAAATGTGCTTAGTTCTCGGCTTTACTAAAACTCCATGGCTGAATTCATGGCTTGAGGAGATTACTAAATCGGCCTTGGAAAAATCCAGCGATTCAATCGCTGACGGCATCAAAAGTTTAAACCAGGGATAGACCTTTTTGATATTCGGAATCCTCTGTAAAAAAGATGGGTTTATTTTGGCGCCGGGAAGATACTGGGCAGTGAATTTTTTATCGTAAAAAAGAGTGTAAACCGGGGCTTCGGGAAATATCTGATGCAAGGCAATCAAAACCCTTTCCGCGCCTCCCAAATGAGTCAGCCAATCATGAACTAAAGCAATACGCATAATAGATTGTGTTACCGGCAAATTTTCATAAAGATACCGGCCATTTACAAGATACTTCCCAATTCAGAAATTGATATAGCGAGCCGGTTTCTAATCTTACGATTAGATTTGCGGCTAACTTAAAAACAAAAAGCGCGAGGCATATGTCTCTCGGGAAGTTCTGGAGACCGAGTCCCGATTTGCTTTAGCAAATCGAGGATCCTCGATTCCGATGCCGAGGAAAGCTTTCTGTTTTTAAGTTACTACCTTCTGGTAATTATATTCCTCTTATAAGTATTTAAATTCTCAAGAACAACCCCGGCTCCTTTGGCCACACAAAGGAGCGGTTCCTCGGCAACGTGAGCCGGCACGCCGATAGCCCGAGTAACAAAAACATCTATATTTTTAAGCAAAGCGCCGCCGCCGGTCAAAACAATACCTCTTTCAATAATGTCAGAGCAAAGCTCGGGCGGAGTCTCCTGTAAAACCTTTTTTATGACTTGGCTGATTTCTTTCAACTGCTCCTGAATGGCTTCGCAAACTTCGTTAGAGGTTAAATCAATAGTCTTGGGAAGGCCGCTGACCAAATCCCTGCCTCTGATTGAAATGGTTTCTTCATTTGATGTCTTAACCGCGGTCCCGATATTTATTTTTATCAGTTCAGCCGTTCTCTCGCCGATGGCTAAGTTATGCTTCTTTTTTACATAATCAACAATAGCCTGGTCAATCTTGTTGCCGCCGACCCTGATGCCGGCGCTGGTTACCATCCCGCCCAAGCTTATCACCGCCACCTCGGCTGTGCCGCCGCCAATATCTATCACCATATGACCATAAGAAGAATTAATCGGAATGCCGGCGCCGATTGCCGCCAAAACCGGCTCCTTAACCAGATAAACCGCCTTGACTCCGGCATTCATTCCGGCCTCAATCACCGCCCTTCTTTCGGTTGAACTTATCGCCACCGGCACCGAAATCAAAACCTCTTTTTTCATAAAATTCATTTTGCTGAACGACTTGTTAATGAAATACTTTATCATTGCCTGGGTCACTTTATAATTGGCAATCACCCCGTCTTTTAAGGGCTTAACCACCGAAATCGTGTCCGGCGCCCGGCCAACCATTTCTTTAGCCAAACTGCCTACCGCCAAGATGCGGTTATCAAACAAAGAAATCGCCACTACCGAGGGCTCGTTAATCCTGATTCCGTTTCCGGGAACAAAAACCAAAGTGTTGGTTGTGCCTAAATCAATACCGATTTTTTTAGTAAACATGTGGGGAGTCTGAAATTACGAAATAGACCTAATTACAGACTCCATAGCAAAAATTACTATTAAAATAAATTGACGATTTATCAATAAATCTGTAGAATAATCAAGATGGGTAAGCGCGCGAAGAACCTCATCTTAATATCCTCGTTCGCGGCTTTTTTTATTTTAAGCTACTTTACCTTGTTTTTCGGCTTTGGCTATCAGTTTGATTTCCGGGAATTCAAACTGGTAAAAACCGGCAGCGTCCTAATCAAAACAAATACCGATGCCAGTGTCCACATCAATGACCGGTTTGAGGGAAACACCTCTTTTATTGGAAACACCTTCACTCAAAAAAACCTTTTGCCCGGCAGGTACAATATCGTGGTTGAGAAAGAAAAATTTCCTCCTCTGGAAAAAAATATTGATGTGAAATCAGGCGAGGTTGTCCAATTGGTCCATCTTTATCTAATCAACAGCGAAGAGCTGGATAAATTTATGGAAACCTTGGAACCAGAGGCGCCAGACGAAAACAAAACAAACGACGGCTTCCCCTACTTCATAAATAAAAAAGATAGTTTGCTTTATAAAAATTTGGGGGGCGACGAAGTTGAAAAAATTTCTTCGGGGCCGGTGATTGATTTTATCTTGTCGCCGGACAAAAAGAAACTGGCTATTATCAGTACCAACGAAATCACTGTCCTCTGGCTGTCTGGCGAAAGCGGTTCGCCCTATTTCCCCGAAAACCATAAGGAGTTAGTCTTAAGAATCAGCCAAAAAATAGATAAAACTTACTGGTTTAAAAGCAGCTGGCACCTGATTTATCTGACTCAAAACGGCATAAGACACTTTGTTGAGCTTGACCCAAGTGGCGGGAGGAACGACTTAATTATCTGAATAAAAACAGAAAACCCGCCGAAGCGAGTCTTCCGCTGGCGGGTTGGGTCCAGTTCTTTTGAACCGGCTTTGGTGCTATGCATCAGCCCCTACTCCTTTCTTTGGACAAAATTAGTGTACCCGGCCTCGGATTTCTTTGAGTATATCTATATCCATATGGAGTGCTCTTGCCACCTCTTCATCAGATCTAAGCACTTCAAGTAAATCCATAGGGCTGGGGACGTTAGAAAGATCATCCACAACCTTCTTGACTTCTTCAGGTATACACCCCAATCCAAGTCTTATACAGAGGCCAAAGACAACCTCACGCAAACGATATTCCCGAAGCACCTTTTCTCGCTGTGCTCGAGCGAATGTCGCTGCGATTTTAAGATCCAAACCTTCTTCATACCTGCGAATAATAGCATCCCATCCTTTGAGGATTCCTTCTAATCTACGGTCTGCTTCTTCTGTTTTCATTTTAATCCCTCCTGTTAAGTTTCAGCCTTTATCATATTTAAAGAAAGAGTAAGAGTCAAATTAAAAACAGAAAACCCGCCGAAGCGAGTCTTCCGCTGGCGGGTTGGGCCGACTCTCAAAAAGGCAGTTCGTAGTCAGCATCGGCGATGGCGCATTCGTTTGAACAATAAACTGCGACCTGATCCGGCGGGATAGGATTGCCGCAAGCTGCCCTCTCACATTTCCTACCTTTAGGATGACTTCGGGATGTGAACCATCCTTTGTCACCGCACTCCGGGCATCCATGGCCACCGCAATTGTCGCACTGAACCGAATCAACCGGGTAGTTCTTGTCTTTAGGAATGTCCCACATTACTGCCTCCTTCCGAATGAACTTGTGAACCCAAAACTACCGCATTTCTGCGGCCTTGTCAATTCGTAAAACTATTCCCTAATTTTTGTTTGATTTTATCTCCTCCGGGGTGAGGCCGGAGAGGTTATATTACTTTTTTAATAACCTCCACTCTTCAGGACTTTTTAGCCGGTGATTTATTCTGTGTTGATTTACTATGTTGTTTTTATGTTTGAGTTCTTTTTTATTTTTGTTCCTTTTCATTATTTTAAAAGTTGCATCGTCAAATAAACTTTGTTTCTCGATGCCGATTTTATTTTTAATAATATCTAAAAATGTGGGGTTTATTTCATAGCCTATAGAATTACGACCTAGGTCTCTAGCAACTTTTGTTGTAGTCCCGCTTCCTAGGAAGGGGTCCAAAATTGTATCACCGACAAAGCTATACATCTTTATTAATCGACGAGGCAATTCTTCGGGAAACATGGCTATATGACCGTTTTGTTTTACTCCGGCAAAATTCCAATGCCCTGTAAAATACTTACGCCATTCCTCTTTTGTTAACTTTGATTTTTCTTTTATATCTTTATCAACTTTTGGATCTTTGCCTAATTTTTTAAATATGAGAATAAACTCGTAATCAATCTCAATTTGTCCGCCCCTGGGATAAGGAAAGCTGCCCATTACTGAAGCTCCGCCGGTAGTCTCCATCGTAGTTTTCTTTTGCCAAATTATTGCTCCCATATAATCAAATCCTATCGATTCGCAATGCCTTATAATTTCCTCTCTGATGGGAATTATTTTATATCGGCCGTAAGTGGCACTTCTGGCAAATTGGTCACCTATATTCACACATAAACGGCAACCCAGATTGAGAACTCTATAACATTCACCCCAAACTCTATTTAACTTTTCTATATATTCATCATAGGTATCATTAAATCCAATTTGTTTATCTATCCCATAATCTTTAATCTGCCAATAAGGAGGCGAGGTTATTATTAAATGAACCGATTCATTTTTAACCTCTTTCATTTGTTGGGCATCAGTAATAATAATTTTATGCTTGGTTTTCATAGTTTAATTTCATCAAATTCGATTCCTTCTTTTGTCTTGTGATAAAAAATAATTTTAGCTTTAATTTTTTCAAGAAGTTCGGGTTTAATTTTGATGTATGTGTCTGGTTTTATAGATACTGGGGTATTACCGATATAGCCATCAATCCCCTTGGATTCTTCTGACTTTGTGGCCAGTCTGTATCCTTTTTTATTTATTTCAGCAAGCTTTTTTAGGATAAAGTTATTTATTCCAAGGCCAACAAAAGTTTTAGTTAATACCAAGTCCTCAACCCAATCTTTTACTATACTTCTATTAATTTTCTTTACCGCGGTTTCAAACTCTTTAACTTTATTATAAATCTTTTCAGTGGCCAGGTCTAGAGCTTTCGGCATTTTCTTTTTGTAAAAACTAACCCACTCACTATATTTATCGCCTTTAAATTCTTTAAAAAGCTCGGTCATCTGGCCTACATTTTTAGGTCTAGTAGCTTGAGTGATTCTATTTACTTGATTTAGAAGCCCACTTACATACTTTGGAAAGCTTGTTGAGTTGCTTGGTAAATCTTCAGCTATTTCTTTTAAAGAAGCTCTAATCATTACCTCAATCCTCCCACAACTTTGGGGAGTTTTCAAGAAATAAAAATAGGGCTGCTGGGATTGTCTTGGGTGGCAATCGTCAGCAGCCCGTGATCTCCTTGGGGGGAAGTTTTGGCCATTTGGCCGGAGGGAAGGTCGTGGTTCAGAGATGCGCAGCGTCCCAGGCGTGGAGCTTGGCGATACGGGTCTGAACCTGAAATTCACAGTCACCTTCGCGTTGGATCCGAACGAACTCTTCGTTGGAAATTCCTTTCTCAAGGACCCTCTTTTCCATAAGACGAAGTTCGTCTTGTTTGGACATCGGCGGGACTTCTGGCGGAGCCGGCAACGGCACCTCAGCTTCCCGACCCAAAACTCTCTCAAGCACACCAACTAATCTCATACAACACCTCCTTAAAGAACTGATACTAATAGTTTCTTACTTAAAAATTTCTATGTCAAGTCCTACCAAAGCTTTCCGGCTTCGTCCCAGATACTTGAGTCGTTCTGAACAGTTTTCAGCCAATACCACCACTCGCCTCCCCAAAGGTAAAACCTGGGAAAGCCGCTTTGGCGGGCGAACTGAATCATCTTTTTAAATTTCTCTAAATTCATAGTTCGGCCCTGCTTCTCAAACGGGAGATCGTAAAGCAAAACCGGCCCCCAGGGCTCGGCCTGGAGTTCGGTGATGATCACTTCTTTATCAAATACTTTATTTATTATGTCTGCCTTGGCCCGATAAAACTTAGGCGGAAAAGGATAATAAGCATAAAACCCGGTCCATTTATTTAGAAATAGATTCTTTAAAAAGTCGGGCAAACTGAACCAAACTCTTTTATACATTGTTGAGCCGGGGATGTCGGCAAGCCTGGCGGCCGAAAACCAAAACGACCATTCGCCGCTTGAAGTGACAATAATCGGCCGGTCATCCAATTTTCTGACCAATTCCACTTCTCTTTTTAAAAATTCCTTACTCATCCTCGGACACTCGCCAAACATAAAAAGCGGTTCGTTCTCCACCTGCCAAG
Source organism: uncultured Candidatus Saccharibacteria bacterium (assembly GCA_964368135.1). Lineage (GTDB taxonomy): Bacteria > Patescibacteriota > Minisyncoccia > 2-02-FULL-40-12 > 2-02-FULL-40-12 > CAYIZI01. The sequence goes on from CAYIZI010000006.1 coordinate 9,499, forward strand.
CCCAAATCGTCTGATCATTCTTATACCTTAAAACCACTACTTCCAGCCATTCCAACAATTCTTCCCGCTGTTTTCCCTCTTCCAAACTATCTGCCCAGGCCGGGATATGACACTCGGGCCAGCGGGGCAGTTTTCTGCCAATAATTAAAAGAACCGGAACGTCCCGCTCTGATGCTCTCGCCAGTTGCCAGTCCAGGTCTGTAAAATCAAACCTGTCATCAATCGGCTCGCCCAAATCCCAATAAGTTGAAAGCCGTAAGTCGCTGACCCCTAAATCGTCCAAAAGCGCCAAATAAACCTTTTTCCAGTCCAGGCCTAAGGCCAGGGCGTGTTTTTTGGAAAAACTGACTCCCCAAGTAATATCTTGGGCTGGAGTGGGGCTACTGACAAAAAAGTAAATAAACCCAGCCAAAATCAAAACAATAATGACTAACTTAAATATGCGGCCTTTGTTTATCATCTGACGAAAAATAGAAAAGTCCCGGCCGCGATTAATAAAACGGCAATAATTTTTTGGCCCAGAACTTTTGCCGAAACTTCTTCTTTCAACAAATGCGGAAATTTAAATGAAAATAAGACGGTTAATATTAATAGAAAAACGTACTGGGTACCTTGCAAAGCATTAATGACCGGGATAAAGACCAAGGGGGCTAAAGCAATAGCCCAATTCTGCAAAAGATTGGCCCCGGCTCCGGCCACTTGATTAGCTACAAAAATACCCATTGTTTTTTTCTGAAAAGTAATTTGGCGTTGGAATAGCTCTGACCTGACCTCTTTGGAAAAAAGAAACAAAGCGGCGGCCGGCAAAAGACCGCCCAGTTTTATGACAATCAAGCCGTTCCAGAAGGGCTCGGCTAAATAGACAAAACCGGAAAGAACAAAATAGAGGGCAAAAAGAAAAGCAGAAAAAGCCGAAATCATAAAACTTTCATAAGTGATTGATTTTTTATAGCTCCGGTTTATCAAGACCGTGCCCCACAATAGTAAAACAAAGGCCGGCCATTTTGAAAAAGGCAAAAGCTCCTGGCCGCCCGATAAAAGATAGATTAAGAAAACGGCAAAGATGGGGGTGAGACCGCCAATGGTCGGCACCACTCGCGAGGCCTCAAAAAGTCGCAAGGCCCAATAAAGACAAAGAAGGGCCAGAACAAAAATTGCGCCGGCCGTCAGAGCCAGCAGGGTTCCTTCAAAATCCGGGAGACGGAAATTAACAAAGGGAATTAAGATAGCAACCAAGGCGCCCAAAATCCCAACATAAAAAGCATAAATCCGGGGACTGGGAATTAAGCTAACCAAAAGCCGCTTATCCACCAGGTTAACGGCGGCCAGAATGAAATATGAAGCGATAGCAACTATAAACCAGTTCATTTCGAAATTGCCCGGGCGATATTATTAACTCCAAATTTTTCGGCCTCAAGAAAACCGTCCAGGGACGCCTGGGCAAACCAGCCTTCATTTAACAAATCAAAAAGCCACTGATTGGCGTAAGCCGGGTTTTTCTGGGGTAAACCTGCCCCGAGTTTAACCAGCCACTCTTTATTAAAATCTTCCTGCGAACCAATGGCTGGAGCAATAATTATCGGCAGGCCCAAAGCAGCATAAAAAGAAAGCTCGCTGGGTTTGGTCCATAAAATGTCGGTTCTTCTCAAGGCCTGATTAAACTGCCGGAAAAACTCAAACAAGTGAGGGGTGAAAATAATTTCCAAATTACCGCCAAGATGACGGCTAAGTTTTAATTTATCTATGCTTTTAATAAAAAAAACATTGACTTCTTTTCGGGTTCCGGCCGAAAGAATAATTTTTAATTTATCCGCCTCTATGCTTTGTTTTAATCCTTTTAAAATTGAGGCGGCCAGTTTCTTCTGGGCGCCGGCCCCGCCAACGGCAAAAAGAATGGTTAATGGATGATTGGGTTTTTCAGCCAAATTACCAAGATGTTTTTTTATCAGCGTCCCGTATCTTTGCCGATAGTCTCCGGCCGGATCCAAATTAAGTATTCTTGTCCGCAAATCTTCCTTGATAACCTCATAGTTTTGACCGATATTTTCCATGGGCAAGGGAAAACCAGTAGAGATTATATTTTCTTTCTTGACTCCGTAAAGAGCCAATCTTTCCGCTACCCGGTCAGTTGGAGCAAGATACTTGATTCGGCTGGCAGAGGGATTAAGCGGAACCCAAGTTCGGGCCGCATCCGTATCGGTTACAATGCAAAAAATATCGCCAGGGTATTTAAAAAACTCCGCCATAAAAGCAGGGATGAAAAAGGTGGCGACAAACGGCAGATTCGGATTTTCTTTTTTCAGTTTTTCTATTAAATCCCGGCCCCAGCCTTTTTTGAATAAAGAATAAATACTTTTCAAAACCGTATTTGATTTGGAGCGGCTCCGGCGAGGATAAAAAGGCGCAATTTTTTGAAAGGCGTCAAAGATTTTAAACGCCAGTCTCCCGATTAAAGGAACTTCGTGAAATTTAGAGATAAAATTATAAAAATTATACTGGCCTTCCCAGATTTTTTTATCCGGTTCAGGTATTCCCGGGTAATTATTAGCCGTAATGACCCTGTCCTTAAAAGCCAGATGTTTTAAAGGATAAGCAGTCCGTTGATGACCATAACCCATATCCGCGCTGACAATCCAGGCTTTACCATTTGCCTTTTCATTCATGCCCTTATTTTACCAAAAACAGACAAATTAATCTTGGGTTAAAGATTTATCTCTTGGCCCATTGCGGCGCCTTCCTTGCTTTCTTGAGTCCGTACTTGCGGCGTTCTTTGATCCGGGAATCTTGAGTCAGATAGCCGAATTTTTTGAGTTTCTTGCGATAATTAGCATCAAACAAAACCAGGGCCCTGGAAATTCCAAGCTGAATGGCGTCGGCTTGACCGGATAATCCCCCGCCCCTGACCAAGACCGAGCCCTTAAACCGGTCTAATGATTTTAACTTTTTCAAAGGCGTCTCAACAATTTCCTGCAGAAACGGGTCTTTAAAATAATCCTGATAAGGTTTTAAATTAACCGAAATCAGTCCCTTGTCTTTTGGGAAAACATCACTCGTTTTTTTGGTGAAAAGCCGAACCCGGGCAATAGATTCTTTTCTCCGGCCCACCGCTTCAAGATACTTTTCCGGCCCTTCTTTTTTAACTTCTTCTTTTTCAGTTGGTTTTTTCTTTATGGTCTTAGTTTTTGAAGTAATCGTCTTAGGCATTATTATTTACCCAGTATATCAACTTCGGCATATCTTCGATTATTTTGGCTTAGAGCCAGCCGAAGCTGTATTACTGGGTTTAAATTCGATATTTCTCATCATCTGCTTCCTTAATCGGTTTTTTGGCAACATTCCCCAGACCGCACGTCTCAACACTTCGGCCGGGTTTTTCTGAAAAACATCTTTCATTCTTTTCTCCTTTAGACCGCCTGGATAGCCGGAATAATGATAATATTTTTTCTGCTCCAGTTTTTTACCAGTCAGTTTGACTTTCTCTACATTGCGGACAACCACTTTTTCGCCGCTTAATATGTGGGGCTGATATTCAGGTCTAAGTTTACCGCGCAAAATCAAGGCTATTTTTGAAGCTAAACGGCCCAACGGCTGGTTTTCGGCATTAATTTCTGTTTTCATAAATTAAACTAACTCTATCACCGCCATTTTCGCCCCGTCTGACCCCCGCGGTCCTAATTTGATTATTCTCGTATAGCCGCCGGCTCTGTCTTTATACAAAGGGGCGATGTCGTTAAATAATTTTTGGGCAACAACATCAGACAAATACCTTCTGACTAAGCGCCGGCGATGCAAATCACCGGCTTTGGCCTTGGTAATCAGCGGTTCAACAAACCGCCTTAATTCTTTTGCCTTTGTCTCGGTAGTTCTTATTTTTTTATGAAGTATCAGCGAAGAAGCCAAGCTCTTCATTAAGGCCTCTCTTTGCTCCTTGACTCTGCCGAATTTTTTGCCCTTCTTACGTTTTCTCATCTTTGCTATTCGCTGGTCTTCCTTGGTCTCCCTCTCTTCCTTTTTACCGGCACCTCCTCACCTTTTAATACCTTAGCCGGTATTTTTTCCTCCAAGGCCCCTAAATCAGGAATCCCCTCTATTACCTTGAACTGCTCCACTAAAATTGCCACTGCCTTTTTTAGCGCCTCTTGAGGAGTAATGGTGCCATCTGTCTCAACATCAAGAAACAGCCGGTTAAAATCGGTCCTCTCCCCGACTCTGATATTCTCAACCTTAAAGCTCACCCTCCTGACCGGCGTAAAAATGGCGTCAATGGCTATTTCGCCGACCGAAAGTTTTTCTTTCTGTCTTTGTTCAACCGGTACATAACCCATTCCCCGCTCAACTTCTATCTCCATATCAAGTTCTGCCTTTTTGTCGGTAATGGTGGCAATTAACTGCTCTGGATTGACCACCTCAACTCCGGTTGGAAGCTCCAAGTCTTTAGCCCTGACTTCTCTTTCTCCTTTAGCGCTTAAAGTGATTTTTGCCGAATTAGCTCCGGCCAATTTAAATCTTATTTTCTTTAAATTCAAAATTATATCAACTACATCTTCCAAAACTCCGGGAACGGTGGTGAATTCGTGAGGCACGCCGTTTATTTTAATCTTTACCGGCGCCGCTCCTTCCAACGAAGAAAGCAAAACCCTTCTTAGAGAATTACCCATAGTCACTCCGTAGCCGGTGTAAAGAGGGCTTATCTCAAAGACCGCCTGATTGGTCCCTTGGCTGACAATTTTTGGTTCTCCGACTAATATTTCCATCCCGTTAGAAGTTTTAGGATCGTCCACCGTTTTAAACCGGTGGCAAATCTGTAAAACTATTAAATTAATAATTACTTACCATTCCCGTTAGGGTCAACTTCTAACGGGATCCATATGCCGAAGGCTACCTGGAATAAAACTCAATTATTGCCTGAATATCCTTATGGTCTATACCGCTTTCGCTTAAATTAGGCAAATCCTTAACTCGACCAATAAATTTCTCCTTATCAATCTCCAGCCATGACGGCGGAGTGTATTTTTTCAAAAAATTAGGCAGGGCTGAAGAAAAATAACCGTTCTTTAAATTTTGCGGCTTCACTTTAATGACATCACCAATCTTAGTTTTGTAAGATGGGATATTAACCGGCCGGTCGTTGATAAGAAAGTGACCGTGGCTAACCAATTGTCTGGCCGTGTCCCGAGCCTGGGCCAGTCCCATCCGAAAAACAACATTATCAAGCCGCCGTTCAAGATTCCGAATTAAGGCATCACCGCTGTCGCCTTTTGATTTCAGAGCTTCTTCGATATAGCCCCGGAACTGTTTTTCCAAAATTCGGTAGATATTTCTGATTTTCTGCTTTGAAGTAAGCTGAAGCCCATACTCTGAAAACCTTCTGCTCTTTTTTCTTCGGCCGTGAACTCCGGGCGGATACGGTTTTCTGACCATTGCCGCTTTCGGCGAATACGAACGCTCCCCTTTTAAAAATAGCTTCTCGCCGATTCGTCTTTCAATTTTTTCTTTTGGACCAATGTATCTGGCACTCATAATTATACCCGCCGTGGTTTTGGCGGCCTAACTCCGCCATGCGGGACCGGAGTATTGTCAACTATTCCTTTAATGTCTATGCCGCTTGCATTAAGACCCCTTATCGCCGCTTCCCGACCAGGGCCAATTCCTTTTACGTAAACCGTTGCTTCAGAAAAACCAAATCTCTTAGCTTTTTCAGCCGCGGCTTTGCCAATCAAAGTGGCAGCAAAAGGAGTTGATTTTCTGGTGCCTTTAAAACCCAAATTTCCGGCTGAAGCCCAGGTTAAAACTTCTCCTTTTTCGTCGGTCACGGTAACAATAGTGTTGTTAAAGGTAACATTCACGTAAATCCGGCCGCTGACTATGTGTTTTTTTAAAGTTTTTTTAGGAACCTTAACCTCAACTCCTTTTTCCAAAGCTATTGTTTCATCTCCTCCTTTAGTGATAACCCGTTTCTTTCCCACTTTTTAGCAAGATAGCCAGAAAGGTTTTAGGTTTTAGGTTTTAGGTTTCTGATACCTATCTGGCTAAAACCTATCTGGCTTCTTTATGTCGGCGTTGGCGGCGGCCGTCTGCCTGACCCCATTGTTTTTCTTATATTGCCTCTTAATGTTCTTGAGTTAGTTCTAGTCCGGCCTCTAAGCGGCAGTTTTCTAATATGCCTTACCCCTCGCCAAGTGCCGCTTTCCTTCAGCCTTTTTATATCATCAAGAATATCCCTCCTTAACTCACCCTCAACTTTGTAGCTCTTATCTATTACATTCTGAATTTTACTTATTTCATCACTGGTCAAATCTTTTGCCCGCTTATCTGGGTTAATCCTGGTTGTTTTTAAAATCAGCTTGCTTGAAGACAGCCCTATCCCGTAAATGTAGGTTAAAGCAATCTCAACTCTTTTTTTATCGGGGATATTAACCCCGCTGATTCTCGCCATTAGCCTTGTCTCTGCTTATGCTTTGGGTTTCGACAAATGCAATACAACCGTCCTTTTCTCCGGACAATCTTGCAGTTCCGGCACATTTTCTTTACTGATGACTGAACTCTCACAATCTTTTTACAATCCTTCCTCGCTCTCCGTCAGGACTTACCTCAACCAAAACCCTATCTCCAACCATCACTCGGATATAAAAAAGCCTCATTTTTCCTGAAATATGGGCTAAAATTACTTTGCCGTCTTCCAGTTGAACTCTAAAATAGGCGTTAGGAAGGCTTTCAGTTACTAAACCCTGTTTTACTGTTTTGTCTTTGTTCAAATGGTCGCTTATTTTAAATTATAACAATAAGCAGAAATAAGTCAATTAAATATCACTTCTACCTCTACTTTATCTTTATCTTCGGGAACTTTCTTTACCCAAAAAGGAGAAAGCAGAATCTGGGCTGATTCAACCTCTTTCAGATTATTGAAATAATTCTTAATTTCGGCGCTGCTTTTTCCTAAAATCTCTGAAACTATTTTATCTTTGTCTATATTTTCAAAGGTCTGACCAGAAGAAATCAGCTTCAGCGAAAGCTCGCCGTCTTCTCTGTTGAACTCAAGGTCGTTATAGCTTAAATTCAATCCCCTTTCTGACACCTTTAGATTCTGAGAATTTTCCACATATTGGGAGGTAAAACTGACCACATCTTCTTCCTTAAAGGCAATAGTCTCAACCTTTGCCTTCATCACCACTTTGAATTTATCAACCACGTCATCGGCCTTATTTGAATCAGCCGTTTTCTCTATTTCAACTTTCAAAACTTTGTCAAGAATTTTAAAACCGGCCAGAGAGGCAAGCTCAGATTTTATAATCTCCGAGGTTTCTTTCCTTAGCATTTCTTCGGCTTGTTCCAAATCATTTTTGGTCACGTATCTTGCTCGGCCGATGAATCCGCCGGAAAAATCATTAAAAGATTTAGCGTAAAGTCCCTGGTACTTGGGACTCCCTAAAAATCCTGGGATTTTAAAATCGGCTGGCTTAATATTATAATCTTCACCGGCCCGGTCAGCGATAACCTCCACTTCAATCTGGCCCGGCTCAAGCTTATCTGAAACTTTGGTCGCTCCGGGCACGGCGATAGTTTTTAAAATTCTGAAAACCAGGCCTTCGGCGGTCTGGAATCTTGTTGTCGCCACCAGAATCTGGGGGGCGGTGCCGTAATTGTTAAAAATGGTTATCTTCCCGGTCGCTTTCTGAAAAATTTCTTTTTCTCCAGTGGAAAGGAAAACTTTGGAAACAAGTTTTTCAAACCCAATCAACTCCCCGGGTATCATTCCATAAACTGCATCAACTTGGGTTATTTTATTGGAGATAATTAAAGGAACATTTATTGAAAAATCATTCTTCCTGGGGACCAGTTTAATTTTGGCTTCGGTCAAAGCCGTGAAAACCACCAAAACAAAAACGGCAAAAGCAGCACCAAGGAAAATAAGGATAAATTTTTTCATCCCTCTGGTTCCTCCTGGAGGCGGCGCTTTTGGCTCAGCCAGTGGCTTGTGATGATAATCAATTTTTTTAAATTCTGGCTCGGATTCTTTCTTTTCAGGTATCTCTTCTGAATAAAGAGAGGCGATTTCCTCGTCTTTGTTGGCCGGCGGTGTTTCCTGTCTAATTTCAAAACCGGCTAATCGGGCATTATCTAAAATAACCGGGCTGGAGGACAAAATAGAAACCTGCTTGCTCCATCTTTCAAAATAAATTTTCAGCTGGCCGACCCGATTTTTGGTTTTAAAAACCCGATTTGATTTTGGAACAACTAAAATAATTTCGGATGATTTAGTTTCTTTAACCGCCTGCAAAATGTCCTGAAAATTGTCGCCTGAAGCAATGTTGATAATCTTCATAAAAATTAGCTTACTTCATACGTCCCAAACTTTTTTTTCGCACTGACAGTCGAAGCTTTTTTATGCTCTTTTTGCTGCCTGTGAAATTCATCTAAATCAACTTTTAGGCCTTTCTCAACGGCAAGTTCTTGAGTAAATTCAATCGGGAATCCAAAACTTTGATAAAGATTAAAGGCATCAGCACCACTTATAGTTTTTTTGTCCTTTGTTAATCTCTCAAATTCTTTCAATCCTTTATCCAAAGATTTTATAAACTTTCTGTGTTCTTCGCCTATTGCCTCAATGATTTTTTTCTGTTCTTTTTTAAATTCAGGATAATAGTTTTTATAAATATTAACAATGGTTTTCACGGAACGTTCATAAAAATCTTCGGACAAGTTTAGAAGCTTGGCATGCCTGATAATTCTTCTTAAAAGCCGCCTCAAAATATAGCCCGGGCCGGTATTTGAAGGTAAAACCCCATCAGAAATCAAAAAAGAACTTGCTTTTAGATGGTCAGTGATTATCCTCTCGGAACGAATAACGGATTCATCGTGAGCTAGTCTCTTACCGTGAACTTCGGTCAGTAACGGAGAAAATAAATCTGTTTCAAAAACCGATTTTTTGTTCTGAAGAACCATTGCCAGCCGTTCCAAACCCATTCCAGTATCCACGCCTTTTCTTTGCAAAAGAACTAAATGTTTTTCTTTGTCACAGTAGTACTCATTAAAAACAATATTCCAAACCTCAATCCCATCAATATGTATTTCGGTGGTCGGGCCGCAAGGGCCTTGGTTGCCCGTCGGTCCCCAAAAACTGTCCCCCTTATCGCCAAAAATTATTTTGTCCTCTGGAACCCCAAACGACTTCCAAATTTCAAACGATTCGCGGTCTTCAGGTATATTATCTTTGGAGTCGCCTTTAAAAACAGAAATTTTTATTCTATCCAGCGGGATTTTCAACTCACCGACTATAAAATCATAGCCAAGTTTTATCGCCTCTTCCTTGAAATAAGAATCTTCGGCCTCGGGAAACTTAAACGAAAAATTCCCAAGCATTTCAAAAAAAGTAAGGTGGCTCTCATCGCCCACTTCATCTATGTCGGTAGTTCTGATGCACTTTTGAATTGAAACGACTTTGTTTCCGTAATGAGAGTCGGTATCCAAGTAATACTTCTTAAACTGCTGCATTCCGGCCGAAGTGAAAAGAACTGACGGATCATCAGGAATCAAAGACGAAGAAGGCACGATTTTGTGTCCGCGCTTTTCGAAAAAATCCAGAAATCTCTTTCTTATTTCTTTATGACTCATTAGGAAATTATACCGCCACCAAGCATTTCCTCGCCTTTATAAAACACCGCCGCCTGGCCCGGTGCAATTGGGATATTTTTTTCTTTTATTTCAATCAAAGCCTTGTCTGAACCGTTCTCCAAAATCGTACAATTTAGATCTCTCTGTCTGTATCTCGTTTTAACCTTACAATTCAAAGGTAATTTTTTATGGCCGTTTATCAAATTAAATTCTGTAATTTTAAGTTTTGAGTCGTAATTTTGACTTTTGAATTTGCTCGTCGAAGTCCCGATGCTCCGCATCGAGGGTCCTCGATCGACATAAAGTATATTCTTTCTTATATCTTTCCCTACGACATAATGCGGTTCGCCAACGGCCAAATTGAATCCGTGTCTCTGGCCAATCGTATAAAACCAAACGCCATCGTGCTCGCCTAAAATCTTACCGTTGTTTCTTCTCAAGACTAATCCCCTTTTCGGCTTGATGTATTTTTTTAAAAACTCGACAACTCTTAGCGGTCCGACAAAGCAAACTCCCTGGCTGTCTTTTTTATCCCAATTTAACAAACCAAATTTCTTAGCCATCTTTCTAACTTCATTTTTGGTCCAGTCCCCTATCGGAAAAAGACAATACTTTAACTGCTCTTGGGTCAAATTGTACAAAAAATATGATTGATCTTTGTTTAAGTCCTTGGCCTTTAGTAATTTGTAATCGAGCCGCGCGGGAGTTGTTCGGCGAGCGGATTCGGAGGCCGTATTTAGACGGACATAATGTCCTGTTGCAATATAGTCGGCACCTAATTTTAATGCTTTTTCCAAAAACACACCGAATTTTATAAACTTATTGCACATCACATCCGGATTTGGCGTAATCCCTTTTTTATAACCCTCAATCATATATCTGGCCACGTGCTTTTCATATTCTTTTGATAAATCCCAGGTCAAAAACGGAATATCCAACTTCGCCGCCACCCTTAAAGCATCTTCCCTGTCTTCTTTCCATAAACAGTCACTGCTAACTGTCGTCGGCGACCACGGTTTCATAAAAACCCCGACTACACTAAAACCGGCCTTTTTCATCAAAGCCGCGGCCACGGAAGAATCAACACCTCCACTCATTGCAGCAAAAACTGTTTTATTTTTCTTTGACATAACTTACTTATTGTGCAACAAAAAAACCGCATTTACAAATTACAGTAGAAAGGGTCGCTTTTGGAATAAGACTATTACTTAAAGAAATCTCTAAAGGCGCCTTTTATATAAGCGCCGGCATTTTGAAGAATTGAGCTGCTTTTTTCAAAGACGCAGGTCGAGGTTTGGTAATTCCAGGTCCCGCCTTCTTTAGTACAACGAGCTGCTGGATCTTCATAATAAACTGGTGTTGGCGCAGGCGAATAAGTAGACGAGGGCTGGCCTTCTTCCAGAACACAAGTATAATAAGTGCCGCATTCTGGAGAACTGAAGACCACTTCCTTTCGATATCCGGCCGGGCAAGAATCAACCGTCGGCATCGCCGGACAGATAGTTGGTGTTATCCCGGGCGGCGGAGATATCCAGGGTGTCGGAGACTCACCTTCTCGAAACTCGCAAGTAGTACCAGTCCAAATTCCACCATTTTTAAAGCATCTTACTTGAGCTTCATATTCAGGTGGAACGGTATATTCAGGATGTTCGGGTGGCGGGGTCCCGCCAAATCCCGGCGGCTGTAAACCGCCTGGGGTTTTGAAAAATTGCTGACATTCATCGGTGTGAGCCGGTTCTTCGCAATATTTTCGGCACTCTTCTGCTCCTTTACATCCGCCCGGCCCCAAAAAGTCACCGGGCGGAATAAATCCTTCCGGCGGCCTAAATTCATTTCCCTGTCGTTCAAATTCCTGGCGGCGCAATTCAAATTCTCTTCTCAATTCCTCTCCCCGGCTCTTAAATTCCTCAATCCTTCTTAATTGTTCTTCTGATATGAAACCATGGCTTTTAGCCCATTCAAAACAAGCATCTTGATTCTCTGGTCTTTCACAGATTTCTTGACACTCTCTCGGCGTTTGACAACCGCCTGGTCCGCCCTGTCTTAATGCTTCAATTCCTCTTCTGGCCCGCTCAACTTCTTCGGGCGGAATTAAATCATGACTTTGGGCAAAATTTATACAAACTTCAAAATTATCAGGATTTTCGCAAAACTGATGGCATTCTCTTTCGCCTCGGCACCCACCCGGGCCGCCTTCGGCGAGTATTCTTTTAATTTTATTTACCGCTTCTTGGTCAGTAAACAATCCGTGTTCTTCGGCGAATTCAAAACAAATCTGTTGATTATCCGGATTTTCACAAAACTCCTCACATTCATCAAAAGTGCTGCATCCGCCAGGCCCGCCCTGGGTTTCTAAAATTTGTTTAGCCTTTTCTTCATCAAACCCAGGGTCAATTTCAACTTCCGGCTCAAGTTCTTCTCCCCTTTCCCTAAACTCTTCCCTAAATCTTTCTGCTTCTCTTCTGAATTCTTTGATTTGGTCAGCTTCTTCTTGAGTCATAAAGCCCTGACTAACGGCAAAGTCTATACAAGTATCGTGATTTTGCGGCTGTTCACAGAAAGTATGGCATTCTTCTGGACTTGAGCAACCGCCTGGCCCGGAAAAATTTTCTCTTTGTTGAGCCAGACTTCTTGCCCTTTCAGCATCGTCGTCAGAAATTAAACCGTTTTCCCTGGCCCAATTAATGCAGGTCTCAAAATTATCCGGGTTCTCGCAAAAAGTCCGGCAGCTTGCTTCGGTTACGCACCCGCCCGGCCCAGTGCGACTTTCCAAAATCTCCAAAGCCCTTTCTCGATCAACATCTTGAGCCAAAGCTCCGCTAAATAAAATAAAAACGGCCAAAAGACCGCCAATCAAAATCAAACTTATTCTTAGGTTCACGCTCATTTAAAAGGGTTAAACTTCACTCCTTCAAAAGGATTTTGATAGCCGGTATCTATCTCAACCGCTGAACCCGGGCCGCTTGTTTTAGGAGCAACCGACTTCTTGCCTTGAGTTAAACCAAAAAGAAAACCGGCAAATAAAGCAACCGCAATCAAAAAAATAATTAACACTACCGATAAATCAATCCCGCCTTTGGTAAATTTTTTATCGCTAAACATATCTATACCTTAAATTATAAAAACAAAGGGAAGGGAAAACAATAGTATCTGTGGATAAAGTCCAGTCGCTCCTGTAAGCGACTGGACTATAATTCTTTCTCTATTTCGGCTGCTTTCTGTAAAACCAGATTTGAATAATAGCGGCAAATACTTTGGCGGCAGTTTGCTTTTCCGCTTAAGTAGATATTGGCAGCTCTGATTTCAGCGGCCGGAGTTTGATTACCGGCTCCGGCGTTAGCCAAATATATTGCCGCGGCCATAAACGAATCTTCAATGCTCCAGGGGTTGGGCGGATTGTGGCCGGTTAAACGGGCAACTTCCGGCTCATACAAAAGCCAGGTTGAGGGAATGAACTGGGCCGGACCCATTGCTCCGCCGCAGCCATAACTTGGCGCCGCCGAAACCTTTACCGAATTGGGGTCAAGGCCCAATTTTCCAATAATAGCAAAAAAAGCGCTCCTTTCAGCTTCGGCCCGGCTTAACTTACCTAACCGAAGATAACAATTATACATGTCATCCAGCCAGTTGCCGCTCCCTACATTTCGGCCAATACCGGATTCAACATCCAAAATGGCTAATAGAAACGCCGGCCTGATGCCGACTCTTTCTGCCGCTAATCTCCCGAACTCAACTGCTTCCTCAAGAGTAATACCCTGTTCCAGCAAAAACCTAATCTGGCTTCTTAATCTTTGAATATCCTGCTCGGTTTTAGCGGCCAGCTCCTGAAATCTTCTTTCCTCGCCTCTGGTAATTTTAAATAAATTACTCCTTTCGGATTTTTTCAAATCAACCTGATTTTTTTCAAATTCCTGAATGTTTTTTAAACCAATGTGCTCTGTTCTCCGCTGTTCCAACTCTTCCTGTTTTTGTTCCAGTTCAATTTTTAAATCTTTCAGTTCGGTGATGGTTATCTGGGCCTTTTCCTGGGAAGCTCTGATATTTTCAACATTATTGAAAAAATCGGAAATGTCCCTATTTTTCAGCAAAATGGCTAAAAGATTTTCCTGGTCGCTTTGATACACCAATCTGATAAATTCGGCTAAGATTTTTTTAATCCGGTCTATTTTGGCAAGAGCTTCTTCAATTTGTTCCTCGGTCAAATTAATTTCCAATCCGGTCCGCTGAATTACTAAATCCAGAGCTCTTATTTCCACCTGGATCTGCTTTATCTGGGTGTCTAAAATAAAAATTTCCCCCTCCAGGGTTTTTGACTCTTTTTGTTTTTCGTCTATTTGCTTTTGATATTCCTCTTTCTGAAGTTCAAGCTCCTGAATCTGTCTTTCCCGGTTTGATACCTCCTCTTGGATGCTGGCCTGGCCAAAAGTAAAATTAAAAAGTAAAAATAAAAAAATAAAAATGAAGGATGAAAAAAATATCAACTTAAGGATTTTCATTTCAAATTACTTAACAACTATGCGGCCGGTCATTGAAGACTGAAGGTGGTCGTGATAAGGCCAAGTGCCTTTAACGGCGAAGATAAAAGAGAAGCTTTCTCCCTGATTAAGACCTCGGCAGGCATCAAAAATTGAATCAGCTTCAGTGGTTTGGCACTTAATAATACTTGAACCGGGGTAAAGTTCATGAATGGGATGGATAGCGCTGGCTGGCCAGCGGGAGAGACTGCTCTGATTTACAAACCTAACTGTGTCGCCGGCATTAATAGAAACTTCGGAAGGAGTAAAACCGCTGTCGGTCATATTAATGACTATAGTCTTAGACAAGACCGGGGTTGAGGTTGGAGTCAGAGTTGGGGTCAGAGTCAGGGTTGGGGTTGAGGTTGGAGTTGGAGTTGGCGATGGAATTGAACCGCTGGTCGGAGAAGGAGTCGGGGTGGGGCTGGTCTCAAAAAAACCAACTTCCTCGTCCCTCTTTCCAAAAAACACAATAATTAGAGCAAAAACTGCTATCAAAAGAAGGGTTATCAAAATGTTTTTATTCATTTTTTATATTTTAATCTCAAAAGAAGTTCGTCGCAAGCCCTTAAAAATGTTAAAATAAGTATTGTCTAAAAAATGTTTTTGAATTTACTGCTTTTTTTCATTGGTTTCTATATTCTTATTAAAGGCGCAGGTCTTCTTGTTGACGGCTCGACTTCTTTGGCCCAGAGACTTAAAATATCAAATTTTGTCATTGGGTTGGTTATTGTCGGGATTGGCACATCAATTCCGGAATTTGCCATAACTTTCATCGCTAATATTAAAGGTGAGGGGAGCATCGGCTTAGGAACAGTAATCGGCTCAAATACTTTTAATATTCTGGCGATTCTTGGCATCTCGGCTCTTTTTTTTACCCTGCCTTTTAGACGCCATTGGGTCAGTCAAGACCTTATCTGGAATATCTTGGCGATTTTAGCCGTCATTTTATTTCTTATCCCTTTTAACAGCGATGGGCTTTCGCGATTTGAGGGTCTTACCTTACTGGTCCTTTTTGCCATCTGGCTCTATTGGGTTGTAATTAAATCAAACGGGGTTAACCCCGTACGAAGTCGCGCTCGCGACGAAGTCGCGAGTCCGAAGGACCGCGGCGCGGCTACTTCGTACGGGGTTAACCCGCCGGAACATAAGCCCCTTCGGATTTTGGTTCTGCCGCTGGCAGTACTTTTTATTCTTGCTGGACTTTTAGGGGTGATTCTCGGAGGAAACTGGGTGGTGGCCGGAGCTGAAATCATTGCCCGGGAACTCGGCATGTCCGAGGCCTTAATTGGGCTTACTATTGTCGGCATCGGCACGTCTTTGCCAGAGCTGGCCGCCACTTTTGTCGCCGCTTTTAAAAGCCAGCCAGGCATTGCTGTTGGAAATATCATCGGCTCAAATATTTTTGACTTTTTGGTGATTTTGGGAGCCGCCGCGCTGGTTAAACCAATCGTATTCCCGCCTGATCTTTTATTTGACATTACCATTACTCTTGCTTCAGCCGCCCTGCTTTATCTGTTTATGTTCGTCGGAAAAAGAAATGTCCTGAAACGTTGGCAGGGCCTCGTGTTTATCGTGCTCTATATCGTTTATCTGGCTTATCTTGTCAGAAAGGGTTAATTTGATATACCCCGAAAGGCGGTTTTGAAATGGCGGTACCCGAGAGGCTTTTCACTATTCAAATAAAGCATAAACTGCACCGATGGCAAATAAAACGGCGATGCTATTCAGCAGCCAGCCGGGTAAATTTAAAGAGTATTCCGGCTCCCGCGTCCCAAATCTTTTAGCTTTCTTGTAAACAAAAATTAAAATCACGCTTCCGATGCCGATAGCGACCGAGCCGGCCAAATCAATGACTTCAATAAAATTTCTGACGCCGAATAAAAATAAAAACAAAGGAATGAAAACCGTAATCACCCAGGCATTGAACCTTTTAAAACCAAAGTCAAGCCGCAATGTTTCCACTAAGGCAAAAGCTAAAGCAATAAACGAAGTACTGATGGTCAAAAGTCCGAAAAGTGAAATTAAAAAGATAATCCGGTAGTCAAGAAATTCGGTCAAACCGCTGACCGCATCGGGCGAAGTAATATCGCCGGAAACGCCAACCACCGAAACTGCAAAAATCAAGTATAAAACTGCCGGCACTAAACTCCCCCAAATAATTGCTTTTTTCAAAATACTGGTTTGATTTTTGATTACCTCCTTCTGGGTCGGAATGGCTGAAAATCCGGCAAAGGCAAAAAGCAAAACTCCGTAAGGCAGGAACCAGAATTCTTTGTTAAAAATCGTAGTCAGATTGTTTAGGTCAATTTTTGGAATGCCGAAAATAAAAACCAAAAAAACTATCAAGCTGAAAAATAAAACCATAAAAAACTCAAACCAGGCGACACTCTTTAAACCAGCCAAAACCGCCAGGGCCGCGAAAATAAAAAATAAGACGCTATAGATAAACGGCTCCAGATAAAACTGGGAAATAAAAATATTGAACAAAAAATTGCCGCTGATGATGATATAAGCCAGTAAAGCTCCGAAAATACTCAAAAACCAGGCGAAAGAAGCTAAAATTTTCGCTCCTCTTTTTAAATAAATTTCAGTGTAGCCGGTGAACTGGTGAATCTCTTTGGTCCTTAAAACCACTTCCCCGAACATCAAGTTCACCGTTAAGCTCAAGATCCCGATAAAAATCAAAAATAAAAAACCGGTTAGAAATCCGGCCTTGGCAAAAGAAAAGGGAATTCCAAAAACCCCCACCCCAACAATTGTCCCAATCAGGATAGAGGCCGAATATAAAAATAACCTTGTATTTTGACTAAAAGGCAATGAAGAAAATGGCAACTAACCAGACAACAGCGACCAAAAGAATACTCTTAGCCTCTTTTGCCAGCTGCGGCCTCTTTAAAAAGAAAAGGCCGATGGCGATTCCAACTATCGGCGCTAAAATTGCCGAAATAATACCAAGAGCCAATAACGATTTGGCAGAAGGAAAAATGATATAATCTCTCATCGTTTGATGCAGGGATTTAGGTGATATAAGGTCTTTGGGCGATTAAGCTTTTGGGTTCAATACTTTTTTGCTCCTTGGATTGCTTTGACCACTTAAGGGCAGCTTTTAAAACATCGCCCATCTGCTCCGCAAAAATGAATTTCAAGTCTTTTTTGATTTCTTTCGGCACTTCATCCAAATCTTTTTCGTTGTCTTTCGGCAGAATCACATTCTTAATCCCGGCCCGGTGAGCCGCTAAAACTTTTTCTTTTATTCCTCCAATTCCAAGAACCTTTCCTCTTAAAGTCACTTCTCCGGTCATTGAAACATCTTTCCTCACTTTTAACCCGCTAAAAAGAGAAACCAAAGCCGTGGCAATAGTTATGCCGGCCGACGGCCCGTCTTTCGGGATTGCCCCGGATGGAACGTGAATATGAATGTCATAACTGTAAAAATCTTTAAGAACATCGTCTCTTTCCACATTAGAATTCATTTTTGAAGCAAAAGCCCGGGAAAAAGACAGGGCGGTTTTAGCTGATTCCCTCATCACGTTGCCTAAATGACCGGTCATTTCCAGTTTTCCTTTGCCCGGCATTCTGGTAACCTCAACCGACATCACCTCGCCTCCAACCGAAGTCCAGGCTAAGCCGGTCGCCACGCCGATTTCATCTCTTTTCTCGGCCAGTTGAGAAAGGTATCTTTCCGGACCAAGGAATTTTCTCAAAGAAGCCAAGTCAACGGTAATCTTCTCTGTCTTTTTATTGTTTTCAACCAAATTTCTGACTGTCTTCCTCACAATTTTGGCTAACTGTCTCTCCAAATCCCTGACCCCGGCCTCGCGAGTATACTTTCTGATTATTTCTTTGGCCGCATCATCGTTGAATTTAATTATGTCAGCCACGCCGTGTTCCTTAAAAATCTTGGGCGTTAAAAACTCTTTACTGATGTGGAATTTTTCATGCTCGGTGTAGCCCGGAAATTCAATCACTTCCAAGCGATCCCTCAAAGCCGGCGGAATGGTGTCCAAAATATTGGCCGTGGTGATGAATAAAACATTGGACAAATCAAAAGGCGCCTCAAGATAATGGTCTGAAAAAGAAAAATTCTGCTCCGGATCCAGGGCTTCAAGCAAAGCGGCTGAAGGGTCGCCCCTAAAGTCATAACCGATCTTATCAACTTCATCCAGCATAAAGACCGGATTATTGACTTTGACGCTGTGAATGCCTTGAATTATTCGGCCAGGCAAAGCGCCGACATAAGTCCGGCGATGACCTCTGATTTCAGCTTCATCTCTGATTCCGCCAAGGGAAATTCTTAAAAACTTCCGGCCCAAAGCTCGGGCGATTGACTGACCAATAGATGTTTTCCCTGTTCCGGGCGGCCCGACAAAACAAAGAATCGGTCCTTTTATTTTGCCAACCTGTTTTTGAACCGCCAGAAATTCCAGAATCCTCTCTTTTACCTTATCCAAACCATAATGATCCTGGTCCAGAATTTTAACTGCCTTTTTGATATCAATTTTGCCTTTGGTGTTTCTTGACCAGGGCAGTTCAACCAGCCAGTCAAGGTAAGTCCTGATGTAAGCCACTTCCGGACTAAAGGAAGGCATCTTCTCAAGCCGCTCCAGCTCTTTCATTGCTTTGGCTTCAACTTCTTTGGACATCTTGGCCTCCTTGATTTTTCGACGGAACACTTCAAATTCAGTCTTTTCACCGGCCAGTCCCAACTCTTTCTCAATGCTTTTCATCTGTTCCCTCAAGTAAACTTCCTTCTGCATTTTGGTAAGCTGTTTTCTGGTTTCTTTGGCCAGCTTTTTCTCGGTCTCCAAAATCTCAAGCTCTTTAATCAAGTGCTTGTTTACTTCCTGAAGAGCTTCTTTGATATCGGTAATCTCTAAAATTTTCTGCCGTTCTTTGATACCAAGATATAAATGATAGACAATAAGATATAAAGCCTGCTCGGCATCTTTTATGCTTCTGATTAAATTCAGAAATTGCTGGGGCAACGGCTTGCCCAATTCGGATACGCTGGCGAATCGTTCCAAGACCGCTCTTAATAAGGCCTCAATTTCAAGGTCTTCTTTTTTAATGGTTTCAAGAGGTTCAATTTTTGCCGAAAGGTAGGGTTCGGTTTTTGGATAATTTAAAATTTTAACCCGCTTAATTCCCTCAACTTCAACTCTGGCGGTTCCGCCGCTGGTTTTAACCACCATATTGACCCGGCCGACCGTCCCGACCGAATAAAGATTTTCCGGAGAAACATCTTCGGATGGATCTTTTTGGGTTACAAAAACTGCCAGCTTGTCCTGGGCCATTGCTTTCTCCAAGGCAGCCATAGTTTTGGGCCGGCCGACTGCCAGCGGCACGATCAGAGTCGGAAATAAAACCACGTCCCGCAGGGCAATCACCGGCATCTCATCTTTAACGATAAAATTGTCTGCTTTAAATTCGCTCATTTTTACTTATTACTTTTTACTTATTACTTCAAATATACTTCGTCGCCTTCTTTGACTTTCTGCTTGACTTTAATCCCAATCACATCTCCTTTCTTGGCCTTATCAACTCCCTCATGCTCAATCTGGATTGAATCTACCATTTGCTCAAAATCGCCGCCCTTGCCTTTTATATGAACCGTATCTCCTGCTTTTAGGCCGCCTTTCAACTCAATAATTCCTACTCCAATATTATTATAGTAGTGAGTTATTTTTCCGACAAGTTTTTCGTCAGCCATAAATTTTCAATATTAAAATTTAAAATACTTCGACCCTATTCTCCGGTCGGCGGAGAAATTTTTAATTCTTTTTGGTCTTTTTCAATCAATAGAATCAGCTTGCTGACCAGCTCTTTGGGGTTATCGGAAAAAATTACCTTGCCGGCGCCATGGCGGTGGGGATCATTAATACTCATCAAAAGATTTTTAATTTCTTCGGCGGTCCCGCTGGTTCCGGTTAAAACGCCGATTGGTTTGTTATCTTCAAGAGCAATCGTAAATTCATTCAGTGTTCCGAAGCCGCCGCATATAACTATAACAGCATCGCCAGATTTAGTCAACAGCAAATTCCTGCCTGAATAATCAAAACCGGTAAAAATTATTGTGTCATAATAATCGGTCGGAAGTTTATAGCTTTTTATATGGTGCTGAAGCGATGCCGCCGGGCTTAAACCGATAACAATGCCGCCTTCCAGCTTAGCCCCTTTGGCGGCAAATTCCGGAATGCCGGTGGTTGCTCCGGTAACTAAAACTCCGCCCTGTTTCACTACTTCTCTGCCAGTCTCCTCTGCTTTGGCTGGCGCATCTATGTCACAAAATCCTTCATCAGCCGCCCCGGATACGACGAATTTAAACTTCATTTCCTTAAATTATAATTGCAAGCAAAAGAAAAGTAAACTGCGAAAAGCCTCTCGGGTATGGCTGTTTCGGAACCGCTCGCAAAACCCAGCGAGTTTTGCTCGCTGTACTTGCGACCTCGCAAAGTCAAGACTCATCCGCCTAACGGCGGATTTTAAACAATCTTGACTTGCCCTGCTGTCCCGATTCCGATTTCATCGGAATCGAGGATCCTCGATTGCTTCGCAATCGGGACTCGGTCTCCAGAACTTCCTCAACAGCCATACCCTGCGGGCTTTTCGCTTATTTCAAGTGTGTTTTGTCAAAGCGCCGTGCGGGAGTGTTTGGTGAGCGGATTCGGAGGCCGTTTTGGCTTGGTTCCCTCCGGAAGCTTCCGGAGGGACAAAACGGCCGACGACCTTCTCGTCGAAGTCCCGATGCTCCGCATCGAGGATCCTCGATCGACTACGTCGATCGGGAGTTCCTGTTGCGGAATCGCTGTCGGAGGCTGCCGTCCCGATTTTTGTTCACAAAAATCGAGGATCCTCGATTGTGAAGCAATCGGGACTGGAGCAGCCGAGAATGAGCGAACCGAATACTCCCGCACGGCGAACCAGACTACAATACAATTGAAACCAAATACCCTATTATTGACATCGCCGCTATCGGCGGCAAGGCGGCCATTGGTCGCCTAATTTTTTGAGTAATAAAAAGGTAATAAGTCAAAAATAATCCCATCAGAGAAAAAAGCAGAACAATCAAGCCGCTGACTAAGCCCTGAATCCCGATTACTGAAACAATCAAAACCAAAGGCATGACCACATCGCCCGAACCAAGAATCATAAATCCCTCGCCGGGTCTGACATTTTCCAAAGTCTCTCTCCAGCCTGAAGTCTTTTGCGGCAAAATCAATCCGAAAATCGCTCTTGATTTAATCATATCCTCGGCCATCTTAACCATATGCCTGGTTTTATAAACGGCGATAATGTCATAAAAAGACAGAATCAACAGAATAAAGACAACCGTCAAAGGGGTTAAAGATAAACCAAGGAATCCTCCAATTCCGGCCAAGGCCAAAACAATACCAGCATTGTGAATCAAAACTATCTTAGTTTTTAAAACTGCAAAAGCGAACAAAACAGCAACCAGGGTAGAGAAAGTGGCTTCATTAAAAATCAGCGATAAAACAGTTTGACTGCCGGCAAAAATGGCCAACCCCAAAATTAACCTAAAAAAGGAAGCTGACTTTTGTGAAAATCTCCGGACAAAATAAATGAAAAGGGCAAGGAAAACTAAAAAAACAATGACTTCCTGAATGGTTAAATCAATAATTGCATTCTGCTCCTGAACCAAAGCTTTTCCCTTAAGAGCAACAAAAATACCAATCAGCTGGGTCAGAGCAAACAAGCCGAGTTCCTGAAGAAAAAGCAGTATCATTTAACAATAACTGTTCCTTTTTGCCCGATATTTCTTTCATTGTGATAGTCAAAAATTCCCCGCTTAGTAAAGGTATAGGAAAACAGTCCTTGGGACGGAACATCGGAAATACTGTCAAAACCGGGTAGGGCGTCGTGTTTGGGGTGAGGATCGGAAACAACCCTTATTGAAAAAAGACTATCATTAACAAACCTGACCGTATCGCCGATATTAATCTGCAGATTGGTCGGGCTGAAAACTCCGCTGGTGTAATAAATGGTATAAACGCGGCCATTTTGAGTTTTACTTGCTTCTATATTGGCTCCCTGGTTCTTTGGTAAATCCTTATTAAAAAAGAAAACTGCTCCGCTAAACAAAAACAGGGATAAAATAATCAAAGCCCAAAGAAATTGTTGATTTATTTTTTCGTCGCTCATCCTTTAATAACTGCCAGGGGCACTAATCGGGCCACCTTCTTGGCGATACCAGCTCCGTGAACTACATCAACTACATCATCTACATCTTTATACGCTTGGGGTGCTTCTTCGGCAAGACCGCTCGTTGAGCCAGCCTTGACAATAATCCCTTTGCTTTCCAATTCTTTTTTTAAATCTTGACCGCGGATCTGCCTTTTGGCCGCTGAACGGGACATAAGGCGGCCGGCGCCGTGGCAAGAACTGCCAAAAGTTTCTTCCATCGTCTGGTCAGTGCCGACCAATATATGCGAAGCGGTACCCATTGAACCAGGAATCAAGACTGGTTGGCCTTGCCAAGCCCGGGTTGCTCCTTTTCGATGAACCAAGACATCTATTTCTTTACCGTTCTCGTCCAAGTGTCTTTCTATTTTACCAATATTATGAGAAACATCATAGACAATGGGTAAATCTCCGTCTCTTAAAACTTTTCCCCAGGCCTTGCGAATCATGGCCGTAATGAACTGACGGTTTGACCAGGCAAAATTGGCGCCGCAAGACATCGCCTGCCAGTATGCCTTCCCTTCTTCAGAACTAAACGGCGCAGCGGCCAGCTCGCGGTCCGGCAGATTGATTTGATATTTAGTCATTGCTTTCATAAATTTCCTGATGTAATCAGTGGCGACCTGATGGCCAAAACCGCGGGAGCCGGTGTGAATCATCACGCAAACCTGGCCTTTGAATAAACCGAGTTTTTCCGCCTCTTCTTCAGTGTGAATTTCATCAACCTTCTGAACCTCAATAAAATGATTCCCGGCGCCGATTGTCCCAAGCTGGTCAAATGCTCTTTTTCTGGCTGTATCAGAAACCATTTCCGGGTTGGCTCCTTTTAACTGGCCTTCTGATTCAATTTGATTCAGGTCTTTCCCGTCACCATAGCCCCTTTCAACCATAAATTTGGCGCCCCTGGTCATTACCTGGTTAAAACTTGATTTATCCAGTTTTAAATATCCGCCTCGGCCGACGCCGGATGGAACATTGGTATATATTTGAGAGACCAAGTCAGGCAAATGGTCTTTAACTTCATCAACGGTCATACTGCTTTTTAACAATCTGACTCCGCAATTGATATCATAACCGATCCCGCCAGGGCTGATCAGTCCTGAATCAACTCTCATTGCCACTACTCCGCCGATTGGAAAACCATAACCCTCGTGGGCGTCAGGCATAACAATTGAATACTTAACCACTCCCGGCATTGCCGCGGTATTAACCAATTGAGTCAGGGTCCGGTCTTTAAACAACGAATCCAGCATCTTTTCGGAAATATAAACCCGAGCTGGCACCCGCATATCCGACCGAAAATCCCTGGGAATCTCCCAAAGATACTCATTGATTCGTTTGAGATCTTGCTTTCTAATTTCCATCAAATATCAAATACAAGAGTGCTTTCCCACTTCCCTGGCTCAATTTCTTTCACCTCTACTTCATGATAAGTAACCGCTTTTATATCTTTATCAAAATCATCTACTTTGACTCCGTAGATTAACCCTTCAGCTTTGTTCTCGGAGAACTCCTTAAACTTAACATCAAAGAATACGGCATTTTGAGTATCAGAGTAAGACAAAACTCCGCTTAAAAAATCAACCAAAAGAGTGTCGTAATCCATTGACTCAATTGCCACTTCTTCAACCACTCTTCGGCCCCGTAATCTGCCGATGATTCTACCGACAGTTGACTGCTCAACAATGTCCGGTTTTTGAACATAGCCCATCGCATAAAGAGCATTCTTAAAAAGTTCTTTTGGCGAAGAACCGAAAACCTTGAGCCTAATATCAGCCGTATGTTCAAGAATTTCAAACTTTTTCGGAATTTCTTTAACCATTTTCTTTTACCCCGCTACTTAAAGTAGCGGGGTTTAATAACTCTAACACTACGCCTTTATCAGACCATGGAATTTTTTTACCCCCTTTAACCGCGATTGAAGTTTCAGAGCCCTTTCCAGTTATGACTACTATATCATTTTTCTGGGCTAAAGTTAAGGCTTTCTTTATCGCCTCTCTTCTATCAATTATTTTCTCTACTTTAGTCCCATCGTTTATTCCGGCTTCAACCTCGTTAATAATTTTTTCCGGCGGTTCATCGTAAGGATCCTCGTTAGTCAGAATAATTTTATCACAGTAATTTTCAGCCAGTTGGCCGAAAATCGGCCGCTTCCACCTGTCTCTGCCGCCACCCGCCGCGCCAAGCACGCAAATAAGCTTTAAATTTTTAAACTTTAAACTTTCTTTTAGCGTCTTGTAAACTGCTTCCAGGGATCCTGGCGTATGAGCATAATCAATCACCACTTTAAACGGCCGACCAACATCTATAAATTCAAACCGGCCGGGAATGCTTTTTATTTTATCCAAGGCCTTCTGAATCGTCTCTAAATCAATATTGTAATTTTTAACTGTCTCTGTGGCCACTAAAATGTTGGACTTGTTAAAATCTCCTCTAAGATGACTTCTCAAATCAGGATAATTCCTTAAACTGTAGAATAATTTTTTTCTTGCCGGAAATTTGGAAAACAAATTCACAAACTCTGAATCAGCATTAAGGATATGGATATTTTTAGTTCTTTTAAAAAGCTCTTGCTTGGCTTGATAATATTTTTCAAATGAACCATGACTTTCAATATGTTCCTTTTCCAAATTGGTAAAAACCGCGGCATCAAATTTTAGGCCAAGATGTCGTTTCTGTTTGATTCCTTCAGAAGTAATCTCCAAAACCGCAAACTGACAACCGGCTCTCACGGCCTGGGCCAAGAATTTTTGTATCTTCCACCGGCCCGGCATAGTCATTTTCAAATTGTTCGGCCATTCCAATAATACTCGGAGGGGGCTCCGCCCCCTTCCGACGGTCGCTTCGCTCCCTGCCTCCCCCACAATCCTAAAACCAAGAGAACCTATAGAAGCTACACCATATCCGGCTTCCTCTAAGAATCTGCTTATCAAAAAAACCGTGGTTGATTTGCCTTTGCTCCCGGTCACACCAATTACTTTTAATTTACTTGAGGGCCAGCCAAAAATGATTGCTCCGGACAAAGCTAAAACCCCATGATACCAGGGCTGAAAAAATTCAAAAACCGTCCGAGGGATTATCTTTCTCACCAAATCCAGAATCTTAGCTAAAAAACTATGCTCTTCAAACATTTGTTATTAAGT
>CAYIZI010000007.1:0-31827 GCA_964368135.1 uncultured Candidatus Saccharibacteria bacterium
AGCGGATAACGGGACTCGAACCCGTCTCTAGATCTTGGCAAGATCTCGTAATGCCCCTATACCATATCCGCATTAAGTAACATTTCTGTGCTTAGTTTGTACCACTGGAATATTTTTTCTTTCAATCCTCTACCTCCCGCGGTAATCATACAAATTCCATTTTCTAATCTTTTTGTCGGATGTTTACCTCTAATAACCTGTGTTTTATAAAAATTACCTTTTTGAAGTTTTGTTTGTCTCATCCAAAATTTTTTACAACTTTCATCATTAAGGTCTGGGTATATTATTAAAGAAATCTTTATTTTTTCATCAGGAATTTTGCAAATTTTTTTAATAAATTCAACGAATATTTTAATTATATTAGGTGTGATGTTACTTATTCGAACCATAGAGTTTTGAAGGTTATTATCTCCTTCTGCCCAGTATAACATCAATCCCGCCATAAATAATGGATTGGATTTTAGTCTGTTGAACTCTGTTACTGCCTCTATTCGATGACTTTCTCTCCACTTTTCCCATTGTTCCTGTCTTCTTTTATTTATTAAAGTTAATCTTTTTTTAGCTATGTAATTTGCCTTTCTCGTAAGTTCTTTTTTTATTTCTTCTGACCACGTTTTATTTTTAAACCAATAAACCATTGTACTTTTGGGAATTTCCAAAACTTTGCTTATATGGTTATAGCTTTTACCTTTCTTTCTTAATTTTATTGCCAAGTGCCTATCATTTCTCATTTTCGAACTTTTGTCATTACCTTTATATCTTATCAATGATGGTTCGGTTTTTAAAGTTCTTTTCTGTGGATATCGTTTTGTGGATAAAATTCAGTGCCGGGGGGCAGAATCGAACTGCCGACGCCCTGCTCTTCCAAAATTTTGGACTATATCATGCTCCGTTCTGGAGCTTGGGCGCTTCGAGCTAAATTTTATTCAGCCCTACTCCTTAAAAGGATAGTCTCTAGGCCTTCCTCGATTACAATATCGAAGCTTGGCTCGGAGTTATCTGATTTTTAGACTTCTCCGATTTCACCCAATTTTAACAATATCATTCCTGATAATGTGCCCGAAGATTTCAGGCAAGCGCTCTAACCACTGAGCTACCCCGGCATTAATTTTTAAGACTGTGTTCTGACCCATTCTCCTTTTTCTCCTTTTCTTTTTCGGTCAGCCATCACTAATTCGTCATATATCCCATCAATTAATTTGTAACTTTTAGCTTCTTCCAAAGTTATCCAGGCATAATCCTCGGTCTCATCTTCTTGAAGCTTTATTTCTCCTGAATCATAATCAGCCATGCAGGAAACCACAAGTGAAGGATTTTTGTCTTCATGAACCCTGGCTAAGCTGGTGACGTATTCTATATTTTTGATTTCCAGGCCGACTTCATCGCGAACCTCTTTTCTTAGCACTTTTTCAAGTACATTATACCAGTAATGTTCTGTTTCTTTGGGCAAGTGAATATAGTCGCTCGTTTCTAATTTGCCGCCCGGGACCGTCCAAAAACCCGGGAAACGCTTTTCTTTCATTGAACGTTTAGTGATAAGGTACTTGCTATTTTTGATGATGATGGCTGTTATTACGACTTCGTGCAAACTATTTTTTTCTCCCATATTTTAAATCAAGCCGACCCCGGGACTTGAACCCGGAACCTACCGATTACGAATCGGTTGCTCTGCCGTTGAGCTAGGTCGGCAAATTATGCTAATATTCTACAGTTTTTTAGTGTTTTATCAAGAGAAGTTTATTCGTGCTCGCTTTTTATCTTTCCTTTAAGAGTTCTGATGTCGTTGATGAAATGTTTGGCTTCATCCGGCTTTGGCGGAATACCATGCCACAAATAGTCACCTTCAATGTCTGGTACGCCTTTGCCTGGAATGGTGTGAGCGATAATGACCGTCGGTTTTTCTAAGACAGCTTTAGCTAACCCAATGGCATTTACAAAATCCCTAATATTGTGCCCATCAACATTTATTACGTTCCAGTTAAAGGCCTTGTATTTTGCTTCCAGCGGTTCAAGGGGCATTACTTCTTCGGTTGGTCCGTCAATCTGGATATTATTGCGGTCTACGATTTCAGTGAGGTTATTTAATTTATATTTTGCGGCAAACATTACCGCCTCCCAGTGATTCCCCGCTTCTTTTTCTCCGTCAGAGGTAATACAATAAACCCGAAATTGTTTTTTATCCATTCTGGCGGCGTAGGCATAGCCGGCGGCTTGGCCTAATCCCGAGCCTAATGGCCCGGAAGTGGTTTCTATGCCAGGTAATTTCTCGCGTTCGGGATGGCCTTGAAGTCGCGTTCCGAATTTGCGTAAAGTTTTCAATTCTTTTATCGGGAAGTATCCGGCCATGGCCATAACCGTGTAGCGAATCGGGCAGATATGGCCGTTGGATAAAATTAATCTGTCTCTATATTCCCATTCCGGATTTTTAGGATCGTGGTTTAAAACATGGAAGTATAGAGCCGTGAAAATATCAGCCATGCCAAGCGGTCCGGCGGTGTGGCCTGAGCCGGCTTCAACCAGTTCTTCAATCGTAAGCTCGCGGGCTTTCATTGCCTTTTCTTCCAGTTCTTTGAGTTTTTCGTCGTGGAGGATATGCCCCATTATTTTTTGAAGATTTCTTCAACTTGGTTCCAGTTTATTACATTCCACCAGGTCTGGATGTATTCAGGTCTGCGATTTTGGTGCTTCAAATAATAAGCATGTTCCCAAACATCAAGGCCTAAGATAGGAATATGCCCTTCCATAATCGGACTATTTTGATTCGGCGTACTTTTTATAATTAAGTTTCCGGAAGGATCTTTTATTAACCAAGCCCAACCACTGCCAAAAATATTGGCCGCAGAATTGGAAAATTGTTCTTTGAATTTTTCAAATCCGGCGAAAGTTCGGTTGATTACTTCGGCTAAAGTGCCATTTGGTTCACCTCCTGCGCTCGGCGACATAACTGTCCAGAATAAAGAATGATTATAATGCCCGCCGCCGTGATTAATTACCATCTGGCGGATATCTTCAGGGACCTCATTAATATTCCGCAGTAATTCCTCAAGCGGTTTTTCAAAAAGTTCCGGATATTTCTCCAAAGCCGCGTTTAATTTATCCACGTAGGCCTGGTGATGTTTGGTATGATGGATTTCCATTGTCTTGGCATCAATGTGGGGCTCAAGGGCATCGTATGAGTAGGGCAATTGCGGAAGTGTGTGTTTGGACATATTTATATTTTACAATTTTATTAATAACCGGAAAAGTTCTCGGTTTTAATCTGTTCGGGCTTAATTTTCATTTCCGAAAGTAAGTTAACCATTGATTGAACAAATCCGGTTGAACCGATTGCGTAATAAATCCCTTTTCGCCAGTCTTTAACGTTTTCTTTAATCATTTCGGAATTTATATGCTTCCCTTTTTCTCTGGTCATTGTCGTGATTAATTTGAAATTATTGCTTTGTTTTTCTAAATTTTCCAGTTCTTCAAGAAAAGCGGCATCTTTTTTCCTTCGGTTTGAATAAAAAAGAGTAATTTTCATATCCGGGAAACTTTTGAGCATTGAGCGGAAGGGAGTGATGCCTATCCCTCCAGCTAGAAAAACTGCCGGAGGTTTTTTATTTTTGCCGTGCCCCGTAGTGAGCTTTGCTCTACTACTGCGGTGAAGACTAAGTTGCCCAAAGGGGCCCTCAATTTTCACCCCGTTTCCCGTTTTCAACTTCTTTAATGAATTTTTAAAAACCGACGGTCTCATTCTGGTTGTGATCATTAAATCTTTTTCTTTCGGCGAAGAGGCGATTGAAAAGTCGTGAATTAAATTCTTTTTTAAATAAAGACTAATAAACTGGCCGGCAATAAATTTAAAATTTTTCGGTTTTTCAAAAAAGAAGGCCGTCGTTTTTTCGGCTGCTTCTTTTTTGGCAAGAAGTTTAACAGAGTAGAAAGGCATTTGTGGGCGCTGGAGGATTTGAACCCCGAAGCAGGACCTTAGGTTCGCTACGGGGCAGGCCTCCGACCTTTTATGGGCGCACCTGGACTCGAACCAGGAGCCTTCTGCGTGTAAAGCAGACGCTCTAACCGTTGAGCTATGCGCCCGATGTGTAAATGCCCAGGGCGGGATTTGAACCCACACGGCCTTACGGCCATATCCTCCTCAAGGATACGAGTCTGCCAAGTTCCTCCACCTGGGCGTCGTTACATCGTCTTTATCTTTCTCCGAGCTTCTTTTCTGCTCTTTTCTCTAAGATAATACAACTTTGCTCGTCTGACCCTCGCTTTTTTAAGAACTTCAATTTTTTCAATGGTCGGCGAATTGACCGGGAAAATTTTCTCCACCCCGACGCCAGAAATCACTTTTCTAACGGTAAAAGTTCCGCCGGCTTCATTACCGTGTTTTTTCGCGATTACAATTCCCTCAAACGGCGCCACTCTTTCTTTCCCGCCCTCCTTTATTTTTTGATGGATTTTAACCGTCCAGCCAGGCTGGATTTCTGTGATTTTTCTCGGATTATGTTTTTGGATAAACTGTTGGATTTTGTCCACCCCGTACGAAATAGCTGCTGCGTCCCGAACGAAGTAAGAAACCTATGGTTTCTGCCGAAATAAGATTTCGGACTTCGTACGGGACTGCGCAGTTATATACATAAGCTACAATTGTGCATCAGGCTATTTAATTAAGTCTAACATTGAATCCCGAACCCATAAGGGCTATTTCGTTCGGGGTCCATATGGGCAGTGGAGGAATTGAACCCCCGACCTCGTCGATGTCAACGACGCGTTCTAACCACTGAACTAACTGCCCAATGCGAGTGCCTGGATTCGAACCAGGAACCCCCAAGGTATAAGCTTGGTGCTCTAACCGTTGAGCTACACTCGCATGCTATGCTCCTAAAAGAGCGTAAAATTCCTCCTGCTCCAAAGTTTCTTTTTCTACTAACTTTTTAGCAATTTTGTGCAAAGTTTGCAATTTTTCAGAGATTGCTTTTTTAGCAGTCAGCAGGGCTCTTGATATAAAACTTTTAACTTCTTGGTCAATAAGATAAGCCACTTGTTCTGAGTAATTTTTCTCAACCGTCAATTCTTTCCCCAAAAAGACCAATTCATCCCTATCGCCATAAGTTATTGGTCCTAATTTATCTGACATCCCGAATTCGGTGACCATTTTTCGGGCCAGTTCTGAAGCCACCTTAAGGTCATTTGAAGCGCCGGTGGTCGTGTCCTTAAAAATTATTTTTTCGGCTGTATAGCCGCCTAAAATCCAGGCCAGTTCTGATTCAAATTCTTTTTTGCTTCTCAAATACTTGTCTTCGGATGGCATTTTTAAAGTATAGCCGCCAGCTCGGCCTCGGGAGATAATTGATACTTTATTGACCGGATCCATATTTTTTAAAGAGCTCGCGACCAAAGCATGGCCGGCTTCGTGATAAGCGGTTATTTCTTTTTCTTTTTCGTTTAAGACGTGGCTTTTTCTTTCCGGACCGAGCATCACTTTTTCAATTGCTTCAATCAAATCCGGCTGCAAAATTTCTTTTTGGTTTTTTCTGGCCGCCAAAATCGCTGCTTCATTTGTCAAGTTAGCCAAGTCAGCGCCGGAAAAGCCCGGAGTCCGTTGGGCAATTACTTTAAGATTCACTTCTTTGGCCAGAGGTTTTCCAAGGGAATGGATTTTCAAGATTTCTTCCCGATCAGTTATTGAAGGCATATCCAAAATTATTTTTCGGTCAAAGCGGCCCGGTCTAAGTAATGCCGGGTCCAGAATATCAGGCCGGTTAGTACCAGCAAGAATCACCACTTTTTCATTAGTAGCAAAACCATCCATTTCCACCAGAATCTGGTTTAGGGTTTGTTCTCTTTCATCGTGTCCACCGCCGAGCCCCGCCCCCCGATGCCGACCGATGGCATCTATTTCATCAATGAAGATAATTGACGGCGCGCTTCTTTTAGCCAACTCAAAGGTATCGCGGACCCGGTTTGCGCCGACCCCGACAAACAGTTCAACAAACTCCGAGCCCGAAACGTAAAAGAAAGGAACTCCCGCTTCATTAGCCACGGCTTTAGCCATCATTGTTTTGCCGCTTCCCGGCGGTCCAATCAGTAAAACTCCTTTTGGAATTCTTGCTCCGACCGCTTGAAATTTTTTCGGGTCTTTCAGAAATTCAACTACTTCTTCAATTTCTTCCTTGGCTTCTTTAAGACCGGCAACATCTTTAAAATAAATCTTTTTGCCATCAGCGTTGGCATTGGCTAACCGAGCCTTTGAGCGGCCAAAATGAAAGGCCTGAGTGGCTCCGTGCTGGGCCGAGCGCATCATCCACCAAAAAAGCAGGAAGATGAATAGAAAAGGAAGAATAAAAGGCAGGGAGTTGAAAAGCAAAGCGATTAGTCCGGTTTCTTCTTTAATTTTTATTTCAACTTTGGAAAGTTTTTCCTGGCTTACTCCAAGATTAGCCAGAGTTTCGGTCAAGCTTACGCCAAACTCCTTTTTGGTTTTTTCCTTGGTGCCGCTGACTAAAGCTATTTCCAGATTATCGTCTTTAACCACCACTTCTTTAACTTCTTCTGAATTTATTTTCTGAGCCAGCTGGCTGATGGAGGTTTCTTCAACGGTCTGGTCAGTCAAATTAAAAAGGGCCACGATTCCGGAAATGGCTAATAAAACAATAAAGACGATTAGAATATACCTTAAAATACCTTTCATAGATTAATGAGCTTAATATAAAATTGATAAAAAATCAAGGCTGATTTTTCAAAGAGAGCATTATCTTATCAGGCCCAGTTTCAATTATTTTGGCGGTTATTTTTTGGCCCGGCCTTAGGACATCTTTAATGTCCTGATTTTCAGCTAACTCAACCTCTGATTTATTGATTAAGGCTTCGCTTCCGTCAGCCAGTTTCACAAAAGCTCCAAAATCAGTCACTTCAGTAATTTCTCCCTCCACCAAGTCGTCGAGATTGTGTTCAACCATTTTTTCTTTTTCCAAAGTTTGCCGGGCCGCTTTTTCAGAAATTATTAATTTGTTCTGCGATTCATCAACATCAATTATCTTAACTTGAAATTCTTGATTTCTGTAAGTTTGAAGAATTTTTACGATCTCCTGAATATTTCCGTTTTCAACTTTGGGATAATGTTCTTCGGTCAGCTGGCTTAGAGGCATAAAAGCCTGGATTCCGACGATCTCGGCAATCAATCCTCCTTTATTCAGGTTGGTTATTTTTACCGGGATAATTTCTCCTTTTCCATATATTTCTTTGACTTCCTGCCAGGCAGATTTCATTTGGGCCCGCTTAAGGGAGACTTCTCTTAATCCTTCTTCATTTTCAAGATTAAGCAGGACAACTTTAACTTCCTGGGCCGGCTTTAAACTTTTTTGTTTTTCCGGGTCATCGTAAAATTCCCGAGGATAAATAATGCCGATGCCAAAGTGGCCAAGATCAATTAAAACATTTAAAAGAGAAACGCTGATTACTTTGCCGTCCAAAACCGAGCCTCTTTTGGGCAGAGAAAATTTAAAATTAGCCAAGAGTTCTTTCATCAGTTTTTTGCTGTTTCCGCCGTTTGTTTCCTGGAGATTTGATAATTGCTCCATAGCAGTTTTTAATAATATCTTATTTTAAAAAGATTTCAAGTTTTCATTGAAAATTGAGAATTCTTATGTTAGTATGTAAGTATGATTATCACCTGGTATGGACATTCCTGTTTCCGGATTGAGAGCAAAGATACCTCGGTTTTGATTGATCCTTTTTCTTCTGAAATCGGGCTTCGGCCGCCCAAAATCAAAGATACAATTGTTTTAGTTTCCCACCAGCATTATGATCATAATAATACCGAAGGAATGCCGGGTGAAAGCTTTTTAGTCGAAGGTCCTGGCGAGTATGAAATTAAAGGCGTCTCCATTAAAGGCATTCAGTCATACCACGATAAAAGCCAGGGCCAGGAAAGAGGCCTCAACACTATTTATGTCATAAAGATGGAGGATATGACTTTGGCTCATTTGGGCGATTTTGGTGAAGAAAAATTGTCAGAAGAGCAGGTCGAAAAAATAGGGGATGTTGATATTTTGATGATTCCAATCGGCGGCATTTATACGGTAAACTATAAAGAGGCCATGGAAGTGGTTCGTCAAATTGAGCCCAAAGTGGTAGTTCCAATGCATTACAAAATTCAGGGTCTTAAACTTGAAATAGACGGTCCGGAGAAGTTTTTAAAAGAGATGAGTTTGACGCCGGAAAAAGCCGAAAAATCTTATAAGATTCAAAAGAAGAGTCTGCCGGCCGAGGAAATGAAATTAGTTTTGTTCAATGCTTAAAGAAATCCGTAAACAACCCCATCATATTAGAGCCGTCTTTATGTGGCTTTCGGTTTTTATTGTTTTTTCTTTGGTCGTTTTTATCTGGATTCAATCGTTTCAACAAAAGCTGACCTTTTTGATTAATCCCGGCCAAGAGAGAGCTGGGGCAGGAGAGCAGGAGTCGCCTCTTTCAGTTATCGGCGGAAGTTTCAATGATTTGAAAGCAGCAATTTCTGATTTATTCGGATTAACCAGAGGGCCAGAAAAACAGAGTCAGGAAAGTACTGATAACTTAGAGAGTTCGGATATAAAACCGAGATTGCTGCCAGTGTCAGAGTAATTTTTTATGCCCAGTAGTATAACACGACAGGTTTTAAACTAATGTCGTCATATACTATTGGGCATTCTTAAATTAAGTTTAACCTTTAATCACACAATACCTTAGTTACCAAAAACCAAACTAAGACATTTGTCGTGTTATTACTGCTGGGTATGGCTGAAATCGGCCACATTAAACCAAGAGAGATAACCAAGGAGATGAAAGAGTCGTATTTGGATTACGCGATGAGCGTGATTGTTTCGCGCGCTTTACCTGATGTCCGAGATGGCCTGAAGCCGGTCCAGAGAAGAATTTTGTATGCGATGCTTCAGGCCGGGTTAAGGCATGGGGCCAAGCATGTTAAAGCCGCCAGAGTGGTGGGCGACACTATGGCTAAATACCATCCTCACGGCGATATTCCAATTTACGATGCCATGGCCAGAATGGCTCAGGATTTTTCTTTGCGTTATCCACTGGTTGATGGTCAAGGCAATTGGGGTTGTTTTACAAAAGATACAAAAGTAAAACTTGCTGACGGCAGAGATTTAAGTTTCGAGGACTTAATAAAAGAATGGCAAATGGGCAAAAAGAATTATACCTATACAGTAAATTCTCTTGGGCTGATATCTATAGCTGAGATAAAAAATCCTAGACTAACGAAAAAATCAGCTAAAATTATAAAAGTAACTCTAGATAATGGATTAGAAATAAAATGTACTCCTAATCATCGATTTTTATTAAAAAACGGAAGCTACAAAGAGGCCCAATTTCTTACAAAGGAAGATTCTATAATGCCTATTTATTATAGACTATCGGGAAAAACCGATCGAATAAGTAGAGAAGGATATTTATTAATCTATCAGCCTAAAAAAAATGAGTGGGTTCCAGCCCATCATTTAGCCGATAATCATAATTTAATCCATGGAGTGTATAAAAAAAGTACTGGCAGAGTTAGACATCATATTAATTTCAATAAGTTAAATAACAATCCAGATAATATAAAAAGAATGAATTGGGGCGAGCATTGGAGGATTCATTATAATCACGCTTCGGAACAGCATAAAAATCCGGAATATCGGAAAAAAATAGCCAAGGGTAGAGCTGAATATTTAGCCAATCCGGCTACTAAAGAAAAGTATAGACAGGTTTTATTAAAAAGAAATAAGAAAAATTGGGCAAATCCAGAGTATCGAAATAAAATGCGTATTTTTTTAAGCAAGGTAAATAAAGAGTTCATAAAAAATCATCCAGAGAAAAGGCAAGAAATGAGCAGTCGTTTTACAAAAACACTTATACGATTGTGGCAGGATCAAGAGTATAGAGTTTTTATGCATGAAAAGATAATTAAAGGCAATAAAAACCACAAGACCAATAAAACTGGTAAATTAAAATTTATTAGTATTTGTAAAGAAATATTAAAGAATTCTCTAGAATTGAATGAAAAGACTTATAATTCTAAAAGGAACTTAGTATATCCGTATGGCTCGGCGCCGTATTGGAAGATGGGTTTAAGGTATTTTAATAATAACCCCGCTCTTATTTATCAAGAAATTAATAAAAATCATCGCATAACTAAAATAGAAAATGTAAAAGAATTAGAAGATGTTTATGATTTAATCATAGATAAAACACATAACTTTGCTTTATCTGCCGGAATTTTCGTTCATAACTCAATTGACGGCGACAGCCCGGCGGCAATGCGTTACTGCTTAACAGGTGATTCTTTGCTTGTTACCGATAGAGGTTTAGTGCCTATTCAAAAAATCGCAAAAACAGATTCGCCAGAAGTTGATATTAAGCTTCAAGTCCTTTCTCTTGGTAAAAAAGTTAATTCAGCAAGTAAATGGTTTGACAGCGGCGAACATCCGACTATTAAAATTGAGAGCTCAAGAGGTTTTTCTGTTCAAGGAACATATAATCACCCGGTTCTTTTATGGAGCGAAGATAAGATAACAAAAGAACCAAAATTCAGATGGAAGCTTTTAGGTGAAGTAAAAGAAGGGGATATCGCAGTAATCGACCGTACCCCCGATATTTTTTGGCCTGAAAAAAGTTTAGACACCAAGCCGTACTGGCCAGATATAAAAAATCAAAGAGTTGCGAAAAAAATTCTACCGGCCGAGTTGAATGAAGACCTGGCCTTTATTTTAGGATTGTTGGTGTCAGAAGGCACTCTTAAAGAAAAAGAATTAGAATTTTGCAATTCGGATTTAGAACTGGTTAAAGAGTTCGAAAGGAAATGGAAAAAAAATTTTCCGGACTGTCGTTTGCATATATTTGATAGAAAGCCAAATTCATTTGGGAAGAAACCCTATAGAACAATAGAAGTACACTCTCATTATATTATTGAGTTTTTAAGGAACCTGGGTCTTAAACCAGTAAAATCCCCATTTAGAGAAATACCCGAAACTATATTTTTGTCTCCAAAGTCAGTAATCTCCGAATTCTTAAAAGCTTATTTTGAAGGCGATGGAAGCGTGAGTTATTCAGGTAAAAAAATGGTTGAGCTATCGGCAATTTCCACTAGTGAAAAGTTGATAGATCAAATTCAGGTTATTCTTTTAAGATTCGGTATAGCTGGGACTAAACGCTTTGATAGATATAGAAATACTTTCAAGTTATATATCAGAAGTTTAAACGATCGGGCTTTATTCAAAGAAAATATTGATTTCGTATCTAAAAATAAAAAGAAAAAACTGGAAGAGGCGATAAATCTTTGTAATACAAAAGATTACTCAACAACTGATTTCATTCCATTTTTAAAGGCATATATTCTAAATTTTTTGCCTCATAAATATGCCTTAAGTCAATTTGCCATGAAGCATAATTTTGATAGATATTCAAATCTTATCAAAAATTACGAGACCTTAATTTCACTAAGTAGTCGTGAACAGAAATCAAAAATTCAGGTTGCTTTGGGTAGATTAATTTCTTCTCGATACCTATTCGACCCAATTGTAAAAGTAGAAAACAGTGGAGTTAGGAGAGTTTATTCTATTAAAGTAGACAGTAAGTGTCATTCCTTTGTCGCCAATGGATTTATTAATCATAATACCGAAGCCAGGATGACCGCTATTGCCGGAGAACTTTTAACTGACATTGAAAAAGATACCGTTGATTTTGCCGATAACTACGACGCTACTAGACGTGAGCCAGTTGTTTTACCAGCCAAGGTTCCAAATCTTCTTTTAAACGGCTCTCTTGGAATTGCTGTCGGAATGGCCACCAATATCCCGCCTCATAATCTGGGCGAAGTTTTAGATGGCCTGGTTTTTCTGATTGATAATCCTGACGCTGATACCAGAGAACTGGTTAATTTTGTTCAAGGACCTGATTTTCCGACCGGCGGCATAATTTACAATCAGCAGGACATCTTAAATGCTTATGCCGTTGGCCGGGGTCCGGTGGTCACTCGAGCAAAGGTAGATATTGAAGAAAGCAAAAAAGGAATTCACCGGATTATTGTTTCCGAGATTCCTTATCAAGTGAACAAAGCCGAATTAATCACCAAAATTGCCGATTTGGTGAAAGAGAAAAAAGTTGAAGGGATAAAAGATATGCGTGATGAGTCTGACCGGGAAGGTTTAAGAATCGTGATTGAGTTAAAGCAAGATTCCTTCCCCAGGAAAATTTTAAACCAGCTTTTCAAGTATACCGATCTTCAGAAAACCTTTCATTTTAACATGGTGGCTTTGCTTGACGGCCTCCAGCCCCAGATTCTTCCTTTAAAGTTAATTCTGGAAAAATTCATTGAGCACCGCCGGAGTGTGATTACCAGGCGAGGCAAGTTTGATTTGATTCAAGCCAAGGCCAGAGCTCATATTTTGGAAGGATTGAAAAAGGCTCTGGATCACATTGATGAAATAATTGCCGCCATTAAAAAGTCGGAAACCAGGGAAGATGCTTTTAACAACTTAATCAAGAAATTCAAGTTTACTGACCAGCAGACCACCGCTATTTTGGAAATGCGGCTTCAAACTTTGGCTGGTCTGGAAAGGAAAAAGATTGACCAAGAGCTTAAGGAGAAAAAAGAGCTTATTGCTTATCTTGAGGACCTTTTGGCCAGCCCCAAGAAAATTTTAAAAGTAATGAAAGACGAGTTTGCCGAACTGAAGCAGAAGTATCAAGACAGCCGGCGGACTAAAATTGTAAAGAGCGCCTTAAAGGAAATAGGCGAGGAAGAGCTTGTGCCCGAAGAAGATACTTTATTTGTTTTGACCCACGGCGGCTACATCAAGAGAATGTCGCCAACCGAATTGAGAATCCAAAAACGGGGCGGCAAGGGCTTGATCGGGATGGCCACCAAAGAAGAAGACATTGTCAGCCATTTCTTTTTAGCTAACACTCATGACAATCTTCTTTTCTTTACTGCTTCCGGAAAAGTTTTTCAGACCAAGGGTTATGAGGTGCCTGAAGCCAGCCGGGTCAGCCGCGGAAAATCAATTGTCAACTTTTTAAATATTTCTTCCCAAGAATACATCACCGCCGTTGTCCCGGTTTCAAAAGTTAAGAGTAAAGGAGCAAGATATCTTTTTATGGCTACCCGCGATGGGGTGGTTAAAAAAGTGGCGGTTGAGGAGTTTATCAATATCAGGAAAAGCGGTTTAATTGCCGTTAAGCTTTATGAGGGTGATTCTTTAAATTGGGTTAAGCATACCTCTGGAAGCGACGAAATCCTG
The DNA here is from genome assembly GCA_964368135.1 of uncultured Candidatus Saccharibacteria bacterium. GTDB lineage: Bacteria > Patescibacteriota > Minisyncoccia > 2-02-FULL-40-12 > 2-02-FULL-40-12 > CAYIZI01. The sequence goes on from CAYIZI010000007.1 coordinate 13,266, forward strand.
CTGGTCGTATCTATCGGCAGTGCCATCAGATTTAAGGAAAAGGATGTCCGGCCGACCGGCAGAAGTTCTTCCGGGGTCACCGGAGTCAAACTTTCAAAAGACGACCAAGTAGTCGGGATGGAAGTGATACCAGTAAACAGTAAACAGTTAATAGTTAACAGTCAAAATCAACTCCTGGTCATAATGGAGAATGGTTATGGTAAAAGAACTGATCTTAAAGCGTTTAAAGTCCAAAGGCGGGCCGGCAAAGGCGTTAAGGCCGCCAAAATTACTTCAAAGACCGGAAAGATTGTTTCGGCCCAGATTGTTGACCCGGAGCAAAAGGAACTAATTGTCATATCAAAAAAGGGCCAGACAATCAGAACCGAATTAAAGAGCGTGTCGGTTTTGGGCCGGGCGACCCAGGGAGTTAGGGTGATGAGAATGGATACCGGTGATTCCGTCGCCTCAGTAGTTGTTGTATAATTATTTTAATGCAAAATCTTTCTCCGGCCGTCGGTCTAACCCCAAAAATAACTATCCAAACCTTTGATATAACCAGCATCGTCAGTCAGTTTGGTTTAGAACCAGGAACAAGAGCGGCTGACTTAGGGGCAGGGTCGGGCTATTTTACCATTGAAATGGCTAAAGTGATTGGTGATGCCGGAGTGATTACCGCAGTTGATATTTTAGATCCGGCCTTAGAAACCATCAGGTCAAGAGCTACCCTTTCTGGTATAAAAAATATTCAGTTAGTCAGAGCTAATCTTGAAGTTTTGGGCAGTACTTTTTTAGCCGATGATTCCCAGAATTTTGTTTTATTGGCCAATGTGTTGTTCCAAAACGACCAGAAAGTCGGAATAATCAAAGAAGCAAAAAGAATTTTAAAACCGGGCCTGAAATTAGTGATCATAGATTGGGAAAAGGGAACTGGCGGTCTTGGCCCACCCGATGAATACCGGACTCCCAAAGACAGTATTTTAGCTTTAGCCAGCCAGGAAGGCTTGATTTACGAAAGAAATATAATGGTTGATGTTTATCATTTCGGATTAATGTTCAGGAAATAAATCCATCCCGTATGTCAACTAATAGATTATATTTAATTGTTGGAGGGCTCATCGTCGGAGTTTTTATTTTACTGATACTTTTGGTTTTAGGCGGGGTTGGCCGGCCGGAAGAAAAAATTCAGCTGGAATTTTGGGGAACTTTTGATGAACCCAATGCTTTTCAGGAAGCAATCAGCAAATTCCGACAGCAAAATCCAAAAATAAATATCAGATATGTTCCTTTTCCGTTTGAGGAATACGAAAAAGCGGTGATTGACGCTTTGGCCGCCGGCCGAGGCCCGGACATTTGGATGATTCAAAATACCTGGCTCCCAAAACACAAAGACAAATTATCGCCTTTGGACCAAAATAACGATGATTTAGATTACAAATTAATAAACTTTAGGCAGGACTTTGTTGATGTGGCCGAAGCTGATTTGGTTGATCAGGGACAAATTTACGCTCTGCCGATTTACGTTGATACTTTAGCTTTGTACTACAATAAAGATTTATTGAATTCAGCCGGTATCAGCCAAGCGCCGGCCACTTGGGACGAATTTAATGAAGCGGTCAAACTTTTAACCAGAATTGACAACCGGGGTAATATTGAAAGAGCCGGAGCGGCCATTGGGGCGGCCAGAAACGTGAACCGCTCAACCGATATTTTAATGCTTTTAATGCTTCAGAGCGGGGTTCAGATGGTTAACCGAGATTTGGCCAATGCCACTTTTGCCAAAACCGTTGATTTTAAGCCGCTCGGCCTGACCGCCCTTCAGTATTACACTGATTTTGCCAATCCGCTCAAAGCTGTCTACACCTGGAACGACAACCAGTTTTATTCAATTGATGCTTTTATAACCGAGCGGGTGGCAATGATGTTTAATTACTCTCATCATATTCCGACCATTAGGGCTAAAGCGCCAAGATTAAACTTTGATGTGGCTTTAATGCCCCAGACTGCCGGTTCCGAAGTTCGGGTTGACTATACCAACTATTTTGCTCCGGCCGTATCGGCCGCCTCAAAAAATAAAGAAGCGGCTTGGAAGTTCATAATCCATACTGCCTCGCGGGACGGCGCGCTTTCTTATCTTCGCCAATCTTTGCGGCCATCTGCCAGACGCGACCTGATTGATTTTCAAAAAACTGATCCGGACTTGGGAGTATTTGCCAGGCAGGCACTTACCAGCCGGAGCTGGTATCAAATTGACAGCGAGGCGATTGAGAAAATTTTTGCCGATATGATTGAGGATGTGATTTTTAACCGAAGAAGCCTGCCCGAAGCTCTGCAGACCGCCGAAGACAAGGTCACGGTGCTGATGCAGCAGGGCCGAGGATTTTAAATGAAATTCAAAATACCTATTTTTATTATTCTATTTCTTGCTTTTTTCTTTTTGTTTGTTGGCAGTGTTTTCGCCGTTGACTATATTCCTTTAGTTCCTTGCGGGCTCAATCAAAAGCCGGCTGGCGGTGACCCAACTATAGATTACACCCGGCCTTGTACCACCTGCGACACCTTCCGCCTGGCTAAAAATGTCATTGATCTTATTTTATTGGGTCTTGTTCCGCCAGTAGCCGCAGTTTTGTTTATTTATGGCGGCCTGGTAATTTTGCTGGCTGGGGCTAGACCAAGCTGGATTAGTCACGGCAAAACAGTTTTTTGGACCACCTTTTGGGGTTTGGTTATAATTTTGGCTTCTTGGCTGATTGCCAATACTTTTATTAAGTCATTTGCTCCGGGCCAGCTCACTGACGCGCCTTGGTATCGTTTGGAATGTCCACTTACCTTAGGCGGTCCGCCCCCTCCACCACCTCCGCCACCAGATCTTTGTTCTCAACCCCAGCTTTTAGCTGAGCAAAATAACACCGTTTACCCTGCTCAAAATGCCCCAGAGCTTAATCAGTTGATTTCCTGCATCAGCTCTAATTTGTCGGGGCAAAATCTGGGAAGTATTTACACTTACGATGTTAATGATAATGACGCTCCCAACTCTTACCTATGCAACTTTACCAGGGGAGTTGAAACTTGCGGAGGGTGTTCTCATCTTGTCAACTCTTGTCATTACGGAGGGTCATCGGGAAATCAAGGGGCTTTGGCTGTGGATTTCGGGAACGAAAATATCGGTGATATGATAATAGGAGTAGCGGTTCAGCAATGCGGGGCGAAAAACGGGAGATGCGAGGATTCAAACAGTAATTTTGTCGGCTGCACCAATCCGAGCGCCACCCATGTCCATATTAATTCAAAAAGCTGCGACCGGAATTAATGACCCAAAAGTTAAAGATTTCAATTTTCATAGTTTTTATCTCTTTCGCCGGTTTTTGGGTTTCTAATACTGCCAAGGCCCAGGTCAGAATAGATAATTTCAATGTTATCCAAAGAACTATTCCTTCAACGTCATCAAATGTTGATTTTCGTCTAACCATAAGTCAGCAGGACCAGTCATTAGATTGCTCAAATTTACCATTTACTAATGGAAGTCTTGAATGGGTTGTTTGGTATGAAACTACAGGCGGATTTACTACTGTAGTTAGGCTTCAAACAGTGGGCCTGCCTTTATCTCCGAACCCTAGAAATTTGGATTTTAGTCAAGCCATCACTCCATCTTCGAGAGCTATTCAAAACGGTGGCATGAATTTTAGAGCCGCTTTGGGTTGTATTACTTATGTAGCTCCGGGTAATCTTAATCGGAATTTAGCTGTCTCTTCTCCTATTTTTGTTTCTGTCAATGGCGGGGCTGGCGGCGGCCCTGGTGATGGCGGTGGCGGTCCGGGAGATGGTGGTGGTCAACCTGGTGAAGTCACTTTCGATATTCCAAACCCGATTGCTCCTACATCATCACTCATTGATTTAGCCAAAGCCATTGGCCGGTTTATTTTCCAGATTGCCATCCCGATTGCCGTGATTGTGATTATTTACGCCGGCATTCTTTTCTTAACTTCTGGCGGCAACCAAGAAAAAGTTAAAAGAGCAAGAACAGCTTTATGGTATGCTATAATCGGCTTGGCCATTATCTTGATAGGGCAGGGATTCTTTACTCTTATAAAAAGCATCCTTGATTTAGGCGGTTGATTTTTAAGTTTTAGTTTATTAAATTTGCACTTATATTTGCTACCGCTTTTATAGCTGCATTTGTTTGACATAGTTTAAATAGTGATGTACAATTAAGGCATCAGAAAAAGTGCTTTGGTTTGCGTCAGTTCTGGCGCAAATCAGAGTTTTAACAATTCAACCAATATTTACCTCCATGGTGGAGGAAAGGAGTCGTGAGTATGCCACATTTCAAGCTCGAAGTAACCCCAGCGGTGAAAAAAGAACAAGGATGGGAAGTCACGGCTCTAGCGGAAATTCTTTACAACAATCGTCCGCCAGATCCACCAGAAGAGGTCATTTTCGACGTTAACGGAGAAGAGTTCGAGAGAACTGAAACGAATCCCGAATCGGGAATTGCCCGTTCGGTGATGGTTCTCCAGGCAGGCGGTTATACCGTTACTGCTATTCGTTCAAGAGCAGGAGCGCGTGACCGCGACGCAAGACGGAAGCGCAGTTTTTCGATTAGGGAGGAAGGGGCGCTTACCGACGAGGAGAAGAAACTTGCTGATGCTAAAACACAGCTCAAGCTCGCCGAGATTGAGAAAGAAATCGAACAAGTCGGACTCGCAAAGGCGAAGGTTGCTCGGGAGCTGAAAGAGGTTACTCAAGAGAAGCCGAAAAAGTCCGGCGAGGAAAAGCTCGAAGCTGAACGCGTTGATCTTGAGCGTACCAGAATCGTTTTTGAAAAGAAGAAACTGGAAGCTCAGGAGAAGAAACCGACCCGGGATGAGAAGAGAGTCGCTGCTACTAAGACGCGACTCGAACTCGCGAAGTTGGGCAAGGAGCTTGAGCAAACGACTCGGGAGCATCCGGAACAGGAGGCGCTTGAGTACGAGCAGATTGAACTTGAAAGAGCAAAAGTCGCTCGCCAACTCAAGGAAGAGAAAAGGGAGAAACAACCGCTTCGAGTCAAAGATCTTCGGGTCTGGGCTGTTGGCCGGGAAGGGAAATATGTTTTTTCCATCTCGGTACTAACAGAAAAGGAGACCCCAGCCGAAGGAGCGCTGGTGCGAATCTTCAGAGAAACCGGGGAGCTAGTAGTCCAGCGAGTTACCAATGAGAACGGAACAGTTGAGCCGTTCCCATCGGCCGAATTTGAAGAGCCGATGATGGACTTCGTAGTTGATGTCGTCGGCACCGAACTTGACCGGCGGTTAAGACTGGCTGGACCATCGAAACATCGTATACCCCCCGAAACCCCAGAGCCGACAGAAGAAATTTATCATTTAGGACTGTGGGATTTTATCAGAATGGCTTGGCGGGTAGGCGGCGAGCTTCAGCGTGAAGAAGAAGGAGAAGTTAAGGTTGATGAAGCGAAGGCCCCTAATCAACAGAAAGTCGGTGATGAAATCATCGATGGCGAAGTTATCGATGATTTCGACATAATGAGGAGGGACAACGATGCGTAGATGGACTTGGAGATTCATCATTGCCTTTCGGACAAACAACAATGTCCGGTTGGCAGTCTTCTGGATTGCTACCGTGATTTTGTTGCTATTCAATCTCGTGCTGTTCGGTGTCGGGCCAGCCGTTCAGCCTCAGCCATCTCTTGGCGAGGCAATCCAGAAGTATCACCCTGCCTACTATTTTGTTAGGTATGGCAGTCCGCCGGAACTTTCTGGGTTCTTTCTCTTCAACTTGAGAGAAACTATCCGCCCATTTGCCTGGTGGCTCTGGTTTATTTTGTTTCTCTGGAGCGTAATCTACATTCCGATTGCCTTCCGGGACGAAGTTGCCAGAACATGGGAATCTGCCTGGCGGAAAGCCCGCGAAAGTCGTGGAGGCGAAGAGGAAGCTAATCTTCCGCCAATAGGTAACCGTCCAAATGGAGGCCCGCAGCCACCCAGGCCGCCTGAGCCGGAAGGCCGCGGATTTTCAGTTGTCAAGTTTCTTGGGTTAGAGGTTTTGATTGATGTCGTCCGTGATTTCCTGCGGACCTTCATTCCAAGACTGATCTTCAGAAGGAGGTAGTATGGGTAACTGGCGATGGCTTTTAGCCGCAATTCCGATACTCCTCATTTTGAGGATTGCCGGATTCGTAGGGAACTTCTGGACAGGGCTTGGAGTTGTGGCACTTCTTGCCTTTGTCGTCCTTTTAGAGAATTTCCCGACCACGTTCAGGAGGTATATCTGGATAGTCTTCGCTGGCTGGGTCATCCTGTTTCTTGGGTTGCCGCCTCTCTGGAATGCTTTTCTTGTCAATCGGCCTTTGACCCGAGAGGCGTTGGAAGAGCAGCACAGAGCTATGGATCTTTTGAGTTCGGAGTTAAACAGACCAACTGCTCTCATTGCCAAAGAGAGTATTGCTGGCTACTGCCGGGCTTTGGAAGAAATCAGAGGCGAACAACTGAAGGAGCGTCTCAGAGTGAGCTTGGAACTTCAACGCGGGGCGCCCTATGGACCGTACGGCGAATCAGTTGAAGGAACCCAGCGCATGATGGGGACACTATTGAGGCAGATTGAGAAAGATAGAGAGGAATGTAAGCAACTCTTAACCACTTCTCTCTATCAACTCGATCAGCAACGGCCGATGAAGTGGCTCTGGATTCTGGGGATCGTCGGAGTGATTCTTTTGATGATCTTGGCCTTTCGGACGCGGGGTTTCTGGGTTTTGGCCTTTCTGGTTGCCGTCTTGGCGATTACTGCTGTCTTCCTCCTTGGTGGGAGAGATGCGCTCTCTTGGCCAGCCATAAGCAAGTCTTCGGTCGCCTTCCAATCCCTGATGGCGATGGTTATGGGAGGCGTGATCATTGGACTGAGCTTTCTGCGTTTTCCGGGCAGGGGTTTGGTGACCCTTATCGGGGTTGGGGTTCTGGTCTCGGGCCTGACGTCGCTCTTGTTCTGGCCCCAGATCCAGGAGCTCCAAGGCATTCAGCGGGCTCAAGCAGGAACAGTGCCTCGTCCTGTTTCCGTCGCAACGCCCTATGAGTCGTTGATTCAGCAGGCGTCGCAACGGCACGGGGTACCGGCTGACCTCATCAGGGCAGTCATTCGGGTAGAATCGGATTTCAATCCGAACGCAAAAAGCCCTGAAGGCGCTCTTGGGTTGATGCAGGTTCTCCCGGCAACTGCCAAGCGATACGGCATTGAAGGAGACCTGTTTGACCCGGAGCAGAACATTGAGGCCGGCACTCGCTACCTGGCCGACCTTTTGAAAGGGTACGGCGGGGATACCGAACTTGCCCTTGCCGCCTATAACATCGGTGAGGACAGGGTGGAAGAACTGGCAAAGCTGCGAGGCCCGAGCTTCGCCGCTATTGCCAGCGACCTTCCGGCGGAAACACAGAATTTCGTTCCCCAGGTGCTTCAAGCCAGGGGAGAGGTTCCAATGGTTGCCAGAGCTGTAGCCGAGGAGTTCAGTCTCAACGCCGGAGAAGAAGAGAGCACTGTTCTGGTTGGGCCCGGGACATTTCACCGTATCCATGCCACTGACCAACAAGGGAAGCCGGTGGAATGGATAGCCCTTTCTAAGCTTTCGGACGGAAGTTATCGCGAGTATCGGATGAGGCCCGTCCATAGCTGGAGAGGGGGTGAACCCGAAGGACTTCTTCGAGTCAAGGGAGTGACAGACGGAACCATCCTTCGATTCGAGAAAGTCCAATAGCACATTCGTTGTTTGTTCGTTTTCTCGGGCTGAACCCGATTTCACAGACCCGTTTCATTCATTCTTTCAAAGGAGATAATGAATTGAATGAAGCGGGTTTTAAATTACTTCAAAAATCTTTTCAATAAGTTCGCAACCCCCAGTTTCGCCGCCTGTTTTTTGAGATAATTTTTATCCAGTTTTTCACCCGAAATTTTAAATACTGATTCCACATCTTCAATATGTCTCGCCGACTCTCCGCTTTTTTCATACCAAATCAGCTTGCTTAAAATTAAATCTTCGGGAGAGATGAAAAACACCTCTTCATTAAAAATTTTCTTTGCCACCCTTCTTTTCAGCTGTTCAACAACAAGCCGATCGAGTTCTTTAAGAATCCAAAAATCAATCTTGACTCCGCTTTCTACATCAATAAAATTAAATTCACCCTTGTTTCGGATTGCTTCTTTTATGGCTTCGTCGTCTATATATCCTTTTTTTCTGAAAGATAGTAGAGCATTTCTAAGTTCGGAAATATTTTCGTATTTTAGTTGGATGACTATATCAATGTCGGCAGTGAAACGAGGTCTTCCCCAAACTAAAACCGCCATTCCGCCAGTAACGAAGTAGGGGATATTTAGGCGGTTAAGAATTTTTGCGATGCCTGCCAAAAGATGTCTGGGATCTACTTGTTCCATAGTTTATTTTATTGCCGGTTAATTCTTTTGCCAAACGCCATAATTGAGAACCGAGCAATAGTTTTTTGTCAGCCGGCATCTTGCGGAAAATTTCATCTTGGATTTCTTGGGCAGATTTTTTCCTGGATTTCATTGCTTTTATTTTATCAAGAAGAGCGCCACTTGTGATTTGACATATAACCATACTTTTAGTATAATATAGGTATCAGAATGAGGTAGAAAATCCGGCCTAAAAAACAGGCCATTTCAAGGAGAGGGTGTAATGAAAAAGCTCTTTACCAGTTTCGTCGTAGTGCTGGCGATTTTCGCCAGTACTGGTCAGGCGCAAGCCCAGTTGCCGGGCATCTATGGGATGCCGCCGTTTGGGACTTGGCTGCCCTGCTCAAGCTGGACTTCCTGGTTCTCGTGGTTTGGCGGCTACCCGTGGATTCGAGTTCCGGGATGTGAGGCCCAGATGGTGGTTTGGGGGAATCAGAATATGGTTTGGAACATCGGCCGGCAGCAGCCGTATCACCAGCCATATTACCAGCCGCCACCCGGTCAGTATCCAGTGTCTCCGGCGCCGTACTACCAACCCTATGGCCAGCCGTATCCGCAACAGCAGTATGTTGTGGTTCGGGTGCCGAAGCCGCGCGAGCACAAGTGGCATGATGTAGCTTTTGCTTCAGCGCTCGGCGCCGGTGTGGTCGGCGGTATCACAAGGAGTGCAGAGGGTGCCGTGTACGGAGCATTGGGCGGATTTGGCGGTGGCGGGTTATACGCTAATCACGAGTATGATGAATATGTTATACCCGTGACACTACCACCACAGCAGCCAACTCCGCAGCAGCCGCCACAGCAATCACCATCACAGCCGCAGGGACAATACCAGCCACCCTCAACCGGTTATGGCCAGCCATCACCGATAGTGGTTGAACCGACATCCCCACGTCTGACCGGAATAGAGTTCGTTGTCCGGAACGAAAACCCGGCGACCATCGTGGTGGAAATACCTGATGGTCGTCGGGCGACCGTGGGACCACGCGGCCAGGCCAGGGTTAGAACCCCAGACATTCGGGTGTTCCTGGTTCAGCAGGATGGCCGAGGGTCTTTTGATGAGTTTGAGATTGAGTTGGAAACAACTCAAGATTCAACTCTGCCCGGCTGGCGGATTCCGCCAAAGGTCAGACTCAAGAACCCCTGACCGACAACTGACTCACACGAGGGAGGATGCGCAATGCGTGTTCTCCCTCTTTTTATTTTCAAAACGATTGTGGATAATTTTAATAGCAACACCTATTCTTTACTTATATAATGATATCTAATAATGGATTTACGAAAGTTATTAGTTTTTTTGACTTTGTTTTTGGTTTTAGCCGGATTTTACAATTTTGTTTTTGCCCAAGGCACTGCAACCAGCAGTGATGATTTTCTTGGCATAGAAGATTTTACAGTTCAGAAGATTGCCGACATTCTTACTGGTTTTGCCTGCTGGCTGATAAGCGTGATTCTGGTAATAATGGTTATTTTCCTGGCCTGGTCCGGAATTAGGTTCTTTTTGGCCAGGGGCAATGAAGTTGAAGTTGCTAATGCCAGAAAAAATTTAACCTGGACTTTGGTCGGTATTTTAGTGATTATGGCTACCAATGTAATTATTGCCACCGTGGCTAATGCCTTGGGTGGGGATTATTCTTATCTGCCACTGGATTGCGCAAATGTTACCACCAGATTTAAATTAAAAGATTGCCTGGGTCCAGAAGATTGTCCAGCAGGATATGTCTGTGAAATAAAACCAGGTGAAGAAGTAGGAGGTTGTTATGGTCAGTAAATTTTATGAATATTTTTTTTGAAATCGCTCAAATTATAATTCCAACCAACCCAGTGCCGCTGGCACCACCCGGCTTTAGTTTAGCCGAACTCGGTGACATTATTAGGATTGTTGCCGACTTTTTTACTTCTATTGGTGTTATCTTGGCAATGATTGCGATTGTGGTGAGCGGGATAATGTATATGCAGGCAGGCAGTGCTCCCGAAGCAATAAAAAAAGCCCAAACCTGGTTTAAGAACGCCTTAATCGGCGGCTTGATAGTTTTAGCTGTCGGGATGATAATTAATACACTTGCTAATATTATCACCAGACAATTTTTCTGCACCCTGATCTTTTTCGGAACATGTATAATACCTTGATCAGTACAATTTTAGCTCAAGGATTCCAACTGCCCCCAGGCAATCCTTTGACTTTGCAAAGAATATATGATGAATTCATAGAGCCGACCGCCAACTTTTTGATTGCCGCCGGAATTGTTTTAGGAATCATAACCATAGTTGTTTCCGGAATTATGTTTTTTTGGGCTAAGTCTGACGCTGAAGCTAAAAATGCCAAAGCTTGGCTTAAAAATGGTTTAATCGGCGCTTTGATTATTTTAGCTGTTGGGGTGATAATTAATACCGTTGCTTTGATTGTAACCGGCCAATTCTTTAACTTTTTGCCCGGGCCTTAAAGCTTAATGCTATATTAGTAATCAACAGTTAGTATTGGTCGATTGTTAAATAATCTTGTAAAATAATAAAAAAGGGCTTTTAAGCAAAGTAATTCCTTTGCCAAAAAGAATTATCTTGTCCAAAGCTTTAACGGTCGAAAAATGAAAAGTTTACATAAATTTATGAAAAAAGCAATTCCTCTGGTTGCCTTGCTGATGGTTTTGATGCCAGTGGTGGTATTGGCCCAGCTGCCGGCGCCAACAGTGCCGACCGTGTCGGGCACGAGCTTAAACGAAATTGAGATTATCATCAATAGAATAGCTCAATTCTTCCTGGTCATCGGTATTATTTTGGCCATCGCTTATATAATCTACGGCGGTATTTTATGGATGAATGCCGGAAGCGACGAGGAAAAGATAAAAAATGCTAAGCTCAGAATGAAGCAGGGCGTTTGGGGAGCCTTGATTATTTTGGCGGTTGGACTTATTCTTCAGACCCTGGCCGGAGTCGTAACCAGAGTTTTCTTCCAGTAAGAAGTTAATCCAAACTTAAAACACCCACTACCTTATTTAAGGCCTTGGGTGTTTTATTATTGAAAAAAAGTGAAAAAATGGTAGAATAGTTTTTGCGCGCTGCCGAAGGCCTGCGTCGGGGTGGTGAAATTGGCAACCACGCCAGATTTAGGATCTGGTGCCGAAAGGCTTGAGGGTTCGAGTCCCTCCCCCGACACTAAAACAAAAATCCGCTTCCAGCGGTTTTTTTCTTGAGCATTTGGAAATACATCGCCCCCCATGTATGGGGGGCGATATCTGGGCCCCAAGCAGCCCTTCACCACTCGCTTGGTCCTTGGGATAGAGACCATTATCATTATTACTGTCCTTATCCCTTGGTTTATCCCGTACGAACTTGTTCGTTCGGGACGGCCCCAAGCGAGAGGTTAAGGGCTAAACTTTTAGTTTAGGAAGAGCTATCGTTAAAACCCCGTTTTTTAATGTTGCTTTTGCCTGGTCGGCATTTACTTTCTGCGGCAGAATCACTGTTCTTGAAAATGAGCCCCAGTATAATTCCTGATAAAAGTAATTTTTCCCTTTTTCTTCTTCTTTTTCGTCTCTGGTTCCTTTTATTGTGACGGTGTCATTGGTTATTGAAATATCCAAATCTTTTCCTGCTACTCCGGCAATTGCTGATTTGACTATGATGTCATGTTCAGTTTGGTAAATATCTAAAGTTAGTATTCCATTCTGTTTTTCAGCCTCTTTTTTTATTTCTTCGGTCATTATTTGAGTTTGTCCTTTCTTACCATCTATAATAAATCGTACCTAAGGGGTAGAGTCAATACTAATTATGTTGATACGCTCTGGATAAGTTGTTGATGCCTTGATTTTAACCTGTCAAAAAGGATTAAAAGTGAAACCAGCATAATCAATAAAAGCAATGTATTTCCTGGCAAAGCTGCGGCCGGATTTAAAAATATCAGGTAATTAAAAATTAAATGCAAAAAAGAAGCGAGGATTATTCCAAAAGCAACTATTTGTTTTTTAAAGTGATAAAAAAACCAAGCCAAGCCTAAAAAATAGCCAACAATGCCTGAAGCCAAGGCATGGAGCAAAGTTGCGCCGGTAAAGCGCAGAGAAATAACTCCTATCGTTGCGGCAAAGCCTTCGGGATAAATTTTAAAGGCGATTAAAAGATTTTCTGCCGCGGCAAAACCCAAGGCGGCAACAATCATATAGATTATTGAATCATGAGGTTCATCAAAGTCTGGTTTGGAAACAACCGAGACTTTTACCACCCAGTACTTCATATATTCTTCTATAAAGGCGGCTAAGGTGAAAAAGAGTGCTGCACCCGAGAAAAATCCTAATTTGGAAATACCGCTCACCGCCGCTTCCATAATAACGACCAGAGGGGCGATAACAATTCCGAAAAAAAATACTTTGACAATTAAATATTTTGGTTCTGGCCTTGGGTCTTTGGTTAAAAAAATCAAAAGCCAGACAACGCTGGGTAGAAAGCCAAGGATGATTAAAGTTATGTTTATTGGGATGGCCATTTTTCTATTAAGAGCAGTTTTTTGTTTCTAAGGGGCAGTTTAGACCAGATTTCTTCGGTGATGAACGGCATAAAAGGATGAAGAAGCTTAAGAAGATTAATAAGATAAAGCACAAGGTTTTTTCTTATTTCTTCTTCGTTGGATTGGTTCTTTTCTTTTGTAGTTTCTATATACTTGTCAGCTATTTGGTGCCACATATAATCATAAATCATATGAGCCGCGTCGCCAAAACGATATTGATTTATATATTCTGTTACTTTCTCGGCTGTGGTTTTCATTGGCCCGCCAAAACTTTCTGAACCAGAAATTTCGTTAATAGAAAGTCGATAATAGTCATCCCAATCTCCTTCGACCCTAGTCAGTATGTATCGGGCGATGTTCCAGAGCTTGTTGGCAAATTTTTTACCAGTCAAAATCACATCTTCATTAAATTTCATATCCTGGATGCCGGTTGCTTGAAAAGCCAGACCAAAACGCAAAGCATCAGTTCCGTATTTTTCAATCAAGACAAGCGGGTCAATGCCGGTGCCGAGCGATTTTGACATTCTTCTTCCTTCTTTTGTAAGCACAGTCGGATGGATATAAGCATTTTTGAAAGGAACTTTTTCAGTAAATTCCAATCCGGAAAAAATCATTCTGATGATCCAGAGATACCTTATTTCTCTGGCTGAAGAAATTAAATCAGTTGGGTAGTAATTTTTATAATCTGGATGATTTTTATCGGGCCAGCCCAAAACCGCAAAAGGCCAGAGAGCCGCAGAAAACCAGGTGTCCAGAACATCGTCAGAATCGCTCGTCGAAGTCCCGATGCTCCGCATCGAGGATCCTCGATCGACCTGGTCGATCGGGAGTTCCTGTTGCGGAATCGCTGTAGGGATTGGATGACCAAGCCAAATTTGACGTGAAATATTCCAGTCATGAATGTTGTTGAGCCAGTTTATAAGATCGCTTTCCCATCTCTCCGGATAAATTCTGACCGAGCCGCTTTGAATCGCTTTCTTTGTCAGTTCGGCCAAGTCCTTCATTTTCAAAAACCACTGCTTTGAGTAAAGCGGTTCAATTATTGTGCCGCATCTTTCGCAATGACCGACATTGTGAATTAATTCTTCCGTTTTTTCCAAAAGGCCAAGTTCTTTTAATTTTTCAACCACTTTTTCACGGCACTCTTTAGTCGTGAGTCCTTCACAAAGCGGTCCAGCTTCTTTGGTCATTTTTGCGTTTTTATCTATTATTTCAAAAACTTGTAGATTGTGTCGTTGTGAAATTTCAAAGTCATCAACTGAGTGAGCTGGTGTCACTTTTACTGCGCCGGTTCCAAAGTGAATATCTACTGAATTGTCGGCGATAACGGGTATCTCACGGTTTTGGATTGGCAGAATTACTTTTTTGCCGACTAAATTTTTGTATCTTTCATCGCTGGGGTTTACGGCCACCGCCGCATCGCCGAGCATAGTCTCAGGCCTGGTGGTTGAAACGGTGATAAAACCATTACCGTCAGCCAATGGGTATTTAATGAAATACAGCTTCCCTTTTGTTTCTTTATACTCAACCTCCAAATCAGAAATAGCGCTTTGGCATCTTGGGCACCAGTTGATTACTCTGTAACCCTGATAAATCCAACCCTTATTTTTATAATGATTAAATACTTCATAGACCGCTTTTGTATAATTTTCATCCATCGTAAATCTGGTTCGCGACCAGTCAACCGAGAGGCCTAATTTTCTGAACTGCTCTAATATTTTTGAGCCGTATTTTTCTTTCCATTTCCAAAATTCTTCCAAAAACTTTTCCCGGCCTAAGTCATGGCGAGTTAATCCCTTTTTAGCTAATTCCTTTTCTATGACGTTTTGGGTACCGATTGCGGCGTGGTCTATTCCCGGTACCCAGAGGGTTTCAAATCCTTGCATTCTTTTCATTCGGACAACTATATCTAACAGAGTATTTTCAAGAGCATGGCCGATATGCAGTTCGCCGGTAATATTCGGTGGCGCGATAGTAACCACAAATTTTTTCTGAAACAATCCTTTTTTTGTTTTCTCCGGAGTAAAAAAACCGCTCTCCTCCCAGAGTTTGTAGATTTTATCCTCAACCTCTTTAGGGTTATAGGCCCTTGGCAGTTCCTGCATCTATTTAATTTTAGCTGAAATTCTTTGTTTCACCAATTCTTAATTTTGAGATCCGGTTCGGCAATTAAATCCTTGAACTTTAAACTCTTCAATTTAAACTTTTTACTTTTGTAATAACCAGCTAAGGCGATCATTGCCGCATTGTCTCCGGTGTATTGTAAATCCGGCTGGGAGTAAAACATTTTAAGTTTCTTGGCTTCTCTTTCCAGAGTTTTTCTTAAAAGTTTATTAGCTGAAACTCCGCCTGATAAAAGAATGGATTTGGATTTGTATTCTTTTGCCGCTTTGATTGTTTTTTGGACTAAAACATCTATTACTGCTTGCTGGAACGAAGCGCAAATATCAGCCACTATTTTTTCATTAATTTTTCCTAAATCTTTCAGCAAATACAAAACCGCGGTTTTTAATCCGGAAAAGCTGAAATTATAATTTTTTTGATTAAGCATTGGCCGGGGGAGCTGGAACTTTTTAGGATTTCCTTTTTCAGCCAATTTTGAAACAATCGGGCCGCCGGGATAGCCGAGATTCATCATCTTCGCTACTTTATCAAAGGCCTCACCAGCGGCATCGTCCTGGGTCTCGCCAATAATTTTAAATTTTCCATGAGCCGTCATTAAGACCAGTTGAGTATGGCCACCAGAAACGATTAAATTCAGAGCCGGATATTTTATTTTGTTATTTTTGAAAAAGTTTGAGTAGATATGGGCCTCAAGATGGTTTATTCCAAGAAGAGGTTTTTTGTAGCGATTAGATAACTCTTTGGCAAAGTTAATTCCTTTCCATAAAGCGATTTCAAGACCCGGGCCTTGAGTCACGGTAATTAAATCAATTTCCGCCATTTTGGCTCCTGCTTCCTTTAGGGCTTTTTCAAAAACCGGTTTAAGGTTCTTTTCATGTTCTCTGGCGGCTAAGCTTGGCACCACTCCGCCATAGGGGGCGTGGATTTTGACTTGGGAGGAAACGATATTGCTTAAAACCTCTACTTTATTATTTTTTGTTTCAAGAACAGCGATTGAAGTTTCATCGCACGAGGTTTCAATTCCAAGGATTTTCACAGCGGCCCCGACGGGGAACGATCCCGTATTTCGATCTTGAAAGAATCGCGTCCTAACCAATTAGACGACGGGGCCTCTCTTCACTTAATTGTTTCTAAGATTTTTTTGAAAACTTCCGGGTGGTTCTCGGCCAGTTGGGCTAAAACTTTTCGGTCTAACTCAATATTCGCTTTTTTAAGGCCGTTGATAAATTTACTGTAATTAAGTCCGTTTCCAGAATACATTCTTACTCCGGCATTTATTTTTATGTTCCAAAGCCGGCGCATATTTCTTTTCTTCTGTTTCCGGCCGACAAAGGCATAAGACCAAGCATGGTAAAGCGCTTCTTTGGCAGCGCGATACTTTGTCTTTCTTCCCCATTTAAAACCTTTGGCCGCCTTAAGCAGTTTCTTCCTTCTTTTATTGGCAATTGTTCCTCGTTTTACACGGGTCATAGTGGCAATAACTGTTTAACCGCTTTTTCATCGGCTTTGGCTATCAAAGATTCTTTTCTCTTGCGTCTTGTCCCTTGACCAGTATCTTTAGCATTAAAATGATTCAGCCGCGTTTGGCGGCGAAACAGCTTACCTTTACCGGTTATTTTGATGCGCTTTAAAAGCGCTTTTTTCGGACGAAACCCTTTTGTCATACTGGTTATCATTTTTTCCTGATGATTATATTTAAATTTCTTCCTTGAATCCGGATATCACCTTCCGGTTCAGAGGGTTCTTTTATAAATTCTAAAAACTTTCTTATTTTAGTTTTAGCTAAATCTTTCATCGCTGCTTGTCTTCCTTTAAGCCGGAGTTCAATTTGAACCTTATCTCCTTTTTTCAGAAACTCGTCAATCTTTTTGGCTTTGACTTCCAAATCATGGACTTCAGTAACCAGGCCGATTCTCATTATTTTTACCTCTGATTTAACTGCTTTAGTTTTTTTCCTCTCGGCTTTCTCCTTTTGATACAGCCATTTCCCGAAATCCATTATTTTGGTAATTGGCGGTCTTTGTTGAGGAGCTATTTCAACCAAGTCTAACTCTTTATCTTGAGCCAATTTGATTGCTTCTTGGGTATTAAAAATCCCCAGTTTTTGCCCATTTTCATCAATTACTAAAACTTGGGGTACCCTGATTTGATGATTTCTCCTTGGTCTTAGATTAGTAGACAAGTATTTGGTTTTTATGGTATATCTATTTTCAATTACTGTCAACCGGAAAGGAGGTGAGTTGTGACTGTAAAAAAGTATAGGGCCATATTTTTGGCGGGTGATGCCGCTCTTGAGTCAAAGCGTTTCCATCTGCCAGCCGACGCAGATTTCCAGGGGAGCATTTATCTTCTGGAACTGATGAACAAAAAACAAGAACTTGAAATGGAGTACGGTTGTCGTGTGTTTTTGAGAATTGAATTTCTGGGCCTGGACGAGTTCCCGGCATCTGTTCGAGAAACTCAACCCGGCCGTGATTGGTTGGGTTGGTTGAAAAAACCACTATTTGTAATTCGTCGGGTCAGTTCTTTCTTCGATTTTTGAGGCCACCGGGATTAAAAAAGAAATTTCTCAGTGGCCTTCATCGTTTATTGAGTTAGATCTTCCATATTTTTAATGATAAAATTAAAGAAATAAGATGAGCAGTTTTAATTCATGTGGGCAGTCATTAGAGACCGAAATTATACAATTTTATTATTTATAGTCTGGGTAGTTTTGTTTGGGCTGATGTTTTACCTTCCAGTCAGAGCCATACCTGGAAATACCGCGACACTTCAGGCGGTAATCTTCGGCTTTAAAGATTACTTATTTTTAGGAATTGCTTCATTTCTAAGTGCAGTTATTATAATTATTCAGGTTAAAATATTTCGGCAAAGAAAGTCAGCTGATGTTATGGCTGGCAATACTGCTTTAGGCAGCGCCGGGATTTTATCTGGTATTGTTTCGTCGGTATTTGGCACGGCCACCTGCAGTCTTTGTGTGGGGGCGCTCTTTGGATTTTTAGGCGCTAATTCCGTAATTTTTTTAGTCAATAACAAAACTTATGTCGTAGTTGGATCACTCGCTCTACTGGGATTATCTATTTCTCTTTCATTAAAGAAATTAAACAATAGCTGCGATATCTGTAAGTAAGATTAGTCTTGGGAAAACTACTGTGCCCGCCAAAGCTTTAGCGTAGGAGGGGAAAACTCTGGTTGGGGAAATTTACAATTATTTTGTGAGAAATCCAGTTTTTCAGTAGAATATATGAATGCCCAATGAATCAAAAGTAGGACTTAAACAAGGATTTAAAATAGTTTTCAGCTACTTGGGAGGCCATAAAAAGGAAATAATAGAGATTTCTATTTTGGGGGTGGTTGGAGCCGCGTTGGGTGCAATTATTCCTTATCTTGGCGGTAAAATCATCGATTCAATTCTAACCGATGAGATTTTTAGATTCAGAAATTATGAAATCGGCGCTTTATACTTTTTCGTAATATCTTTTTTCACAGTAAGAATTATTCAGGAACTAT
>CAYIZI010000008.1:0-31671 GCA_964368135.1 uncultured Candidatus Saccharibacteria bacterium
AAAGATATAGTCTGAACTGTATGGCGACATACAGAGGCCGGCGGAAACGATCGGCCCACGCAACTTTAGTATTCGTAGATCCATATGTTCGTATTGATTCGTAATTCGTAGTGGTTGTTGCGGAGCAACAAATTGCCTAAAGAGTAACGGAGGGGTTCATAAGGTTGGCTTAGGGCGGATGGAAATCGCCCTGGACGCGTAAAGGCAAAAGCCAGCTTGACTGCAAGGCGGACATGCCGCGCAGGTGCGAAAGCAGGACTTAGTGAACCGACCGTAAACACATTTGTGCTTTAGTTAATGAAGCATAAGTGTTTGCTGGTAGGAGCGCGGAAGATTATCGGATAAAAGCTACTCCGGGGATAACAGGCTGGTCTTGCCCGAGAGTCCATATCGACGGCAAGGTTCGGCACCTCAACATCTGGGGTGATTTCGCAGTAATGCGGAATTAGCACCAACTAATAACGGTGAAGTCCAAACTACTTTATGGTAAAATTCAAGTAGTGGATAATACCGTAGGAAGTCTTACACAAGAGCAAAAAGCATTGATAATCGGAACTATTTTAGGGGATGGTTATTTAAGAATTATTCCAAAGCGAAATAATGCCTTTCTTGAAGTAAATCATTCCATAAATCAAAAAGATTACGTTGATTGGAAGTATTCGATTCTAAAATCAATAGTAAGAAGTGGACCAAAGTTAAGAAAAGGAAACGGCCATAGGATTGCTTGTAGATTTTATACAAGATCTACGCCAGAGATAACTGAATTGTTTAGAACTTTTTATCAGAGTGGTAAAAAGACAGTCCCTAAAAATCTTAATCTTGAGAATCTAAGCTTAGCAGTTTGGTTTATGGATGATGGATCAAGAAGTAGAAATTCGCTTTATATAAATAGCCAGCAGTTTAGTTTAGAAGATCAGATTAAATTACAGAAATTGTTATTAGATAGATTTGGAATAAGGTCAAGATTGAATAAAGATAAAATCTACCAAAGAATTAGAATAATAACCGAAGATGCTAAAAAGTTCTGTGATTTAATTCGTGATTTTGTTCCTAAATCAATGCAGTATAAACTTGTGTGATGACCCTCGATCGACTCGGCTAATTGCCGGATAGTGAATTTAAATTCATTATAATACGTTGGCCCCCTCCGCAAGCTCGCAGAGGGGTGAAGATATAGTCAGCACTATAAGTAATTATAGAGTATGTGCGATGTCGGCTCGGCCTAGCGCGGGGGTGGAGAAGCTCCCAAGCGTTGGACTGTTCGTCCATTAAAAGGCTACGTGAGCTGGGTAAGTTAAGAAGATGAGCCCAGCATAAACTGACTCATAACGGTAGAGTCCATTACTAAAATTTGATAAAATTGAAGTAATGGATGATATCGTGGGAAGACTGAAATCTTTAATTCCGTCAGATCAGTTTCAACTGATCATAGGTTCATTGATGGGCGATGCTCGGTTGGAGT
This sequence comes from uncultured Candidatus Saccharibacteria bacterium, assembly GCA_964368135.1. Lineage (GTDB taxonomy): Bacteria > Patescibacteriota > Minisyncoccia > 2-02-FULL-40-12 > 2-02-FULL-40-12 > CAYIZI01. The sequence goes on from CAYIZI010000008.1 coordinate 1,463, forward strand.
GTCGTTCAAAGAGTATAAGGGTAAAACATACTGCTCGTTTAAGGATTCATCAATCCGATAAACAAAAAAATTATGTATTTTGGAAGTATCAGATATTGAAAAATCTTGTCATAAGAGGACCTAGATTCACTAAGGTTTGGTATGACAAGAAAAGAAATAAAAATCATTATTCTTGGTACTTTCATACAGTAAGTTCAGAAACATTAGGATTGTTTCATAAACTGTTTTATCGGAATGGAATAAAAGTTGTGCCAACTGAATTGCTGAAGGAATTGAATTCTTTAGGATTAGCAATTTGGTATATGGATGATGGATCAAATAACGGCAATAACCTAACTCTTAATACTCATTGTTTCTCTAATAACGAACAGACAGTAATACAAGATTTATTGAGAAATAAATTCGGAATTATTACTACTTTAGTTAAAGATAGAAACAAACTGAAAATCGGAATCGGTTCTCGCGAGTATCAAAAATTTATTGATCTCGTAAAGCCATATATTCCGGCTTCAATGAACTATAAGATTTCTAGTCCCCGTAACGACTTGTCCCCCAATATCAATTCGGGACAGGCGGCGGTTATTTAATCGCTGCAACACGTCAGCCGAAGCACATAAAGTTTTTATGTGCTCGGAAGGTATAGTCTAATACACAAATAGTATTGTCAAACCGTCGTGAGACAGGTTGGTCCTTATCTGGTGTGGGCGTAGTCAAGTTTTTAACTTGACCAGAGTCTGAGGAGGGTCGCTCCTAGTACGAGAGGACCGGAGTGAGCGCACCTCTGGTGTACCAGTAGTCCTGCCAAGGGCGGCGCTGGGTAGCTAAGTGCGTTAGTGATAAGCGCTGAAAGCATCTAAGCGCGAAGCACGCTCCAAGATTAGACTCAGGTCCGTGGGAGACTACCACGTTGATAGGGTTTAGGTGTAAGTCCGGCAACGGACTTAGCCGAGAACTACTAATTGACCGAAATTCAATCGCTAAAAGGATTGAGTATTTTTTCTTTATCCCGCACTTTGTCTCTTTTTAGGCCAGCGATTTGGTGGTAATACCGGTGTTGTTCCACCCGTTCCCATTCCGAACACGGAAGTGAAATACACCAAGGCCGATGATAGTACTCTGCTTAGCGGGGTGCGAAAGTAGGTTGCCGCCAATTCGGTGGCCTAAATTTTTTTCAAGTTGCCAATTCGGTTCCTTTCTTTTATGATAAGTTTGAAATGCCTCGTTTTTTGAAACAACTTATCATTTTTTTTATATTCATTTTTATTATTGGATCAGTAGTTTACTTTTTCTTTATAAAGGAATCTCCAGAACCAACACCTTCCCCGACTCCGGAGGCTGAATTAATTGAACCGCCTCAGATTATTTCTCAGCATCTTTTAAAAGTCGGCAATCTTGACTACGATTTTTTAGTTCAGATAAAAAATCCAAATACAGATTTTGGGGCCACTGATGTTTTTTACGAGTTAAAACTCTTTGGTCAAGATAACGAGTTACTTGGCATCAGAAACGGCTCCATTAATTTACTGCCCGGACAAACAAGGTATGAAATTATCTCTCCCTTAAAAACAGATAGAGAGGTAGCCAACACTTCATTTAAGATTACCAATGCTAATTGGCAAAAATTAAAAGAGTTTATACCCCAGAGTTTATTTTTAGTAAAAAATGAGGAATACTTGAAAACACCGCTTGAGCCAGGATTTTCAAAACTAAGGGCAACCCTACATAATAATTCTAATTTTGATTTTGACCGAGTAGATATTCATATAGTTTTATTTGATGGAAATGGTAAGCCTATTGCGGTTAATAAGACTGACGTCAGGACTTTTTTGTCCGGCACAGACAGATTTTTTGAGGTAAAATGGTTAGAGCAATTTTCCGGCGAGGTTAATAGAGCAGAAATAGATGCTTACACCGATGTTTTTAAAAACAGCAATTTTATAAAAGAGCATGGAACTCAAGAAGAATTTCAGAAGTTTTATTAAATTTAGGTTTGATCCCTTAATTTTAACAGCGATTTTAGTTTTATCTCTTTTGGGTTTTTTGAATTTAGTCGGGACAGTCGGCCTTAGCAGTGTTCTATTTAAAAAACAGTTGGCCTTTTTTATAATAGGATTTTTTATCCTCTTTTTGGCGCCGTTAATTGACTATAGAATTTTCAAAAATTATTCCTTGCCTTCAGCCGTTTTTTTTGTCATTACTGTTTTTTTACTATTATTAACTTTAAAGGCCACACCAGTAAGAGGGGTAGCGGCTTGGCTTCATTTGCCTATAGGCGTTTCTTTTGAAACCTCTGAAATTGTAAAACTGGCCATGATTTTATTTTTGGCCAGGTTTTTTTCTTCAAGAACTAATTTTAACAATATCTCTATAGTTTTAATTTCAGCTTTATATGCTTTTTTACTTATTTTCTTGGTTTTTATTCAGCCAGATTTGGGTTCAGCTATAATTTTATTTTTGATTTGGCTTGGTGCTGTCTTTCTTTTTGGCCTGACCCAAAAGCAGGTTTTAATTACGGCCAATTTACTATTAATACTGTTTCTTGTTATGGCCGTCTTTATTCTCCAGCCCTATCAAAAATCAAGAATTACGTCTTTTTTAAGCAGTTTATCTGGCCAAGGAGAAGAAAGTTATAATGTATTACAGGCCAAAATAGCAGTTGGTTCAGGCGGCCTTTTGGGTTTAGGTTTAGGCCATGGCTCGCAGGCCAAATTTAAAATTCTTCCTGAAGCTACCTCTGATTTCGCTTTAGCGGCCTTAATTGAACAATTCGGGTTTGTTATATTGGCCTCTGTTCTTATATTCTATTTTATTATCCTAAATCGCTTGTTTTTCGTCGGTATGAGAGCCAAAGATAATTTTTCACGATTTTTTATTTTCGCTTTTTTGGTCTATTTCTTTAGCCATGTGGTAATAAATATAGGGATGAATTTAGGCGTTCTTCCGGTTACTGGACTACCGCTTCCTTTTATAAGTTACGGCGGCAGTTATCTTATTAGCTTAATGATTGGTTTTAGTATTGTGGAAAGCATTAGAAGGATAAGTATTTAAATGGATTTTATCCACATTTTTGTAAGAATTGTGGATAATCCACTTGACAAACTTTCTTTTATTAATATACTTGGGTTTGCGTTTCTTTTTCTGCCTTTTTGTAAATAATTAAGGTTTTTTTATATTTTGGGTATTACCCAACACCCCCAAAACTAAATAAAGAAATACCCTTTAAACCCTTCAAAGAAGGAAAGGTATTTTTTTGTGTTCAGACGACAGGTTCAGGCCGAGTCGCGAAGCGAATCGGAGTTAGGGTCGTCTCGTATGATTCATTAATTAAATAAAAATTAGAAACATGGAGGAAAAAATATTTTCCAGATACAAAACTGATTTTCACTCATCTCCAAACCTGATAAAAGTACAGCTTGATTCTTATAGTGAATTTTTAAAGAAAGGGTTGAAAAGTATTTTCAAAGAAATTTCTCCAATCAGCGACTGGACAGGAAAAGAGGCCAATCTTTCTTTTTTGGATTATAAGATTGAGCAGCCCAGGTTCAACGACGCCACCGCCAAAGAGAAGAATATAACTTACGAGGCTCCTTTGAGGGTGAAACTGCTTTTTGAGAACAAAAAAACCGGCCACAAAAAAGAGCAGGAGGTTTATTTTGCCGACATTCCTTTAATGACCAAAAGAGGGACCTTTATCATCAACGGAATTGAAAGAGTGGTTGTTTCTCAGTTGATTAGGAGCCCGGGCGTATTTTTTACCCTTTCCAAATCAAGCCGCTACCGGAATCTTTTTGGAGCTAAAATTATTCCCTCGCGGGGAGCTTGGCTTGAATTTGAAACCGAACCAAGCGGAGTTATTTCGGTCAGGATTGACCGAAAGAGGAAGGTCCCGGCCACGGCTTTACTTAGAGCTTTTGGCTACGCCACCGACAAAGAGATCCAGGATCTGTTTAAAGATGTAGATACTGATTCGGCAATGAAATATATTGCTGCTACTTTGGTTCAAGATCCTTCTTCTAATCAGGATGAAGGATTGATTGAGGTTTATAGGCGTATCAGGCCTGGGGATTTTGCCACTCCGGAAAACGCCAGACAGATGATTTTTAATATGTTTTTTAAATTTGACCGTTATGATTTGTCAGAAGTCGGCCGTCATCGGGTCAACCAGAGATTCGGTCAAAATTATCCCTTGATTGAAGAACACCGGGTTTTAAAGCCGGAAGATATTGTTTTAGTAATAAAACAAATTATCAAGCTAAACAACGATCCTTTAGCCGTGCCGGATAATATTGATCATTTGGGCAATCGCCGAGTTAAAACCATCGGCGAACAGCTTCAAGAGAAGCTTCGTTTGTCGCTGAACCGGATGGAAAGAATTATCAAAGACCGAATGAGTACCGCTGAATTGGCCATGGCTTTACCTTCCCAGCTGATTAACTCAAGGCCTTTTATTGCCTCGTTAAAAGAATTTTTCGCCTCAAGCCAGCTTTCCCAGTTTATGGATCAGACCAATCCTTTGTCCGAGCTTGAGCATAAAAGAAGGTTGTCAGCTTTGGGTCCTGGCGGTTTGACCAGGGAAAGAGCAAGTTTTGAAGTCAGAGATGTTCATCCGAGTCATTACGGAAGAATTTGTCCGATTCAAACATCGGAAGGTCCGAATATCGGTTTAGTCGGCCACTTAAGTGTTTTCAGCAAGATTTCTCCTCTTGGTTTTATTTTAAGCCCCTACCAAAAAGTTAAAAGCGGGAAGCTGACCGGCGAGGTAATGTTTTTGGATGCCGCTGAAGAAGAAAAATATATCATTGCCCAGGCCGGGGTAAAAATAGATGACCAAGACAAAATAGTGGACAAAAAAATTTCAGCCAGAGTCAGAGGGGAGCCAGGGGAAGTTTTAAGCAACGAAATTGATTTTATTGATGTTTCGCCAAAACAGCCGTTTTCGGTAGCAACATCTTTGGTTCCTTTTCTGGAGCATAATGACGCTAACCGAGCCTTAATGGGTTCAAATATGCAGCGCCAGGCTGTCCCTTTAATTAGTACCGAAGTGCCTTATGTCATGACCGGAATGGAAAAAAGCGTGGCTTATGATTCGGGCTCATCGGTAATTGCTGACGAAGAAGGAGTGGTGGACTTTGCCGATGGTTCGGTAATTAAAGTGAGAACTAAAGATAAAGAAATTAGGGAGTATAAACTTTTAAAATTTTCCCGCTCCAATGCCTATACTTCAATAAATCAAAAGCCGATAGTCCGCCGAGGCGACAAAATTAAAAGCGGCCAGGTAATTGCCGATGGCCCGGCCGTGGACAATGGAAAATTGGCCCTGGGCAAAAACCTCCTGGTTGCTTTTATGTCTTTTGAAGGCGCTAACTTTGAAGATGCAATCATAATTTCGGAACGATTGGTTAGAGAAGATATTTTGACTTCGGTTCACATTGAGGATTATTCCCTTGATATCAGAGAGACAAAGCTCGGGCCGGAGCTGACCACGGCTGATATTCCTAATGTCGGCGAAGAACGGCTCAAAAATTTGGACATTGAGGGAATTGTTAGAATCGGAGCCGAGATTCGTTCCCAGGATATTTTGGTCGGCAAGATTTCACCTAAAGGAGAAACAGACCTGACTCCGGAAGAAAAACTTTTGCGGGCCATATTTGGAGAAAAATCCAGAGACATTAAGGACACTTCTTTAAGACTGCCTTTTGGCAAACAGGGCCGGGTGGTCGGAGTGAAGATTTTTTCCAGGGAATTGGGCGATAAACTGCCGAGCGGAGTGATTAAGACAATTCAGGTTTCGGTGGCTCAAATAAGAAAAGTTCAGGTCGGTGATAAGCTGGCTGGCAGACACGGCAATAAAGGCGTCATTTCCCTGATTCTGCCCCAAGAAGAAATACCGTTTTTGGAAGACGGCACCCCAATAGATATCATTTTGAATCCTTTGGGGATAATTTCCAGAATGAATATCGGCCAGATTTTAGAAGCCCACCTTGGTTGGGCCGCTAAAAAACTGGGTTATCGGGCGATTGTTCCGGCAATGTCTGGTCCGACCGAAGAAGATATCAGAAAAGAGTTAAAGAAGGCCGGCCTTTCCGAAGACGGCAAGGTTGTTTTATACAGCGGCAAAACCGGCGAACCGTTTAAGCAAAAAGTAGCAGTGGGGTTAATTTACTTTATGAAACTGCTTCATATGGTTGAGGATAAACTCCATATGAGGTCGATTGGTCCCTATTCTTTGATTACCCAGCAGCCCCTGGGCGGAAAAGCCCAGGGCGGGGGACAGAGATTTGGAGAAATGGAAGTTTGGGCTTTGGAGGGTTATGGCGCCGCTTATACTTTGCAGGAGATGTTGACTATTAAATCAGACGATGTTTTGGGAAGAGCTAAGACTTACGAAGCAATCGTCAGCGGCGAAGAAATAAAAGCGCCTCATATCCCGGAATCATTCAAGGTTTTACTTTCGGAAATCAAAGGACTGGGGCTGAGTGTTGAATTATTAGAAAGGTAGCGAGAGGGATATTCAGCTCGCTCATTCTCGGGCGCTCCAGTCCCGATTGCTTCACAATCGAGGATCCTCGATTTTTGTGAACAAAAATCGGGACGGCGCCCTCCGAGGTCGTCGGCCGTTTTGTCCGCCTTCGGCGGAACCGAGCCAAAACGGCCTCCGAATCCGCTCGCCGAACATCCCTCTCGCTACCCAGTAAATAATATGGATTTCAGTTCAATACGATTAAAACTTGCTTCACCGGACGAAATATTAAGTTGGTCATTTGGCGAAGTGATCAAACCAGAAACCATAAATTACCGGACTCAACGGCCAGAGCCCGAGGGTTTGTTTAGCGAAAAAATATTCGGGCCGGAAAGGGATTTTGAATGTTACTGCGGCAAGTACCGGAAAATCAGGTATAAAGGAATAATTTGCGACCGCTGCGGCGTAGAGGTGACCCGTTCAATTGTCAGGCGGGAAAGATTTGGCCACATTAAGTTGGCTTCTCCGGTTTCTCATATCTGGTTTTTGCGCGGTGTTCCCTCGCGAATGGCCATGATTCTCAATGTTTCTTTGCCTGACCTGGAAAAAGTAATTTACTTTTCAAGCTATATCATTACCCAAGTGAATGAAGAGGCGAAAACAGAGGCAATGAAGAAAATTGACCAGGAGTTCAGAGTTAAGCTTAAGGAAACAAAAAACGAAGAAGAAAAGGAGAAACTTAAAGTCCTGAAGGAAAAAGAAAGGCAAATTTTAAAGGAAATAAAAAAATACAAAATTATTTCAGAGCTTGAATTCAGGGAATTATCTTTAAAATACGGAGAAGCTTTTGAAATCGGAATCGGAGCCGAGGCGATAAAAAAAATCTTTGAAAAAATTGACCCCGAAAAACTGGTTCAGGAACTTGATCAGGAAGCTGAAATCACCAAGAATCCTCTCCAGATTAAGAAAATAAGCCGCCGGTTAAGACTGGTTAAAGGATTTATCAGTTCAAACACCCGTCCGGAATGGATGTTTTTAGAAATGCTTCCGATTATCCCTCCGGCCTTGCGTCCAATGGTTCAATTGGACGGCGGAAGATTTGCCACTTCTGACTTAAATGATCTTTATCGCCGGGTGATTAACCGTAATAACCGGCTGAAGCACCTTTTGGAGCTTAAAGCGCCGGAAGTCATCACCAGAAACGAAAAAAGAATGCTTCAGGAAGCGGTTGATGCTTTGATTGATAACGGCATGAGAAAGGGTCAGGCCTTGACCCAGTCAACGGTTGGCCAAAAAAGAAGCTTAAAGTCGCTGTCCGATATTTTGAAGGGCAAACAGGGAAGATTCAGACAAAATCTTTTGGGCAAACGGGTTGATTACTCGGGCCGAAGCGTTATTGTCATTGGTCCGGAACTTAAAATAGATGAGTGCGGCTTGCCAAAATATATGGCCTTGGAGCTTTTCCGGCCCTTTGTAATTAATCGGCTTATCGCCAAAGGTTTGACTAGTAACATCCGGGCGGCCAGCAAATTTATTGAGACCGAAGTGCCGGAGGTCTGGGAGGCCCTGGAAGAAGTGATTAAAGAAAAACTGGTTTTGCTCAATCGGGCGCCGACTCTGCATCGTCTTGGGGTTCAGGCGTTTAAGCCGATGCTTCACGAGGGTAAAGCAATCAGGATCCCGGCTTTGCCGACCCACGCCTTTAATGCTGATTTTGACGGCGACCAAATGGCCGTTCATTTGCCTTTGGCCGAAGATGCTCAAGCCGAGGCGAAAAATCTTATGCTTGCCTCCCGGGGAATTTTAAAACCGGCAACCGGAGAACCGGTAGCTATTCCGACCAAAGATGTGGTCTTAGGCTGCTATTATTTGACGATGATGCTGGATAATCAAAAAGGCGAAGGCAAAGTTTTTTCTTCAAAAGAAGAATGTTTAATTGCTTTTGAAAATGAAGTTGTTGACTTGAACGCTAAAATAAAGATTAAAGACGGGAATCCAAGCAAGTTTATAGAAACTACGCCCGGGAGGATTATCTTTAATCAGATTCTTCCTCCTGATTTTTCTTTTATTAATAGGACTCTCGACCAAGGCGCCCTTAAGAGGCTGGAGACCGATGTTTTAGACAAGTACGGACTTAGTGATACTACGGTTAAGTTTTTAAATGATTTAAAAGACTTGGGCTTTTACTATGCTACCATTTCCGGCATTTCCTGGTCAGTCTACGATTTGAAAATACCGAAGGAAAAAGAAGAAATCATTAAGACAGCCCAGAATTTGGCTGATGAAAATGAGAGCCTTTACGAACGGGGTCTGTTAACCAAATATGAAAGGAGAATTAAGGCAATTGAAATTTGGACCGAGGCTAAATCAAAATTAAGCGATTATGTGAAGAAGGTCCTGGAGCCGTCCAGTCCGATTCGGATTATGGTTGATTCAAAAGCCAGAGGTTCTTGGTCGGTGATTGACCAGCTAATGGGGATGAGGGGTTTATTCACTAATCCGGCCGGAGAAATCATTGAACTGCCGGTAAAGAATTCGTTTAAAGAAGGTTTGACCGTTTTGGAATATTTTATTTCAACTCACGGCGCCAGAAAAGGGCTGGCTGATACGGCCTTGCGGACCGCTACAGCCGGCTATTTGACCAGGCGCTTGATTGACGTTGTTCAGGACATCGTCATTCAGGAAGGGGACTGTAAAGACAAAGAGGGCTTTGTCGTTTTTGCCAAAGACAGCGAGGCCGTAAGTGAAAGCTTGGGTCGCCGTGTGATGGGGCGATTCAGTCTGGAAGAGGTAAAGGATGGGGGCGGTAACCTAATTGTTAAAAAAGGAGACTTAATCACCCGGTCGCAAGCCGAGAAGCTCGAGAACCTTAAGTTGGATAAACTAAGAATCAGGAATTTAATTAGCTGTAAGTCAAGAAGGGGGGTTTGCCGGGTTTGTTATGGCTACGACTTGTCTAAGAATGAGATGGTAAATTTAGGGGAAGCAGTCGGCATAATCACCGCTCAAGCCATTGGTGAACCGGGAACCCAGCTGACGATGAGAACTTTCCATACCGGCGGCGTGGCCGGCGGCGGCGACATCACTTTGGGATTGCCGAGAGTTGAAGAAATTTTTGAAGTCCGTTCGCCCTCAAATAAGGGAGTTATTGGCGATGTTGAAGGAAAAGTTATTTCAATTGAACAGAAAGGAAATCAAAAATTGGTCAAGATAGAAAGCTCTGATACTAAAGAAGTGAGAGAGTATGTTTTGCCGCCTTTGGTTTCGTCATTAGTTTCAGAAAGAGAATTGGTGGTTCCGGGCCTGCCCTTAAGCGAAGGCAGTCTTGATTTGAATGAACTTTTTCATCTGGGCGGCAAGAATGAGGTTTTAAGATACATAACCCGTGAGATTAAGAGCATTTACTTTACTTCCGGCGAGGCAATTAACGATAAGCATATTGAAATGATTGTTCGCCAAATGTTTTCCCGGGTCAGAATTTTGAAAGGCGGCGATTCTAATTTCATTCCCGGGGAAGTGATTGAACTAAGCCGGATTTTAACGGAAAACGACAGATTAAAAGAAGCCGGGAAAAATTTGGTCAAGTACGAATTGCTTCTTTTAGGAATTACCAAGGTGGCTTTGACCACCGAAAGTTTTCTGTCGGCGGCTTCATTCCAGGAGACGGCCCGGGTTTTGATTGAGGCGGCGGTAGGCGGCAAGGTAGACAATCTGCGCGGCCTTAAAGAGAATGTGATTATCGGCCGACTTATCCCGGCCGGCACCGGATTCAAGGCCCGCTCCGAAGGCCGCTTGGTATAGCCGCAAAATGATGCTACACTATTGACGAAATGGTGCGGAAGAAAAAGAAGCTGAAAAACAAGGAAACCGAAGACGATAAACCCAAAAAGGGCTCCCGGGTCAGTCCTGAAACTCAAAATAGCATCTTTGCCGTGGCCAGTTTCGCTCTCGCTGTGCTCACGGTCTTAAGTTTTACCGGAAAAGGCGGCCGAGTCGGAGATTTATTCATTAATTTTGCTCATACTCTTTTTGGCTGGGGCTATTTCGTAATTCCGCTTGCCTTTTTGCTGCTGGGCATCTCTTTTCTTAAATTTTACTCCCGCGAAACCCGTCTGCCCTCGGTTTTGGGGGTGGTAATTTTTGTTTTAGCTGTTTTAGGCACTTTTTTTATAATCGGCAACACCGATGACTTTCAGACTCGGGTCAGTCAAGGGGGGTATTTAGGCGTAATTTTGGGTTATCCATTGCTGAGTCTTTTCGGCTTTACTTCCTCGGTGGTGATACTACTGGCTGCAGTTTTTATTTCTTTTCTGGTTTCAATGGATATACCTTTGCATCATTTAATTTTCAAAGAAGAAGATGAAGATAAAGAAGCTGATCAGATTGAAGAAGATGATCTGGTGATAAAACACGGCAGTAATTCGGTCAGACCGGCTTTTGAGGCCAAAGCCATTAAGATGGAAAGGCCTTTAGTGAATTCGGCAAAAGACGACGAAGAATCAGAGCCGGAATTCACCCTTAAGGTGGGAAGCAGAAAATGGAAACTGCCGCCCTTAGATTTACTAAAAGGCGATAGTGATATTCCCAAGGCCGGCGACATCGCTGCCAATGCCGCGGTCATAAAGAGAACCCTGTCTAATTTTGGCATTGATGTTGAAATGGGTGAAATAAATGTCGGGCCGACCGTGACCCAGTTCACCCTGCGGCCGGCCGTCGGGGTCAAGCTGGCTAAAATAACTTCTTTGCATAGCGACCTGGCTTTAGCTTTAGCCAGTCATCCAATTAGAATTGAAGCGCCCATCCCGGGCAAATCGCTTGTCGGGATTGAGGTGCCTAACCGCAAGACCGCTTTGGTTGGTTTGAAAAATCTTCTTGAAACCGATGATTACAAAGACAGTCCTTATTTTTTTCCTTTGGGCCTGGGAAGAGATGTGGCCGGTTATCCGGTGGTTGGGCCGCTTGAAAAGATGCCTCATCTTTTGATTGCCGGAGCGACCGGGAGCGGAAAATCAGTGGCCATCAACTCAATCATTCTGTCTTTGTTATACAGGCACTCTCCCGATATTGTCAGATTCATAATGATTGACCCGAAAAGAGTTGAGTTGAGCTTGTATAACGGTATTCCCCATTTGATCACTCCGGTAATCGTTGACAATAAAAAATCAATTAACTCTTTGCGCTGGCTGGTTAAAGAAATGGAAAGAAGGTATGAAGTTATTTCCCGCGCCCACGCCCGAGATATACTTTCTTACAACGCCAAACAGGCCTCTAAAAAAGAGCCCTTTATGCCGCTTATTATTTTGGTAATTGACGAACTGGCTGATTTAATGGCCGCTTATGGAAGAGACTTGGAGGGCCCGATTGTCCGTTTGGCTCAGATGTCCCGGGCGGTCGGCATTCATTTGATTGTTTCAACTCAAAGACCCTCGGTTGAAGTCATTACCGGTTTGATAAAAGCCAATATCACCTCCCGAATTGCTTTTCAGGTGGCCAGCCAGGTTGATTCAAGAACAATTTTAGATATGTCCGGAGCCGAAAAACTGCTTGGCAACGGCGATATGCTTTATTTGGCCGGTGATACTTCTAAGCCGCGCCGTCTTCAGGGCGCTTTTGTTTCGGAAAAAGAAGCCAAAGCCGTGGTTAAATTCTTGAAAGACCAGGAATATGAATCCGAAGAGACAGAGATTAGCGGCGAAGCTCTGGAAGAATCATTGGCCCAAAGCATTGAAAGCGGGTCAGCTTCTAAAGCCGGGCCTGATGAATTTTCTGACGCTGACGAACCGTTGTTTGAACAGGCAAGAGAAGTGGTGATTCAGGCTCACAAAGCCTCGGCCTCACTGCTTCAAAGAAGATTGAGAGTTGGTTATGCCCGAGCAGCCAGGCTGCTTGATATGCTTGAAGAGAGAAGAGTTATTGGTCCTTCTGTTGGAGCTAAGCCAAGGGAAGTTTTGATAAAGAGCGAAGCCCCTTTGACTATTGAAAACAAAACTAATCTTGACGAACCAAATGAAAACAATAATACTTTGGTATAAATTATGACCTCTATTTTAAAAAAGACCGGCCAAAAAACAGGAGTTGACCGAACCAAACTGATTGATTCGGCGGTTAGGGAAATAAAAGACAAATATGGCGAAGGAGCGATAATGAAATTAGGCGAGGCCAGGCGGGTTGACGTTGATGTTATCCCAAGCGGCTCCATTTCTTTGGATATTGCTTTGGGGGTGATGGGAATGCCTCGGGGTCGGGTAGTCGAAATTTACGGTCCGGAATCAAGCGGTAAAACCACCCTGGCTTTGCATGTGGTGGCCGAAGCCCAAAAGAAGGGCGGCTTGGCTGCTTTTGTTGATGCCGAGCATGCCTTGGATCCAGAATATGCCAAAAAAATCGGAGTCAAGATTGATGACCTTTTAATTTCCCAGCCCGATCATGGGGAACAGGCCCTGGAAATCGTTGAAACTTTGGTTAAATCTGGGGCGGTTGATGTTATTGTGGTTGATTCGGTGGCGGCCCTGACTCCTAAAGCCGAGATAGAAGGCGAGATGGGTCAGCAACATATGGGTTTACAGGCCAGATTAATGTCCCATGCTTTGAGAAAACTCACTGCTTTACTTGCTAAATCCCTGACCGTCCTTATTTTTATAAATCAGATCAGGATGAAAATCGGAATTCTGTTCGGCAATCCCGAAGAGACGCCTGGCGGCAGAGCCCTTAAGTTTTACTCTTCGGTAAGAATAGATGTTCGCCGGACGGCCCAGGTTCAGTCGGGCGAGAAAATAATCGGCGGCCGGCACCGGGCCAAAATAGTCAAAAACAAAGTTGCTCCGCCATTCCGGCAGGCCGAGTTTGACATTTTATATAATGAGGGCATTTCCCGTCTTTCTGATGTGGTAAATTCCGGAGTAAAATACGGGGTCTTGGCCCGAAGCGGGGCCTGGTATAATTTTGAGAAGGTTAAGCTTGGCCAGGGCCTTGAGTCAGCTCGAAGTTTTTTGAAAGATAATCACAAAATCTCCGAAGAGATTGTTAAAAAAATAAGAGAAGCGGCTTTTAGGGAAGAGGCATAAATTCTTACAGAGAGCCAAATTTTCGCTCTTGTTTGGAAGTAGTCGGGAGCAGAGCCAGGTGTCTGGCTATTTTTATTGCTTGAGCCAGCCGGCGCTGATGCTTTTTGCAAAGGTTACTGTACTTGCCCTTTTTTATCTCCAGTTCAGGATTTAAAAAATTCCTCAATTCTCTTGAGTTTTTATAATCAAATCTTACTATGTTTTTCTGACAAGCAATACAAACCATATTTAGAATGGGACGTCTTTTAATTCCACTTCTTTTTCCTCAATTTCTAAATCAGCCGGCGGCTCATCTTCGTTAACTACTGGAATTTCGTCTTTTTTGGTCTGGTTAATTTTTGTTTCTTCTTTTGGTGGCATCTCGCTTGTTTTTGGCCTTGGTCCAAGTTGAAGACCTTCAGCCACGATTTCGGTTCTATATCTTTTAACGCCGTCCTGGCCCTCCCAACTGCGGGTCTGAAGCCGACCCTCAATCATTACCAGAGAACCTTTGTTTAAATACTGATTGGCAATTTGAGCCAGGCGGCCCCAAAGGACCACGGTGTGGAATTCAGTAGCTTCATTTTTTTGGCCGGACTGGTCATTCCAAATTCGGTTGGTCGCCATTCTTAAATTGGTAACTTCCTGACCTCCCTGGGTAGTTCTAAATTCCGGGTCAGAAGCCAAGCGGCCGATTAAGTAAACTTTGTTTAAATTCATAGTTTTTCTAAGATTTCTTCTATTTTTTTATCTAATTCTTCGGTTTCTTTTTCTTCCATTTTCGGCATCATCGGTATTTCTTTTGGTTTTTCAATTCTGGGCTTAAATGGCTTTACTGGCTTAGCCGCTCTTCCCTCTTCTCTTTTAATAATTAGATGTCTTAGCAGATTTTCATTAAGCAGTAAACTTTTATTCATATCTTCAACTGTGTTTTTGGGGGCAAAAAATTCAAGATAGCCGAAGTTGGAAAACTTTTCCCGTTTGATGGGGTAGGCGAGTTTGATTTTTTTGATTTCGCTTATTCTTGAAATAACGCCTCCTTTTTCTGAAATTAAATCTTCAATTTCCTTCCTTTTTCCTTCCAGGTCCTTTTCCTCAAAAGAGGGCAATAGATGAAAAGCTAATTCGTATTGCTGTCGTTGAAGTGTTTCTTCCATTGAGTTAAAGTAGCAAAAAGGCCTCACCAGGTCAACTCTCTAAATTTTAATTTCTACTACATCTCCATCTTGAATAATATAATCTTTGCCAACGGTTTTAATTGAACCTTTTGATTTAGCGGCGGTCCAACTGCCAACATCGAGTAAGATTTCCCAGTTTATCACTTCGGCCCGGATAAACAATTTTTCAAAATCAGTATGGATGGCTCTGGCGGCTTTGGGAATTAAGTCGCCTTTTTTGGCGGTCCAGGCCCGAGTCTCGTCATCGCCGGTAGTGAAGAAAGTGATGAGGCCGAGAGTTTTGTAAGCGGTCTTAATGAGTGAATCTAACCCGCTCTCTTTAATATTAAACTCGGTTAAGTATTCTTTTTTTTCTTCCGGAGTTGCTTCTGATAAAGCTAATTCTAAGGGAGTTGAAAGAACCACAAAGTCTCGCCAATTCATCGTTTTTAGTAATTCTTCATCTGGCCGCCATCCTTCGGTCAATTGTTTTTCAGAAACATTCAGAACAAAAATTACTTTTTTATCAGTCAAAAGCTGAAGCGGCGGCAAATCTTTATTCTTTTTTTCATTTCTTTTTTCTTTGGTTTGAAGGTCAGCCAATTCAAGTTCAGTTTCAATTACCCCAATATCATTAGCCGGATCAATCTTATTGTGAACATGGACTATTTTTTCATCCTGAAAAATTCTGACTATATGGGTAATCGCGTCAACCTCGCGAATATTAGCTAAAAACTGATTGCCTAAGCCTTCGCCTTGAGCCGCGCCTTTTACAAGTCCAGCAATGTCTATAAATTCAATAGTGGTATAAATCTTTTTGGCTGACTTTGAAATTTCTGCCAGGGAATCAACTCTTTCATCGGGCACGGCAACCACGCCTACATTCGGTTCAATCGTGGTGAATGGATAATTTTGTATATCAACCTGCTTTTTGGTTATGGCTTTAAAGAGGGTGCTTTTCCCGACATTTGGCAATCCGACTATACCAATTTTCATAGCTTTTTAATGGTAGCAGAAATCAGAGAAAATTGAAGATTATCCACAACCATTTGACCTTTATTTTCATAAAGACTAATATATAAACATACACGCCCCAGCCAACCGCAAGGTCCGCTGGGGATTTGGCTTTTAGTAGTTATGTATGCTAAATTAAAAATATATGGCTATAGATTGGACTAAAATATACGAAAAATATAAAGGCTTATGGGTTGCTCTTAAGGATGATGAAAAAACAGTAGTTGCTAGCGGGGAAACTGCGAAAGAGGCTTGGGAAAAGGCCCAAGAAAAAGGATACGAAAAACCGATAATGTTTCGTGTGCCCACCGAAATTATTCCTTATGTAGGGAGTTTTGGAGTTAAATGAAATTTAGATATTTCAAGTTTCCTTTAAAGAAGAAATCAGAATTTTGGGGATCATATATTCTTAGACCTATAATCCCCATTAACTTAGTTGTTGGTGGAAAAGAACTCGGATACGCTGCACTTATAGATTCAGGTGCGGATTTTTGTATTTTTGACGGACAAATGGGAGAACTTTTAGGGATAGATGTTCGTTCTGGTAAAAGTCTTGATTTTGGCGGCATTCAGGCGCTAACAGGAGCAGAAGCATTTTTACATGAGATAACAATTAAAGTCGGCGGTTGGCCGTATAAAGCTAAAGTTGGTTTTTCTTACGATATTGTTCCTTACGGCCATGGTATATTGGGTCAAAAAGGGTTCTTCGATATTTTCACGGTGAAATTTGATTACACAAAAGAAGAGGTTGAGTTAAAAGAAAGAAAATAAGAAACTATTTTGATATGAGGAAAAGGTTTAAAAAGAAAAAACATAGCTGCGGATTGTGTAAACCTTATAAAGTTGGCTGGATTAATCGTTGGAACTATAAAGAGCTTGCTAAGATTAGAGAATTTGAAAAAGAAAAAAGAAAATTTGCATAAAAATCAAAAAACAAAAAGAGGGTGGCTGACCTGTGGTGAATTCATTGAACCACCGCGTTGGTCAGACACCCCCGAAAGAACACGAGCTACGCTGCCGCTTGTTCGAGTTTGACCTCGAAAGCTTCCGCGAGAGCGAGGACGACTTTGCCCCATTCGCTGGTTTTCTTCAGCGGCTGGAGATAGGCCGAAGGCTCTCTCTTGCCGTCGGCGACCTCAACCTTCATCTCTTCCCACTGCTTCACGATGTCTTGAATGATGAGTTGGATCGCTTCCCTCTGGGACAGGTCGCAATCCTTGGCCAGTCGCTTACACATGGCCAAGTAGTCCTTGTACGAGCTGCCTTCGGATGAAACTAAGTGCTCATCGGTAGATCGCCCGTGACCGAGGCCAGCGGCGAATGCGACGAGATTGCAGGTGGCCGCATGGAAACTCTTGGGATGTCGTTCTTCCTCACGATATCCCAAAGGATGAGCGAACCCCCGAAGGTCGTACTGGGTCATGACGATTGCCCGATCGATGTTTGCGGTAAGAAAGTTCATCTTCTTCTCCTTGCGCGTCAGCGCTAATAAAGATTCTGTTCGAGCCGGCGGCGGATCTCGGCCAGCCGCTTGTCCTTGAACCAGCTCCGCGTCGCCTTGAGTGCCTCGATCGCATCCTTCATCGCCTTCAGCCGACGGTTAGCATTCAGTTCCTGTTCAACTGCGAAATCGCCGATGGATCGGAACTGTATGCCGGGGACCACTTGTATGGCTACGAATGAACGAATTCCGTAGCTCTCTTTAAGAATCTGCTGGATGCTCTCGGCGGGTGCTTTTGCTTCTGAGAAGTCCTGAGTTTCAAATTCGAGATACTGCTGGCTCAATTCTTCTGATGAGCCAAACAGTTTCCCGACAAAACCGTATTTTCTCAGGAGAAGTCTTGTGACTTCTACGTCTAACTGCAACGCCAGCTTCCCGGCTTCTTCCCGGTCCCACGCAACTATGATTTTCATAGGACCTCCTTGTGTCCTCTAATGCTGTGTTTTTGCATAATGCTTGGCACACAGTCGCCATTTGATTGGAAATAAAGCAGTCTTAAAAATATCACATCCTCTTTGACAAGTCAAGCGAAATGCGGTATTGTCAATTAACCTTAACAACACAATCATAAGAGGTGATTTATGACCTTCAAGCTCTTTTTCGGCGCCCGGGTGGTCTTGGTAGCCGGACCCATCACCTTAAAGTTTCCGAGGATCATAATCTGTGATCTCTTGGAGGCTATTGTGAGGATGGATCGGTTCTTGCTTTCCTTAACCCTTTCGAGATTCCGGGAAGTATTTAAAGAAAACGTCAGGGAAGCTATGTGGACTTTCCGAGCCGACCGACCGAACTTTCTCGTCCCCTGCATTCTTCCTTTCATCATCGTCAATGCCTATCTTACGATAAACGGAGTTGGCAGGTTGAAGATGAAAGAGTACTGGTGGCTGCTTGAGCAAAAGAAAGCAGCACACCAGTTGCCTGACGACGAGTTCCATCGGCTTCTGTGGACTGGTGGTTCTGTTCATACTTTCAAGTATGATGAGAACTTCGCTCTCAGAGAAGACGGAGCCATCAAGATGCTTGATTACGGTGCTCGAGATGTCAAAATACTGCTTGAGCGCTATCCGGAGCGGGTGAGAGAAATGTTTCATGCTGCTTCTAATCTGAAAGGAGAACTGAGATGAATGAGTTGCATGTGAGGGCGATGCTTGCCGGCGTGTTCTTCGGCATCTGGCCGCTTCTGATGAACCGAAGCGGTCTAACTGGGAACGTGTCCTCGGCGGTATTCGCTCTTGGCGCACTAGTTGTTGTTTCGCCGTTTGCTCTTTACGAGTTCCGCGGCGTGACCGTCAGCGTCGTCTGGACAATGGTCGTAGGCGCCTGCATCTTCGGCGGTCTCGGCCTCTTGGCTTTCAACGGGATGCTGTCAAAGGCAACTCCGCAGACAGTCGGTTCGCTATTCGTTTTGATGATTGTGGTACAGATTGCTACACCAGCTCTGTATCACGTGATCAACGGTGGCGGACTGACCATTTCCAAAACTTTCGGTTTTGCCGCTGCAATTCTTGCGGCATTCTTATTAGTCTGAAAGGAGACGAAATGGCAACAGATGGCCCCACTCCTCTTCCGTGCGACCCAGAGATCTTCGAGAAGGGCTCGACAGTCTGCGTACTAGACGCGAGATCCAACGCTGCCGAGCGATGGGTCAAAGCAATCGCAGCAAAAGCAAGGGCTCGCGTGGACTGGCACTACAGCAGCGGAAGAGCCAATGTTCTTCATCTTGGTGATGCCGAAAGCAGACAGCGTGTCTTCGAAGCTATCAACGACCTTCAAGACCAACTGCAAGGCACAATCCTGCAAGTTGGTGGCCCGGGTCTCTACCGAGCCGGTGTCACCGAAGTCCCGGAAGGCACGATCGCTGTCGATCCTGACTTCGGGCCAATCATCCGCAAATAGTTCCTGCCGCTACACCAGAGAAGCTGTCCATCGGGCCTCGCTTCTCGGTGTGGCGGCTTTTTCTTTTGATTCAAGAGTTATTTTGGCGCCATAGAGTGCAGGATCCTACCTTGGCTATCACGGCTTAAAATAATTCGTTCGTAACGAGGTTTAGGCAGTTTTATCGTAAAATGAAAGGGGATACGTTTTATATCTTGCCCGTTTGAGAAAGGTGAAGTTGCGTTCTGACCATACCGACCGATACAGAATGCGACATAAGGATATTGACAAGGATATTCACCTTGCTATAATTAAGACACTAAACGTGAGGCGGATTCTATATGAGTCCGCCTCATTTACTTTCCGGCATCATAAGTAGAAATTTTAAGTACTCGAAGTCTCTGAAATTACTGCCAGCAAATTGTCTGATTTCTCGAGCTGTTCTTGGACCCCTGGCGAGAATTATAACTTCTTTACCTTGTTCTTTAAGGTATTTTAGAACCGGTAGAAAGTCGCCATCGCCTGATAAAACTATAACCCTATCAAAATTATCTTTTTCTTTCATCAAATAAAAAGCCATCTCAACATCGCAATTGGCCTTTCTTTTTGTAGTGCCATCTTCTTGTTCGTAAAGTTTAACCGGCTTTAGCAGAAGCTTATATCCAAATTTTTGTAATTTGAGGTAAAAACGGATTCGTTGCAGATGGCGGGTTAAAAGTAGTAGCTGACCCTCAGGCATTTTAGCGCCTCTGGTTTTTGTCAGTTTAGTTAAATATTTTTCTAATTCTTTGATCGGCACGGTTTCATTTTTAAGATAATCGTATTTGAATTTATGTATTTCAACCCCGCCGAAATAGAATATTTTTTCAGCTGAATATTTATCTTTCAGGTATTTCAGGAGTTTATTGTAATCTATTTTCCAGCCCAGACTTTTCTCTCCGCCGTAAAATAGATTGGAAGCATCAATAAAGGCATAAGTTCGCATATCTAACAAACTATCAATTTTTTCAAAAAACAAAAAGAGGGTGGCTGACTATTCCTATTGATAGGGGCATAATTAGAGAATAGCATATTAAAAAGGACTCTAAAACAATATGGAAAATTTATTGGACCGGATAGAGAAAATTCCCAAGGATAAAAAACTTATCGTCTTTGATCTGGACGGGACGTTGGTTGAGACCAAATCAAGTTTGGATAGCAAGATGGCTGATTTGCTTGGCCGGCTTTTGGCCCAAAAGCAAGTTGCGGTAATAGGCGGGGCGAGTTTTGAGCGATTTAAAAGAGATTTAACGGATAGAATAGTCTTGGAATTATTTTCTAATCTTTTTATATTTCCCACAACCGCTTCTTCTTTTTATAGATACAACAATGGTTGGATAGAAGTTTATTCTGAAAAATTTACAGATGAGCAAAAAAAGCAGATTATGGAAGCTTTCGAAAAAGCATTTAAGGAAATCAGTTATATAAAGCCCGAGAAAACTTACGGTGAAATTATAGAGGACAGGGGTTCGCAGATTACATTTTCAGCCCTGGGACAGGATGTGGTGGTCCAGTTAGGCGATGAAGGGGTTAAGTTAAAGAAAAAATGGCGGGATGAAAACCAGGAGTGGAAGCTCAAGCTGTCTCAAACTTTGCAAAAATATCTTCCCGATTTTGAAGTCCGGGCCGCTGGCTATACATCAATTGATATTACTCGCAAGGGGATTGATAAGGAATATGGGATTAAGCAAATCCAGAAGCATCTTGGAGTTTCAATTGAAGATATGCTTTTTGTTGGTGATGCACTGTTTGAGGGAGGTAACGATAATGCGGCTCTTAAAACCGGAGTTTTGTGTTTTGAGGTCAAAGGAGTAGAGGGGACAAAAGAGCTTATCAGATATCTTTTAAATTAAAGAAGGCCAATTTTCTGCTTGACCTCGTTAAGAGTTTTCTGGGCTTCCTGGCGAGCTTTTTCTTCTGATTCTTTAAGTATTTTTTCTACCCCGCCAATATTAATTTTTAGTTCATTATATTTTTTTTGGAAAGGAGTTAAAAATTCAATTATCACTTCGGCTAAGTCGTTTTTAAATTCAACATAAGTTTTGCCTTCAAATTCTTTTTCAATATTTTTTATCTCTTTACCCGAAAGCAGGGAATAGATGGTCAAAAGATTTGAAATTGCCGGTTTGTTTTTCTCGTCAAATTTTATTTCTTTGCCCGAATCAGTCACGGCTTTTTTGATTTTTTCGCGGATTTCGTTCGGTGAGTCAGTTAAAGCAATTCCTTCATCTCCGGTTTTGGACATTTTCTTGGCCGGATCCTGCAAAGACATAATTCTCGCGCCTTCGGCCAGATGTGCTTTGACTGGCTCAAATATTTGTCCGAACATTGAGTTGAATTTTTTTAGGATTTCGTTAGTCAAATCAATATGAGGGAGTTGGTCTTCGCCGACAGGAACAAGATTAGCTTTGTAATTTAAGATATCAGCGGCCATTAAGACAGGATAAGTGAGCAAGCCGGTATTGTTATATTTTGGATTTTCTTTAAGTTTTTCTTTATAGGTAGGCAAACGATCTAACCAACTTACCGGAGTAATTGTATTAAAAATCCAGGCAAGTTCAGTATGCTGGGGGATTTTGGATTGACGGATCAATAATACTTTTTGAGGATTCAGTCCGGCTGCCAAAAATTCGCAAGCCGTGTCTAAAATCTGCTCTCCGTATTTTTTAGGATCAAATGGTGTTGTGATGCCGTGATAATTGGCAATCATAAAAACGCAAAGCTCCGGATTTTTATCCTGCAGTTCAATCCAGTTTTTTATGGCGCCAAGATAATTGCCTAAATGCAGTTTTCCTGACGGCCGGATGCCAGATAAAATTCGTGTCATAGGTTAGACCTCAATTACCACTGGCAGAACCACCGGTCTTCTCTGCGTCTTTTGAAACAAGAACGCGCCGATTTTCTCTTTAATCTCATCTTTTAAGTATATCCAGTTAATCTGGCCTCGGCCAACAGTTTTCCGTTCCACAATCCCCCTGACTCTTTTCCTCACTTCGCTCAAAAGTTCGGCGTTTTCCCGCAGGTAGACAAAGCCGCGGGAAATGATGTCCGGGCTGGTTCGGACGCGGCCGGTCCTGGAATCAATCGTGGCAACAATGACAAACATTCCATCCTTGGACAGGACTTGCCGGTCGCGCAAGACTACATTGCCGACATCGCCCACTCCAAGACCGTCAACGAAAACATAGTTAGATGGAGCGGTTTCTTTATCAAACCACCACTTTTCCGGCGTGGCATGGATAATGGAGCCGTTGTCAGCGATAATTATATTTTCTTCGCTTATGCCCTCCTCCTTAGCCAGTCCAGCGTGATTGACCATCATTGAGTATTGGCCGTGAACCGGCATAAAGAATTTCGGCCTGATTAGTTTAATCATTTCCCTTAAATCTTCTTTTTTGGCGTGGCCGCCGGTGTGAATATCCATCATTTGATAATGGTAAACTTTGATGCCCTGGCGGTAGAGCTGGTCGCGTAAAAACTGGACATTTCTTTCATTGCCCGGAACGACCGAAGATGAAAACATCACCGTGTCATTTTTCTGCAATCTTACAAATCTATGCTCGCCGTTAACAATTCTCATCAGGACCGCGTTGCCTTCGCCCTGAGCGCCGGTGACAATGGCCATTACTTTATTGCGCGGGTAATCATTTATCTGGTCCATGGTTATTTGAGTCCCTTTTGCCATTTTGGTATAGCCGAGCTTTTTTGATATTTCCACATTCGTCTTCATACTGTAGCCGTCAACCACTACTTTTCTTCCATATTTTTCAGAAAGAACAATCATCTGCTGGATTCGGTTAATCATTGAGGCAAAGGTGCCGGCCACAATCATTCCTTCGGCTTCGCGGAATATTCGGTCAATGTTTTCCTGGATGTCTTTTTCGGAAAGAGAGTGACCCTCTTCTTCGGCGCCGGTAGATTCGGCCATTAAAACCAAAACTCCTTTGTCGCCGATGCTTTTTATCTGCTGGTAGTCGGCCGGCTTGTCATAAAGCGGGGTAGGGTCAAATTTGAAATCAGAGGTGTGGACCAGGGTTCCAACGGGCGTGGTGACGGCGATTCCCAGGTTGTCGGGAACACTGTGGTTGACATGGAAAAATTTAACCTGGAAGTTATTTCCTATTTTCATTTCATCTCCGTCCTTGACCGTATTGATTCTTAGATTTTTTTGATGAGGAAAATCTTCCTGTCTTTTAATCAGGATGCCGCGGGTTAAAGCACCGGTGTAAATGTCGGGGTCTCCTATTTTTTCGCGAAGATAGGGCAGGGCGCCGATGTGGTCGTAATGGCCGTGAGTGAAGATGAGGCCGACAATTTTGTCCTTCTTACTTTCGAGATAGGCGATATTAGGAATAATAAAGTCAATGCCGGGCATATCTTCTTCCGGAAACCTTAAGCCGGCGTCAATTATCAGAATTTCGTCGCCATACTCAATAACGGTCATATTTTTTCCGATTTCACCCAAACCGCCCAGAGGGACGATTCTGACTTCTTTTTCTCCGGTAACAAAAATCTGCCCCGTATCTTTTTTGGGTTTAAAAATCCTTTTCCTGATTGTCCGAGTTGTTCTGTGAGTTCTTGTAGGAATCATTATTTAATGCCCCCGAGAGGATTCGAACCTCTATGCCCTTGCGAGCACAGCGCCCTGAACGCTGCGTGTCTAGCCAGTTTCACCACGGGGGCAGGCCTTCGGCAGGGTTATGTTTTGCTTTCTGGCAAAACCCGGGGCATTTTTACGGCTCGACGAGGCGATTCCCGCTTCGCGTGAACCTTCGCCTTGACCGGTACGCTTGCCTAAAATGCCCGTTATAGTGCTATTCACAGCACTATAACCCCCGGCCTTCGTATTTTTCAAAAATTGACCAAAAACTCAAGATACTGTTTCCTTCGTTGAACACTTTATGGAATTTTCCTCCTGGCATGGCAATTACATCACCCCCATTAACCGAGATTATCTCTTTTCCAACTTCTATCCTTCCTTTGCCTTTTATAAAAACATAAACTTCATCGGCTTCCTTGTGGGAGTGACCGCCTGTTTCTTTCCCAGGATTTAATTCAGTAAGGGATAAATTTAGGTCTTTTAAGGTAGATAGATCATAAACCTTGTAGATTTCGTTATCCCTGATGAGTTCAGCTTGTTTCTTATATTGTTTAATATCCATTTAATTTTGTCAATCCCGCCCTATTTCCTAACTCTTTCTGTCTTAATATACCACTGGTGGATATTTACAAATCTTTCCGACGGCAGGCCCAGCAGATCTTCTTTAAAGCCATTGATTTTTTTGGTTTGAGGATAAATATAAGTGGGGCTGTATAGAAAAACTGACGGCAGGTCTTCAATGACTAAGTTTTGAAAATCATTATACTTGCTGGCTCGGGTTATTGGATTGAGGGTCTGTCTGGCTTCTTCTAAAAGTTTATCAGCTCCCTGGTTATCGTACAAAGCCAGATTTAATCCCGGGTCCTTTTTTTGAGAGGAATGCCAGAAACTAAATGGGTCAGGTTCAACATTTAAAACCTCGCCGAAAAGGAGCATTTCGTAGTTTCTCGGCTGGATATAATTTTGCTGGAGTTCAATAACCGGAACATTAATAAGATTTATCCTCATCCCAATTTCTTCCCAATCTTTTTTAAGCAATCCGCCGACTTCTATTAATTCTTTTCTTAAAGGCACGACAAAGTCAATTTCCAATTTCCTTCCCCCCTTTTCTCTTACTTGATCTCCGTCTTTATCCTGCCACTCGGAGTTTTCCAAAATCTGTTTGGCGAAGTTAGGATTGTAGTCGTATATTTTGATGTTGGTGTTAAAATCACTGAAAATTTCCGGAAGAATGGGGGAATTAACTTTGAGTCCGTTTCCGTCTAAGCTTTCAATGATCTTGTCTTTGTTTACCGAATGAGCCAGAGCCAATCTGACGTTTTTATCTGATAAAACATCACTTTGGTTTTGATTGAAAAATACGGCAAAGTATCTTGGAATTTTCAGCTTTTTAATTTCCAGTTTACCCGGAAACCTTAAGTTTTTTAAATTTGCAGGACTGATTCCGCCCAAATTATCTACGCCGCTTAAGTTAAATGATTGAACCAGTTCTTCTTCGGTTGAGTAGAATTTAAACTGGATAGATTCAATATAAGGTCCTTCAAGATGGTAATTTTCATTAGCCGTCAGCTCGTAAGAGGTAATTCGGCCAAGCTTGTTTTTTCTTAGCTTGGAAAATTGATAAGGTCCGGTTCCCACCGGTTTAAGATTTAACTCTGAAAGAACAAAATTAGCCGCCCTTACATCTTGCCACAGATGGCTGGGCAGGATTCCCAAAGTCAGATTATTCACAAACTGAGCATAAGGATTTTTGAGCCGAAACTCAACCGTATAATCATCAATTTTGACAACCTCTACTCCTTGCCAATTTATTCGTTGGGGACTGGTGAAATCAGGATTTTGGGCAGTCTTGATGGTGAAGATAATATCGTCAGCGGTGAAAATTCGGCCGTTATGCCACCTTATGTCTTTTTTTAAAATAAATGTGTAGACCAGGCCATCATCAGAAATATTAAAGGCCTCGGCCAGGTCAGGCACAAAATTTCCTTTACCATCGTTTTTTAACAAGCCGGAGTAGACCAATTGAGCCAGATCTCGGTCAGTATCGGTTTGCAAAAGCAATGGATTGATAAACCTTGGTTCGCCAATCATTCCTTCGCTAAAGCGACCACCAAAATCCGGCATATCTTTGGTGATGTTAAAGTAATAACCTACCGGAATTGCAATTATTGAAAATATTATTACCAAAGAAAGACCCAGAATCAAATATCTTTCTTTTTTAGACAGCAATTGAGGCAGGTGTTTTAACCGCCTCTCTTCGGGAAGATAGCTCTTTAGATGCTTTTTTAAGAGGTTTTTTAGTTTTTTTAGAAAACTTTCTTTGTTTGATGGTTCGTTTTCTAAACCTCCGGAGTAGAGGAATTCAATCTCGTCAGCCATTAGTTTTTTTAAATAAATAATCTTAAAACCGAGACAACTATAAAAAGGCCGGCTAAAACTATAGTTGCTCTAAAAATAATTTTTTCAGCTCCGCGCCTAGTGGCATAGACCGCTCCCTCACCGCCAAAAACGCCGCTCAAACCGCCGCCGCGCTGTTGAAGAAGGATAGTCGCTATTAGCAGTGCTGAAATTATAATTTGGGCGATATCAAGTAAATTCACAACTTATTAAAGATATAATAAAAATTAGCTACTGTAAAGTTTTTCTTCGGTGAAGACTTCGGTAGTAAGAGACAGCGAACCTATGAGCTTCAGCATCAATTAGTTTAATTAAATTTCTGACTTCGTTTGGAAGTTTTTTCATTGACACCGGCTTTTTTAAAGTTGAAGAAAAGATTTCATTTTTTCCTTTGGCTAATGATATTACTGCTGTGCCCTCCGTAGCTTTCCCGGCCTTCGTAGCCGAAGCTGCTTCGGCGGAGTAGGCAGCGAAGGAGGGGAGACTCATTATTTTAAGGACCGCGTTCAGTTGTGCTTTTCCTCCGTCGACGAAAATCAAATCCGGTTGCGGCCATTCCGGGTGGTTGAAACGCCTTTTTAAAACTTCTTTTAGCATCGCAATATCATCTGGCGTCTTTTTAAATCGGATTTTGAATTTCCGGTACTCATTTTTATCCGGTATGCCATTTGTAAAAACCACCATTGCGCCGGTAGCGTTTTTGCCTTGGATATTTGAAACATCATAACCCTCAATCCTGTAAGGAATCTTTGGTAGCTTGAAAATATTTTTAAGCGTTTCAAGAGAACCGCCTGTTTTTGTACCTAATTGATAGATTGTATCCTGAATAATCTTTGCATTTTCAAAAACCCTTTCTAATCTTTCAATTTTATTTCTAAGCTCAATTGCTTCTTTCCCGATTTCATCAAAATCTTTGATTTTGTTTGAAATCGAGGATCCTCGATTTCCGCTAGCGGAAATCGGGACAAATTCCACCATTTGCTTGCCTAAATCTTTGAGTTCTTTTTTCAGTTTTTTAACTAATGTATCTTTTTTGCCCGACAGGATATCTTTTATTGCTTTTATATTTCTTCTATATTTTTCATGCTCTTTCTTGATGATTTTTGGTTTTTTCAAACAGCAGAATCCGAGGCATTTCCCAATATGATAATTCAGGCAGAAATTATTGTGCTTTTGCTTACAGGTGCAGTAGGGGAAAATGCGGCGCAAAAGGCGCAAAGTTGATTTTAAAGCAGTGCCATCAGTGAATGGGCCAATATAATTTTCAATTTTAAACTTTGGACTTTCGGTTTGGTGAGTTAGAAGAATTTTAGGAAATTCTTCTTTAGTGAACCCAACGTAAAAGTACTGTTTGTCATCGCGGAGCATTATGTTATATTTTGGCTGGTGTTTTTTGATAAGCTTGGATTCTAAAAGCAATGCTTCAATTTCAGAGTCAGTTGTTTTGTACTCTACTTTTTCAGCTTCTTTTATCAGGTGCGACAAAAATGGTGCATAGAATTCTACTTTCAAGTATTGCTTCACCCGATTTCTTAAATTAGCCGCCTTGCCGATATACAAAAACTCACCCTTCTTGTTTTTAAAGATATAAATTCCAGGGCTTTGAGGTGCTTTATTAGTTTGTTCTCTGATACTTGTATTCATAGCAAATAAACAGCAATATGATATCAAAATGTCGATAATAGAAAAGAGTGTTTTAAAAACCATTGTCTATTATGATTCTCTGGATTATCCATTAACTGTAGAAGAACTGGAGCTTTTTTCATTTAGAGATAGTAAAGACCGAGAAGTTGGTAATTTAATTGAAACAGTTAAGGGCTTTTATTTTTTAAAAGATCGTGAAAATTTAGTTGAATTAAGAGAAAAAAGAAATGAAATCGCTAAAAAGAAATGGCAGAAAACATTAAAAGCAGTTAAGTGGCTCCAGTCGGTCCCTTACATTAGATTAGCTTTTGCTTCCGGCTCTTTGGCTTTGAATAACACCACTAAAGAAAGCGATTTGGATATTTTGATAGTGGCTAAGGCCGGCCGAATCTGGACGGCCAGAGCTTTGGCCGTGGCTTTGCTTAATTTTTTGGGTCTTCTGCGAAGGAGAGATCAAGCCGTTGCGCCAGATAAAGTTTGTTTGAATCATTTCATTACTGATAAATCTTTGTATATTCCGCGAAAAAGCATTTACACGGCCCAGCTTTATGCGCGGCTGGTGCCGATTATGGGAGGTGATGAATTGGTTGACAATTTTTGCGAGGCGAATGAGTGGGTGGGGGATTATGTGAGAGGGTGGCCGGGGTGTATTAAAAATCCAAATGACAAAATCCAAATGACAAATAAATTCCAAATTCCAAATTCCATTTTTTTAAATTTAATCAAAAGAGCCGGGGAGAAAATTTTGAATTCAAAATTCGGGGACTGGGTAGAGGGCGTTTTGAGAAAATACCAGCTTCGGCGGATTAAGAGTTATCATTTAACTTACAAGCCGGGCGGCCGGGTAAAGGCCGATGATGAGAGTTTGGAGTTCCATCCTGACTCCCCGGAGCTAAAAATTATTGAAAGATATAACCAGACTATGATAAAATTAGGATTCCCGGAGTTAGCCAATGAGATTGATTCAGGCTTGACAAAAACTTAGACATCATTTAAATAGATTACTGTTAATTATATGAAAATAAAGCCTCTTCGCGACAATATACTTTTGGAGCCTTTAAAGGAAGAAAAGAAAAAAGGCGGCATTATTCTGCCTGAAACCGCGGAAAAGGAAAGGCCTGAAAAAGCCCGGGTTTTGGCGGTTGGGCCGGGTAAGCGCGATAATAACGGCAAATTAGTACCCCTTAGCGTTAAAAAAGGGGATAAGGTGATTTTTACCAAATATGGTCCGAATGAGATTAAGGTTGATGATAAAAAGACAGGAAAAGAGGTCGAATATTTAATTGCGAAAGAAGAGGATATTTTAGCGATAATTGAATAATTATGGCAAAGCAAATTCAATATAAAGAAGAAGCAAGAGAGGCCCTGAAAAGAGGGGTTGATAAAATCGCCAATGCGGTTAAGGTAACTCTTGGGCCAAAAGGCAGGAATGTCGTTTTGGACAAAGGTTTTGGCGCGCCGATAATTACCAAAGACGGCGTTACCGTAGCCAAGGAAGTTGAGCTGAAAGATAAATTTGAAAACATCGGCGCTGAACTGATTAAAGAAGTCGCCTCAAAGACCAATGATGTGGCCGGAGATGGGACGACCACGGCCACGGTTTTAGCCCAAGCCATTGTGGCCGAAGGTTTTAGCGCCGTAAATTCAGGCGCTAATCCGTTGGTCTTGAAAAAGGGAATGGAAAAAGCCGTTGACTGGGTGATTGACTATTTGAATAAAAAGAAAAAGTCGGTTTCCAGTTATGAAAAGATAAAAGAAGTGGCTTCTATTGCCGCCAATGACCCTGAAATTGGAAAATTGATTGCCGATGTTTTTAAGGAAGTCGGCAAAGACGGAGTAGTGACCGTGGAAGAATCCCAGTCAACCGAAATGTCAAAAGAACTGGTTGAAGGAATGCAGTTTGACCGCGGCTATGTTTCGGCCTATATGATTACGAACCCGGAAAGAATGGAGGCGGTTTATGAAGACCCGTATATTTTGATAACTGACAAAAAGATATCTTCGATTCAAGAGATAGTCCCTTTACTTGAAAAAATTTCCCGCGGCGGGAAAAGAGAACTAATGATTATTGCCGATGAGATTGAAGGTGATGCTTTGGCCACTTTGGTAGTCAATAAGCTTCGCGGCACTTTTAATTCTTTGGCAGTTAAAGCTCCGGGATTTGGCGATAGGAAAAAAGAGATGCTTGAGGATATTGCTATTATCACCGGCGCTCAAGTCATTTCAGAAGAAAAAGGAGTAAAGATGGAAAGTATTGATATTCCGATGCTTGGCCGGGCTCACCGGGTCATTGCGGGTAAAGAAAATACGACTATTGTCGGCGGCAAAGGCAAAAAGCAGGAAATTGATAAAAGAGTTTCCCAGCTTAGAGCCCAAATTGCCAAATCAACTTCTGATTTTGATAAGGAAAAATTACAGGAGCGTTTGGGAAAGCTTTCTGGCGGCGTGGCCGTAATCCGGGTTGGCGCGACAACTGAAA
>CAYIZI010000009.1:0-27842 GCA_964368135.1 uncultured Candidatus Saccharibacteria bacterium
AGGGCATATACATGGATTTTACACCTTGGGTGTTGCGAAGGTATTGAACCATAACACGTCTCACAGCGGACCACTGGAGCGGTTCTTCAGGAGTTAGGCGTCAGGGACTTAGTCGTAGTCAAGAAACGGCCTGGCTACGAAGGCTCGGAAGATGTCACTGATCAAGCAGCTGAAATTTTTCGGGCCCAAGGTATCACCGAAGTAATTCCTGTTGCTCAACCAGTCCTTCAGCTGACCAAGTGTGTCCAACTGGTCAGGAAGGCGGGTTTCAGGACGCCGTCGTTCTGGAAGCTCTGCCGGATGATCGGCTGGATCGGGTTTGACTGGCATTCAGTCCAGCCCTGGACGAGGGATCCCTTCCGCTTGGTGTTCTACACCATGCGTCAGATGTTCTTTGGTTACCGGCCGCCGCCGGAACTGTCGGAGTGAAAGGAGGTGAGTAAGCGTGGATCCGGAAACTTTCACAGCGTTCTTTGTCGCCTTGGTCATTGTTACTTTAGTTGTTTGGGTGATCGTAGGAGCTTACTTCTTTGACAAGGCCGACAAAGAAGGACACTTCTACGTTACGCCAGAAATAGCTGGAATTATTTTGGGAGGATATGCGATAGCAGGACCATTCGCTTATTTTCTTCTGCGATCTTTGCGATCTGAACGCCGCAGAGAAACACAAGAAGAAATCCAGTAATTCCAGCTCCAGAGTTTCAGCCGTCGGTGTCTCATCGCGAGATGCCGGCGGTTCTTTTTTTTATTTCTTACGGACTTAGACCTATTGAAACAAATTTTAAAATGTTCTATACTGTTTATATGAAATATAAAATTCATTATGAACGAGAAAAAGATGGACGCTGGATTGCTGAAATAGAAGAACTCCCCGGCGTTTTGGCTTATGGTAAAACTAAAAAAGAAGCTATTATTAAAACAGAAGCGCTTGCTTTAAGGGTTATTGCTGAAAGAATTGAACACGGAGAATCCGGTCCCGACTTTACTATTTCTTTTACTGCTCCTGCTACCTTATGAGTCAATGGTCTTCTTCAAGGGCAAGGAAAGTCCTTGCCGCCCTTTTTAAGATTGGCTGGCATTTAAAAAGACAATCGGGTTCTCACAGAACTCTTTCTCGGGCGGGCTGGCCCGATTTTGTTTTCTCTTTCCATGACAAAGAAGAAATCGGACCCAAAATGTTGGCTCGAATCGCAAAACACACCGGATTAAAACCAGAGGACTTACAATAATTTAGCTTGTTTAATTACTTTGAATTTTGTTATTGTTTAATCAATGCCTAAAGTCATTTTTTTAATCGGGCCGCCGGGGTCGGGGAAGGGAACGCAAGCCGAGCTTTTGGCTAAAGACCTCGGTTTTTATCATTTTGAAATCTCAAAAGTGATTGAGAAAAAATTTAAGGAAGCAGATTCGAATGATAAGGAAATTAGCCATCAAAAAGAGCATTGGATTTCTGGAGAATTGGTTCATCCGGAACTGGTAGCCAAATGGTTTAGAGAAGAAGTAGAAAAGCTTAAAGATAAAGTTAACGGTTTTGTTTTTAGTGGTTCAGGAAGAACGCTTCCGGAAGTCCAAGAAGAGCTTGGTTATTTAGAAGAAATTTATGGCAAAGAAAACATTGCGGCTGTTGAGATTAAACTAAGCGAAGAAGAGGCAGTAAAGAGAAACAGTCATCGCCGGATTTGCGCGAAAAACCGCCATCCGATTCCAAATTTCCCGGAATATGAAAATATCAAAGTCTGTCCTGAAGATGGTTCGGAAATAATTACTCGGGAATTAGACAAACCGGAAATCATAAAAGAGCGGTATCAGGTTTACTTAAAAGAAACTGCGCCGGTGATTGATTATTTCAGGCAAAATGGATATAAGGTGAAAGAGATAAATGGCGAACAGCCAATTGAAAAGGTGTTTAGAGATATTAAGAAGCAGTTATGATTCCAATAAAAACCGAAGAGGAAATTAAAATAATGAAACAGGGCGGGAAAATTTTGGCAGAGATATTAAAGAAGTTGGCGAAAGAAGTTAAGCCTGGAATTACCACTTGGAGCTTGGAAGAAAAAGCCCGCGAATTAATCAAAAAGTATCCGGACACAGAGCCGGCTTTTTTGGGATACAATGATTATCCAGCCGTGCTTTGTGTTTCAATAAACGAGGAAATTGTTCATAGTTTGCCGTCAAAAAGAAAAATAATGCCTGGCGATCTGGTCAGTTTGGATTTCGGGATAAAATACAAAGGATTTAATGTTGATTCGGCGATTACAATTTTAGTGGAGGAGCAAGGAAATAACTCGCAATTAGGATTAAAAAAGAAATTGATAAAAGTCACCAAAGAATGCTTGGATAAAGGAATTGAATTGGCTAAAGTCGGTAATACCGTCGGTGATATTTCAAGCGCCATTCAAAAAAATGCAGAGGAAAACGGTTTTTCAGTAATTCGCAATTTGGTCGGGCATGGCATTGGCCGTGATTTGCATGAAGAACCAGAAGTGCCGAATTTTGGCCGGTCTGGTACGGGATCAAAATTGAAAGAAGGAATGACTATTGCTATTGAACCGATGCTTTCAGTCGGTTCCTTTGAAGTGATTGAAGACAAAAAAACCTTGGCCTGGAAGACAAAAGATAATTCTTTGTCGGCCCACTTTGAGCACACTGTAGCGATAACTAAAAATGGGCCATTGATACTGACTTTGTGAATTGATAGTATAAATTAAATGCATTTATCAGTCATAATTCCGGCTTATAACGAAGCCAAAAGAATTACCAATACTCTTATTTCCATAAGAGATTATTTATCTAAGCAAAGCTATGAATGGGAAGTTTTAGTTGTTTCAGACGGCTCCACTGATAACACGGCCGAGATAGTTCAAAAATTCGCCTCAGAAAACAAAGGTTTTAATTTAATTGACAGAAAAGAAAACCGCGGCAAGGGATATTCAGTTAAGGAAGGGATGCTCGCGGCCAAAGGCGATTTTCGGCTTTTTACTGATGCCGATAACTCAACTACCATAGACTACTTGGAAAAATTCTGGCCGTATTTTGAAAAGAATTACGATATTGTAATTGCTTCTATTGCAATTAAAGGAGCAACTCGTGCCCATTCGGAAAAATTCTACAAGCGCTGGTTTGGAAAATTTGGCAACCTTTGGATCCAGCTTTGGCTTTTGCCCGGGATATGGGATACTAGAAGAGGTTTTAAGCTCTTCACCAGAAAAGCGGCGGAAGATGTTTTTTCAAAAGTGAGGGAATCAGGTTGGACCTTTGATGATGAAGCTTTGGCCTTGGCAAGAAGATTAGAATACAAGATAAAAGAAGTCCCGATCCATTGGGTTAATGACCCGGATTCAAAAGTGAAATTGACAGATTATCCAAAGAATTTATTGGAGATTTTAAGGATAAAATTTAATTTTTTAAGAGGAATTTATAAATTATGAAGTCTTTATTAAACGAATTCAGGCAAGATTTAGTTTCCGGAGACTGGGTTTTATTTTCAACCAAAAGAGCCGATAGACCCCATAAAAAAATAGAAAAAGAAGAATACTATCAGCCTAAAGAAGGTTGTCCTTTTGAGGATCCGGCAAAAGCCGGCCACGAAGTTCTATGGGGTTATCCTGCGAGCGATGAATGGCGAGTGATGGTTATAAAAAATAAGTTTCCGGCTGTAAAGCAGGGGCTTTGCGAGCCGGGTCATCAGGCCGGTCCTTTTGAGGTTAACGAGGCCACTGGTGAGCACGATGTAATTGTTTATAAAGACCACGATCTTCATTTCAGTGATTTTTCGGTTGAAAAAGCAGTTGATGCGGTCAGGGTTTACAAGAAGAGGTATCAGGAAATGGCAAAAGCCAGTGAGTGCGTGGAGTATGTGGCGATTTTCCATAATTATGGGCGTGAAGCCGGAGCCAATATTTATCACCCCCACAGCCAGATTATTTCAATGCCGATTCTGCCGCCCGATATCTCAAGAAGCTTGTTCGGTTCTTTTAGATTTTACAAAAAAAACAATAAACGGGTTCACGATGTGTTACTTGAGTGGGAGTTGGAGCAGAAAAAGCGGCTTATTTACCAAAACGATATGTTTATCGCTTTTTGCCCCTATGTTTCAAAATCGCCTTATGAGGTCAGAATTTTTCCCAGAGACAGCCACGCTCATTTTGAAAAAATGCCTGATGAGTTTGATAAGTATCTGGCCGATGTCTTAATAACCGTGCTGGCCAAAATCAAAAAAACTCTGGACGATCCGCCCTATAACTTTTTCATTCACACCGCCCCGGCGATGGAAAACAAACTGAAAGGTTTTCACGAGTTTTACAGCTGGCACGTTGAGATTCTGCCCAAACTTTCTATCTCGGCGGGCTTTGAACTCGGCACTGGCGTGGATATAAACGTGGTTGACCCTGACCAGGCCGCCGAGGAGCTGAAGAAAGCTTAAAATGTTTGAATTGGTAGAGGCTATAAGCAGATGGGCTTTGAATATAATAGACCAAAGCGGATACTTTGGCATTTTTATTTTATCGGCTTTGGAAAGCGCCGCCGTGCCGATTCCTTCGGAAGTGGTTGTGCCCTTCAGCGGTTTTCTGGCTTTTCAGGGCAGGTTTAATTTTTGGTTAGTAATAATCATAGTGACCTTTGCCAATGTTGTTGGTTCAATAATTCTTTATCTTGTTTCTTTAAAAGGCGGCCGCTGGATTTTAGAAAGATACGGGAAATATGTTTTGATTTCTAATCACGAGTTGAACCACGCCGATAGGATTTTTTTAAAACATGGAAATAAAATTATTTTTATCGGCCGTATCTTACCGATAATTAGGACTTTTATTTCGATTCCGGCCGGGGTGGCGAAAATGAACTCGTTTAAATTTATTTTATATACTTTTTTAGGGTCGTTGCCTTGGAACTTTGCCTTAGCTTTGATTGGTTTTAAAGCCGGTGAGAATTGGGATGTTTTGTCGTCCTACTTTAGGCGATTTGACTTTGTTATAATGGGGGTACTGGTTTTAGGGGTCGTATTTTATATTTACCGCCACTTGAAGAGAGAGCATCTTATTCACCGATGAGAAAAATAGTTGTTGTTAATTGGAAAATGAATCCCCAAACATTAGCTGAAGCAGTAGAGCTTTATCGTTTTACTTCTGATGTTTGCAGTGCGGCCAAAGAAAAAATTTTGACTATTGTTTGTCCGCCATTTGTTTATCTTGAAGAGCTTTCGAAAATTGAATCTGATGTTCTGCTGGGGGCTCAAGACTGCCATTGGGAAAAGGAAGGAGCCTTTACTGGTGAAATCTCTCCAGAGATGCTTAAAAATTTAGGAGTAAAATATGTGATAGTCGGGCATTCAGAAAGAAGACTGTTTATGGGGGAGACTAATGAAATGATTAATAGAAAAATAAGAACCCTTCTCAATAACAATTTAATTCCAATATTAGCGATAGGAGAGAACTATAAAGGCGAAAACTTGGAAGAAGTTTTATTTGCTCAACTAAGGTCAGCCTTTGAAGGCATAGACAGAGTCCCTTCAGATTTAATTGTTGCTTATGAACCAGTTTGGGCGGTTGGCAGCGAAGAGCCGGATACCCCGGACCATGCCACCGACATAGTAAGGTTTGTTAGGATGATGCTTTTCAGTAATCCAGTTTTGTATGGCGGAAGCGTAAACCATTCAAACATCGGAGACTTTATTTCAGTGCCGGAAATCGCCGGCGTTTTAATTGGCGGAGCAAGTGTGGATAAGGAGGAATTTAAAAAAATAATAGAAAAAATTTCAGGCCTCCAATTATAGTAATTTTAAGATGTTTAAAAAAATAGACGAACTTGCCAAAGAAGAATTAAACGGCAAAAAAGTTTTTTTGAGAGTGGATTTTAATGTACCGGTTGAAGACGGTGAATTAAAAGAAATCTACCGGATAAAAGCTCATAAAGAAACAATAGATTTCTTGGTATCGGCTGGAGCCAGAGTTGCTTTGATTAGCCATATCGGAAATAGTTTTAAAGATATAGTTCAGGATATCGGAAAGATTTTAGGTTATGAGCTTGGTTTTGAGGAAGATATTTTAAATCCTAAATTGGAGTCGCAAATCACTCTTTTTGAAAATATCCGTAAATACGAAGGCGAGGAAATAAATGATTCCGGTTTTGCCGAAGATTTGGCCAAGAACTTTGATTTGTGTGTCAATGATGCCTTTTCGGTTTCTCACCGCGAGCACGCTTCGGTTTCGGCGATAACCAAGTTTTTGCTCTCATACGCTGGTTTTTTAATGGCCAAAGAAGTGGAGAATTTAGACAAAGTCATAAATGAGCCGGCTCATGGCAAAACAATGATTTTAGGCGGGGCCAAGGTTTCTACAAAACTGCCGGTAATTAAGAATTTTTTAGGCCCCGAAGGAGTCCCGCCCCGGGCGGGACCCTACGGGGCAGGCAAGGCAGAACATATCTTGGTTGCAGGAGCTTTAGCTAATGTTATTTTTAAATTTAAAGGATTAAATATTGGTAGTTCGGTTGTTGAGGATTCTGGAGCCGGGGAGGCGTTGAAAGAAATTGATTTTGGCAACTCACAAATAGTTCTACCGCAAGATTTTGTAATCTCTGATGATAAAAGCGGGAAATCTGCCCCTGAAATTTCGTCAGTTAAAAGTATCAAAGATAATCAGTTCATTCTTGATATTGGACCAGAAACCGTGAAACAATTTTCCGACATAATAAAGAATTCAAAAACCGTAATTTTTAACGGACCGCTGGGCTTGGCTGAAGTTGAGGTTTTTTCAAACGGAACAAAAATGGTTTTAGATTCAATGATTCGTTCCGGCGCCTTTACTGTAATTGGCGGCGGCGACACCTTGGCTTTAACTGAAAAGCTTGGCTTACTGGACAAATTTAGCTACGTTTCTACGGGAGGCGGGGCGATGCTGGAGTTTTTAGCCGGAAACAGATTGCCGGGGTTAGAAGCACTTAATTACTATGGATGAAAATAAAATAACCAAAGATATTGTTATTTTATATCATGCCGACTGCAATGACGGTTTTGGCGCGGCTTGGGCGGCCTGGAAAAAATTTGGCGATGAGGCGGATTATATTCCGGTTGGTCATGGAGGTACTTATCCTGACTATTTTAGCAATAAAGAGATTTATACTGTTGATTTAACTTTACCCAAAGAAATAACCGAAAAACTTCTTAAAACCAATAAACGACTAACTTCAATAGATCATCATATTGGAGCAAAAGAAATTACCGAAATGACTCAGGATTATTCTTTTGACAATAATCATTCCGGCGCGGTTTTGGCTTGGAAGTACTTTCATCCCGATAAACCTGTGCCTAAACTATTGCTTTTTATAGAGGATATCGATATTTGGAAGTTTGAGTATCCGGAAACAAAAAATTTTATTTCTGCTCTTAATCTCTATGATTTTAGTTTTGAGTTATTTGATAAAGTAGCTTTGGAAATTAAAGATCCTGTTAAATTAGGAGAATATATTTCAAAAGGCCAGGTGATTTCACAACATGATAAAAAGATAATAGATCAGCTAAGCCAAACTGCCATTCTTGTAGAGTTTGAAGGATACAAAGTTTATGCTGTGAACGCGCCAGATTTTGTTAAAAGCGAGCTGGGCCATAAGCTCGCTCAATCTTTCCCTTTTGCTATTGTCTGGAGACAGAAGAAAGATAAAGTTTTTGTTTCTTTGAGGTCAGATAGCGGTATTAATGTATCTGAAATTGCAAAAAAATATGGTGGCGGCGGCCATAGAACGGCAGCTTCTTTTTCTTTTCCGGCCGGCCAGCCGTTTCCGTGGAAAATAATAAAATGAAATTCACTATTTATACAGATGGCGGTGCCAGAGGCAATCCCGGACCATCAGCTATCGGCGTAGTGATAAAAGGACCGGCGGAAATTAAGAAATACTGCGAATATATTGGTGAGGCGACTAATAATGAAGCCGAGTATAAGGCCGTAATTTTTGCTTTGAAGAAATTGAAGCAGTTAATCGGCAAAGAGAAATCAAAATCAGAAGCTGAAGTTGAGATTCATTTAGATAGCGAATTGCTTGCCAGCCAGCTGAACGGAGAATATAAAATTAAAGAAAAGAAATTGCAGCAGCTCTTTTTAGAAGTTTGGAACTTGAGACAGGATTTCAAAAGTATAAGTTTTAAATATATACCAAGAGAAGATAATCGGGGGGCAGACAAACTGGTTAATCAGGTCTTGGATAAAGAGTTGTCAAAACTGGATTTATAAAGGAGATTCTATTGGCCGGCTAAAGCACG
This sequence comes from uncultured Candidatus Saccharibacteria bacterium, assembly GCA_964368135.1. Taxonomy (GTDB): domain Bacteria; phylum Patescibacteriota; class Minisyncoccia; order 2-02-FULL-40-12; family 2-02-FULL-40-12; genus CAYIZI01. Next base: position 8,252 of record CAYIZI010000009.1, read on the forward strand.
GCCAACAAGAAACTTCTCCTAGCAACAAAAAACCGATAGCTATCGGTTTTTTGTTGTTCCTTGGTAAATCTATAAGCCGAATTCTGTATTTGTGTAGTCATTTATCTGGGATTGATATTACTACCAACCTCAAGCGGCATTCCGCTCCGCATGCATGCGGAGGGGCACAGCCTTGCACCCGGGTAAGGATTTAGCCGTTTCACACCGATGCTTTTAACCCATTGCATCGGACTAAGCTCAATTTGACGAAATCAAATCTTTGGGTTTGCTTTCCTTAGAGTTTCCTCTTTGGACGTCTCTGGTCGCACCTCTCGCGTTACCACGTACGGGCATTACCCGTTACCCTGCTCCTTGTATAAATACAAGGGAGTGTTCGGACTTTCCTCCCTCTGCTAAAATAGTTAACAGAGAGCGACTACCCGATTTACCAAAGAACAATTGTATTATACCAAAATGGAATCAAAAGTCAAGCGGTTTATTGATATAGTTTTATCCCTTATTGGTTTAATAATCTTAGGCCCTCTTTTTTTGGTCCTTACTTTTCTAATTAAGATTGATTCAGAAGGGCCGGTTTTTGTGAGGTTGAAGCGAATCAGCCGAGGTAAGGAGTTTGATTTTATAAAATTCAGGTCAATGGTTAAAGACGCCCATCTATATAAAAGTCAGTTAACAGAATTTAATAGCCGGAAAGACACTCCGTTTTTCAAGATGAAAGATGACCCGCGAATTACCAGAGTTGGCAGATTTTTAAGGCGATATTATTTGGACGAACTGCCGCAACTCATAAATGTTTTAAGGGGCGAGATAAGCTTGGTTGGACCGCGGCCGCACGAACCCGAAGAGGTTGTTTTTTACAAAGATATTTATCCTGATGTGGCAGTCGCCAAAGCCGGGATAACCTCTCTGCCGCGGCTTTATAATCCTCATCTTACTTTTGAACAAGAAATGAATTTTGAACAGGAGTATTTAGAGAAGCAGTCCTTATTGCTTGATTTCAAAATTTTAGTTAAGACACTCTTAAAGGTTTTTAAGGATAGGCCAGAAGGTTAGTAGTGAGGGGTATAACTGATTTCTTCATAGGGGTAGCCCTTCTTGTAAATGGAATCTCCGTTACTTTGCTTGAATTGCCGATAAATCAGGGTACCTCCACCATAGATTTATAATTCGGCAATTCTTCGCAAAGATTCCGGCCATTTACAAGATACTTCCCAATTCAGAAATCAATTATACCTCTCACTACTTAGGAAAAACCTCAAAAATCAAGGTTTTTCAAACTATTGACAAAAACCGTAGATTTGCTTAATGTAAGTATCAAGCTGGAAACCCTAGTAGTAGAGCAAGGTTCTTTACGGGGCGCGGCGGCTTTAAAACAGCACTTTTCAATAGCAATACCGTGGTCCCGACGGTTTCGGGATAACTTCAGGAGGTGTGTCATGGCAGAGACCATGGTGCGTCAAACAGCAGAAGAAACGTCGGAGTTCGGACGAGACCACGGCCTTATCCACGAGGCAGTGGTCATGGGTCGCAAGGTTGGCGCAGGCAGGGAATTTTGGAAGGCGCTGGCCCACAGCGAGGAGTTGTTCGCTAAGACCGTTGCCTTTGTTGGCCGCGGAGGCGAGGAAGTCGTTCGCGAAGTCGTCGTTTCAATTCCGCTCACCGAGGCAGAGAAAACGGCAATCGCGATTCTCGGCGCGGCCAAGGTTCTCACCCGAGGCCAGGCCAAGGGCGAAGTTGAACTTCCGATTCGCTACTCCGAGGATACGCTCCGAGCGTGTGCCAAGGAGAATGCGGAACAGGGAACTGATTGGCGTCTTGTGTATCTTCGCGGCAACTCGCTCCGTCAGGAGCGGGAACGCGTCGGCACGAACCACAAGCGTCAGCCCTGCTTTTACGACAACACCTGGTGGCTGGGCGACAAGGAGGATGACTGGGCGACGGAGAGATTTGAGTCCGGTTATTACCTGATTGACTTCAGGGGCCGCTTCGGCCGGACTTCTTGGCAGAACCAGGAAGAGTCAATTCAGGCGCTCGGTCCCGAGTTCATCCGTGCCCACGAAGCGATGGTCACCGAGGCGTCTCTTCGCATCTTTGAAGCCATCGGCGAGCGGCTCTTGCCTAATTGGTATCACTGGGGTCGTTTTCTGGATTCCTACGGCTGCCGCGTCAGCGTCGGCAGCTTCGGCTCCGGGGGCTGGGTTGTCGGCAGCTACTTCTACCATCCGGGCTGGGACGACTACGACTACCTGCGCGTCTGTCTCTCTCGGAAGTTCCAAAATTGAAGCTTGAGGATTGAAGGTTTGAAACTTTCGAACTTTTGAACCTTCGGCCCGTCTGATTTTGTCAAAATCAGATGGGCCTCTTTTTTTCTCCAGAAAAATATTGCCGAGTGCAAACTTTCTTACTATGCTTGTGCATAATATGCGAGTTGCTTTAGTGCATGATTATCTGACCCAGTTTGGGGGCGGGGAGAGGGTTTTGAGCGCTTTGTGCGAAATGTTTCCGGAGGCGCCGATTTATACTTTGATTTATGATGAAAAAGGAACAGGCGGCGCTTTTAAGAATAGAGAAATCCATACTTCTTTTTTACAAAAAATCCCTGGCTCAAAAAAATATTTTCGCGGCCTAATTTGGCTAATGCCTTTGGCGATTGAGCAGTTTGACTTTGCCGCGTTTGACGCGGTTATTTCTGTCTCCCATTCTTACGGGAAGGGGATTATTACTAAACCGACGACAAAACATATCTGCTATTGTCTGACTCCAATCCGATATCTTTGGCCCGCCCCTCGCTTGCTGGCAAGCGAGGGGCGGGATGCCCGATTTTTAAATACTGTTTCACGCCCTATACTGAATTATCTAAAAAAGTGGGATTATCGGGCCGCCCAAAGAGTTGATTATTTTATTTCCAATTCAGAAAATGTCCGTCAAAGAATAAAAAAGTACTATAATTGCGAATCAGAAATAATCTATTCGCCGGTAGAAACTGAAAAATTTTACATATCAAGCGAACCAAAAGATTATTTTCTGATGGTTGGCCGTATGGTGCCCTACAAAAGATTTGATATCGCCATCAAAGCATTTAATAAATTGCCTCAAGAAGAATTATTAATCATTGGAGATTGGCCTTTTTATAGTAAGTTAAAAGCTATGACTAAGGTTAAAACCAAAAATATAAAATTCTTGGGAAAGATTTCCGATTCTGAATTGCCTAAGTACTATGCCAGCTGTCAAGCTTTAATTTTTCCTCAAGAAGAGGATTTTGGCCTTGTGCCTCTTGAAGCCATGGCTTCGGGTCGGCCGGTAATTGCTTTTCGGGCCGGCGGGGCCCTGGAGACGGTAATAGAAAATAAGACAGGCCTATTTTTTGATGAACAGAAAACAGAGCATTTACTTAGAGCAATTCAAAGTTTTAGAAATTTAAAATATAACCCTCAAGAAATCCGGAAACACAGCCAATTGTTTGATAAAGAGATTTTCAAATCTAAAGTTTTGGATTTTTTAAATACTTTGACTCGTGGCGTTAAAGATGTTATTATCAAAAAAGGAGGTGTCTGATGGAAATTGTTTTTTTGTTCTTTTCAGTTGTCTTGCTTTTTCTGACCGCAGGGATAGCCTGGGTTATCAGGGCATACGGTGATCGTATACACCCTGTCGACTTGAATCAGAAAGCGGTTGGGATCATTTTGTGGCTAATAATTGGCTTTGGGGTCCGTCTAATGCTGAATGTAGTGGGATTATCCGTTACTATTGCCACAGCCATAGTCATCTTGGTCTCAACAGTCGGTTTTTTTCTCGACGACATCCTTGCGACCATCAAAGATCCAGCGGCCAGCCCGCCCAAAGCTCCTACCAAATAAGTAGGAGCTTTCCCTTTTTTATTAACAATAAAAGAGTCGTAAATCTGCTATACTAAAGTTGTGCCTAAGCAAAATATCACTTTTGCTCTTTTTGACATTCGGCCAGTTGATCCGCAAAGCGGCCGGGTTAATTTTGATTTGATAAATAATCTCAAGCCGACGGTTAATTTAAAAACCTCAACTAAAAAAATTAAGCCATACCAGACGGCTGATTACAGTATTTTACCGGTTAAAAGCTATTTTGGAACTCTTGAACCAAAAGATGATGCTTTGCAGCAGCTTCAAGTTAATCTTTCTAAGGAGGTTAATTTTGAAAAAGAGCTTGAATCATTCGGCGGAAAGTTGGTTGATTTTGTCGCTTCAAAAAGAAAAGACGAAGAGGATAAAAATTTAGAAGAATTCAGGGATAAGTTTTCCCAACTACATATAGCTAACCAGGCAAAAATGTTTTCTGGCCAGGTTTCTCGACCGAGCCAGGTTAAAGAGCCAACCAAAAAAAGAAAGTCAAAACCACTATCGCCGCCGCCTTTTTTGCCGTGGGCCTCTCCCTTGGTCCCAAGTGATGGGTGGGGCCCTGATGCTTCTGGAAAAAGTAATCAAAACATTTTAGACCTGTCTCCGGCGGCAAGAGACCTTGATATAGTTTTAACTAATTTTAAAAATGATGACTTTGTTTCAAATAGAGTTGAGAATTTTTTCAGCGATGTGGCCGCGGTTCCTTCAACAACATATCAGGAGAAGCCGTCAAGAGTCCTTATTTTTTTCTCATTTAGCATTGCCGCCGTTTTCCTTTTTAGTTTTTTTATATTTAGCTCTCTAAACCTTAAAAATAGCATTCTTCAAAGAAGCAATCAGGCCTATATCAATTTAAGTTCGGTTCAGGATAATTTGTCCGAGTTCAACTTTTTTGAAGCCGCCAGCTCTTTTTCTCTGGCGGCCAGAAACTTTGAGCTGCTTCAAAAAGACCTTAAAAAAGCAAGCTCCATTCTCGGTATTTTAGATACGGTCACCCTCGGAGGGGTTTCCAATACTTCAGATTTAATCAAAGCCGGAGAGCTGATTTCTCAAGCCGGTCTTGATTTGGCTAATGCCTTGGAAAAGATTTCAGGGATCAATCTAATTTCAGTTATCCAGCAAGAAAAAGAGACCCCAGTAGTAGAGCAAAGCTCACTACTGGGCGCGGCCAATATTTTAGAAGTTTTAAGCCAGTTCCGGATTAACTTGATTCAGGCCTCAAGAAACTTAAACCAGGCCTATAACATAATTCTTGAGTCAGAAAGCAATCTGATTTCTGACTCTGAAAGGGGAAAATTTGAAGAACTTAAATTAAAGCTGCCCGAATTTTCTAACTTCATAGAGAAAGCGGCCAACTACTCAAGTGCTTTAACAATGATGCTGGGCCAGTCGAGCCCTCAGCAGTATCTTGTTTTATTTCAGAATAGTTCCGAGATTAGGCCGACCGGCGGTTTTCCCGGCTCCTATGCCTTGGTTAAGTTTGATAAAGGGGTAATGCAGGAATTTTTTGTTGACGATATTTATAATCCGGACGGCCAAATGAAGGAAAAAATAATTCCGCCGCGGCCGCTGCAAAAAATTACGCCTAACTGGGGGATGCGCGATGCCAATTGGTTTAATGATTTCCCGGCATCAGCCAAAAAAGTAGCCGAGTTTTACTACAAAGACACCAAAAACCTGGTTGACGGGGTGGTGGCGGTGAATGTCGGATTAATACCTAAAATTTTAAAAATAACCGGACCGATTGAAATGGCTGATTTTGGTATAACTTTGAGTTCAGAAAATTTCATAGCCGAAGTTCAAAAAGAGGTTGAATATGAAAGAACCAAAGGCGAAAGTCAGCCCAAACAGATTCTGGTTGAATTTGCTCCAAAGTTTCTTGAAAAATTATCCGGTTTGAGCCAAGAGGATTGGATGAAGGTATTCGCCGTTTTGGTGGCGGGCATTGAGGAAAAAGACATTATGACTTATTTTGTTGATAGTCATTTAGAGGGACTGGCCCTGGAAAACGGTTTTGCCGGAGAGATAAAAAACCAGCCGTTTCAGACAGGTTATCTAATGATCACTCACTCAAACATTATGGGTTCAAAAACAGACGCGGTAATTGATAATTTTACCTCTTTGACTTTGGGAGAAGATTCAGAAGGAAATTTAATCCATAGTTTAGAAATAGAGAGGCTTCATAACGGAGGCGATCTGGGGTTTTACAACAAAAGAAACAATGATTATGTCAGGGTTTTAATGCCCGAAGATGCCGAATTGGTTGAAGTGATCGGTAATGACCCTTTTGAAATTGTCCCATTACTGAATTACCAAAGCCAAGGGTTTGTCTCTGATCCGGATCTGGAAAGGTATGAATCGAAAATTCAAAGAAAAGGCAGTGTAGAGATTTTTGAGGAAGGCGGCAAAAAAGTTATTGCCTTTTGGATGATTATTGAGCCGGGCCAAAGCAAAAAGGTCATCGTAAAATATAAGACGCCGAAGTATAATAGTATTTACTTTCAAAAACAGCCAGGTATTGAAAGCAGTTTTAAGCTGATTTTTAATAACGGAATTTTATTTGACGGAAACCTCTCTTCAGATAAGAATATTGTTTTGGAGTGAACGACATTAGAAATTTTGTAATTATTGCCCATATTGATGCCGGTAAGTCAACTTTGGCTGACCGGTTTTTAGAATTGACCGGGACGATTGAGAAACGAAAAATGCAGGAACAGTTTTTGGATATGCATCCCCTGGAAAGGGAAAGGGGGATTACGATAAAGCTTCAGCCGGTGAGAATGACTTACAAAAATTACATTTTGAATTTGATTGATACCCCTGGCCATGTGGATTTTTATTATGAGGTTTCAAGGTCTCTGACCGCAGTTGAAGGCGCAATTTTACTGGTTGATGCAACCAAAGGCATTCAGGCCCAGACTCTTTCAAATTATAACTTTGCAATGCGGTCGGGGCTTAAAATAATTCCGGCGATAAATAAAATTGATTTAGCCAATGCCCAGATAGAAAAGACAGAAGAGGAGATTGCCAATTTAATGAAGGTTGAGCCAGAAAATATTTTAAAAATCTCGGCAAAAATGGGAACAGGCGTGGAAGAAGTTTTGAAGGCGGTGATAGAAAAAGTGCCGCCGCCAAGCGGCAACAAAGCTAAACCTTTGCAGGCGCTAATCTTTGACTCCAAGTTTGACCCATATAAAGGTGTTATTGCTTATGTCAGGATTTTTAACGGGGAAATTAAAGCCGGAGATAAGGTAAAATTCATCGTTCAAAAAGCTCAAGCCGAGGTTCTGGAAGTAGGTGTTTTCAGGCCCGATTTGGCAAAGTCAGATTTTCTTTCTGTTGGAGAAGTCGGCTATATTGCCACTGGCCTGAAAGATATTTCAAAAGTTAGAGTTGGCGACACCGTCACAAATTTCCAATTTCCAATTTCCAATTTCCAAACATTAGCACTTCCTGGATATGAAGAGCCCAAACCTTTTGTTTTTGCCAGTTTGTATCCCAGAAATGCAGACGATTTTGATTACTTAAAAGACTCGCTTGAAAAATTAAAGCTTCAGGATTCGTCGTTGCAGTTTGAGCCGGAACATTCGGATGCCTTGGGTCCTGGTTTCAGATGCGGATTTTTGGGAATGCTTCACACTGAAATTGTTTCGGAACGGCTGAAAAGGGATTTTGGTTTAGATTTAATAATTACTTCGCCGTCGGTTGAGTACGAGATTAATTTAAAACAGGGCGAAAAATTGAAAATAAAATCTGCTTCAAAACTTCCGGACCCAAGTCACATAGAAGCAATCTCAGAGCCGTTTGTTGAGCTCGAAATTTTAAGCCCAAGCCATTACTTAGGTTCGATTATGAAGATGATGCCTGAATACAGGGCCGAGCATATTGATACTTCTTACTTGAGTACTGATACTGTAGTTTTAAAATATAAAGCGCCGCTGGCCGAGATAATTATTAATTTTTACGATAAGTTAAAAAGCATCAGCTCTGGTTTTGCCTCAATGAGTTATAGAGTTATCGGTTTTGAAGAATCTGACTTGGTTAAGCTGGATATCCTGGTTGGCGGCGAAGCAGTTGAGGCTTTTTCTCGTATTGTTCCGCGGCTAAATTCTTACGAGGTCGGGAAGCGGGTGGTTGAGAAGTTGAAGCAAATAATGCCGCCGCAATTATTTAGTTTGGCTTTGCAGGCGGCGATTGGCGGAAAAGTGATAGCCCGGGAAACGATTAAAGCAAGGCGAAAAGACGTGACCGGGTATTTGTATGGCGGCGACGTGACCAGAAAGAAAAAGCTTTTGGAAAAGCAAAAGCGAGGCAAGGAACGGCTCAAAGAAACCGGTAAAGTCGAAATCCCACAGGAGGTCTACTTAGAAATACTAAAGAGATAAGTATTTGTCTGCGCGCAGTGAAACGAGCACAGCTACAAATACTTACCCAGCACTAATTTTGTTGCAAAATTCAGTGCTGTGGTTCCGCAGGAGGTTTATTTGGAGATTTTAAAAAAATAGCGAAAAGCGCGAGGCATATGTCTATCGGGGAATACCCTTCACCAATCCTTTTCCAGAATTCAATTTCGTCCCAAGGATTAGATAGCGAAGCCCAAAAACCAGTCTTGTTGACACTGTATTAATAGAGTTGTATTATTTCGGTGTACCATTTCTTGGTATTGAAAAGGAGTTTGTCATGTTCATTGGGTGGGATAAGCGGACAACGGCGTACATATTGTTTGCTACTAGCAAGGAAGAGGAATCGCTCTTTCGAGTTTTTAGAAAAGGAGATAAACTCGAGTACATCAGTGATGGAGAAGGGGAAAACCCTTGGGGGAAGTGCCCAGTCATTCATCTGAAGAGAGCCGATGGCACTCGACTCACAGTTTATTCGAAGCATCCAATCGAGCTTCCTGATTTCTATGATTTCAGAGAGGCTTGTCTACTCGGGGATGTAACAATTCTCGGGGTGGCAGATGAGAAACCAGGCTTTGTCAGACTTTTTATTGCACCACAGTCCTTCTACAGAAATTGTGGTGCGGTAGTAACAAGGCCTCGGTCAAGTCTCTGGAGAGCGGTCAAAGAGATAGGGCAGTACCGCATCTGAGGCATGTTCTTAGGTAGTCAAAGCGAGACCAACGTTGGTCTCCGTGGAACCCCCTCGCCTTTGGGCGAGAGCCGTTAAGGGTTCTTTTCGTTTTTAGTAATTACTCGATGTTCTTCGCTCTGCTAAGAAAACGTGGATAATTTTTTCTTCAAGAATTAGTTCATACCGAATTCGATATGAGCCGATTCTTCTTCTCCAAACATTCTCTTCGCCTTTCATTTTTTGAATATCCCCACCGAATGGATTGTTGGTCAAATTTTCAATTACAGATAAAACACGCGCCGCGTCTTTTCTTGGTATTTTTGAGAGAAACTTGTATACACTGGGATCAACTTGTAAAACCCAGCTTTTGCTTGAGCTCATCTAAAGTGAGAAACTTGCCAGCGGCTCTGTTTTTTCTCGCGCGAGCCAGGACTTTTTTATCGGCTCTGGTAGGTTGGAACTGCGGTATCGCCTTTTGAGATAAAAGTTTTTCATAATCTTTTCTGGGCATGACTACTAGTTCGGTTCCTTTGGTGATTTTTTTAGGGATAGTTACAGTAGGCATAAATTGATATTAACATATTGAATTTACTAATACAATCGGACTTCGCCGGCGAAGCCCAAAAGAGATTTTGAAAAATTAATCCATAATGGGACCGAGAGAGGCCGAAATATCTTACCCACTATCCCCCCGTGGAACCCCCTCGCGCAAGCGAGAGCCGTTAAGGGTTCTTTTCGTTTTTTAGAGTTAGTTAGCGAGTAGCGAAAAGCCTTCACGAAGTGATGCTGCAAGTATTGGATTTCATCTAGGCCGCAGGGGTGTAGCCATCGAGGAAGTTCAGGAGACCGAGCAGCAGGGTAAGTCAAGATTGTTTAACGATTTCACGAAGTGAAATCTAGTCTTGACTTTGCGAGGTCGTATGTACAGCGAGCAAAACTCGCTGGGTTTTGCGAGCGGTTCCAAGATGGCTATACCCCGAGAGCCGATTCTTTAATACTTGCGGCTTTGAGCTTTTCACTACGAACACACTCCGGTGACTTCGCCGCAGTTCCTACAAAGTAAGCAAGTTCCGGCGCGGTACATTATGTAGCCGCACTTTGAGCAAAGAGGATTCTCGGTTTCGGTTTGAGAAAGGGCTAAAGTCGATTGAGCTGTTTGTTCTTCTGATTCGCTAAGAGCTTTCGCGGCTTCGTTCGGTCCAAATTTAGCTGCCACTGTTTCAATACTATTACCGTTAAGATTTCCTGCCTGCGCCGGCAGGTCATTTTTTAACGCTGTTTCTTGGTTAGACGTCAGGCTTCCGTTCTGACTAATGCCGTTGATTCCATTGACTGATTTTGCTTCTTGTTCTTTGCCATTTGCCACGGCTGTCTGCCCAAAAATTTCAACCCTTTCTTCAGGAGTCAAAAACTTGTTTCCCATATATTTAAAGACGTAATCAATAATTGAACTAGCAAATGGTATGTCTTTGTTAATGGTCATGCCCATTGGCTCAAAGCGGGTGTCTTTGAATTTTTTAACCAAAACCTTTAAGGGGATGCCATATTGAAGGCAAATTGAAGTGAGAATAGCGATGGTATCCATTAAGCCGGAAATAGTTGAACCCTCTTTAGCCATATTAATGAAGGTTTCGCCGACCTTATAATCTTCAGGGTAAAGTCCGATATTGATATAACCTTCGTGACCGGCAATTGAGAATTTGTGATGAATGGCCGGCCGTTCATTGGGCAGGTAGCGGCGAAGCAGTTTAGCCACTGTTGCTTTCTTTTCTTCTTTGGCCGTATTTAACGGCTGAACCGTTTTGCTTCCGTCTCGGTAAAAAGCTACGGCTTTGATGCCTAATTTCCAGGCCTCAATAAAAGCATTGAAAATTTCTTCTCTGGTTGCGTCGCGCGGCAGGTTGACCGTTTTTGAAATGGCGCCTGAAACAAACGGCTGAACCGCGCCCATCATTTTGAGATGGCCCAGATAGCGGATGCTTCTACTTCCGTTAGCCGCTTTAAATGAGCAGTCAAAAACAGATAAATGTTCATCTTTAATATGCGGCGCGTCTTCAATCGTTTCTTTTTTATCTATGTAATCAACTATTTCTTTTATTTGTGGTTCATTGTAGCCAAGTTTTTTCAGGGCTCGCGGCACGTCGGTGTTAACTAATCTCAAGACTCCGCCGCCGACTAATTTTTTATAAGATATTAAAGCCAGGCCCGGTTCAATGCCGGTGGTGGCGCAATCCATCATAAAGGCAATCGTGCCGGTCGGGGCAATGACCGTGACCTGCGAATTTTTATAGCCGTACTGCTGGCCTTCAAGTAATGCCTTATTCCAAACACTTCTGGCTTCATTAATTAATTCTTTCTGTTCAATCATCTCTTCAGGAATTTTGTAAGCTTCGTCGCGATGCATACTGATAACATTGAGCATTGGTTCTTTATTGATTTCGTATCCTCCAAAAGGACCTTTGTGCTTGGCGATTTCAGCTGACATCCGGTAAGCTTCGCCGCACAAAATTGACGAAATTGCTCCGGCCACGGCCCGGCCTTCGTCAGAGTCATAAGGCAGTCCCTGGGCCATTAAAAGAGAGCCAAGATTAGCAAAACCAAGGCCTAATTCGCGGAAATTTTCGGCATTTTTAGTTATTTTTTCAGTCGGGTAAGAAGAATTATCAACCAGAATATCCTGGGCCAAAATCATTATATCAATTGCTTTTTTAAAAAGCTCCACATTAAAAGTGCCGTCCTCATTAAGAAATCTTAAAAAGTTCAAAGAAGCCAGATTGCAGGCCGAGTTATCAAGATGCATGTATTCCGAGCAGGGGTTAGAAGCGTTTATTCGGCCGGAATTCGGGCAGGTGTGCCATCGGTTAATGGTCGTGTCGTACTGCATTCCCGGGTCAGCCGAATGCCAGGCCGCATCAGCGCACCAATCCAGCACTTCTTTGGCCCGGACTGTTTCAAGAGTCTCGCCAGTTACTCTCGCTTTTAAGTCCCACTGGTCGTCTTTCAAAACCTTCTCCATAAATTCGTCAGTCACCCGAACAGAATTATTGGCGTTTTGAAAAGGTAAAGTAGTGTAGATTGAAAATAATTTTCCTTCAAGCGTGGTATCGTATTTTCCAGTTTGAGCTAAGACTTGCGACATCTCTTCCATTATTCTCTTGCAGTAAATAAAATCTTTGAGGTCTGGATGGTCAACGTCTAAGACCACCATTTTAGCCGCTCTTCTTGTTCGGCCGCCAGATTTAACCGAATTAGCTACCCCGTCCGCCCCTTGCATAAAAGCTACCGGACCAGAGGCAAGCCCGCCTTTAGAGAGAGATTCTTTTGAAGAGCGAAGTTTTGAAATATTGATTCCTACACCAGAGCCGTTTTTGAAAATTTTACCTTCAACCGTATACCAGTCATGAAGGATTGAATCCATATCGTCTTCGACTGAAAGGATGAAGCAAGCGCTGCATTGCGGGTGGTCAACCACGCCGACATTGAACCAAACCGGGCTATTGAACGAGGCATATTGATTTACCAGAAGCCATTTTAAATCATTTTCAAAATTTTGGACGCTTTCGTCTGAATCAAAGTAGCCATCTTTCAAGCTCCAGCCGGAAATTGTTTTAGCGACCCGATTAATAAGTTGCTTAACTGACTTTTCTCGTTCTGGAGAATTTTTTTTGCCGGAAAAATATTTTGAAGCGACAATATCGGTTGCGGTTTGAGACCAAAATTCAGGAACCTCAACCTCTTTTTGTTCAAAAATAATTCGGCCGTCTGCCGAACCGATTTTAGCATCCCGTTTAACCCACTTGATTTGATCAAAGGGATTACCTTGAGTGAATTTTGGCTGCCAAGAGAAAGCCATAAAATATGATTCCATTATCCTAAAATTTTTAGGTTATGGTCAATGTTGATAATCATTAATACTCGATGCCTTGCTTAACTGGTTTGAATTTATACTTAATTTCCTTCATTTCCGTGGCAATATCAGCCAAATCAATGAATTTTTTAGGAGCATTTCGGCCAGTTAAAATGACATCCACATCGTCCGGCGTCTTTTTCAGGACTTTAAGAACCTCCTTTTCAGAAATCAGCTTTAGTCCGATAGCGACATTTACCTCATCCAGGATAACCAAGTCATATTTTTTGCTTAAAATTGTTTTTTCGGCGAGTTTGAGAGTTTGTTGGGCCGCTTTTTTATGAACCGAGCGAGGCAATTTGTCTCCAAGGATGCCGACAAAGCCCTTACCCCCTTTGATTATTTGAAAATTTAAAAATTTTTTTAGTTTTTGTGAAAATTCGTCTTCGCCCGACCGCCACGGCCCTTTGATGAACTGAATCATTATAACTTTCTTCCCTTCACCCAAACTCCGCACCGCCTGACCGATGGCCGAAGTCGTCTTGCCTTTTCCGTTGCCGGTATAAACGATAATCATAAATGTATGGCTCGGCCGCAAGCATTTAGATCGGCTCTCGGGGCATATCCGATTTCTTCGTTTGGGAGCCCTTCTTGGAAATGGCTCGCCACTTTGCTTGAATTGCCGACAACTAGGGCGTGTCTACCCCTCCACCCCTAGCTTGTTACCGGCAATTCTTCGCAAAGATAGCGGCCATTTCCTAAGACGACTACCCGACTCAGAAATCGGATATGCCCCTGCGGCCTTGATGAAATCAAATGCTTGCGGCCTCGCTCTAATTTAACAACTTTCATAAAAACAAAAAAGCCCGCGCTTGGCGAGTCAAAAATAAAAAGCCCGCAGGGTATGGTTGTTGAGGAACCTCGTGAGCCGAGCCATTTAAAGGAGTTGTGCTTTGTAGCGAGGCGAACGAGGAGTGAGGGTTTTTTCTGAAAAACAGAAGTTTAGATTTGTATAAAAATTGTACGAGGCCGAACGTTTCCGAAACAACTGTACCCGAGAGGCTTTTTATTTCATCTTCTTCCGGATAAACGCCGGGATGTCAAAATCGTGCTCTTCTTTTTCTAAATCATCAATAAACTTTTTGTCTTGAATTTTCTCTTTGGCTTTATCAGACTCAGCTCCTTTTCCAAATATTCCAAAGCCGGAAACCCTCTTCCCAAGACTTTCGCTGTTAAAGCCGGTAGCAATGACCGTGACTTTAATTTCCCCCTTCTTTAAATTATTGTCTTGACTTGCGCCGAAGATTACTTTTGCTTCGGCATCAATTGTTTCAGTGATAATTTTAGCGGCATCATTTATTTCGGCCATAGTCAGGTCTGGTCCGCCGGTGACGTTGAACAAAACTCCTTTGGCGCCGTCAATTGACACTTCAAGCAAAGGAGAGTTGATGGCCGCTTTGGCCGCTTCGATGGCTCGGTCTTCACCACTTGCCTTACCGATGCCCATCAGAGCTGAACCAGTATTTTGCATTACGGCTTGGACGTCGGCAAAGTCAACATTAACGATTCCAGGCACGGTAATTAAATCAGAGATACCCTGAACTCCCTGCCGTAAAACATCATCCACTATTTTAAAAGCCTCTATCAGACCGGTTTTTCTTTCAATTACTGAAAGGAGGCGGTCATTGGGAATGGTAATCAAAGCGTCAACTCTATCCTTTAGTTTATTCCAGCCCTCTTCAGCGATTCTGCTCCTTTGAGCTCCTTCAAAAGAAAACGGTTTGGTCACCACGCCAACAGTCAGAGCGCCTGAATTTTTAGCCACCTCGGCGATTATTGGTCCTGCTCCTGAACCAGTGCCTCCGCCAAGGCCGAAAGTCAGAAAAACCATGTCCGAACTCTTTATTGCTTCTTGAATTTCATCTCTGGTTTCTTCAGCAGCCTGGCGGCCGATTTCAGGATTCATTCCCGCTCCCAGCCCCTTGGTCAGGTTTTTGCCGATGTGAATCTTTATCGGAGCATTTGAAGCGTGGAGATCCTGGGCGTCGGTATTAATGCCAATAAATTCAACCCCATGAATTTTTTCGGACATCATTCTTTGAATTGCTTTACCGCCAGAACCGCCGATTCCGACGACTTTAATTCTGGCAAATGTTTCAAATGGAGGTTTAATTTGTGCCATTTTTGTCCAAGAGCGAAGCGATTGGCTACAAAAATGAGCATCCCGCTCAAATTTTGCTGTCGCTACACTCTAATATTTCTATTAAAAATTACTTTGAAAAACTTACGCAGTCCGCGAGTGGCGAATAGCCACATCCCTTGTTGGGCGAAGCGGACTGCTGTGGAGCTACTCGCAAAATTTGTGCGGGGAGCCCACAACATCTTTTGCTATTACCTATCATAAGGCGAAAATACTGTCAACAGATTAAAATAGAAGCTAAATCAGGGTAAAAATATCCTTAACCAGTTCTTTAATTTTTTGAGAGTTTTTTGAGAGCCGAATCCTTTAAAGAATCTAACTTCTTTTTCCTGAAATTCTTTTTCTACTCCCCAGAGAATCAGTCCGGCGGCAACCGCCCAGGAGGGGTCATCCATTTTATTGACGATACCGTCTAACTCATAGGAAGAAACTCTTTTGGCTGGCAGTTTTAATTTTTCTTTTATGTGTTCCAGGAAGCCGGCGAGTTTTACTCCGCCGCCGGACAAGACTACTCCGCCAGGCAGGAGGTTTAGACGATTTATCCGTTTGAGTTCTCCGGAAATCATCTCGGTGATTTCGCTGACCCGGTCGTTTATCACTTCCCCGATGACTTTTTTAGGAACAATGAAATTTTCTTCATCAACCAGTTCGGATAAATCAAAAATTTCTTTTTTGCCGCCAGGTGCGTCGCCGACAAAACCGTACTCGAGTTTTACTTTTTCGGCATTGTCCAAAGATGTCTTGAGGGCAATAGCCAAGTCATTGGTTACGTTTTTTGAGCCGATCGGCAGGGAGGCAGTATGGATTAGTTCACCTTCTTCAAACACGGCCAGATGACAGAGGCCGCCGCCAAAATCAAAGCACAAAGAACCATGTTCCATAGTCTTTTTATTGAGGGCCGCCTTGGCCGCGGCCAAAGGGGTATAAACGAATTCGGCCACTTCAATGTCATTTTCATTCATGACCTTGGCCAGACTCTTAATATAGGGGGTTAAACCATCAATTATCATTACATCGGCCTCAAGACGGATACCGGTCATTCCGGCCGGGTTTTTTACGAATTCCTGGCCATCAACAATGTACTTTTTTGGGATAGTGTGAATTATTTCCCGGTTTGGCGGAAGACTAATCGTAGAGGCGGCTTCCAGAACTCTTTGAATGTCATGTTCTGAAATTTCGTTGTCAGCCCGGGATACAGCAATAACTCCACGGGATGTCTGGGTTCTTATGTGAGGCTCTGAAATTGAAGCATAAACCCTTTTGATTTTTACTCCACCAGTATTCTCGGCCTGAACCACGGCTCTTTTGACATCTTCTATCGCTTCGGCCATATCAATTACCATTCCCCTCCTTAATCCGTTTGATGAGCTTGCCCCGACTCCTAAAATCTGCGGCCTTTGAGAATCTTGTTTGACTTCGGCGATAATAGTTTTAATGGCTGAATTGCCGATATCAATACCGGCGATAATATTTTTAGACATAGATAAATTTTACTTTGATAACTCTTCTTTTACAATTTTACTTACTTCACTGCCTTCAGCTTGGCCCTTGACCTTAGTCATTACCGAAGCAATCACTTTACCCATCTCCTTAATTCTTGCCTGCGCAGGCAGGTCTTTAGCCCCGGTTTCTTGGATTGTTTCTTTGATTATTTTTCTTAGGGCCTCTTCATTCATTTGTTCGGGCACATATTGGATCAAAATATTGATTTCGTCCTTTTCTTTTTGGGCCAGTTCCTCGCGGCCGCCCTTTTGATAAAGCTCCGCGGCCTCTTTTCTTTTTTTAATTTCCGACTGGACTACTTTGATGATTTCTTCATCGGTTAATTCGGCCGCCTCTTGAAGTTTTTGGACCGTTCTTTTTTCGATTTCTTTATTATGAATGGCCGAAATCAGGGAACTCAAAACAAGGCGTTTTAAATCCTCATGAGCTTTCAGCGCAGAATTCAGTTCTTGTTGGAGTTTTTCTTTGAGAGGCATTAGAACCCAAACTTTTCTTTAATCTTTTTCTTTTCTCTTTGAAAAAGCTCTTCGTTGTAGCGGCCCTGTTTTTCAAGTTTTTTCCTTAATTCTTTAAGGGCCTCCCTCATAATTGCTTTTTGCTTGACTTGTCTTTCTGACGGCTTCCGGTAGCGGTATAATCTTCTTTTGGCTCTTTCTACTATCTTGCCTGCTTGAACCGAACGCGAAAAACGTCTGATTAAAGACGGAGTCGTTTCTTTGGGTTTTTTAAAAACTTGTGCCATATTATTTTACTATTTTCGGTCCCAATCTTTTACCACCTAAAAGATGGATATGTAAATGGGGAACCAGTTTGCCGCCATATTCACCCTCGTTTAAAATCAGGCGGTACCCCTTTTCGGCGATTCCGACTTGGTGGGCGACTTTGTGGGCTACAATCAAGGCCCTGCCAAGTAAAGTTACGTCGTCTTGTTCCAAAAAATCTTCAAGCGACAAGAAATGTTTGACCGGAATAATCAATAAATGAACCGGGGCGATAGGGCTGATGTCTTTAATTACCCAAAAGTCGTCGTCTTTATAGACTACCTCGGATGGCAGTTCACCTTTGATAATTTTGCAGAAAACATCAGAAATCATTTATAGTGAGCTGGTCGAACTATTTTTCTTTCAGCCGTTTTTTAATTACTTCTACGATTCCTTCCAGGGGCAGAGTTTCCTGAACCGATGACTCCATATCGCGCAAAATTATGTTCCCGTCCAGGGCTTCTCGCTGACCCAAGATCAAAGTGAACCTAACCCCCAGACGGTTGGCGATTCTTAACTGCGATTTGATGCTGTCTCGGGTGAAAGAGGCCTGAAGCGAAATTCCGGCCTTACGGAATTGTTCAAATAAAATCAAGCTTCTTTTTTTAGCCAAATCGCCGAGCTGGGCCAGAAATATTTTTGACTCCGGTTTTAACCTTGGGATTTTAATTTCTTTCTTTTTAAGAAACTCAACCACTCTTTCTACCCCAATTGCCCAGCCGGCAGCCTCGGTTTTTTGCCCGCCCAGCATCTCAACCAAATAATCATATCTTCCGCCGCCGGCCAGCTGCTGGCCCTGACCGTTTTCTTCTTCTGACCAGATTTCAAAAACGGTTCGGGAATAATAATCCAGCCCCCTAACCAGATAGGGGTTTATAATGTAAGGCACCTGGGCTTCTTCCAGGAATTCTAAAACATTTTTAAAATGGATTTTGCAGTCGTCATCCAGATAGTCAAAAATCTGGGGCGCTTTGGCGGAAATTTCTTTGCATTCGGTCTGGATACAGTCAAGCATTCTCAAAATATTCTTCTTGTACTTTGTCCGACAAGGCGGGCAAACTTTTTTGAGCTTGTTTTTATAATAATCCTTTAGGGCCCTTTTATAGTCGGGCCGGCAGTTTTTGTCGCCGATGCTCGAAATTTTCAAAGTAACATTATCTTTTAAACCCAGCTCTTCAAATATTTTCCACAAAATAAAAATCAGTTCCGCGTCAGTCGAGAAACTCTCTTCGCCTAATTGCTCTGCTCCAATATGCCAGAATTGTCGGTAGCGGCCCTGCTGGGGCTGATCATGTCTAAACATGGGTTCAAAATAGTAAAGCTTTACCGGTTGAGGCAGGGATTTCATGCCGTGTTCAATATAAGCCCTGACCACACCAGCCGTTCCTTCGGGACGCAGGGTGACATCATCGCCGCCCCTGGTTTTGAAAGAGTACATTTCTTTTTCAACAACATCGGTCCCTTCACCAACCCCTCTTTTAAAAAGCTCGGTTGATTCCAGAGCCGGCGTTTCAATTCTTTCATAATCATAATCCTCAAGAATCGTCTTTGCTTTCTTAAAAAAGAATTCCCACCAGGTCCGGTCCTCCTGGAGTATGTCGTGCATGCCTTTGACTAATTGAATAGCTTTAGCCCGAGCCATATTGTGTTAATATAGTAGCAAGGTATAGAAGGCCACCATACTAAAAGCGACCATAATCGCGATTATGATGGTTAAAATTCTCAACAATTTCTTATTTCTAAAAAACATTAATATCCGAATAATATCTGAATTATGCTAAATCGTCAATTAGTTTTTAGCCTTGTTTTACTTTTTGCCGCCGGTTTTCTTGTTTGGCTGATTGTCAAAGATTATCCTCAAAAAGTTGAGGTTGCCAGACAGCTGGAAGATATTGAGAATAAAATTTCAGTTTTGAAAAAAGAGGAAGAGAGGCAGAAAGGATTAATAGAGTATCTGAACTCCGAGAGTTATTTGGAAAAGCAGGCCCGGTTAAGGTTGAACTTGAAAAAAGAAGGCGAGGAGGTTGTTTTTGTGTATCAGAAGGATGAGGCCGATAAAGCTTCAGAAAGTTTTGAAGATGTCGAAAATTCGGTCTTGTCAAAACTGAGAGAATTGCTTAAAATCTTTTTATTTAAGCGGGATTAGTACAGGGGTAGTACACTTGCTTCCCAAGCAAGAGACGCCAGTTCGATTCTGGTATCCCGCTCTGCCGATGTAGCTCAATCGTAGAGCAACGCTTTTGTAAAGCGTAGGTTGTCGGTGCAAGTCCGACCATCGGCTCATTGCATAAGTTCAGAAACATATGAGACTCCGGGTAACCGGAGTTTATGCGTCAAT
>CAYIZI010000010.1:0-24383 GCA_964368135.1 uncultured Candidatus Saccharibacteria bacterium
CATATCTTTTCATTTTCCCTTTTTTGCATTCTTTCCAACCCCAAAACAAATTTTCCCCCCAAAATTTCAAATAAAAAAAAAAAACCCCCCCACCCCCCCCCCCCCCCAAAAAAAACCGGCGCTAATACTTCTCTTGTCTATAAAATTTGTGAATTCTACAAAAAGATTTATTTGCTTGGCCCAAAACTGCCGAAGAAAGATCGGTTCGGAATCTACATTAAAGTAGAAAGTATCTGCCTTGAAATTCTAATCTTAATAATAACTGCTTCTTTTGAAAACAGAAATAATAAATTACTTCCTTTGAATTCAGCCAGAGTTAAAATTGAATTATTAAAACGGCTTTTAAGAATAGTTTATGAATTGAACTTAATAAGAAACAATAAATACATCGAATTAGAATCAGATTTGCAGGAAATCTCCAAAATGACCAATGGCTGGATAAGATACCTGAAATAGAAATCCCGCAACTCTGGCGGGATTTCTTGATTGAAACTTCTCACGGGAACGGAGATTGTCGTTGGCGTTCGAAGAGTTATACCAATTGACCTTGACCTTACGGTTGTTGTCATTCCAGTTCACGCTCGGCACATTGCCATTGACGTTGCGCGAACCCGTTTATTTGCCTGATTTCATCTAAATCACCGAAAATCTTTTTCAAGATTTTCTGTGTTGGCCGGTTGTCTCGATCGGAATTTTTCAAGAAGCATCCCATTTTAAAATGGAAATCTTCACCAAAACCAAGCAAGCAGTTTCGTTTTGATTGGCAAACCGCTACCTTTAGAGGCCGGTTATATTAGCCAGATTTATTTTATCAGTTTTTATAAAAACAAAACAGCCATACTTTATTGAATCACCTCCTTTAAAGTATGGCTGCGGAAGAAAGATTAAAAGAAAAAAGGTACAAGGTTACGAAACCTGCTCACGGGAACGGAGATAGTCGCCGGCGCGCGAAGAGTCATACCAAAAGACCCAGACCTCACGGTCGTCGTCATCCCAGAGCACGCCCGGCACATCGCCATCGACGCCGCGCGAACCCGCACATAGCGTCCAGTTGCGTATGTCGAGGTGCCTTCCGGTCTCCTTGAAGTACTTGAGTTCGTAAAGCTCGCGTGCCTCAAGGGTAATTCCTGGTATGCCGCGCTCTTTGAGTTGGTTGGCCGATTGATTGTTCAATTCCTGATCGGCCTCAACCCGGTTGCGTACCCAGACAGCGTGGGTCTCGCGGTCTGAATGGCGGAGCTTTTTTTCCACGCCGTCGGCGTCGAACACGACTTCATCCAAGCTCCGGTCGCCCGTGTATTTCCAGCAGGTGAAGAACTCTTGCATCTTCTGGAATACACGTTCCGGAGTCATGCCCTTGGCGATGATGATGAGCCGGTCAAAGCCCTCGCACCGCTGGGGGACTCGCAAACCACTGAAGTCAGCTTCTTCTCCGAAAACATCTCGGTAGAAGTTGGCCCAGTCGGCCAGAAGTTCCTCGATTGTCGGAACTGCTGACGTCGAGATAACATTCGGTACAACAACAACTTCGAATGGGTTCTCTCGTTTGGCGAACCGCTTTAGCTCTTCGGGCGAGATGCCACCGTTTTTGAGCTTCAGCATAATGTCCGCCAGCGTGCCAAGCACATCGCCCGGCATCGCACCGACCAATTGATCATCCATGGTCAGTTCTCCTCTGTTTTTCAAAGAGCGGAATTGCTCTTTGTTTACCCCGTAGCTCGCCTTGGGCGATGGTTCGGGGTCGCCCATATTTCAGGGCTTTTCCAATGTATTTATATATTAACAAAATAATAAAACTTTGTCAATATACTGTTATGGTTCAATACCTTCGCAACACCCTGGGTGTAAAATCCATGTATATGCCATACACCACCAACCCGAATATGCCCAGAGTCAGAAGAGACGCGGTAAGATTAGTCTGTTATCGAGATTGGCCGATCAGGAAGGTAGCCAGACACATAGGAGTTGAGCCAAGCACCGTATCGAGATGGGTCAAGCTTGACCCCACCGGCGGCTGGAGAGAAATACCGACTCTCTCCGCAAGACCGCATCATCACCCCAAAGAGCTGCCTCAAGAAGTTATCGGCCGAATCTTAAGCATCAGAGGCGAGAGGAGCCAATGCGCCGAAATTATCCATCATCGGTTATGAGAGTATTGGAACTTGCGGAAATAAAAGAAGAAGAATTTAGAAAAGCGGCTTGAAGTTATCCCAAAACCTGGACTATTTTTTCGGCTATCCTGACCATCTCTTTTTCTTTAGCCCCGCGGGTGGTTTGGGCCGGAGTGCCAAGGCGAAGGCCGCTTGGGTTGAAAGCGGACTGGTCACCAGGCACAGTGTTTCTATTAGCGATTATTCCGGCTTTCTCTAATCGGTCCTGGGCTTCACGGCCGGAAATATTTTTATTTTTCAAATCAACCAAAATCAGGTGATTGTCGGTTCCGCCAGAAACCAAATTAAAGCCATGTTTTTTTAATTCGCCAGCCAGAACTCTCGCATTTTTAACAACTTGCTTGATATAACTTTTGAAGTCCGGCTTTAGCGCTTCTTCAAAACAAACCCCCATCGCGGCTATTACATTAAGATGCGGCCCCCCTTGGATTTCTGGAAATACTGCTTTATCAATTAAATCTGACAATAATTCTTCTCGGCCATTTTTACTTTTTACTTTTAACTTTTTACTTATAATTACCGCCCCTCGCGGCCCGCGGAGAGTTTTATGAGTTGTGGTCATAACCACATCGGCATAGAGAAAGGGTGACTGGTGCAATTTTGCGGCGACTAATCCCGCAATATGAGAAATATCAGCCAGATGATAGGCCCCAACTTTTTTAGCAATCTGACCAAATTTTTTAAAATCTATTTTTCTGGGATAGGCGGTTGTTCCAGAAACTATAATTTTGGGCCTATGCTTTTTCGCCAGTTTTTCAATTTCTTTGTAATCAATGAATCCGTTTTTATTTAATCCATACTGGATAACTTTATAAAACATCCCGGAAAAATTTACTCTGTGGCCGTGGCTTAAATGACCGCCTTCATTTAATCTCATGCCCATTAAAATATCCCCTGGCTTCAACAATGCTAAATACACAGCAATATTGGCTGGCGTTCCGGAATATGGCTGAACATTAACCTGCCAACCTTTTGATAAACCAAAAACTCTTCTGGCCAAGTTTTGCGTCTCTATCTCAATCCGGTCATTTATTTCATTGCCAGGATAATAGCGCTTGCCCGGATACCCTTCGGCATATTTTGAAGTCAGTTGCGAACCCAAAACCGCCAAAACATCTTTGGAAGGATAATTCTCGGAAGGGATCAAGTTTATAACCTTTTTCTGACGGGTAAGTTCTTTTTTAATTAAATCTTTTATCATAACTCCAATAATTTTCTTAAAGTTTCTGGTTTTACCGGGCCAACCCTTAAAATCTTGGGTCTTCCCGAAGCTAAATCTAAAATAGTTGACGGCTCGGATTTGGGTAAATCGCCGGCATCAATTATCAAATCCGGCCTATAATAATTTCCCTCAAATACTTCAATGATTTCCAGAATTTTTCCAACGGCTCCTTCGCCGGAAATATTGGCTGAAGTTGCGGTAAGAGGATAGCCGAAACGGCCTAAAAGTTTATCAACGAAAGGATGATTTGGCACCCGCAAAGCCACATTAGGCTGGCCAGCCGTCACCGTTTCCGGCACTATTTTTCTTTTTGGAAGAACAACCGTCACCGCCCCCGGCCAGACCGAATTTAAAATTTTTTCCTCTTTTTTATAAATATGGGCAAGTTCTTTGGCCCATTTAATGTTTCTAATGGCTAATGGCAGGGGTTTTTCTCTGGCTCGGTCTTTTATTTTAAAAACCCGCTCTATTGCCACCGGTTCCATAGCGTTCGCCCCAAGAGCATACAAAGTATCAGTTGGATAAACAATCACTCCGCCCAATCTGAAAACCGCAATCACCTCCCGGATTGCCTCGGAAAAATCACTTTTTAAGTCAATCCTGATTACTTTCATTGTTAAACTACTATATTCGCGATTTTATTAGAGACATATATAAATTTTTGGATTTCTTTGCCGGAGATATGTTTCTTTATTTTTCCCGAAGCTAAGGCCAGTTCGCGGGCCTGGGATTCGGTTAAATTGCGCGGGGCTTTAATAATATCGCGTGTCCGGCCATTAATTTGAATAACCAAATCTATCATTTCTTCTTTAATGAGTTTTTGATTATACTTTGGCCACTTTTCCAGATGAATTGATTTTTTATTACCCAGTTGATACCAAAGCTCTTCGGCCAAATGCGGGGCAAACGGCGCCAACAACTTCAAGAAAGTCTCTTTTTGCGATTTTGTTAAGTCAGAATTTTCTATTTCGTTAAGCAACTTCATCAACTCACTAACCGTCGTGTTGAATCTCAAATTTTCAGTATCTTCTCCGATTTTTTTGATTGCTTTGTGAAAACTTTTTTCTAATTCATCATCTCTCTTGCTATTCGCTATTCGCTTTTTGCTATTTGTTATTAGGCTCCACACTCTATTCAAAAACCTGTACACTCCGACAATTGCCTTCGGATCCCATGGCCCGCCATTTTCATACGGTCCCATAAAACAAAGATACATCCGGACCGTATCAGAGCCGTATTTTTTTACATACTCATCAGGATTAACGACGTTCCCCCGCGACTTAGACATTTTTTCTCCATCTGGTCCTAAAATAAGCCCTTGGTGACGCAAACTTGAAAATGGCTCGTTAAAATGCAAATAACCGGCGTCGTGTAAAACTTGTGTGATAAATCTGGCGTAAAGTAGGTGCTTGGTAGCGTGCTCCTGGCCGCCGATATACATATTAACCGGGAGCCAAGTTTTTAATTTTTCTTTTGAGGCGAATTCTTTTTTATTTTTCGGGTCAGCGTATCGTAAAAAATACCAAGCCGAGTCAACAAAAGTGTCCATAGTATCGGTTTCTCGCCTGGCTTCACCAAGGCATTTTGGACATTTTGTTTTTACAAATTCTTCTGACTTGGCTAAAGGCGACTCAAAGGCGATTCCCGCTTCGCGTGAACCTTCGCCTATCCCCGTGCCGGCTGGTTTGTAATCCTTTATTTTAGGCAACAAAACCGGTAAATCTTTTTCCGGAACCGCTTGCCAACCGCACCTCTTACAATAAATCATCGGAATCGGCGCTCCCCAGTATCGCTGACGGGAGATAATCCAGTCATGCAACCGATAAGTTGTTTTAAAGTCAGCCAGTTTTTCAGCTTTTAATTTCTCGGTAATCTTCTTTCTGGCTTCGCCTGAATTCATTCCGTTAAATTCACCGGAATTAACAAGAATACCCTCGCCTTCATATGCACTTTTTGAAATATCTCCTCCAGATACAACTTCCAAAATCGATAAATCAAATTTTCTCGCAAACTCAAAATCTCTCTGGTCATGGGCCGGAACCGCCATAATCGCACCGGTGCCATAATGAGGTAAAACAAAATCAGAAATCCAAATCGGAATTTTTTCTTTGGTGGCCGGATTAAAAGCATAAGCTCCAGTAAAAACCCCGGTTTTCTCTTTTACTTCAGCCAACCTCTCCAGTTCGGTTTTCTTTTTTGTTTTTTCAAGATAATTATTAATCTGGCCTAATTGCGCATCTTTGATGATTTTCTTAACTAATTTGTGCTCCGGCGCCAAAACCATAAAAGTCGCACCGAAAATCGTGTCCGGTCGCGTAGTGAAAACATCAATATAGTTTTTGGAGTTTTCAACCTGGAATTTAATGACTGCCCCTTCTGAACGGCCAATCCAATTTTCCTGCAAAATCTTGGTCGTTTCCGGCCAGTCAATCTTCTCAAGCCCATCCAAAAGTTTTTGGGCATAATCAGTAATTTTAAAAACCCATTGATCAAGCAGTTTTTGTTCAACTTCTGTATCGCATCTCTCACATTTACCATCCTGAACTTGCTCATTGGCCAAAATTGTTTTGCAGTGCGGACACCAATTGGCTAAAACTTTTTCTCTTTTTGCCAGCCCGGCTTCATAAAGCTTTAAAAAAATCCACTGGGTCCACTTGTAATAGTCCGGTTCGGCGGTAATCACTTCCCGTGACCAATCAAAAGAGGCACCAACTGAACCCAGCTGTTTTTTCATTGATTTGATATTGCCATAGGTCCAGATTTTCGGGTCAAGATTCCGGTTTATGGCTGCATTCTCGGCCGGCAAACCAAAAGCATCAAAACCAATCGGCGACATCACGTTAAATCCTTGCATCCGCTTGAACCTAGCAAAAACATCTGCCGGTGCATAATTAAACCAATGGCCCATATGAAGATCGCCAGAAGGATAAGGGAACATCACCAAATGATAAAAATTTTTCTTGCCTTTAACTTTATCTTTGGCAAAATAGAGCTTCTTCTTTTCCCATTCTTTCTGCCACTTTTTTTCAATTTTTGATGGATTGTATTTCATTGAATTTTCGGCTAAACCAAAATTGAATTCAATTTTGGTCGCCCGATCAAATTTGTTACAAATTTGATTTAGGGAATAAAATCGCTGGCTTCACCAAAAACGGCTTTTCCTCCCATGATTTGCCGTCTTTATCGGCACCAATAATTTCAAAAATTTCATCGCTGGTTTGGGGTAAAAACGGCTTTAAAAGCCAAGCCACATTCAATAAAACCATTATTAAATTTGTAATCACTATATTTAATCTTTCTGGACTTCCAGATAATGCCCAAGGTTTACTTTCATCAATGTACAAATTAGCGAAATCAATCAAAGAAAAAACATTTTCCAAAGCGATATGAAGCTTAAAGTTATTTATGCTTTCGTTATATCTCTTCCAAGTATCAATAACTTTATCATCAACTTCTTTTAGAACAAATCTTGTAGAATAGGAAAAACTGCTATTGAAGAACTTCTCAATCAAAGCCACTACTCGCGAAATTAGGTTGCCTAAATTATTGGCCAAGTCAGCATTATAGCGGGCCTCAAATTTTTCAGTTGAAAAATCGCCGTCCTCATAAGAAGGAATCTCGCGCAGTAAATAGTACCGCACCGGATCAACGCCGTATTTTTTTACCAAGTCAAACGGATCAATCACATTGCCGATTGTTTTTGACATTTTTTGGCCGTCAACGGTAATGAAGCCGTGGACATAAATTGATTTTGGCGTTTCCAGCCCAGCCGCCAGAAGCATCGCCGGCCAGATAATGGCGTGAAAGCGCAAAATGTCTTTGCCGATTAAATGGATATCAGCCGGGTGCTCATTCCAATGACTTAAATTTAATAGAACATTATCATAGGGGAGGCCTGAAATATAATTCGCCAGAGCTTCAGTCCAGACATACATTGTTTGGCTTGCTCCTCCGACAACTGGGACAGGAATTCCCCAACTTATACTTTTAGTTGGTCTTGAAAAACTTACATCTTCAGAGTCTTTTATTAAATTTAAAACTTCTTCTTTCCTGAATTGTGGAAAAATTTTTATTTTATCTTCCGAAATTAAACCTCTGACTTTATCTTTGTACTTTGAGAGCTTGAAAAAATAGTTCTCCTCTTTGACTTTTTCCGGCTCGATTTGATGGTCCGGGCAAAGACCGTTTTTCAACTCGCTTTTTTTAATGAAGGCTTCGTGGCCAATACAGTAAAGACCTTCATATTCTCCAAGGTATAAATCTTCATTAGGAATTTTCCTCCATAATTCTTCGGCAAGTCGTTTATGTTTTTCATCATTAGTTCTTATAAATCCATCATTTGAAATATTTAATTCTTTCAATAACTTTTGAAACTTTGCTGAAATCTCATCTACAAATTCTTTCTCATTCTTCCCGGCCGCTTTTGCCGCTTTAACAATTTTAGCGCCGTGTTCGTCGGTTCCGGTCAAAAAAAAGACATCCTCGCCTCTTAAGCGGTGATATCTGGCCAAAGTATCGGCCTGAATTTTCTCCAAAGCATGGCCCAAATGAGGCCGATCATTGGTATAATCTATTGCTGTTGTAATATAAAATTTTTCAGCCATAAGATACCGAAATATTAGCAATTTCGGGCTAAAAGATAAAGTTTTCTAACTTATGATGATAACGAATTCGCCGAGTTTTTCTTTTTCAATTTTAGGGGTAATCTCTTCAATTTTGCCGCGATAAATGGTTTCAAACTTTTTGGTCAGTTCGCGGCAAACGACGATTTGGCGGTTTTTTAAATTTTTAAACTTTGAAATTTCATTTAAAGTCCTCAAAATCCGATGAACAGACTCATAAAATACAACTGGATATTTGGACTCGGTAATTTCAGTAAAAAACTTCTGGCGGCCTTTTTTGTGCGGCGGATAACCCAAAAACAAAAACTTATCAGCCTTAAAACCGGAAATACTTAAAGCGGCTATGGCTGCATTTGGCCCGGGAATCGGAACAATCTGAACTTCATCGCCTAATTTCTCAACTACTTCTTCTATCAGCTTTCCGCCCGGGTCATTTATTCCAGGCGTCCCGGCATCAGAAACCAGAGCCAGGTTTTTGCCTTGTTTTAGTAAATCCAAAATATATTCAACCTTACTTAATTTGCTGTGCTGAAAATATGAAATGAGCGGCTTTTTTATTCCATAATGATTTAGGAGT
This sequence comes from uncultured Candidatus Saccharibacteria bacterium, assembly GCA_964368135.1. GTDB lineage: Bacteria > Patescibacteriota > Minisyncoccia > 2-02-FULL-40-12 > 2-02-FULL-40-12 > CAYIZI01. Next base: position 8,593 of record CAYIZI010000010.1, read on the forward strand.
TTTGCCGTTACTCTTGTATCTTCGGCTAAAATAAAATCAACCTCTTTCAAGGTTTCAATTGCACGAAAAGAAATATCTTTTAGATTGCCGATAGGCGTAGCGACAATATATAAATTAGCCAAGTTAATAATCTTAACCAGTGACTTCTAATTTCGGCTGAGCCCGAGCTCTTTCTTTTTTCTCGGCAACGTCATTAAACCACTCCACCACCACTGTTGCCACCGGCACAGCCAAAATCATTCCCAGTATCCCGGCCAAATTAAAACCGATCAGCAAAGCAATAATAACCACTACCGGATTAATGCCAAGAGTTCGCCCCATTATTAATGGAGTCAAAATATGATTTTCCAGCTGTTGAATCACGATATAAAGAATGACCACCCAGAACCCCAAAGCGGTTGACTGGAAAAATCCAAAAGCCACCGCCGGAATGGCGGCCAGCACCGGCCCGACATTTGGCACCAACTCAAGAATCATTGCTATAACCGCCAAAACAAGAGCGAACTTAATGCCCAGCAAAGAAAGCCCGACAAAAGTCAGCAAGCCGACAATCAAAGACAAAAGAACCTGGGCTTGGAACCAACGACCCAAATTTCTTTCTGACCGATGCCATAAATTAAGAGCATAGCTTTCATATTTATCCGGAATAACTGAACTCAAAAAATTATCAATCCCGCTTCTCATCACTGAAAGGTAAAAAGAAATGACCACTATCCCGAAAAATGAAACTACGCCGCCGAAAACATTGACAATCAGCCCGACCGCTGACTGACTTGACTCCTGAAGGAACTGCGATAAACCGTCCAAAAGGCCCTGTAATTGACCGATGATATCAAAAGTAGTGCCAGTCTCCCCTTTTATTTCTTCCAAAGAAGCCGTAATTTTAGCAATAAATCTTGGCAAATCCTGGGTAAGCTGACCGACTTCTTGAGAAACAAAAGGAATCACCAAGGTCAAAGTAAAGACAACCAGGACAAAAACGGTCAAGTAAAGAATCAAGACCCCCAAAAGGCGGGGAAACTTTTTGCGGTCAAGCCAGTTGCCAAAAGGGTTTACCGCGGCTGCAATGATGATGGCGAAAAGAAGAATAAAAATAACCTGACGAACCAAATAAAGCAAAACAAAAAACAAGACGATGAATACGAATTTGAAAATTGTGGCAGTTGAAACATCAAATGTCTGACGCTGTTCCATATTTAAAAACTATACTTTCAAAAGTTTCTCAAACTTTTCTTTATCATCAAATGGCCCGATTAAGGCAAGGTTGAGCTTATCCGGCCGGAAAATTTCATTGGCGACTTCCTGAATATCTTTGGCCGTGACTTTCATAATTTTACTTAATTTTTCCTCCGGGGTCAAGGTTTCGTTCTTTAAAAGCCACTGGTTAGCGTAAAAACTGGCCAGGTCATCTGACTGCTCAAGGGCGATAACTAACCTTCCTTTTATGAATTCTTTGGCTTTTTTAAGCTCCGTTTCAGGCACAAAATTCTCCTTTATTTTTTTATATTCGTCTAAAACCGTTGAAATCGCCCTCTCGACCTTATCGTTATTTACTCCGGCCTGGGTCCCTAAATAGCCATGGTCAGTATAAAGATCTAAACTTGAACTAACATAATAAGCCAGGCCCTGCCTTTCTCGAACCTGAATAAAAAGACGGGAGCTCATTCCGCCGCCAAGGACCACGGATAAAACCTGGGCAGCCTCAAGTTTTGGAGAAAAAATATCATAAGCTCTGACACCCAATACGAAGTGAGTTTGGTCGGTTTTTTTATGATGAAGCAAAATTTCCGGCTTATTTTGCGACTCGGAAACCGCTAATCTATCAAGTTTATCGCTGACTCTTGCTTTTTCAAAAAACTTAGGGATTAACTCGTCCCTTACTTTTTCCTTATCTACATTCCCGGCTATGGCAATAATCGTATCTTTGGCCACATAATGAGAATTGAAATAGTCTACGAAATTATTCCTGGTGAACTTTTTAATGATTTCTTTTTCTCCGGCAATTTCCCAGCCAGAAGGCTGATCACCATACAAAAGTTTTTCAAATAAAGTCCCGACGTAGCGGGGCGGATCATCAAGGTACATATTTATTTCTTCGGCAATAACTCCCTTTTCCCTTTCTATTTCCTCTCCATCAAGTTTAGAGTTCAGAAATATGTCAGATACCACATCGGTTATTAAATTAAGATTTTCGGCGCTCGCTTTAGCGTAATAGCCAGTGTATTCTTTATGAGTAAAAGCATTATACTCTGCTCCGATTGAATCAAGCTCTCTGGAAATGTCTAAAGTATTTGGTCTTTTAGTTGTCCCTTTGAACATCATATGCTCCAAAAAATGGGAGATACCGTTTATCTCTTTAGTTTCGTAACGGGAGCCTGTGCCGACCAAAACCAAAACTGTTACAGTTTGAGTGCTTTTCATCGGCACAACCACCAGGCGAAGGCCGTTATCGTATTGATGGAGTAGAAAATCGTTATTACTCATTTTAATTTCTCTTCAAAATAATTTTTCAATTCTAAAATTTTCATTCTTTTTTGTTTGGTTGTGTCTCGGTCGCGGACTGTAACCGTGTCATCTTCCAGGGTTTGATGATCTACCGTCACACACCAGGGCGTCCCGATTTCGTCTTGGCTATAATAACGCTTCCCGATATTTCCTCGGTCATCCCATGAAATATTTAAACTTGTTATTTTTAAATCTTTGTAAATCTGCCGGGCTTTTTCAACTAATTCCGGCTTATTCGCGAGTAAAGGGAACACGGCAACTTTATATGGGGCCAGTTTAGGATGAAGTTTTAAAACCACTCTATCTTTTTCTTCTTTATAAGCATCGCACAAAAAAGCAAGCATTAATCTCTCGGGGCCGGCTGACGGCTCAATCACATAAGGAATGAATTTCTCGACCGAGTCATCAGTATAAGATAAATCAACGCCTGAATGTTTAGAGTGGGACTTGAGGTCAAAGTCAGTCCGATTAGCAATACCCTCAATCTCTTTCCAGCCAAATGGAAAATCATATTCAATATCAACCGTCGCATCCGAGTAATGAGCTCTTTCCTCTTTTGGCTGTTCTCTTTTGCGGATATTTTTAAGGCCTAAATTCTCATACCACTTAAATCTTAAATTAATCCACTCGTCAAAATATTTATCGGCCTCTTGCGGCTTCACGAAATACTCAAGCTCCATTTGTTCAAATTCGCGGGTCCGAAAAATAAAATCTTTGGGGTTAATTTCATTCCTGAAGGCTTTGCCGATTTGAGCAATGCCAAAAGGAATTTTAACTCTCATCGTATCCAAAATGTTTTTAAAATTAACCATTATGCCTGGGGTCGTTTCCGGTCTTAAGTAAACAGCCGAGGCCGAATCTTCGGCTGGACCGACAAAAGTTTTAAACATTGTGTTAAACCGGCGCGGTTCGGTGAATTCTTTGCCTCCGCAATTTTCACAAACCCCCACGAGGCGATTCCCAGCCTTCGGCTGTGAACCTTCGCCTTGCTCAAAGTCGTCGGCCTTGAATCTTTGATGGCATTTTTTGCACTCTACCAAAACATCAGTAAAACCGCCGCTTAAATGCCCCGACGCTTCCCAAGCCTTAGAATTCATTAATATCGCCGCCGAAATACCGACCACATCGTCGCGTCTATGAACCATCTCCCGCCACCATTCCTGTTTGATATTAAATTTTAACTCAACTCCCAGCGGTCCGAAATCATAAAAACCGCTTAACCCGCCGTAAATTTCCGAGCCTGGAAAAATAAAACCCCGCCTCTTGGCTAACGATACGATTTTTTCAAGTTTGTTTTCCATCTTTAAATTTTAAAATATTCAAATGTTGCCGTTCTGACGGCTACGGCTGAACTACTCCCGGCAGATCACTAATGCTTTGAGTAGTAATTTTGGGCTGTGTCAACATAATATTCTCTTTTGTAAAATTATCTACTGCTTCAAGAATGGCTTCTTTAATAATTTCTACATTTTGAGTAACCTGATTTACGCTTGGAGTGATGCCGACCTGGAAAACTGCTTCAAAAACTCCTGAAATTACTCCGGTTCCGGCTGGTACTGTTGGGACCAGCCAAGTCACTCGTCCCAAGCTCGGGTCATATCTTATATCTGACTGCGACGGCGTCCCCTGAAATTTATTTTCCCAGCTGATTCCCGGCAAAAGGAATGAAATAATCTTTAGATTAGTTAAGTCATTGCCTTCATTAATTATTTTCCAATGAATGGTATAGGTGGTCTTTTGACCGACCCGCGGCGGCGTTGGCCCGGAGTTAGGGAAAACAGAATCATTGTAAAATGCCCTGGAAGTGAAATCGGTTTTAGACCTGACCTTGGTAATCAAATTAGCCGAAGCACTTATCTTATCTACATCAAAATCAGGCGGAACCGAAGAGGTTTGGATTAAAGAACCGACTTTCAGCGAATAATCCTTGCTAAAAGTTTTTGGGAAATCATCTTTTAAATCAATCTCAAAAGAAACTTCTCCAGCCTCATTAGGGGGCAAGTTAGCCAAAAGCGGATTAACGGCGGCATTCCATAAAATTGTCCTGGTGTTTTGGTCAAAAAACCCATCGCTCTTTAAACTGGCTAAATCAAACATCTGGCCGTCAAGCTTGGCGCTTAATTCCAGTGCCGAAAAATGATTATTGGAATTATTTGAAAATTTAATTTTGTATCTTAATGTTTCGCCGGCTTCGGCGATATGGCTTTTCTGCTCATTCAACGAGGCGATTCCTCCGCCTCCGGCGGATGAACCTTCGCCTTGCACCAAAACTTCGGTGGTTAACAAAGGCGTCGTGACCGTAGTCAGGGTCTGAGCTTTCTGAAAATCAAAGAATTTACTGCCTATCTTTCTTCTCAACACTGCCGAAAATCTCTTGCTCTCTCTTTCCGAACCAGCAATTTCTCCTTCAATGGTGATTCTTTCGCCTTCGCCTGCCTTCAAAGAAGCCACCTTAAAAATATTATTTCCTTCAGTGGCTGAAGGCACCGCTCGCTTAAACAGAAAGCCGTCGGGATAAGAAAACATTATTTCCAGATCCTCAAGGTCTTGCTCGGTCTCATTCCTGAAATCCAAGGAAACTTGGATTCTTTGGCCGGGCAGAACATTGGGCGGCGAGCTTAAAGTCAAAGGCGTGCTGATTTTTGAAATAGTTGTCTCTGCCTCTGAATTTTTCTGGAAAACAGACCGGATACCTAAAGGCGTATAAACAAAAGTGGCTCTTGCTTTTTTAATCTCGCCCCTGTCTCCGGTAAGGAATACTTTTAAAATAAACTCTCTTTCTTCGCCGCTATTAAGAATACTCAAACCAAGATTATTTATTAACGAATTAAGAGCTTCGCCATTTTCGTTCAAAGGAATAGAACCTTCAGGATAAAAAAAGGTTAAGCGAGTATCAATCAGGTCGCTGCCGTTTTTATTTTCAACTCTGACTTTGTACTCTATTTCTTCACCAGCAGTTGCCTCTTCCGGAGCTTCAATTTTTAAAACCACTTGTCCTTCCCTAAACCCTTCTCTTTGAAAAAACAAAAAAGCAGCAATTATCAAAATAATTATGAATAAGAGAAAAATCAATGGTCGTCTCGCCACTAACTTCATACAACTTCATACTATCATTTTTTTAGCCCCAGCCAAATGCGGCGGTGGGGCTCCAGTTCCTGCTCTCTTTCTACATCGTAGGCAAATTTAGGATCGTGGCGGGACTGATTAAATTCTTTGAGAACGTTTTTTTCTTTTATAAATCTCTCCTCTCTTTTTATGGAATCGGACAAAAGCCTGTCTTCGCTGAACCAAAAAGCCTCCACTTTCTGGTCATACTTATAGCCGGCATCTTTACGGGCATCTTGAATCATTCTCATAAACTCGCGCACCCAGCCCTCGGCCCGCAAAGCCGGCGTGATTTCGGTAATTATAGCAGTACTACCAGTTCCACTAATTGCTAAACCCGAACCCCTTAAGTCAATGCTTATATCTTTAGTAATGGGTTTGGAAGTATAACTAATTTTCTTAATATTTAATTCATCTTTGATAAGATTTTCTAATTCGTAATTGAATTTTTCACCATATATAAGTAACTTTGACAATGGTTGTCGAACTTTTAGTTTCTCCTCTTTTCTTAAAGCTAAATCTTCGGTAATTATATTCCGGGCTCTTTGCATTTCTTTTTCTAACTCTTCATCAATCAGCTTTTTATTGTCTTCGGGCCAGTCATGAAAATGGACACTAATCATGCCTGATTTAGTCCCGTGATGCAATTCTTCATGCAAATACTCTGCCAGAAACGGAGTAAATGGTGCGGTCAACTTTGCCAATTCAAGAAGAATAAATCTAAGTAAATCTGTCTGGGTATCAGATTCTCCTAATTGAAACTTATCCCGGCTTCTTCTTATCCACCAGTTGGACAAATCTTCAATCACAAACTTTTCTATTTCTCGGCTGGCTGCCGTAGCATCGTATTTATCCAAAGATCTGGTAACCAAACCGATTAAGCTGTTCCATTTTGATAGAAGCCACTGGTCTAATAAGTTAAGATTTTTACCTACGGATTTATGAAAGTCAATTTTGTGAAAATTCAACTTTGAGCCACTTGATTTGTCTTTATAAAGCTGCCAGAACCACAAAGAATTCGTAAGCACCCTGACTAGGCCGTTCGCTATTTCTTTCAGCTCTTCTTCCCTAAAGCTTTTGGATTCGCCGGCTTGATTAACTTTATAAAACCACCAGCGAACCGCGTCAGCCCCGAATTTCTGAATCACATATTCAGGCGTAATAACATTGCCAAGCGACTTGGACATTTTTCGACCGTCTTTATCTAAAACATGGCCCAAAGAGATTACATTTTTGTAAGGCGGACCAAAACCCAAAAGAGTTGAAACCGCCAACAAGGTATAAAACCATCCCCGAGTCTGATCAACGCCTTCGGTGATAAAGTCCGCCGGAAAGTCAATCTCTCTTATATCAGGATTTTTACTTTTTACTTTTAACTTTTTACTTTGAGCGAAGGGCCAATGGCCCTGCGCGAACGGCATTGCTCCGGAGTCAAACCAAACATCAATCACCTCTGAAACTCTTTTCATTTCAGCTTCGCAGTTAGAACATTTTAAAGAAACCTCATCAATGTAAGGCCGATGTAAATCAAGATTGCCTAATTCATCGCGAGGTAGATTTTTAAAATCTACTCGTTTTAGTTCTCCGGTTTTAATGTATTTATTACTGGTCTTTTTTACATCAAGTAATTCTTTATTGTTCAAATTTTCAGTAATCCCTTCCAAGAGCCAAAGCGGATCTCCGTGGCTAACAATTAAAATACTTCTGCTTTCGTATTTCTCGCCCAGCTCTTTAATAAAACTAAACATTCTTTGTTTAACATCGTTCCAACTTTCGCCATCAAGGCCAAACTTTGTACTAAAATCATCAGGAGGATATTGCCCCTTAGGCAAACAAACAAAATGATCTTTACCTTCACAAACAAAGCCATGATCAGTTTCTTTAAGCCGTTCATCAATTTTAACTTTAAGCCCTAATTTTTCAGCGATAATATGGGCGGTTTTTTTTGTTCTTAAAAATGGAGAAGAAAAAATCAGGTCAATTTTCTTATTTTTTAATTTTAAGGCAAGAGATCCTGCTTGTCTGACGCCTTTTTTAGTTAAATCATATTTATCATGGTCAATTTTAGAACTTATTATGTCTGGTGCGGCCAAACCGTTTTTGCCTTTTTCAGCGTGACGCAGAATAAAGTATTGATTTGGTCTTTTATAGCGGTGTTTTTCTAATTCTTCCAATGAACCAATAACTAACTGATTCTTACATTGATTGCATTCCCAGATTGGTAATGGTGTCCCCCAATAGCGATCGCGCGAAAAAGCCCAATCTTTGACTTCATTAAGCCACTGGCCAAATCTGCCTTCTTTAATGTATTCGGGAATCCAGTTTATTTTCTTGTTATTAACGATCAGTTGTTTCTTTACCGCAGTTGTTTTAACAAACCAAGAATCGGTCGCATAATAAAGCAACGGCGTCTTGCACCGCCAGCAATGAGGGTATTCATGAGTATACGGTTCAACTTTAAATAAAAGATTTTTATTTTTTAAATATTCTATGATTCCTTTCTCGGCATCTTTGACAAGTTGACCGGCAAATTCTGGAACATCTTTGGTAAATTTCCCTTCTTTATCAACGGTATGATGTTTTGGTAAACCGATTTTTTCGCCTAATTGATAGTCATCTTCTCCGTACATAACCGCAGTATGAACCACGCCAGTTCCTTCTTCAGTAGTCACGAAATCAGCCGGATAAATTTTGTATGATTTATTGAATTTTAGATTTTTAACCTCAAATAATGGCTCATACTCCAGACCAATTAAATCTTTAACTTTTATTTCTTCTATTTTATATGGCTTATCTATAACTTTATTTACTAAGTCTTCGGCTAAGATATAATTTTCTCTATCTTTACTGACTAATGCATAATTAATTTTTTCACCTACCGCTAAAGCAACATTACCGGGCAATGTCCAAGGCGTTGTTGTCCAAGATAGGATATAAGCATCCTTGAATTTCTCACTTTTAATCTTAAATTTCACATAAACCGAATCCTCGGCAACAGTTTTATAAACATCATCTTGTCCCATTTCATGCGTAGATAGAGCAGTACCGCAGCGCGGGCACCAAGGTAAAACCTTATGGCCTTTGTATAAAAACTTTTTTTTATCAAATTGCTTAACAATATGCCAAAGAGTCTCAATGTAATCATTGGTATAAGTAATGTAAGGATCGTCAAAATCAAGCCAAAAGCCGATTCGCTTGGAAAACTTTTCCCATTCGGTTTTATAACGCCAGACCGATTCTTTGGCTTTTTTATTGAACTTAGCAATTCCGTATTTCTCAATTTCTTTTTTGCTTTTCAGGCCGAGCTCTTTCTCAACTTCTATCTCAACCGGCAAACCGTGGGTATCCCAGCCGGCCCGCCGCGGCACAAAAAAACCGCGCATAGCTTTATAACGAATAAATAAATCCTTGAACGCCCGGGTTAAAAAATGACCTATATGAGGCAATCCGTTGGCTGTCGGCGGGCCTTCGTAGAAAACGAATTTCTTCTTGCCTTGCCGAAGAGCCAAACTTTTTTTTAAAACATTATTCGTCTGCCAGAACTTTTGAACTTTTTCCTCAATTTTGGTTAAATTAAATTCAGGCATGATATATTAATAAATAATACATAACTATGAGATTAGCAATTCTGTTTTTAATTCTGATTTTCCTGCTCAATATCTTTTTTATGGTCAGTAATATTGAGTATGCCTTTAAGACACTTAATGTTGACCCACTCCTTCACTTTTCCGGCGGAATTTTTATAGCAATGTTTTTTACCGCTTATCTTAAAAATATGAGTATAGGCAACCCGGGTAGCCCAAAGCTCAAAAGAATCTTGATTTTAATAAGCGTGACTGTTTTTATCGGAGTGGTTTGGGAATTTTCAGAATATTTAGCCACCGGTTTTCTCGGTAATTATCTCTACCAAAAATATAGAATCATCTGCTGTATGGGCGGTTTAGACGACACCATCAGTGACCTACTAATGGATACTCTTGGCGCCGCTACATTCGTTTTGGCGACTCTAATCCCATTAAAGTCAAAGTCTCGCCTAAAACGTTCTTGACGGCCGTAATCAAAGCCAGCCGGACTTCGGTTAAATCTCTATCATCAGAAATAATTCTTTGAGTTTCGTAAAATTTGTGAAACCGGTTAGCCAGCTCATATGCATATTGAGCTAAATGATGAACCTGATAGTTCTGGCTGATATCAAAAATAATCTCCGGAAAACGAATTAAATACCTAATTAAATCTAACTCTTCTTTTCCGTTTAATAATTTTAGGTCGCTTGCTATTTTTATGCTTCCGGCTTTTCCAAAAACGCTATTAATCCGGGCAAAGGCATACTGAATATAATAGACCGGATTCTTATTAGACTCTTCCTTAGCCAGCTCTAAATCAAACTCCAAATGAGTGTCCAAAGATTTTTCCAAAAAGAAATAACGAGCGACATCTTTAGGAATTTGTTCAAGTAAATCATCCAAAGTGACGTAAATTCCCTTCCTTTTAGCCATCCTCAAAATTTCATCACCCCTTTTTAAGGCAACGAGCTGATGAATCAGGATGATAAATTTTTCTTCGGGCAAATTTAAAGCTTTTATGCCGGCTTTGAGCCGCTTTGAATCATCGTAGTGGTCGGCGCCCAGGATATAAATATTTAAATCGAAATCGCGGTTTAACTTATTCTTGGCATAAGCAAAATCAGATAAAAGATAAGTGCCGGCTCCGGCGGCTTTTCCGGCCTTTTCACTTCTAACTAAGGCAACGTCTTTATCCAGACCGGAATCTCTGCCTTTAAACCAAACAGCTCCTTCCTTTTTATAAGTTAGGTTTGAATGCTCAAGATGAGTTAAGGCCGATTTTACTTCATCGGATTCACTTAAACTTGACTCCTTAAACCAAACATCAAATTTTACGCCGAATTTGGCCAGAGATTCTCGAATCTCGCCAAGGTTTTTCTGGATAGCAAAATCTTTAATCCTTTCAGTCGGAATTTTATTTTCTTTGGCCTTTTTAGCCAAATCTATTATGTAGCCGCCTTGATAAAGCTCCTCTGGAAAATCAACATTCTCGCCTTCTAATTGCTGAAGCCGCCGCTTTATTGATTCACTTAAAAGCTCTACTTGAGTCCCGATATCGTTTATAAAATATTCACGGATAACTTTATGACCGGCTTTTCCTAGGATATTAGCCAGGGTATCGCCGTAAGCGGCGGAACGAGCGTTGCCTAAGGTCAAAGGGCCGGTTGGGTTAGCCGAAACAAATTCAAGGTTAATTTTTTGTTTCTCTGTTTTAGGGAACTTAATCTTACTTTTTAAAAATTCTCCGAGCTGTTTTAACAAGTAATCTCTTGATAGATGAAAGTTTATAAAACCATTTTTGGCGATTTCTATTTTTTCAAACTCATCAGCAAACTTATCTTTTAACTTGCCGGTGGTTTCTTCGGCAATCTTCTGGGGATTTTCGCCTTTCTCTTTGGCCAGCAAAAAAGCGATGTTAGTTGAGTAATCGCCAAAGCCCTCGGGCGGATAAGAGGTATCAAAACCGGCTTTTGGATAAAGCTTTTTCAGAAATTCATAGATCTGTTGCTTCATATTGATATATTACAGGAATATGAGATAGAATAAAATTATGCTTCAAGAAGATAAAATCATAGTAGAGGCGGTTAAAAAAGCTTCGCCGGGCGTAGTCAGTATTATCATTTCCAAACATCTGCCAAAGGTTAAAAGGATAAATCTTTCTCCTTTTGGGCCATTTGAGTTTTTGGTTCCGGAAAAGAAAAAAGAGAAAAAAGAAGAACAGACCAATGAAAATCACGACAAAAAACAGCACGGCCCCCACTTGCCGACAAGTGAGGGCCACGTCCAAATCGGCGGCGGTTCCGGATTCGTTGTCAATTCAAACAATGAATACAGTCTAATTTTAACCAACAAACACGTGGTTCATGACCGCGAAGCTGAATATACGGTCCTGATTGACAGTAAAGAGTATGAGGCCGAAGTCCTATCAAATGACCCTTTAAATGATATTGCCATTTTAAAAATAAGAACTGGCAGATTGCCGACAGTAAAACTCGGGGACTCGGTTAAAATTGAAATCGGCCAAACCGTGATTGCCATCGGAACTGCTTTGGGAATGTTCACCAATACGGTTTCAAAAGGAATAATCTCCGGCTTAGCCCGCCGCATTGCCGCTTCCCTTGGCACTGGCGAAGAAACCGAAGTCTTAAGAGGAGTGATCCAAACTGATGTAGCTATAAATCAAGGCAACTCTGGCGGACCACTGATTAACACTGAAGGCGAAGTAGTCGGCATTAACACCGCCATAATTTTCGGCGCCCAAAACATTGGTTTTGCCATCCCGATTAATTGGGCTAAAAGAGACATTGAAGACATCTTAAAATACGGCAAAATAGAAAGGCCTTATATCGGACTTCGCTATATGATGCTTAGTAAAAAAATACAGGAGCAGTACAATTTGGGCCGCGATTCCGGTGCCTTGGTTATTTCTGACCACTTGCCTAATTCCAAAGCTATCGTTCCCGGCAGCCCGGCCGACAAAGCCGGCATCAAAGAAAATGATGTGATTATGAGTGTCAATGGAAAAGACTTGGACGAAAAAATAGAACTGACTGACATAATTCAGGAATTTAAAGTCGGGGATGAAGTTGAACTGACTATTCAAAGAGGTCAGGAAACTCTGAAAACAAAAGTGAAGCTGGAGGAAATGAAATGACCTATTCTGAAAACAAAAGGGCCTACCATGATTTTGAGATTATTGAAACATATGAGGCCGGCATGGTTCTGGAGGGGCACGAGGTTAAAGCAATTAAAACCGGCAAGATTTCAATCATTGGTTCTTATGTCAAAGTCAGCGGCAGTGAGGTATTTCTGATTGGTGCAGTAATTTCTCCTTATCAGCCTAAAAACACGCCCAAAGACTATGACCCTCAAAGAACAAGAAAACTGCTTTTGAATAAAAAAGAAATAGCTAAGTTGATTGGAAAAACTAAAGAACGCGGCTTGACAATTGTCCCTTTAAAGGTGTATGATAAGAGAGGTAAGGTTAAACTTTTAATAGGATTATCTAAAGCCAAAAAGAAACACGATAAAAGAGAAGTAATCCGCAAGAAAGAAGAAAAAAGAAAAATTGAAAGAGTTCTAAAACAATATAAGGAAATTTAAATATTTAGAACTTAAAAGTTTAAATAAGGGGATGAAAGGATTCGCCGGATTTAAAAATTTAAAATGTCCCAGGTAGCGGATGAGCATAACCGCTTTAATCACTGCTCAAAAAATAAGTGCAAACTATAAACCTGCACTTGCTTACGCCTAAAATTGCGTAGGCCGTCCTACCTGTAATCCTCGTTAGTGGGATAGGGCGTCAGATAACGAGGGAAACTGCAATGGTTTGTACCTAACAAATCTTGCAAGCACCTTTTATCTTTTTTAGGAGCTTGGAGATTTTGTTGATTTTTGACTCCAGGCGTTAAATAAATCAACTAAACCTGTAAATGCGTTTTAAATTAAAATTCGTACGCGGGCTCAATTCCCGCCATCTCCACCATTTGCATATATCTCAAAAAGCCTCAAAAAGAGGCTTTTTGATTTGAAAAATTGATATAAAGTGATATACCAGATGAGAGGAATTGAACTACACGAAACAATGAAACGCTCCCATAAGAAAATCTTAGGAATTTCGATATTTATTTTAGCCCTGACCATGCTATCCTATCTTTACTCAGGAAAATTTTGGATTAAGCCAGAAACTGATAAGATCCAAAATGCGGTACTAACTCTAACTGGCCTTGTTATTTTCTGGTATTCTTGGGAAACCTGGTGGTTAAAAGAATATACCTTTGAAAATCTAAGGCTACAAATCAGGCCACTTTTTGTCCCAATAGCAGTCCGTCAAACATCGGGAAAAATTAATCTGTATATCAAAAATTTAAGTAAAGGGGAGGCGAGTAATTTTCAGTGGTGGGTTATTGCTTCAGATGGAAGCGTGCAAAAATACGGAATATTTCCAAGAGCATGGCCTATTTCGGAGCTGTTATTGTCAGAATTCCAAGACCAGCAAGAATTTGAATGTGCAAAACTTGTTATTCAATATTACTGGAATTGGGGAGCAAAAGATGAACCCGAGAGTAGAGAATTTAACTTAGGCCCCTTGAGAATTGAAGGAAGCAATAGAAAATCTGTCCCACAAGATTTTTCCAGTTCTACCCAGTAGATGACCGGAATGGAAAACTTTATAAATGAGTTGCCATTCTTTTTTGAAAAAACTACACTTCTGATATGAGGCAATATAGATATTTAGGACTGATAACCGCATTATATATTACTTTCCAATTAGTCTCTGATATAACTGCTGGCAAGATAATTCAACTTGGTATATTTACAGTGTCAGCAACGGTCCTCTATTTTCCTATAACCTATATTTTTGCTGATGTTCTTACTGAAGTTTATGGCTACGCTCGTGCAAGAAGTGTTGTTTGGATGGTTTTAGTTAGTTCTGTGTTAGCTGGTCTAATTTATCAGCTTGTTGTCTGGTTACCCCCAGCTACGGGCTTTGACGCTAATGCTGCTTATGTTCGTGTCTTAGGTTCCGTACCAAGAATATTACTTGGTGGCTGGATAGCAGTTTGGGTCGGTGGAATTTTAAACGATTATGTATTAGCAAAAATGAAAGTATGGACGAGTGGCAAATATCTATGGACCAGAACTGTATCATCAACAATTATTGGTGAGTGGGCTAACACAGTCTTATTCTATTCAATCGCATTATATGCGGTGATTCCAAATAATCTCTTAATTACTTCAATCCTATCGGGCTGGTTTTTAAAAGTATTGGTAGAAGTAATATTTACTCCTTGGACTTACTACGTAATCAACAAACTCAAAAGGTTAGAATCCGAAGATTATTACGATAGAGATACTAATTTTAATCCATTAATCATTAAATAGTTATAAATTTCCCCAACCAGAGTTTTCCAGTTATCCCTAGACGCTCCACCTGATATAAAGTGATATAATCTGGCATAAATGAGGAAATCTTGGATTTTTAGATTGGGGCTGGTTTTCTTAGAGATTTAGATTTAATAGAAAAGAGGTTGATATAAACTGATATAGAATATCGAAATAATTTAAATTTAAAAAGAACCGCACCGGGGAAGTGGTGCGGCATTTCAGAAACGAATTCGAAAGAGCTTTGGACCTATCCTATCCGGTTGGATTCAGGGGCATCTGGAAGAGAGCGATTATCCAGATAACCAACCAAATGAACAGGCTTATGAGTTGAAATGACAACCAAGCTTTCTCAAGTTTACTCACTCGATAAGGCGGAGGCGGCCACTCACGATCACCCTTATTTTTCATAGTTATACCTCTCTTCTCTCACTAAACAAACAACATCTGGTAGACACTAATTATTATAAGTGAAAACCAGATAATTGCAACTACTAAATAAAACAACGAAATCGCAACAGTGTGAGAAACCGGTATATTCAGAAATCTTTGCCTCCTTTCCGGGTCGGTAAGAATCTGCCAGATTCCACCGCCTACTCTGCCTATCCCTATTCTTCTTTCAACTACTGCGGCTTGATTATCGCAGGTTCTGAAGATCTGGACATTTCTAAGCTCAATAATTCGAGCGACGATTACGGTTAGAAAACCGAATCCAGATATCGTCAACAACAGGGTATTTTTCAGATCTCCAAACACTTTCTGTTCTGTCGCCCATATGTAGTTAAAGGCACCAATCAACAGAAAGAAGAAGGTGCTGAAAGAAATGAAATAGGTGAAACGGTGTCCTACAGTGAACCTGCTGTGAGTCGCGCATTCTTGGTATTCCAGCTTAAATGGAAAAGTTTCGTCTACAAAAAATAGAAGGCCGCTTGAGTTAATTTATTATGAAGCTTATAAAAACCAACTAGATGCAAAGAAAAGAGAAACTTTTCTAAAGTCTGGTTCTGGACACAGATTTATTAAAAAGCAACTCATCAACTACTTTTCCTCCACCTGATATAAAGTGATATAATCTGGCATAAATGAAAAAATCTTGGATTTTTAGATTGGGACTGATTCTTTTATAGATTTAATCAAAAAGAGGTTGTATAAATAGAATAGTGAAACAGTTTATAAATCTAAAAAGAAAAACCGCACCGGGGAAGTGGTGCGGATTTCAGAAACGAATTCGAA
>CAYIZI010000011.1:0-21458 GCA_964368135.1 uncultured Candidatus Saccharibacteria bacterium
AAATGGCGCCGAAATTTCCGCTGATTCTCAACAATCTTTTTGATTTATACGGAAGAAAAGGCGATAAGGAAAAAACGAAACAAATCGGCGAAATTATTTTAAAATATTGGCCGGAAGATGAAAAAATCGACAATTCACTTAAATAAAATTTGCTTAAAAATATATATATAAAAACTTGCTTAATAAAGATTATTATTTAGTTGCCATTATAGGTTTTTTTGTTGGAGTTTTGACCATCATTCCGTTAAAAAATATTGGGATTGTTATTTCTTTTCCATTGTTTTTTGCTTCAGCGGTTGGATTTACTTTTTTTGCTTCACTTTCATTTTTCATTCTTAAATTATTGAGTAATTATTGGCCAATTTTTGAGCAATTTAGTAAATTTGCCGTGGTCGGCGCATTGAATTCGTTGATAAATTTAAGCGTACTTAATATATTAATTTTCTTTACGAATATAACTGAGGGTATTTATTTTAGCGGATTCGCATCGGTTGCGTTTTTAGTATCTAAAGCAAATAGTTATCTATGGAACAAATTTTGGACATTTGAAAGCAAAACAAAGATTACTATAAAAGAATATATCCATTTTAGTGTTTTCACGCTTGTTGGTTTATTATTAAATGTAGGAATAATTTCGCTGTTGGTATCGTGGGTGGGAGCGCCGCATGGGATTAGTCCAAAAGTATGGGTGAATATATCCGCAATTGTAGCAATAATTGCTATAATGGCTTGGAATTTTTTAACATACAAAAAAATAGTTTTTAAATAAATAAATTTAAGCAAATTAAAATGTCAAAATTTTTAATTTTTTCTATAACAGCTTTTTTTGTCGCTGTTTGTATTATTGTTATTAGCAATTATTATTTTATTTCTTCTTCAGCCGACGCTGACTGGTATATTAAAATCGCAAAAGGCGATATTAAAGAGGTGATTAAGCCGTTCTCTGGTCGCGTTCTTCACCCCTTAACTGTTCGCTTGTTTTCTTTTTTAAGCGGTTTTGATATCAATGTTTCTTTTTGGGCCTTGAATGTTTTTTTATTATTTGGTTTTGTTATTATGCTTTCCTTGTTTTTTTCAAAAATTTCTTTTATGAACGCGGCTTTGGTTTTTACCCTTCTTTTTTCTCCGGTTTTATTGAATTATTTTCGTTATTTTTATTTAACCGAACTTTTTTATAGTTTTTTACTGATTTTATTTTTTTATTTTTTAAAAAATTGGAATTTCGCTTGGAGCTTGCCTCTATTATTTTTATTGTTTCTCTCTCGGCCGATTCAAGCTTTGATTTTGGGTTGCGCGTTGGTGGCAGTAAGTTTTTATAAATCAGAAAAAAAATTCAGCTTCATAGCTTTGGCAGTAGTTTTGCTGGTCACTTTAGTAAGTTTTCAGATCAGTAATTTGGGCCAACCCAACGCGCATAATCTTGGTGATTTTAGATATTATGTCTTACAGCCAATCTATTATTTCGTGAGATCTGTTTTGGGCATAGATTGGGTGGCTAACACGCATCTTCTTCAATATTGCGAGCCGCGATTTTCATTTTCAGTTCCCAATTGGATTTCTTTGGGAGACATTAAATCAATTGGTATTTGCCAGTTCAATATCAATCGGCCGCTTCAAACGTTTTTATATCCGCTTATCGCTTTTGGCTTCATCCCCTTAATGTTGTTTTTCGTTATGTATAAAAATCGGCGGAGGATATGGGAAGAAAATCAAATTTGGCTTTTAACAGCCTTGGTTTATGGGATTTCTATACTTTTTATAGCAACTATAGTGCCTGGCTTGCGAACAGTTGGGTATGGTTGGCCGGCATTTTGGTTAGCCAGTCTTTTTATTTTTGATAAGCAAATTCAGCAATGGCCGGTAAAAGTAAAAGAAAATTCAATTAAATTCTTTATATTTATGCAATCCGCTTTATTGTGGTTGCCGTATCTTATAGTGGTAAATTTTTCTTTCACGAGCGAAACATTCAAATATTTTTTTGCTTTCTGCGTTATTTTTATTTTTTATTTTCTTTTTATTAAAATGTATTTAATTACAGCCAGAAAATATAATATTGTTTAATGAGACGTGAATAAAAAATATCAATGAACAAAAAAATTAAAAATATAGTTGTTATCCCAACGTATAATGAAAAACAAAATATTGGTCAACTTATTGAAATGATTTTTAAAATTTTGCCGCAAATACACATTTTAGTGGTTGATGATAATTCTCCTGACGGAACTGGAGATATTGTAAAAAATTTGCAAAAAAGATTTCCAAACTTAAATCTTTTAATAAGAAAGAAAAAAGAAGGCTTAGGGAAAGCTTATATTAGCGCTTTTGAGGAGGTTATAAAAGATTCAGATGTTGAAAGTGTTATTATGATGGACGCCGATTTTTCTCACAGTCCTTTTTATTTACCTTTAATGTTGGGAGCGAGCAAGGAGTTTGATGTAGTGGTTGGTTCGCGTTATGCGGGGGGAGGCGAAACAATTGGTTGGGAATTGTGGCGAAGATTATTAAGTCGTTGGGGAAATTTTTATGCTCAAATGATTACTCGATTGCCCACTGCCGATTGTACCAGCGGTTTTAACCTTATTAAAACCAATTTTTTAAAAAATGTGGATTTTTTAAAAATTGATGCCTCGGGTTATGCTTTTCAAATAGAACTTAAATACCTCCTATGGAAAAATAAGGCTCGGTTTCAAGAACTTCCAATTGTATTTAAAAATAGAATTTCTGGCGAATCGAAAATTTCTAATCATATCATACTAGAAGGAATTCTTGCGCCATGGAAAATGATTCTAAAAAAATAGATTTTACATGCTTTATTTGTAATAATGCTAAGTTCTATTTTTTTACCAGAAAACAATCTTACGATTTGTATAAATGCCAACAATGCGGTTTAATTTTCGTGTATCCTTTGCCTGAAAATTTAGCTGAAATTTACGCTAAAGATTATTTTTTGGGAGCAATGCATGGCTTTGGTTATGTTGACTACGAAAAAGATAAAAAGGCGATGAGCGCCACTTTTGAAATGTATCTCGATAAAATAGAGAAATTGATGCCAGCGCGAGGTCGGCTTCTTGATGTGGGGGCGGCCACAGGCGCTTTTTTGGAAGCGTCCGCGCGTCGGGGTTGGCGCGCGAGTGGCATTGAAATTTCCGATTATGCCGCTACAAAAGCGCGTCAGAAAAATTTAAATGTCCAAACAGGGACATTAGAAAGCATGCATTTAAAAAAAAAGTTATTTGATATGATAACTATGTGGGATGTTTTGGAACATTTGCCAAATCCTGAGTCAACTTTAAAATTAGTCAATAGTCTATTAAAGCGTGACGGATTTATTGCTCTAAACACGCCTAATTCAGGAAGTTTTTTTGCTAAATTAATGGGGAGGCATTGGCACCTTATTGTTCCGCCCGAACATTTGTTTTATTTCAATATTGATAATTTGACAAAATTATTGCGTAAAACTGGTTTTGAAGTTTGTTTGGTAACGTGTCTTGGTAAAAAATTTACTCTTCAATATATTTTGAAAACGCTGGCTGCCTGGCATAAGTTTTTCTTGTGGCAATGGTTGGCTGGCAAGGTTCAAAATAAAACCCTGGGTCAAATCGCGTTATCTGTTAATTTACACGACAATCTATTTCTTATCGCGAAGAAATATGACAGCCGCGTTTTTTAAGACATTTAACATAAAGTTGGATTTCCTCTTAAATCATCGAGAAAAATTTATGGCTATTAAAAAAATTAAATTAGCAGTGGTCGTATCGCATCCCATTCCTTATCAAGTTCCATTTTTTAGAATACTGGCAGAGCGGGCAGATGTGGATTTATCGGTCTATTTTATGTCTGATATAGGAATTAGCGACAAGCATATGGATCCGGAGTTTGGTAAAATAATTAAATTTGATTTGCCTCTTCTTTCCGGGTATCCGTTCGCATTCGTAAAAAATTATTCACCGCGCCCCAAAAATAGTTTTTTGGGGCTTATAAATCCAGAGATTATTATAAAGCTTTTTAAGAGCAAGCCGGATTATTTATTTGTTCATGGCTGGAACTCGTTTAGTAACTGCATCGCAATGTTTGCGGCGGTTTTGGTTGGAACAAAGATATTGATGCATGGCGATACTTATTTTTCGGGCGAAGCATATAAGCCAAGATGGAAAAAATTATTAAAAAGAGTAATTCTTTGGCCATTATTTAAGTTATCCCACAAGATTCTTTATATGGGTGTAGAATCAAAAAAGTTTTTTGAGTATTACGGAGCTCGTTCCAGTCAATTAATTTTTATGCCATTTTCAGCTGACAACAAACACTTTATTGGCGCAAGGAAATCTATAGATAGGGACTTTGAGCGAAGTAAAATGGGATTACGCGATTCGATAGTTATCTTATTTTCCGGAAAGCTTATTCCGCGAAAACGGCCGATGGACGTTCTTCGCGCGTACGAAAAGCTTTCTCAAAGTGTTTCCGCAGACATTAGATCTCGTTTAGCCATTGTGTTTATGGGCGATGGAGAGTTAAGGGGAGAGTTGGAGGCATATACGGCTGCGCACAATATTCAGCGTGTTCATTTTGTTGGATTTCAAAATTTAACAAAATTACCCGTATATTATGCGATTGCGGATATTTTTGTGATATCTTCATTTAATGAATGCTGGGGATTGGTTGTAAACGAAGCTATGTGTTTTGGACTTCCAATAATTTCATCTAATCTTGTGGGAGCCGTGCCGGATTTAGTTCGCGAAGGGGAAAACGGTTATATATATCCATGTGGCGATGTTGAAAAACTTAAAGAATGTCTTGAGAAAATAATTATTTCAAAGAAATTAAGAGAACGATTTGGACGAAAGTCATTTGAAATAATAAGTAAATATACATCCGATGAAGATGTAAGAAGCGTCATATCGGCGTTAAAATGATTAACTTTTCAAAAATATCAAATAAAAGTTTTTTCGGGAAATTATTAAGAGGATTTTTGACGATTATTCCCAATAGAATGACGGTTAGAATTTTACAAGGGAAACTTAAGGGTAAAAAATGGATAAAAGGATCCGGAGTAAATGGTTATTGGTTAGGAAGTTATGAAAGAAAACAAACTAAAATTTTTGAAAAAACTGTAAATAAGGGAGACGTAGTTTTTGATATCGGAGCTAATGTCGGTTTTTATTCTCTTTTAGCCGCGGAAATTGTTGGTTCTTCGGGAAAAGTTTTTTCATTTGAACCGCTTCCAGAAAACGTTAAATTTTTAAAGAAGCATATTGAAATAAATAATTATAAAAATATTTTTGTTTTTGATAATGCTGTTTCCGATAAAAGCGGACATTCTTTTTTTAAAAAAGAAGATAGCAGATCTTTGGGGCGTCTTAGCGATAGCGGAAAATTTAAAGTTGAAATAATTGCCATTGATGATTGGATTGCGAGCAAAAAATTACCAATGCCTAATGTAATGAAAATTGATACAGAGGGAGCGGAGATGAACGTCTTAAAAGGCGCTGAAAATACATTAAAAGCCAATCGTCCCATTATTTTTCTTTCTATTCATAGCGGAGAATCGCATAAAAAATGTTGCGGCTATCTTTTGTCTATGGGATATAAATTAGAACCTATTGGAGAAGCAGATATGGATAGCGCTGATGAAATTTTAGCCAGATCTTGATTTTTGAAGAATTTTCCACTTTAATATTATTAGCTAAATTTAAAAATCTATAAGGAGGATTTGATATATGAAAAAGGAAAATGGGGTTTGTTTGATTATCCCTCCTTCTGTCTTTTTATTAGACGAGAGGGTTTTTATGTCTTTGGGGATTTTAAAAGTCGCAGCCGCGCTGAAAGATAAATTTCAGGTTGAAGTTTTGGACTTATCGGGGTTGGAAAGCTTTGATAAAGTTGTTAGTGATTGCCTTAATCGCTCCGACATTTCTGTATTTGGAATTACGGCAACAACTCCGCAAATGCCGGCGGTAACAAAGATAGTTGAGACAATAAGAAAAGAAAGGTTTGGGGCCAAAATCATTTTGGGCGGACCGCACGCAACATTAGTAAACGCGGCTCGCAAGAATGAACTTAAGAGAGGAATAAACGGCAGAGGAATGAGGGCATTTGGCCAGATTGAAAAAATGTTTGATGTG
This sequence comes from uncultured Candidatus Saccharibacteria bacterium, assembly GCA_964368135.1. Lineage (GTDB taxonomy): Bacteria > Patescibacteriota > Minisyncoccia > 2-02-FULL-40-12 > 2-02-FULL-40-12 > CAYIZI01. Next base: position 6,120 of record CAYIZI010000011.1, read on the forward strand.
ATTGTTGCCGGCGATGGCGAAAAAGCTATTTTTAAAGCTTTGGAATCAACAGCGCTTAAATTGGTTGACGCCGATGACAGCAAATCGGAATTGTTTCTTAATAATGCCGGCCTTGATGACACTCCTTTTCCGGCTCGGCAGCTGATTGATGTGAATAGTTATCATTATTCCATTGACGGAGAAAGGGCGTTAAGCCTCATTGCTCAACTAGGATGCCCGTTTGGATGCGGTTTTTGCGGCGGCAGAAAATCGCCGTCATTTCGCTATATCCGAACGAGATCGATTGAGAAAATCATTGAGGAAGTTGAGTTGCTTTATAAAACATACGGCGTTAAAGGATTTATGTTTTATGATGACGAACTTAATTTGAATTCAAGGGTTTTTGTAAAACTTATGAATTCACTTAGCGACCTTCAGGGACGATTAGGAGTAAATTTTAAGCTGCGAGGATTTGTAAGGCCTGATTTGTTCAATGAAGAACAAGCCAAGGCCATGTATCAGTCGGGTTTTCGTTGGCTTCTTCTCGGATTTGAATCCGGTTCCAATCAGATGCTTTCCAATATGAAAAAGAAAACAACTTCAACCAAAAATGCGGTTTGCGTGGAAATTGCCAGAAAATACGGCTTAAAAGTAAAAGCTCTTATGTCAATCGGTCATCCGGGCGAATCAGAGAAAAGCATTTTAGAAACTCATCGATGGTTAATGGATGTAAAGCCTGAAGATTTTGACGTTACCGCCATTACCGTATATCCAGGGACTGGATATTATGATGACGCCATGCTTCATTCTAATAAATCCGGAATATGGGTTTATACGGCTGATAGTGGCGACAGGCTTTACAGCGTTGAGGTGGATTATCTTAAGGTAGCGGATTATTACAAAGGCGATCCAGAAGGCGGTTATAGATCGTATGTTTATACGGATTATTTAACTGCTGAGGAGATTGTCAAATTCCGCGACTTTCTTGAAAAAGACATTCGGCGGAAATTAAACATTCCGTTTAATCCCGGCGCGCCTCGGAAACATTTTGAACATTCCATGGGAATGTCCGGGGTTTTTCCGAGTTATATCAAAAGATGAGCAATAAGCAAATGATGTTTACCGCGGGAGGAATTATTAATTCCTCCCGTTTTTATTTATAATACAAGAAAAGTTCATTGCACAGCGTTTTCAAAACAAATTTTCTTTGATATAATAAGGAGATTATTATGAAAGTAACAGTTTCAGTTGGCGGAAGATTTCATATTTTTAACTTAGCTCAACAACTTTTTAAACGCGGATACCTCCAGCGTTTTATAACTTCTTATCCTAAATTTGAAGTTGTTAAATATGGAATTCCCAGGAAATTTATTAAATCCATTTTAATAAAAGAAATAATACAAAGAAGTTGGGATAAATTACCGAAATTCGCGCGCGATTTTATCGATCCAGTGCCGTTTATTACAGATATATATGACTTTTTCGCTTCTTTTTTTGTAGGTAAGCCGGATATTTTTGTTGGAAATTGTCTTTTTTCTTTACGCTGCATTCGCGCGGCAAAAAAAGTTGGAGCATTAACAGTTTTAGAATATGGAAGTTCGCATTTTTTATATCGCGATCAAGTATTGAACAATGAATGCGATAAATACGGCGTAAAAAAAGAAAAAAACAATTCTAAAATAAGCGAAAGAATAATAAATGAGTTTAAAGAGGCGGACTACATTTCTATACCATCAAATTTTGTTAAGCGGACATTTATAGAGAATGGAGTTCTGGAATCTAAATTAATACAAGTTCCTTATGGCGTTGATTTATCTTCATTTAAGCAGATTCCTAAAGATGACAGTGTTTTTAGGGTTATTTTTGCGGGCGGAATGATTTTAAGAAAAGGCGTTCATTATCTACTCCAAGCATTTTCAGAATTAAATTTATCTAATTCTGAATTAATGTTAATTGGAGCAATAAATGAAGAAATGGAGCCATTTTTTAAAAAATATGAAGGAAAATTCAAATATTTGGGGCATATACCGCAAAAAGAACTTTATAAATATTATTCCCAGGGTTCAGTTTTCGTTATTATGTCTATTGAAGAGGGGTTAGCATTAGTCCAGCCCCAAGCCATGGCTTGCGGATTGCCGGTAATCGCGACAACAAACACTGGAGGCGAAGATATAATTCGCGATGGCAAGGATGGATTCATTATTCCCATTCGCGATGTTGAAAAATTGAAAGAAAAACTTTTGTATTTGTATAAAAATCCGGGGATTTGCAAACAAATGGGCCAATCGGCGAAAGAACGCGTTTCAAGCGGGTTTACTTGGGATGATTATGGCGAGAAAATGGTTATGGAATACAAAAGAATTTTGAATTTGCGCAATACGCAAAAAGCTTAATCTTGCGCTACAACAATTGTAGTGATAGTTTTATATCATGAAAAAAGCTTTAATTACCGGCATTACAGGCCAAGATGGAAGCTATCTCGCTGAATTTCTTTTGGAAAAAGGATATGAGGTTCACGGAATTATACGGCGCGCGTCCGTGTTTAACACTGAACGAATCGATCATATTTTTCAGGATCCTCATATAAGAGGCGCAAAACTGATTCTTCATTACGGAGATTTGTCGGATGGCAGCAATATATTTCGTTTAATTGAAAAAATAAAACCAGATGAAATTTACAATCTTGGCGCTCAAAGCCACGTTCGCGTCAGTTTTGATATTCCTGAATATACTGCGAACGTAGATGGATTGGGAACGCTTCGCATTTTAGATGCGATTCGTGAAACAAGAATTAATACAAAATTTTATCAAGCGTCAAGCTCTGAAATGTTTGGAAATGTTCAAGAAATACCGCAAAAAGAAACAACGCCTTTTTATCCTCGTTCTCCTTATGGGTGCGCGAAAGTTTTTTCTTATTGGATCACAAGAAATTACAGAGAAAGTTATAACATTTTTGCGTGTAACGGCATTTTATTTAATCATGAATCTCCGCGGAGGGGGGCAACTTTTGTTACAAGGAAGATAACCAGGGGCTTAGCGAGAATAAAGCTTGGCTTGGAAGAGAAGTTATATTTAGGAAATTTAAACGCTAAAAGAGATTGGGGGTACGCGAAGGATTACGTTGAGGGTATGTGGCTTATGTTGCAGCAGGACAATCCCGATGATTATATTCTCGCGACAGGAGAAATTCATTCGGTTCGCGAGTTCGTTGAGGAAACCGCAAAAATATTCGGGTTTGATATTATTTGGAATGGGGCGGGAATCAACGAAAAGGGAGTTGATAAAAAAACAGGAAAAACTATTATTGAGATTGACTTGAATTATTTTCGTCCCGCAGAGGTTGATTTACTGCAGGGAAGCCCGGCAAAAGCTTATGAAAAATTGGGATGGGCTCCAAAGATAAAATTTAACGCGCTTGTGAAAATAATGGCAGACGCTGATTTTGAAAATGAAAAGAAAAATACGAAATATAATTAAAGCTAATGATAAAATTAATCAAGTCCAGTTTTTATAATGAAGAAAAAACAAAAAAAGATCTTGCTGAATTTATTTTGCGAGCTGACATTTTTAGCATGGGCGAGCAATGCAAAGAATTTGAAAAGCGGTTTTCGGAGAAGCAAAGGCGAAAATTTGCCGTTTTTGTAAATAGCGGAAGCAGCGCGAATCTCATTTTAATTCAGTCGTTGCTTAATCTTGGGATTTTAAAAAAAGGCGATAAAGTCGGGTTTTCCGCTCTTACTTGGGCTACAAATGTAATGCCAATAATACAGTTGGGGCTTATTCCCATTCCGATTGATTGTGAGAAAGAGACACTAAACGTTTCCGTTAATACATTGGAAAAGAAAATTGGCGATATTGACGCGCTTTTTATAACAAATGTGCTGGGATTGAGCGACCGCATTGGAGAAATTCGTAATTTATGCGATGAGAAGAACATTCCGTTTTTTGAGGATAATTGTGAAGCGCTTGGATCGCGCGCAGAAGGGCGCCTTCTCGGGAATTTTGGAAGCGCGTCAACGTTTTCATTTTTTGTAGGACATCACATTTCTACCATTGAAGGCGGAATGGTTTGTACCGATGACGAAGCGATTTATGAAATGCTTACGATGGTTCGCGCTCATGGCTGGGATAGAAATTTGTCCGAAACAAGTCAGAAAAAGCTCAGGCAAAAACACGCGGTAGACGATTTTTTCGCAAAATACACTTTTTATGATTTAGGTTACAATGTTCGTCCCACAGAAATACAAGGATTCATTGGAAATGTTCAAATAGGATATTGGGATGAAATTGTAGAAAAGAGGCATAAAAATTTCAAAATATTTGAAAGTATCGTTAATGGCAATAATGATTTTCTTCCTTTTTCAACTTTGCATATGGAATTGGTTTCCAATTTTGCCATGCCGGTAATATGCGGCGATATAGATATTTTTAATAAATATAAAAATCGATTTGAAGTGAATGATATAGAAGTGCGGCCAATTATAGCCGGCGATATGACTAAACAAGTGTTTTTTAACAAATACGCGAAAGGCGATAAATGCGTAAACGCCGCATTTGCGCACGCACACGGATTTTATTTTGGCAACAATCCGGAGCTTACAAACGAAGAAATCGGCTTATTAACGGAACTCTTGAAAAAATAATATGAAACAAAATTCAAAAATTTATGTCGCTGGACATACCGGAATGGTTGGGTCCGCGGTGGTAAGGAAATTAAAAAAAGACGGATACGCCAATCTTTTAGTAAGAACGCGAGGCGAGCTTAATCTTATTAGACAGAGCGCGGTTGAAGATTTTTTTAAGGAGGAACAGCCAGAATATGTGATACTTGCCGCCGCGCGCGTTGGAGGAATTACGGCGAATATAGAATCCCCAGCAGATTTTTTATTTGAAAATCTTGAAATTCAAAATAATATCATTTGGAACGCGCATTTGAGCGGAGTAAAAAAACTTCTCTTTCTTGGAAGTTCGTGTATTTATCCAAGAAACTGCCCCCAGCCCATGAAAGAAGAATATTTGCTTGATGGAAAGCCAGAGCCAACCAATGAAGGGTATTCATTGGCAAAAATATCCGGACTTAAGTTATGTGAGAAAATATACGAACAATATGGTAAAATCTTTATTTCTTGCATGCCGACTAATATATATGGGGAGCGTGATAATTTTGATATTAAATCATCGCACGTGATTCCGTCGCTTATGCAAAGAATGCATAAAGCAAGGCTGAATAATGAAAAGAGCGTTTTAGTATGGGGAAGCGGAGAAGCAAGGCGAGAATTCCTTTTTGTGGACGACCTTGCAGACGCGATAGTGTGGCTTATGAATAATTATAACGACAAGCAATTTATAAATATCGGAACGGGGATGGATATTTCCATTAAAGAACTGGCCTTTTTAATTAAAAAGGCAGTTGGTTATGATGGAGAGATTGTTTTTGATAAAAGCAAGCCAGAAGGAATGCCGCGGAAGCTTTTAGACGTTACAAAAATTAACAGTATTGGATGGCAATACGCCATTGAACTTAATGAGGGACTAGAGAAGACATATAAATGGTACGTAGGAAAAGAAATAAAAGCTTAATTAGCGCAAGGCGTCAAGATTATTATACAATAATAAAATGGAGAAAAACATAACCTTTATTCTCTTTGCGTATAATGAAGAAAAAAGAATTGAATTTGCCATAAAAAACCTTATTAACTACGGTTATGTTTATGTTTTAGACGGCGGAAGCGCGGATAATACGCGCGCCATATCCGAAAAATTAGGCGCAAAATTTTTTATTCGGCCTAAAAATGATAAGGGTTATGGCGAAACAGAAGAAATGTTCGAGTTCATAAAAAGCATTGTTAAAACAGATTGGATTTATTGGGGATTTGTTGATAATTTAGTACCAAGAAAAACATTAGAAAAGTTTGTAGAGATTTCCAATCAGTCAGCTATTAAACATGTATTCGTTCAGGTTTATACATATCTGTGCGGCAATACGGAAAATGTTATAACAAAAACAGATTCATCGCTTTTTTTTATGAAAGATTTTATGGACTTTTCTAATGGTAAAATTCATAAAATGGGGCGGTTTATCGGAAAAGAGTCGGAAATTTTGCATCTGCCGAACACAAAAGAATACGCCATCAGGCATTACAGCCTTTATGATTTAAATAAATTTATCAACAATCATTTAAAATACGCGGAGGTCGAAGCAAAGCAATATTTTAGAGACGGCAAAAAATTTGGCTTGATTTATCTGATAGGGCATCCAATCAAATATTTTTATATGTATTACAAAACAGCATTTAAAAACGGCGTATATGGACTTATACTTAGCTTGTTATATGCTTCTTTCAGATTAATGGTATACGCGAAGCTGTATGAATTGGAGAATAAAATTACGCTGGATGGTATGGAAGAAAAGTACGCGCGAGATAAGCGCGCGCTTTTGAACGAATTTAATCTATAAACATATGAAAACGATAATTCTTTGCGGCGGTCAAGGAACGAGAATGAAGGAAGAAACCGAATTCAAGCCGAAGCCGTTGGTTTTGGTAGGCGGCAAGCCGATTTTATGGCACATTATGAAGATTTATTCTCATTACGGGTTTAATGAGTTTATTTTGGCTTTGGGCTATAAAGGCGAAATGATCAAGGATTATTTTTTGAATCACAAAGCGCTTTCCCATGATTTTACGTTAAATACGAAAACAGGCGAAATGTTTTTTTATGATGCCGGCAATCACGATGATTTTAAAATTACTTTCGTTGATACCGGCCTTGAAAGCTTGACCGGCGAAAGAATAAGGCGGCTTAAAAATTATATTCAGGAAGACGATTTTATGGTTACTTATGGCGACGGTTTGGCCGATATTAATATAAAAGATTTATTGGATTTCCATAAAAATAAAGGAACTTTGGCCACGATTACCGCGATTAAACCCGCCACGCGTTTCGGGTTTTTAAACATTGACCATAACGAACGAAAGGTTAAAGATTTTTATCAGCACAAAGTCACCAATTATAACGAGATAGATAATAAAGACGACCGTGGCCATATTAACGGCGGATTTATGGTGCTTAAACGCGATGTTTTGGATATGATTCAAAAGGATTCTATGATAGAAAGCGTTTTTGCTCCGCTGGCGCAAAAAGGAGAGTTATCGGCTTATATTCATCCGGGCAGATGGAAATGCATGGATACTTATAAAGAAGTGGAGGAAATGAATAAATATTGGGAAAAAGACCCGTTTTGGAAAGTATGGGCAGCATAATATTTATAAATGAAAAAATATAATTTAAAAGGAAAAAATATTTTAATTACTGGAGCCACTGGGCTTGTTGGCGGGCATCTTACGGAAAAATTGGTTGAAATGGGCGCCAACACGCATATCACATACAGATCATTTAATCCTAAGTCATATTTTGCCGGTAAAAAACTTAACGAAAAAGTGATTAGCGCCATCTGCGATATTAAACATTTTGACCGAGTTTTTGATATTATCACTAAATATGAAATTGAATATATTTTTCATGTTGCTGCTCAGCCAATTGTAGATACTGCATATCTTAATCCTCGAGAAACATTAGAATCCAACATTATGGGTACGGTTAATATTCTTGAAGCCTCAAGACGTTCGCCAAGAATTAAAGGCGTTGTTGTGGCGTCAAGCGATAAAGCGTATGGAAAAAAATGCAGTAATGCCACGGAAACGGAACCAATGGCTGGTGACCATCCGTACGATGTTTCAAAATCTTGTACGGATTTAATTACAAGAACATATGCAAAAACATATAATTTGCCGATAGCAGTCAGCCGTTTTGGCAACATATATGGCCCGGGCGATTTTAATTTCAATCGCATAGTGCCCGGGATTATGAAGGCGATATTAAAAAACGAAACGCTTGAAATAAGAAGCGACGGAAAATTTATTCGCGATTATGTTTATGTGAAAGATGTGGCTGATGGTTATGTCGTGTTGATGGAAAATATGGATAAGGTCAAGGGCGAGGCGTTTAATTTCAGCACCGGATATAATTTTTCTGTTGTTGATTTAATAAAAAAAATTGAAAAGATATTAAACAAAGAATGTAAGCATAAAATATTAAACATTCAAAAAAACGAGATTCCTTTTCAAAGTTTGAATTTTGAAAAAGCGACAAAAATTCTCGGCTGGAAGTCGCAATATGCGTTTGAAGAAGGGATTGTGGAAACATATGATTGGTATAAAGAATATTTTAAATAATTTAATAATTGAGGATTGACTTTTTTTATAAAAACTATTATACATATAGATAGCACACAAAACGCATTTTGCGTAAAAACTTAATAAGGAGGAAATTAAAATGCCAGACAGAATTTTGTTTATAATTCCGCCCTATATAAATTACGAAGCTTTTGTAAAGCCGGATTTTAACGAGAATGTTGTCGCAAAAAAATCCGGGAATTATGGAAATGTTGTAACTGATATGCCGATAGGTTTAATATCTTTGAGTGCTTACATTAAGAAGAATCAGTCGGTTGAAGTAAAGCTTATTGATTTCAATATCATTCTTAACAAAATTGAAAACTTTACATACGATTCTTTTTCAGAATTGTATCGCGATGTGTTGATGTCAAAAAAGTGGGTTAATTACACACCGGATATTGTTGGAATATCAGCGTTATTTACGCCGACGTATCATAATATGATAGCTGTTGGTCAGGTAGCAAAAGATATTTTTCCCAATGCTTTGGTAATAGCCGGAGGCGGCATGCCGACGGTTGTTTTTAAGGAGATATTTAAAGACAGCGATTGTTTTGACGCTTTGTGTTTTGGCGAAGGAGAAAAACCTTTACTTGGGCTTATAAATGCCGTTGATAAAAAAGAATTTTTGAAAAACAGCCCGTCTTGGATTATAAGAGAAAAAGCGGAAAGCAAACAGCAATTTCAGCACGATTTTATCGTAAATCTTGATGAAATACCGCCTTACGATTACGGTATTTTAGAAATTAAAGATCATGGTTTGAATCCGACTATAAAAAATTATGTTTCTGACGATGGCAAAGTTAGACAAGTTTTTCATATTGCGACATCAAGAGGCTGCCCTCATCGCTGTTGTTTTTGCGCTTCGCATGCGGTTCACGGAAGGGAAATGCGATATCATAGCGTAGACAGAGTAAGAAACGATTTTAAGCGTCTTAAAGAGCAATATGGAGCTGAAACAATCGGTATTCAAGATGATAACTTTATGGTTGATAAGAAAAGAGCTTTGGAAATAATCAATGTTATAAAAGAATTGAAGATGAAGATTTTTTTCCAAAGCGGTTTGGCGCTTTACGCTCTTGATAGAAATATGCTTGAGGCGATTAAAGATGCCGGGCTCAATGAGCTTATCTTGGCAGTAGAATCGGGCAGTAGCAGAGTTTTAAAAAAGATTATGCACAAACCTGTTAGTTTGCCGATAATAAAACGTGTTGTTGATGATTGCCGCCAATTGGGAATATCTACGAAATGTAATATTCTTATTGGCTTACCTGGCGAAACAAAGCAGGACATTGAAGATACGCGGGTGTTTTTGAAAACTTTGGGAGCGACTTGGTGCGTATTTTATGTGGCAACGCCGCTTGTTGGTAGTGAGATGTTAGACATCTGTGTTGAAAAAAATTATCTTAAGGGTGATTATATTGGTTGCGATTATAAAAAAGCAATTGTTGAAACCGAAGATTTTACCTCTGAATATATTAAGGAAAAAGCTTACGAACTTAATCTTGAAATCAATTTCGTTCACAACAGCGATTTCAGGTTGGGGAATTATGAAAAAGCATTACAGGGTTTTGAAAATGCCATACGGGTAAAAAGCGATCATGCGATTGCTTATTATTGCGCAGCAAAGTGTTATGAAAAGCTCGGAAACGCGGGGAAAGCGCGTTTATATTTTGACACTGCAAATAAGATTGTCAAAGAAAATCCGTTTTGGCGCAATTATATGGATACATTTGGTATCCTATAGAGTAATGTTTGAAGTTTATTAATCGGGAGGGCCAACAAGAGCCCTCCTTTTTTATACTTTTTTATATGTTATTATCTATCAATGGAAATTAAAAAAGCCATAGAGTTTTTTGATAAAAGTATTCCGGACCCAAAAGCGGGCTTGCCCGATGAAGTGTTTTACTATATAAGCAGGATAACGCCGATGATAAACGTTGATCTTCTGATAAAAGATGAATTTAATCGCACGCTTTTATCTTGGAGAGACGATAAATACGCCGGCAAGGGGTGGCACGTACCGGGAGGAATTATAAGATTCAAAGAAACATTTGAAACAAGGATAAAAAAAGTGGCGGAATCTGAAATAGGCGTAAAAGTTGAATTTGATTCAAATCCCATAGCGATAAATCAGATAATTAATGAAGAAAGAGACATTAGGGGCCATTTTATTTCAATTTTATATAAATGTTCGTTGCCATCAACTTTTGTTCCTAAAAACAAAGGATTAAAAGAAACTGATCCCGGATTTTTAAAATGGCATGAAACTTGCCCTGATAATTTGTTGAAATTTCATGAGATTTACAGAAAATATTTATAAAAAGAAATAAAATAACTTTTTTGTCATATTCTTGCCTTAATCCGGAAACTATTATATATTCTATCGAGAATAAAAGCTCTTTAAAAAATAAAGAAAAAGATAAAAATTCATAAAATACTTCAATTGGAGGAAAGGAGGATAATGGAATGAAAAAGAAAATGAGAGTAGCCGATTATATTTTCAAGTATTTAGCCGATTATGGAATAAAACATGTTTTTCTTATAACTGGCGGCGGAGCAATGCATCTGAATGATGCGTTAAAAAAAGAGAGTCGAATCAAGTATGTTTGTACTCACCATGAACAAGCTGCCGCGATTGCCGCCGAAGGATACGCCAGAACGTCGGGGAATTTGGCGGTTGTTAATATCACATCCGGTCCCGGAGGAACCAATGCTTTGACGGGAGTTATCGGGCAGTGGCTTGATTCCGTTCCGGTACTGTATTTATCCGGCCAAGTGAAATTTGAAACTACAATCGCATCTTGTTCGGATATTCATTTGCGGCAACTGGGCGATCAGGAGATTAACATAATTGATATCGTCAAGCCGGTAACAAAATACGCGAAAATGATAACCGACTCTAAGGCAATAAAAGCGGAATTGGAAAAAGCCATTCGCATTGCCACTTCGGGAAGGCCCGGTCCGGTATGGCTGGACATTCCGTTGAATGTTCAGGGGGCGTTGGTTGAAGCAGAGGATTTGGAAGGCGACAATAATGCAAATGATGTTTCATTTGCGGCAGAAGATAAAATAATTTCTGAAATTATTGAAGAGCTGCAAAAATCTAAGAGGCCTTTGCTTATTGCCGGTCATGGCATCAGGATTTCAAAAGCCGAAAAAGAGTTTTTGGAATTAGTCGGTTTATTGAATATTCCCGTTGTTGCGACGTTCAACGGATTTGATTTGATCGCGTCCGATTCCGATAATTTTATCGGAAGAATAGGAACTTTGGGCAGCCGCGCGGGAAATTTCGCGTTGCAAAACACAGACCTTGTTATTTGCCTTGGGACCAGAAATAACATCAGGCAGGTAAGTTATAATTGGCCTTCGTTTGCCAGCCGCGCGAAAAAAATCATCGTTGACATTGATGAAGCCGAGCTGCGCAAGAAGACGGTCAAGGGCGATATTCTGGTTCATTCTGACGCGAAAAGTTTTGTCATCAAACTTTTAGAAGAAATTCCTGAAGGTTTTAGGGTTGATAAAACATGGATTGAATGGTGTCAGGCGCGTAAGAAACAATATCCTGTTGTTTTGGAGGAATATAAGCATTCGAGCGAACAATCCGTACATCCCTACCATTTTATTGAAGAATTGACGAACGCGCTGGATAATAACGCTATTGTAGTTGCGGGAAACGGAACGGCATGCGTTGTTTTATTCCAAGCCGGCATTGTTAAAACGGGACAGCGCATTTTTTGGAATTCGGGCTGTGCGGCAATGGGATACGATTTGCCTGCTTCCATAGGCGCCGTTTTGGCGGGAAACCGGGATGTAGTTTGTATTGCGGGAGACGGCAGCCTTCAGATGAATATCCAGGAGCTGCAAACAGTCAAGCATTACAATTTGCCGGTAAAGATATTTGTTTTGAACAATCAGGGCTATCATTCTATCAAAATGACTCAAATGGCATTCTTTGACGGCGACTTCATAGGTTGTAACAAAGATTGCGGCGTTTCTTTCCCTGATAATTCAAAGCTTGCGGATTTGTACGGCTTGAAATACTTTAGAATAGATTCGACCGCGCGAATGAAACAAGTGATAAATGATATTTTGTCCAGTCCGGGAGCAGCGCTGTGCGAAGTTGTTTTGAGAAATGATTATGTTTTTGCTCCAAGATTGTCATCAAGAAGAGAATCCGACGGCCGCATAATATCAAATCCGTTGGAGGATCTTTCTCCGCTTTTACCGCGAGATGAATTTGAAGCCAATATGAAGATTTCCGATGAAGTAGAGTAAATTTACTTTCAAGCCCCGTAAATCACAGTTCTGTGATTTACGGGGGCTTTTTATTTTAAGTATTTGCAATTTTTTTGCGCAAACTTTTTGTATTATGGATTAGCGGCAAAGTCTTGCTTTAAATCGGAAATTATTATACTATCTCGCCAGAAAACCTTAAAAAAATAAAAAGGAGGAGGCGATAGAAATGATAAAGGCATTTATTTTTGATTTAGATGGAACGCTTTATTTGGGCGAAGAAGCCATAGACGGCGCAGTAGATACTGTTTTTGTTCTTGAGGAGCGGAACTACCGGGTATTTTATCTGACGAATAACTCCGGAAAAACGCAACAGCAAATCGTCCATAAGTTGAACAGGATGGGTTTTGGGGCAAATCCCGACAATACGTATTGCGGGTCATATGCCATTTCTGCGTATCTGACCCAAAATAAAATCACGCCTGTTTATGTGATAGGCACTGAAGAGCTAAAGAACGATTTGGTGTCTCGTAATATCGACATTAAGGACAATTCATTTGTCTCTGCGGTAGTGGTAGGCATTGATCCATTTTTTTCCTATGGGAAAATAGTGATGGCGTTAGAGGCGATAAATAAAGGAGCAAAATTGATAGTCGCTAATACCGATGTCACTTATCCGGTGGAGAATAATCGCAGATTGCCGGGTTGCGGCGCTATGGTAGCGGCGATTGTTGCCGCGGCAAATCACGCGCCGGACTTTCATGTTGGAAAACCAAACACATATTTACTTGAGTTATTATGCAGAGAACATGGTTTTTCATCTCAAGAAATTTGCGTTGTAGGAGATATGCCTGAAAGCGATATCGCAATGGCTGATAATTTTCAGTGTCAAAGCATACTTTTTGACCCTAAAGGCGCTTTTCCGGATTTTTCAGGCAAAAAGGTGAAAAAACTTCATAAAATCATTTCACTAATTAAGAAAGGGAGGATGAGAAAATGGCAGACAGCAACATTGACAAGCAGATGACAGACAGAGAAAAAGAAGGAAGAAAAAGATTGCAGGAAAAAAAACCGTTGGTTTATGCAAAGATAATGAAGCAAGCGGAAATGATCAAAAGAAAAGAAAGCGTAGCTTTTATTCAAATGGAATATGATTACAAGTGCAACTTCAAGTGCGAACATTGCGCTATTGAGGCGTTTAAGAAACCAGGAAAAGGGCATCGCAAATTGGCTGTTCTTGATGTGAAAAACATTGCGGACCAAGCTGATAAGATGGACTTGGCGAGCATCTGTATTTCCGGCGGCGAGCCTTTAATTTTTCCGGAGCTTAAAGATTTAGTTGACGCAATTGATCCTAAGCGGTTTTCCGTGAGTATGGACACCAGCGGATGGTTCCTGAACGAAGAAAAGATTAAGTGGCTTGTAGATATCGGCGTGGATAGAATTCATTTGAGCATTGATGGCCTTGAAACAGTTCATGATGAATTCAGGCGCAAAGAAGGTTCGTGGCGGAGATGTATAGATGCTCTCCCATTATGCAAAAAGTATGGCCTGGGCGTCATAGTTAACATTGTGGTTACGAAAAGCGCGCTTAAGTCAGGTGGATTGATTAAACAACTGGAATTCATTAAGCAGTTTGGCTGTTATTCCAGTCTGATTTATGCAAAGCCGATAGGCGGGTTTCAGGGGAACCAGGATGAAGTCCTCAATACCGAAGAACATAATTACCTTGATAAACTGACTGAGATTTACAACGCAGGAACGCGACATTCGATGGTGAACGGGTTTTTCTTCAAATGTTTCACTTTCAAGAAACAGTTTTCAATTACCGGATACGGAGATGTGATGCCTTGTCCATGGATCCCCATTACGTTTGGGAATATCTTTAACGAAAATCTTGAAACGATCGTTAAACGTGGCCTTGAAATGGAGTGGTTTTCCTATGACTATCTGCAAGAGTGTCTCTGCGGGAATACCGATTCATTTTTCTTCCAGCGCATCATGCCACAGGTGGATGAGATAGCCAAAAAAGATGGCTACCCGGTTGATTGGAGAAAAATTAATTGGTACCGAGAACAAGCAAAGCTCAATCCAAGAAAGGAGGACGAATAATGAATGTACTGGAATATGAAATGATAGAAGCGCTTAAAAGGTTAAAAAACGATTATGGCGTGTTTCAGATCAAAGCTGAATTTGAAGCCGAGGGTTCAAGAATGGAAGAAATGATGCGCTTAAAGGATGTGACCTCGTTCGTCGGCCTGCCCATAATTCTCAAGATTGGAGGAGTTGAAGCTGTCACGGATGTTTACAACGCGCTTTCCATCGGCGTGAAAGGTATTGTTGCGCCGATGGCGGAAACTCCTTTTGCGTTATCCAAGTGGCTCAATATTATTAAGAATATGGTGCCGCCGGATAATGCCAAAGATATCGAGTTTGCCGTGAATTTTGAGACGATTACGACTTATCGCAATGTTGATGATATGCTGGCGTTGCCTGATGTCTTGATGCTTACTGGCGTTACTATCGGGCGGATCGATTTAACCTCTTCCATGGGATTAGGCAGAGACGAAGTCAATACTTCGCAGGAAGTGTATGATATTTGCGAGGTTATGATGAAAAAAATCAAAGCCAAAGGATTAAAAACTGCTTTGGGTGGCGGCATTGGCATAGAGGCGCTTCCTGTCATAATTAAACTGAATGAGGCAGGGCTTCTGGATAAGTTTGAAACGCGCAAAGTTGTGTTTCCTGTCAGTTCCTGGAAACACGGAAAAGCGGCGATACCGAAGGCGGCTGAGTTTGAACTGTTATGGCTTAAAAGCAAAAGCCGATATTATTCTCGCATTAAAGCAGAAGACGAGAATAGAATCGCAATGCTTGAAAAAAGACATTA
>CAYIZI010000012.1:0-21005 GCA_964368135.1 uncultured Candidatus Saccharibacteria bacterium
GCGGAATCGGGAATTTCTTTTTGCCCCGAAAAATCCATACGATTTGGTCGCCGAGACCCGCCTTGGGCGGGGCTCAGCATTGACTTTTCCAACGTGGTGCCGGAGGTGGGAGTCGAACCCACATGAGCTTGCGCTCGCAGGTTTTTGAAACCTGTGCGTATAGCCAATTCCGCCACTCCGGCGCTTCTTTTTCTAAAGCATTGTATCAGGTTTCTTAAAGATTTACAATTTAATTAATGGCTCGGGTAATCGGCATCATCAACACAAAAGGCGGGACTGGAAAAACAACCACCTGTATTTCGCTAAGTGTGTATTTAGCTGCATTTGGTAAAAAGACTTTGATTGTTGATTTAGACCCTCAAGCCAATGCTTCAACCGGATTAGGGATAAAATTAGAAAAAGATCATTACAATATTTACCAAGCCTTAGTCAGCGACGTTGGGCCCGGCGCGTTAATTAAAAAAACATCTATTTTTGGTTTGGATATTCTGCCATCATCCGAAAGTCTGGCCGGGGCCAATGTTGAGCTCATCGGCTTTAAAAACCGCGAGCTTCAGCTCAAAAAAGTTTTAGACAAAGTTAAAAACGATTATGATTTTGTTTTAATTGACTGTCTTCCGTCGGTCGGCATTTTAAATGTCAACGCTTTGGCCGCTTCGGATTACATTTTGATTCCGGTTCAGTCAGAATACTTTGCTTTGGCTGGCTTGGAGCAACTTTTAACCGTAGTTGATTTGGTCAAAAAGTATCTAAATCCTGACTTAAAGATTTTAGGCGCCGTAATCACAATGTTTGATAAAAGAAATCAGCTGGATCGGGACGTTTTAAACCAAGTCCATAAAAATTTCCCCGGCTATGTGTTTAACGCGGTAATTCCACGGCAAGTTTCATTTGCCGAAGCTCCCGGTTTAGGGAAAAGCATTTTGCAGCACGACCCCCTGTCTCGGGGCGCTCGGGCTTACCGGGAATTAGCGATTGAAGTGATGGCCCGGATATTCTCCCATAAATAATGGAAAAAGATTTAAAAGCCAAAGGGCTTCACGCCCTTATTCCAATAAAGCCGAAATTTAAACCCAAAAGAAAAAAGGAAAATGTTTTTTATATTGAGATAAGGAAAATCAGGCAGGCGCCGGAAATGCTGAAGAAAGAGATTAATAAAAAGGTGTTGAAAGAGTTGACCGAGTCAGTTAGAAAATACGGAGTGATTCAGCCCCTTACCGTTTCAAAAGTTGAGAAGAAAAAGAAAGGTGGTATAAATGTTTATTATAATTTGCTGAATGGTCAAAAGCGGCTTTTGGCCGCAAAGTCAGCCGGCTTAAGAGTAGTTCCGGCAGTGATTAGAAATCCTCCTTCGGGAAAGCTTCGGAGGACGAAGCGAAATGACAAAGTCTAAAATATTTCTGTTTTTGATGCTCGCTTTTATCTTGGGAGTCGGAAGCGGCTCCTTTTTTGATATTGCCAGCCAAGCTGTTTTAGTAGTTGCCATTGCCGCCGTTTCTTTGGTGGCCGTGTTTTATCGCCGCGGCTCAAGAATTTTAAGTTTTCCGATCGCTTTTTCTGCCTTTTTAATCTTGGCTTTTTCGGCCGGGGTATTAAGATATGACGCTTCAGAATCATTGGCTAAAGTTTTGACTAACTTTAACGATGTTAATGCTAATATCCAGCTGCTTGGCTACGTTAACGACGAACCCGAACAGCTGACTAATAAGCAAAGACTGCTTTTGCAGATTAAAGAAATCAGAGTCCCCGGCAATGCTATCTTTACCGATGAAAAAGTTTTAGTGACTTCAGATCTTTATCCTGAATTTGAATACGGCGATTTTGTTTTAGCTGAAGGCAAGCTTCAATCGCCAAAGAGCTTTGGCGATTTTGATTACGCCGTTTATTTAGCCAAAGAATCAATTTTTTCTTTATCTTATTATCCCAAAATTACAGAAATTAAGCAGGAAGATTTTTTGGGGGCCGGCCCAATTTCCGGCTTTGAAAGTTTTAAAATTTATTTATTCAAAAATATCTTCAAGGTTAAAAAAGTCTTTGAAGAATCAATTGAGAGAGTGGTGGCCGAACCAAACGCCTCATTTATCAATGGGATTTTACTTGGTACTAGGGAAGGTATTCCTCAAAATTTGAAAGAAGCTTTTAACAAAACCGGCACCACCCATATTTTGGCGATTTCGGGTTATAACATTACCATTGTTGGACTTTATATTTCTTCTTTATTTTTGTTTTTTATGAGAAGACAGAAAGCTTTTTGGCTGACTGTTATCGCCATTATTTTGTTTACCATTTTGACCGGTGCTTCGCCGTCAGTGATCAGAGCGGCAATCATGGGTATTTTGGTTCTTTTAGCTTACCGGGAAGGCCGATTTTATGATATGACTAATTCAATTGTTTTTGCCGGGGTAATAATGATTGCCTTGAATCCCAAAATTTTGCGTTTTGATGTTGGTTTTCAGCTTTCATTTTTAGCGACCTTAGGCCTTATTTACCTGGCTCCGTTTTTGAAGGAAAAGTTAAAAAAGATACCAGAATTTTGGAGTTTTAAAGAAAATTTTATAGCCACTCTTTCGGCCCAGGCCATGGTCTTACCGATAATTTTGTATAACTTCGGCAGTTTTTCTTTAGTTGCTTTGCCGGCTAATGTTTTAATTCTGCCGGTGGTGCCGCTGACCATGTTTTTTGGTTTTCTTGCCGGCATTCTTGGCTTGGTTTGGTCGAGGTTAGGCGAAGTCGTCGGCCTGATCGCCTGGCTTTTTTCAGAATACGAGATTTTAATTGTGAAACTGTTTTCTTAGATAACATCCAAATTTACGAATGCATCCCAATTTACGAATAATCATTTTAGGTATCTTGAGTCTGTTTTTAGTTTTAGCTTTTTTAGCCGATGCCCAAAATGAATTAGGGCTTAAAGTTTATTTTCTTGATGTCGGCCAGGGCGACGCAATATTCATTGAGACCCAAGATAAGAAACAGATTTTAGTTGACGGCGGCCCAAACAATAAAGTCATTCAAGAATTAGGCGAAGTGATGCCGTTTTGGGACCGGGCCATTGATTTGGTTATTTTAACCCATCCTGACCGCGACCATATCACTGGTTTGATAGAAGTTTTGAAAAGATACAAGGTTAAGGGCATTATTGAGACCGGGATTGAGTGCGATAAACCAGAATGTCTGGCTTGGCACGATTTGAAAGAAAAAGAAGAGGCTATTATTATTTTGGCAAAGTTTGGTGATTCCTTAACTTTTGATGAAAATACGAAACTTTTGATTTTGAATCCGTTTAAAAGCGTAGCTGGAGAAAAAGTTTCAAAAATTAATAATACTTCGGCGGTCGTTAAATTAATTTTTGGCGATCACAGCATTTTACTAACCGGAGACATTGAAGCCCAGGTAGAACGAAAACTGGTTTTGGCCGGAGTTGATATTGATTCTGATTACTTGAAAATTCCTCATCACGGCAGTAAGACTTCAACTACCGAGGAACTTTTAGATAAGACCTCGCCCCTCATGGCTTTTATTTCTCTGGGTAAAAATAACCCTTATGGCCATCCTCATCAAGATATAATCAGCCGGCTTGAAAAAAGAAACATAAAATATTATCGTACTGATGAAGTCGGCACTATTTTATTAAATTGTAAGTTAGATTTACCATGCCAAATAGAAACTCAAAACTAATGGCCAAGATTTTAGCTGACCCGAAACACCCAAAAGAGGAAAAAACCTTAGTTTTAATCAAGCCGGATGCGGTGAAAAGGGGATTGGTCGGAGAAGTTTTGAAACGGTTTGAAAACCGGGGCCTTAAAATTATCGGACTTAAAATGGTTCAGGGGAAGCCAAAAGATTTTGATAAGCATTACCCGAAAAGTAAGGAATGGATAACTAATTTAGGCAATCGGACCGTAGAAACATATAAAAAGTACAATTACAGCTTGAAGAAAGATTTTGGCAGTGAGAATCCTTTTAAAATAGGGAAGATTTTCAGGGGCTGGCTGATTGATTTAATGGCTTCAGGGCCGATAGTCAAGATTTTAGTTGAAGGAGTTCACGCAATAGACAATGTCAGAAAGATTGTCGGCGATACCCAACCAACCATGGCTCTTACCGGAACAATCAGGGGTGATTTCAGCGTTGATTCGGCCGGAGCGGCCAATAAATCAAGAAGAGCGGTTCACAATCTCATTCATGCTTCAGGCAACAAAGAGGAGGCCAAAAACGAAATAATGCTTTGGTTTGAACCAGATGAGATCTACGATTATAAAAGAGTAGAAGAGTTAATCTAATCGGGCCGCCGGGAATCGAACCCGGTCTACATCCACCCCATGGATGCGTACTACCGGCATACTCCGGCCCGCTATTTAGCTTCTTTGTGTAAAGTTTTAATGCAATCGGTGCAGATTTTCATTCTCTTTCCGTTGACTAATGCCCATTGAAGATTGGGCTTTTGGCGGTGAGTGCTTGTCGGATTATAATGGCCGCGAAGCAGTTTTCGCTTGGTCACCTTCATTGCTTTTTTACCGCAGCGCGGACAACGCATATAATTAGAACTTAGAATTTACAGATTACATTAAAAATGATAACTTTTCAAGAATGGGAGATTTCTTATTTGTTATTTTTCAAATCCTTGTAGTTTTGTTTTCAATCGTCATTCATGAAGTCAGCCACGGCTTGATGGCTTATAGTTTGGGTGATCCGACGGCCAAAAACTTAGGCCGTCTTACTTTAAATCCTTTGCCTCATTTGGATTTGTTCGGTTCAATTCTGCTGCCTTTCTTAACTTACTCTTTGGGCGGATTTATTTTTGGCTATGCCAAACCCGTACCATACAATCCTCTTTATCTGCGCGACCAGCGCTACGGCCCGGCTAAGGTTGGTTTTGCTGGCCCGGCCTCCAATATTATTATTGCCTTGATTTTTGGTATAGCTTTAAGATTTATGCCCGTTGCTTTGCAGGCAACTTTACTGCCCGAACTCTTTTCTTTTATTGTCTTGATAAATCTTATTTTAGCGATTTTTAATCTCCTTCCGGTTCCACCGCTTGATGGCCATTGGCTTTTGCTTAGCGCCGTTCCTGAAAGATTTTACGGCTTTAAGTTGTTTTATCTCCGCTACGGCCTTTTGCTTTTCATCTTGGTTTTAATTTTTGTTCTGCCTCTGATTTTTCCTCTGGTATTTAAACTCTTTAGATTAATAGTCGGATAAATCTTGATTTTACTTCCTCTTTTTGTTAACATTTTACTTTGTGCCAACCTTTAGACAGCTTCTGAAAAAACCGAGAAAGACATCAAAAGCGAAAACCAAGTCGCCGGCTTTGGCCTTCGGGTTTAATACCTTGAAGAACAGACCAGTTGATTTTTCAGCGCCTTTTAAAAGAGGAGTTTGCATAAAGGTAACAACAATTACTCCTAAAAAGCCAAATTCGGCTCTGCGGAAAATTGCCAGAGTCAGATTAACCAACGGCCAGGAAGTCACGGCTTATATTCCGGGCATCGGCCATAATCTTCAGGAGCACTCGGTGGTAATGATAAGGGGCGGCCGGGTCAAGGATTTGCCCGGAGTCAGGTATCATATTGTAAGAGGGATATTAGATTCAGCCGGGGTGGAAGGAAGGAAACAACAAAGGTCAAAATATGGCGCTAAACGCCCAAAGTAAATTCTAATTTATGAGACGAGGGCATACACCAAAAAGAAAAATTGAGCCGGATATAAAGTATCAGAGTTTTTTAGTTGCCAAATTTATCAACTACATAATGAGAAAAGGTAAAAAAATCATTGCCCGAGACGTTGTTTATGAGGCCATGTCTAATATAGAAAAGAAATTAGGAAAAGGCGCTTTGGAAATTTTAGAGCAGGTTATCAGAAATGCCGGACCAGAACAGGAATTAAGAAGCCGTCGGATTGGCGGAGCCAATTATCAGATTCCCTACCCGGTAAAACCGGAAAGAAAAATCACTTTGGCTTTACGCTGGCTGATTGAAGCGGCGAAATCAAAAAAGGGGAGGCCAATGGCTGAAAAATTAACTCAAGAGTTGATTGATGCCTATAATAATACCGGAACAGCAGTTAAAAAGAAAATAGATACTCACAGAATGGCTGATGCGAATAAGGCATTTGCGCACTTTGCATGGTAAAGTTCTTTTAAGCATGCGTGATTATCCCATTGAAAAAACTCGAAACATTGGCATTATTGCTCATATTGACGCCGGGAAGACCACTGTAACCGAGCGTGTTTTATTTTACACCGGCGTTTCTCATAAAATCGGCGAAGTTCACGAGGGGGAGGCGATTATGGATTGGATGGATCAGGAACGGGAACGGGGAATTACTATTACTGCCGCGGCCACGACTGTTTTTTGGATTCCTACTTATCATCAAAGAAAAATCAAGCTTATAGGTCCAACTATTGGTCCTTTTGATACTGGACACGCAGTTGTAAATCCACCCACAGTTAAAGATGTAAGTAAACAATACGAGCACAAGATAAATATCATTGATACGCCTGGCCACGTTGACTTTACGGTTGAGGTTGAGCGTTCTTTGAGAGTGCTGGATGGAGCGGTAGTTGTTTTTGACGGCGTAGCTGGAGTAGAGCCCCAGTCAGAAACAGTTTGGCGTCAAGCCGACAAATACAAGGTCCCCAGAATTTGCTTTATCAATAAGCTGGATCGCCTTGGCGCCTCTTTTGAAAAATCATTTCAGTCAATCTTGACTCGGCTCACCCCCAATGCAGTCAGGATGCAATTGCCTGACGGCG
Organism: uncultured Candidatus Saccharibacteria bacterium; assembly: GCA_964368135.1. Taxonomy (GTDB): domain Bacteria; phylum Patescibacteriota; class Minisyncoccia; order 2-02-FULL-40-12; family 2-02-FULL-40-12; genus CAYIZI01. The sequence continues at coordinate 6,752 of CAYIZI010000012.1, forward strand.
AGGAAGACAAATTTACCGGGGTGATTGATCTTTTAACAATGAAGTTTTACAAGTTTGAAGGCGAATTCGGCGAACAAACAGTTGAAGCAGAAATCTCCGAACATTTAAAAGAACCAGCAAAAAAGAGCCGCCACGAGTTAATAGAAAAGATTGTTGAGCATAATGACAGCGCTATGGAGGCATTTTTGGAAGGCAAAGAGATTCCTCTGGAGACATTAAAAAAATCTTTAAGAGAAGCAGTTTTGGGTTATAAGCTGGTTCCGGTTTACTGCGGTTCGGCTTTAAAAAACAAGGGGGTTCAGCTGGTCTTGGATGGAGTAATAGATTATTTGCCTTCACCCATAGAGGTGCCAGCGGTCAAAGGGATAAACCCCAAAACCGGCCAAGAAGAAGAAAGAAAGGCGGCCGACGACCAGCCTTTTACGGCTTTGGCTTTCAAAATTGCCACCGATCCCTATGTCGGTCAGCTTACTTTTTTTAGAGTTTATTCCGGAGTTTTAAAAGCCGGTTCATATGTTTTAAATGTGGCTAAGAATGAAAAAGAGCGAATCGGCCGGATTTTAAGAATGCACGCCAATGAAAGACAAGAGCTGGCCGAGGTCTACGCCGGAAATATTGCCGCTTCGGTGGGACTCAAATTCACGAAAACCGGCGACACCTTGACCGACCCGGATAAGCCCCTTACCTTGGAAGAGATTGTTTTTCCGGAGCCGGTTATTTCTTTGAAAATTGAGCCAAAAACCAAAGCTGACCAGGAAAAGATGTCTTTGGCCCTAAAGAGATTATCTGATGAAGACCCGACTTTCAAAATCAAGACCGATACAGAAACCGGCGATACGGTTATTTCCGGGATGGGCGAGCTTCATCTTGAGATCATTGTTGACCGGATGAAAAGAGAGTTTAGCGTTGGCGCCAATGTCGGCCGGCCCCAGGTGGCTTACAAAGAGACGATTAATAATTCAACTGAAGTTGAAGGGAAGTATATCAGGCAGTCAGGCGGCCGCGGTCAATACGGCCATGTCTGGCTTCGTCTGGAACCGCTTGGGCGCGGGAAAGGATTTGAATTTGTCAACGCGATTAAAGGCGGAGTCATCCCGGATGAATTTATTCCGGCCGTTGAAAAAGGAATTTTAGAGGCCAGAGAAAAAGGAATTTTAGCCGGCTATCCAGTGACTGATTTTAAAGCCACTTTGTATGACGGTTCTTATCATGAAGTTGACTCGTCGGAGATTGCTTTTAAGATTGCCGGGGCTTCGGCTTTTCAAGATGGTGCCAAAAGGTCAAGGCCGGTCTTGCTCGAACCGATAATGAAGCTTGAAGTGATTGTGCCCCAAAATTTTATGGGCGAGGCCACCGGAGATTTATCCAGCCGCCGCGGCCAGATTTTAAATATTACCGATAGAGAGATCTTGAATTTAAAAGTCATTGATGCTAAAGTGCCCCTGGGTGAAATGTTTGGTTATGCCACGGTTTTACGTTCCCTGACCGAAGGCCGGGGCACTTTTACGATGGAATTCAGTAATTACGAAGTGGTGCCGCAAACTGTGGCTGAGCAAATTATCGCCGGTAAGAAATAAAGATGATAAATGACGAGTTGAAAAATTTAGTTAACCAGGTTGGAGCGATTGTTTTAGTTGAAAACGACCAGCCCAAATTTATCGTTCTCCCTTATGATAAATTTAGGCTGGTTATCCACAAAGACATTGACAATTCGGAAAATTTTGATAAAAATAATAGTGAAGAAATAATTGACCGGTTAAATAAAGAGATATTAGCTTTAAAAGCCGAGGTCACTGAAAAGGAAAGAGAGTTGAGTAATTTATAGGCAAAATGGGAGATTCTACGATATGCTGTTTTTTTTCGGCATTTGTAGGTCTCGCCATTTGTCTTAATTAAACAAAAATGGCAAAATTTGAGAGGTCAAAACCACATTTGAACGTCGGGACAATCGGCCATGTTGACCATGGCAAAACCACTTTAACCGCGGCGATGTTGCATGTCGCCGGCGAACTTTTAACCGACGAGGGTTATAAAGCAAGAGTGGAAGGAGTAGATAAAATAGACGCCGCTCCGGAAGAAAAAGCCAGAGGAATTACCATTGCTCTGCATCATTCTGAATTTGAAACGCCAAAAAGGCACTATGCTCACGTAGATGCTCCGGGCCACGCCGATTACATTAAAAATATGATTACCGGCGCCGCCCAGATGGACGGTTCAATTTTAGTTGTTTCGGCTCCGGATGGGGCCATGCCTCAAACCAGAGAGCACATTCTTTTGGCCCGCCAGGTCGGCGTTCCGTCAATTATTGTATTTTTGAATAAAACCGATATGGTTGATGATCCGGAATTGGTTGATTTGGTTGAGACCGAAATCAGAGAATTATTGAATAAGTATCAATATCCGGGAGATAAGACGCCGATTATCCGGGGTTCAGCCATAAGGGCGCTCGAAGCTAAATCAAAAGATGACCCGGCCGTGGCTCCAATCCGCGAGCTTTTAAAAACCATTGACGAATACATTCCGGAACCGGTTAGAGATACTGAAAAGCCCCTCCTGATGCCGATTGAAGACATCTTCTCAATAGAAGGAAGAGGAACGGTTGTGACCGGGAAAGTGGAAAGAGGAAAAGCTAAACTTAATGAGGAAATTGAAATCGTGGGTTTGAAGCCAACCCAAAAAACCATTATTACCGGCATAGAAATGTTTAACAAGCAGATGGATGAAACAATTGCCGGCGATAATGTCGGTTTGCTGTTGCGCGGGGTGAAGAAAGAAGACGTTTCCCGGGGTCAGGTTATTGCCAAGCCCGGCTCCATTACCCCTCACACTGAATTTGAGTCCGAGATTTACGTTTTGACCAAAGAAGAAGGCGGAAGACACACCCCTTTCTTTGCCGGTTATAAGCCCCAGTTTTACGTCCGGACTACTGATGTCACCGGCGAGGTCTTTTTACCCCAGGGAAGCGAGATGGTTATGCCCGGAGATACGGTTAATCTTAAAATCAAATTGATTGCGCCGATTGCTTTGGAAGAAAAGATGAGGTTTGCCATCAGAGAAGGAGGGAAAACAGTCGGAGCGGGTATCGTGACCAAAGTTACCTCCTGATTTAATCCGTGAATCGTTTCAATTAGCTCTTTAATTAGCCATGGCCAGTCCCAAGAAAGAAAAAGAAGAAAAAAATGAACAGCGGATAAGGATCCGCCTAAAAGCTTTTGACAGCCGGATCATTGATAAGTCAGCCAAGCAGATAATTGAGACACTTGAAAAACTTGACATTAAAGTTATCGGGCCAGTTCCTCTGCCGACTGAAATTTCTAAATTTACGGTTAACCGGTCAACCTTTGTTCATAAAGACAGCCGGGAGCAGTTTGAGATGAGGGTTCATAAAAGGTTGATTGAAATTCCAAACCCAACCCCAAAGATAATTGACGCGCTGATGAATTTGAGTTTGCCGGCCGGAGTCGACATCGAAATCAAGATGTAATTTAGGTGATAGGTCAGGAATCAAGACTTTTCTTGATTCGCGACTTGTTACTTATGATAACAAGAATAATCAAAACTTAGGTCAATTTGCTTTAGCGTATTTCATTAATACGGCGCGCTAAAGCGCCTTTTTTGTTATGAAATTTGTCTTGGCCCAAAAATTAGGAATGAGCCAGATATTCAAAGAAGACGGTACTGTGGTGCCGGTAACTTTGGTTGAGGCCCTGCCTGCGCCTGGCCGCGCAGGCGGGCAGGCAGGAGATTCTTTAGAAGAATCCGAGATTAAAGAAGGAGATAAGGTAAAAGTCAGCGGAATTTCTAAAGGCAAAGGATTTCAGGGAGTGGTGAAAAGGCATAAATTTTCCGGTTTTCCCGCAAGTCATGGTCATAAAGGAAAAAGAGCGCCAGGTTCAATCGGCCAGAGATTTCCGCAGCATACCCTGAAAGGGCGAAGGATGGCTGGTCGGATGGGCGGAAAGAAAGTGACAGTCCGTAATTTAGAAATAGCTAAGATTGATAAAGAGACTAATGTAATTGCGATAAAGGGAGCAATACCAGGAAGGCGCGGCACCGGATTAAAGATATCAATTATTTAAAATGAGGGTTAAGTTATACAACCAATCGGGAGAGGAAACGGGCAGCATAGAATTACCAGATGCTGTTTTTAACATTGAAATTAATCCCAATTTAATTCATCAAGCTTTAATTACCCAAATAGCTAATGCCAGAAAGCCTTTAGCTCACGCCAAAGGCCGGGGGGAAGTAAGGGGCGGCGGACGAAAGCCCTGGCGCCAAAAGGGAACTGGCCGAGCCAGACACGGCTCAATTCGTTCACCCATTTGGAAGGGCGGCGGCGTCACCCATGGTCCGACAAAAGAGAAGGTATACTCAAAAAAGATTAACAAAAAAGCAAAAAAGAAAGCGCTGTTTATGACCCTAAGTTCAAAAGTAAGGGATGGCCAGTTGATGGTAGTTGATTCTATTTCTTTAGCTGAACCAAAAACAAAAAAAATGAAGGAAGTTTTGGATAAAATTGCCGTCAATCTCTCGGGTTATAAAAAGACAAAAGTAAAACAGGATTCAATCTTGCTGGTTTACCCCCAGTCAAATTCAAACTTAATCAGGACGACCAATAATCTGCCTTTTGTTAAGACTTCAAGAGCAGATAATTTGAATATGGCCGATATCTTGGAAAAGAAATATTTGGTTTTGTTAAAAGACGCAGTGCCAGTAATTGAAAAGACATACCTGAAAAATATTTAAATATTTAAACGTTTAAATATTCTATCATGGCTTTATTTGGAAGAAAGAAAAAAGAAGATATTAAAGCTGCCGAAGGCGAGCCTCGCCAAAGGCGGGAGCAGCCAAAAGAGAAAGAACCTGAAAAGCAAGAGGCCAGGGTTGGCTTGCCTCAAGGCAAGGATCCAAAGCTTTACAAAATAATTGAGAAACCAATTGTCACTGAAAAAGGAGTTGATTTGGCAAGTGGCGGGGCCTATGTTTTTAAGGTTTCCCGCCGGGCAAACAAAGTTGAGGTCAAAAAAGCGATTGAAAAATTATACGAGGTGAAAGTCAAAAAGATCAGAATGATTAATGTTATCGGAAAGTATAGGCAGGTCGGCCGTTTTGAAGGGTGGAAACCCGGTTTTAGAAAAGCAATTGTTAGTTTAGAGAAGGGATATAAAATCGAGGTCGCCTAAAGACGACATATTAATCCCGTTAGAAGTTAACCCTAACGGGAATAAACACGAATTAAGTAGTATGAAGTTTTATAATCTTAGCCACCGGCTTAAAGCGGTGGATGGGTCTATCAAACTTCTAACGGGATGAAAAATTTTAAACCAACAACTCCAGGCAGACGCCAGATGACCGGTTATGATTTTAGCGGCTTAGCCAAAACCGGGCCTTTAAAATCTTTGACTAAAAAAATAAAAAAGAGCTTTGGCCGGGCAAATACCGGCCGGATTACTTCAAGGCACCAAGGCGGCGGCCATAAGCAGCTTTATCGGCTGATTGATTTTAAACAGAATAAATTTGATATTTCCGGGAAAGTTATGGCTATAGAATATGACCCGAATAGAAGCGCCAGAATTGCCTTGATTGTTTACTCTGATGGAGAAAAAAGATATATTCTGTCGCCCGATGGCCTTAAAGTCGGAAATAGTGTCCGGACTTTTTTGGGGAAGGGAAGCTCGGAAAGCGGAAACAGGATGAAGTTAAAGTATATTCCTCAAGGAACCTTGGTTCATAATATTGAATTAAATCCGGGCCAGGGCGGAAAGATTGCTAGAGGAGCCGGCGCGTCCGCTCAAGTTTTGGCGACCGAAGGCAGATATACCCAGTTAAAGATGCCATCTGGTGAAGTAAGAATGGTTTTGGCTGAAAATTATGCTTCCATCGGCCAGGTTTCAAATCCGGAGCACATTCATATCAGCTTGGGTAAGGCCGGCCGATCCAGATGGCTAGGCAGAAGGCCTCATGTCCGCGGTTCAGCCATGAATCCGGTTGATCATCCTCACGGCGGCGGAGAAGGACGCCAGCCGCTTGGCATGCCGCCCAAAACTCCGTGGGGTAAACCGGCCCGGGGGGTAAAAACAAGAAATAGAAAAAAGAAGTCGGGAAAACTGATTTTAAGCAGAAGAAAGTGAAAATATTTAAATATTTAAATATTTAAATTTTATTATGTCCAGATCACTGAAGAAAGGTCCATATGTAGATCAAAAATTGCTCAAGAAATTGAGTCGGCTTAAGGCCGGCGATAAAACAGTAATCAAGACCTGGTCGCGGGATTCAACTGTTATTCCGGAGATGGTTGGTTTTACCATTGGCGTTCATAACGGCAAGATTCATATTCCGGTTTTTATCACCGAAGAAATGGTTGGCCATAAATTAGGAGAATTCAGTTTGACCAAAAAATTTACGAGGCACGGCGGCAAGATGCAGCGCGAGCTTGAAGCCCAGGCCAAACAGAGAGAAATTGATGCTGCCCAGGCGGCCAAGGCGGCCGAGGAAACGAAAAGTAACGTTTAAACATTTAAATATTTAAATATATTGTTCATGTCTCAAATCACCGCCCAACTTAATTATCTACGTATCGCTCCCCGCAAAGTTCGGGCTTTAGTTGATATTGTTAAGGGACTTGATGTTGATGTTGCCCAAGCTCAATTAAAATACACCACTCGCAGACCAGCTAAGCCTCTTTTGAAACTTTTAAATTCAGCAGTTTCAAACGCAAAGCACAATCTGGGCCTGGATGAAAATTATCTTTATATCAAAGAGATAATCGTGAATGAAGGGCCAAAGCTTAAAAGATATAAGCCCAAGGGTTTTGGCTTGCCAATGCCGATTCAAAAAAAGACCTCTCACATCAAGATAGTTTTAGACGAATTGCCGGAAAACAGAAAGAAAAAGAAAGAAGAGTCGTTGAGTAAGATTAAGAAAGTTGAACCGCAAAAAGCCAGCCAAGTGCCTTCAGCTAAAATTGATGAAACCAAGAAAGCTAAGGTTGAGCAAAAGCCGGGAGTGAAAAAAGAGATGGCTAAAGGAGCAAAGAGGGGAGTTTTTGGAGGATTTAAGACCCTGGGTCGAAGGTTGTTTAGAAGGAAATCAATATGAAAATATTTAAACATTTAAATATTTAAATATACTTTAATGGGGCAAAAAACTTCACCAATTTCAATGAGATTAGGTTTTAATCAGGACTGGCGGTCCCGATATTTTGGCGGGAAAAATCTTATCAAGTATTTAAAAGAAGATGTTAAGGCAAGGCAATTTTTAGAAAAGCGCCTTAGATTTTTGAGTGTTGCCAAAGTTGAGATTGAAAGAGGGCCTGGCCAGATTAAAGTTATTATCCATACCTCAAGGCCAGGATTAATAATTGGCCGGGGAGGAAGCGGAAGCGAGGAGTTAAAGAAAGAAATAGAGAGCTTGATCGAGGGGACAGATAAGGCAAAAATTGAGATTCAGGAATATAAAAATCCAGAAACATCGGCGGCAATTATGGCTGAACAGATTGTTGAGCGAATTGAAAAAAGAGTGCCTTATCGAAGAATCATTAAGCAAGCTTTAGCCAAGATTATGGCGAATAAGGAAGTGAGAGGAGCGAAGATTGGGGTTAAGGGCCGGTTAGATGGAGCTGAAATTGCCAGAACTGAACATATGGAACAGGGTTTGATGCCTTTGCATAAATTGACCGCGGATATTGATTTTGCTAAAAATACCGCCTATACCACCTACGGAACCGTGGGGGTAAAGGTATGGGTCTACAAAAATGGTACTTCAGCCAAGAAGGATTAAACATCCCAAAGTTCATAAAGGAAGATTAAAAACCGCTGCCAGTCGCGGGACTAATTTGGCGTTTGGTGCTTTTGGGCTTAAAGCCATGGAGTCAAGCTGGGTTAAAGTTAATCAGATTGAGTCAGCCAGGAGGACAATTATCAGATTTCTTGAAAAGGGCGGTAAAATCTGGATTAGAGTTTTTCCGGACAAGCCGCGAACCGCCCGAAGTCCGGAGCTGGGCATGGGCGGCGGAGCCGGGAGTTTGTCTCATTTTGTGGCTCCGGTTGAAGCCGGTAGAATCTTGTTTGAAATTGACGGCGTATCCGAAGAAATCGCCAAAGAGGCCTTCAGATTAGCCAGCCATAAACTGCCGATTAAAACAAGATTCGTCAAAAGAGCATCATGAACACTGAAGAAAAGAAAAAAAGAAAGCTTAAGGGGACAGTTGTATCGGACAAAATGGCCAAAACCGTTGTGGTCGCCGTTATCCGTTTAAAAAAACATCCAAAATACAAAAAATATTTCAAAGTGACAAAAAAGTTTAAGGCCCACGACGAGAAAAATGAGTATCATATCGGAGACCGGGTAATCATTGAAGAAACGCGGCCGCTGTCAAAAGAAAAAAGATGGATAGTTTTGTCTAAAGTTTTGAGCGAAGCGAAAAAAGTTTAGCTACAAAACATCCACCCCGCCCTCTAAGCCTGTGATTTATAGTTTAGAGCCAGGAATGACGGGCATAGAGGGCGGGGTGCGCAAATTTGTAGCTGTTCGTTTCACTCACAAACAAATTTGGCATGATTCAGTTGAGAAGCATCATCAATGTAGCTGATAATTCCGGGGCCAAGAGAATTGGTGTGATTAGAGTTTTAAAAGGTCATAAAGGAAGATACGGAGAAATAGGCGATGTGGTTATTGGTTCAGTCAAAGAAGCAGAACCAAGAAAGACAATAAAGAAAAAAGACATAGTCCACGGCTTAATTATAAGACAAAGAAAGCCGCTTCGCCGGAAAGACGGTTCTTATGTGAGATTTGATGATAATGCCGTGGTTATTTTAGAGGGTAAAGAGCCAAAAGCAACCAGAATTTTTGGCCCGGTGGCCAGGGAAATCAAAGAGAAAGGTTTTAATAAGGTTGCTTCGATGGCCGAAGAACTCGTGTAAGTAAAAAGTAATGAGTAATAATTAAGAAGCGGAAATAATAAATGAAGATTAAGAAAGGCGACAATGTAATAATGTTGAGCGGCAAGGATCGCGGTAAAACCGGGAAGATTTTATATTCATTTCCAAAAGGAAGTCAGGTGGTAGTTGAGGGATTAAACTTGGTTAGAAGGCATCAGCGGCCGCGGCGTCAAGGTCAAAAAGGAGAGGTAATTTCAGTGCCCAGGGCGGTTGATTTTTCTAAGGTTATGCTGATTTGCCAGCATTGCAAGAAGCCATCACGAATGGGCATAAGACGGGAGGATAAAAAAATAATCAGAGTTTGTAAAAAGTGCAAAGGAGAGAATTAAATTATGCCACGTTTATTAGAAAAATATAGAAAACAAGTTATTCCATCAATGATGGCTAAGTTTGGCTACAAGAATGTGATGGCTGTTCCGAAAATTGAAAAAGCGGTGGTCAATGTCGGGTCAGGGAGAATATCAACTGAACCGAAATTTAAAGAAAGAGTTGAAAAAGATATTGCTTCCATCACCGGTCAAAAACCAAGTTATCGTAAGGCCAAGAAGTCCATTTCTGGTTTTAAGGTCAGGCAGGGAATGGCAGTTGGTTTCATTTCAACCTTAAGAGGTAAGAGAATGTATGATTTTATTGACCGTTTAATTTCAGTGGCTCTCCCCCGGTCGCGCGATTTCAGAGGGCTGGATATTAAATCTTTTGACGGAAAAGGGAGTTTAAATATCGGAATAAGAGAACAGATAATATTTCCGGAAGTAAGTTATGAATCATCAAAAGATATATTTCCATTTCAGGTTACCATTACGACTACGGCTAAAACAAAAGAAGAGGGAATCGAGCTGTTGAAATTAATGGGGTTTCCGATAAAAAAATAATATTTAAACATTTAAATATATCAATATGCCTAAAAAGTCAGTAGTCGTTAGATTAGATAAGACCCCAAAATACAAGATTCGGAAAAGGAACCATTGTTTTATTTGCGGTCGAACCAGAGGATATATCAGAAAGTTTGGATTGTGCCGGATACATTTTAGAGAATTAGCTTCCAGGGGGGAAATCCCTGGAGTAAAAAAATCATCTTGGTAATTATTATATTTAAATATTGAAATATAACAAGTATGGATACCGTTTCAGATTTCTTCATTCGAATAAAAAATGCTTACCTGGTAAAAAATGACCGGGTGGTTATTCCTTTTTCTAAAATGAAGTATGAGATGGCCAAGATTCTTGAAAGAAGAGGCTTTGTTTCAGCGGTTAGAAAAAAGAAAAAAAGCAAAAAAGGCGAGCTCGGTGAATTGGTTTTGGATATAAAATTAAAGTACGAGGATGGTCTCCCGGCTTTCAATAACGTCAGATTGATTTCAAAACCGGGACGAAGAATTTATATAAAAAGAGGCGAAATAAGGCCGGTAAAATCAGGTTATGGGGTTTTGGTCGTTTCAACATCAAAAGGGATTATGACTGGTGATGAGGCAGTCAAAGCTGGAGTCGGCGGCCAGGCCATCGCCGAAGTCTATTAAAATTATGTCGCGCATTGGAAAACAGCCAATTAAAATTCCAGACCTTGTTCAAGTAAAAATTGAAGGCGGCTTGGTTTTGGTAAAAGGTCCGAAAGGTGAACTTTCTAAAAAAATTCATAAAGATATTAATGTTGAAATTCAGGAAAATTTGGTTATGGTGAAGCCGTTAAAAGACTCTAAAGAGGCAAGAGCTTTATGGGGTACTTATCGTGCCCTAATTAGTAATATGATAAAAGGAGTAAAGGATGGTTTTGAAAAGGCCTTGGTCTACGAAGGGATTGGTTTTAAATCAGAGATAAAGACGGATTCTTCGGTTGAGTCAGGCAAAATTTTGGAACTTAGCGTCGGTTTCACCCATCCGGTTAAAGTTTCTGCTCCAAAGGGCATAGATTTTAAAATAGAGAAAAATCAAATTACGGTTTCCGGATTAGATAAAGAGCTGGTTGGTCAGATTGCGGCCAATATTAGGAAAGTAAAGCCGCCAGAACCATATAAAGGCAAAGGGATAAGATACAAGGATGAAGTGATTTTAAGGAAGGCAGGGAAGAAGGCAGTAACCGCGGGATAAACAGCAAATAGCATAGAGCTAATAGCGAATAGCTATTTGCCATTTGCTCTATGTTATTAGTCAATTCATGAATATCAAAACAAAACGAAAAAATAGAATAAGACGACATAAACGGGTCAGAGCAGTAATCAAAGGCACAGCCAAACGGCCGCGGCTTTCAGTTTTTCGTTCAAATCAGCATCTTTACGCCCAACTAATTGACGATGAAAGGAGAATTACTTTACTTAGCATCAGCGATTTTAAGAAAGGAGAAGGGAAAAAGGAAAAAGGGAAAAGGGAGAACGGCTTGGCCGGTAAAAAGGCGGTTGCTTTTGAGGTTGGCGAGGCATTGGCCAAAAAAGCGGTTGAAAAAGGCATAATTAAAATAGTTTTTGACCGAGGCGGCTATAAATACCACGGAAGGATTAAGGTCTTTGCCGAAGGCGTTAGAAGTGGAGGACTGAAATTTTAGTATGAACGACGATAAAGCAGTAAAAACTGATAACTCAACTGAAACATCTGAAAAAGAAAAAGCGACAGCGATTCCGCAACGACTCGCAAGCGAGTCGGCGGAACCTTCGACGAGCGCTGTTTTGGAAGTACCGACTGAGCCAACTTTAGAAGAAGCTAAATCAGAAAAAGAGATTATGGCTAAGCTTGACGAAAAGCAGGTTGAGGAATTTGACCAGAAAGTTTTAGATATTGCCAGAGTCACTCGGGTGACTAAGGGCGGCAAGAGATTTACTTTCAGAGCAGCAATAGTTATCGGCAATAAAAGGGGAAAAGTTGGTTTTGGGATAGGCAAAGGAAATGATGTCGCCCAAGCAGTTGATAAGGCATTTAAGCGGGCCAAAAAGCACCTGATAACGGTTGAGTTCAAAGACAACACCATTCCTCATGAAATCCAGGTTAAATTAAACAGTGCCGTGATTTACTTAAAACCGGCTTCAAAAGGAAGCGGAGTCAGAGCCGGAGGAGCGATGAGGGTGATTGCCAAATTAGCCGGAATTCAGGATGTCAGCGGGAAGATAATTTCCAGAGCCAATAATAAAATTAATATTGCCAGAGCGACAATAGAAGCGCTGAAGAAATTAAAAAATAGAAACTAATATGCAGATTCATGAACTTAAACCAACAATAAAGAAAAAACGCCGGAAGCGGGTTGGTCGCGGAGGCAAACGGGGAACTTATTCCGGGAAAGGACTGAAAGGACAAAAATCCAGAGCCGGAGCCGGAATCAAGCCGGGTTTTCGCGGCGGTGACACGCCTTTATGGAAAAAGTTCCATAAGGTTAGGGGTGCTTCAAAAACGCTTGATATAAGAAGGCGCGGTTTTCGGCTTCATCACCCCAAGCCGGAGATTGTAAATTTAAGGGACTTGAATAAGAAATTTTCTGATGGGGAGGTTGTTTCTCCGAAAACTTTGGCGGAAAAGAAAATGGTGAAAAAAATCAAGGATGGTGTTAAAATTTTAGGCAAGGGCGAGCTGCGCAGAAGATTAACCTTCAAAGACGTTTTAATGTCAAAAGCAGTTAAAGAGAAAATAGCGAGGGTATAGCCAATTTCTTTTCTCCTCGTAGTTAAGGTCCGCTCGCCTATCAGCCGATTTCTTCTCTCTTTGTTCGTTAAACAAATAATCTTCAGCTTCGTTCGTTGCGAGACGGTTTCTTGCGAGTGATAGGTTTCTATAGTATGTTTGCGGCATACATTTTATGGATAAGATTTTAAAACTCTTCAAAATTCCAGATTTGAGAAAGCGGGTACTTTTTATACTGGTTCTGCTGGTGGTTTTTAGAGTGGCGGCGGCCATTCCGGTGCCGGGGATTGATACTTCTCAACTGGCCCAGTTTTTTGCCCAGAACCAGCTTTTCGGCTTAATCAGTTTATTTACCGGCGGCGGCCTGGAAAATTTGTCGCTGGTAATGCTTGGCGTCGGGCCTTACATTACCGCTTCAATTATAATGCAGCTTTTGACTATGATTTTTCCGCAATTGGAGCAGATGTATAAGTACGAGGGTGAGGCCGGAAGGCAAAAGTTTAATCAATATTCGCGGCTTTTGACCGTTCCCCTTGCTTTTTTGCAGGGTTTTGGTTTTTTAACTTTACTTTCCCGGCAAGGTGTTATTCCAGCTTTATCTTTGAATCAATGGATTGTTGCTCTAACTGTGGTCAGCACTGGAACGATGTTTTTGATGTGGCTGGGTGAATTGATTTCTGAAAAAAATCTTGGCAACGGGATTTCGCTTTTAATTTTTGCCGGCATTGTCGCCCAGGGGCCGCAAGCATTAAGCCAGCTTTACTTTGGTTATGACCCAGGCCAGCTCTTCACTTATATCGGCTATTTCATTCTGGCTTTAGTGATAATCGGCGGCGTGGTTTATATTACCGAAGCCCAAAGACAGATTCCAATCAACTACGCTAAAAGGGTTCGCGGTTTTAAGATGTATGGCGGCGTTTCTACTTACTTGCCTTTGCGGGTCAATCAAGCCGGCGTGATTCCAATAATTTTTGCCTTGTCCATTTTGCTTTTCCCGGGAATGGTGGCTAACTTTCTCGCTGGTTCAAAAATTGCTTTTCTTTCTAATTTGGCTCAAACTTTTAACCGATTTTTGACTAATCAGCTTCTTTACGGCTTGTTATATTTTATCCTGGTTGTCGGCTTTACCTATTTTTACACGGCTATTACTTTTGACCCAAAATCAATTTCCGAAAATATTCAAAAGCAGGGCGGCTATATTCCCGGCATTCGACCAGGTCCTTCTACGGCCCAGTTTTTGACCCACTTGCTTAACCGCATCACCCTGGTTGGGGCTGTCTTTCTGGGTTTGATTGCGGTGATGCCGTCAATTGTCCAGGGTTTTACCGGGATTGCCGCTTTTACTCTTGGCGGCACTTCGCTTTTGATTATGGTATCGGTGGCGCTGGAGGTGATGAAACAGGTGGATAGTCAGCTCTCGATGTACGAGTACTGACGCTTCGCCGCGCGGGAGTATCCGGTTCGCTCATTCTCGGGTGCTCCAGCGGTACCCTCCGAGGTCGTCGGCCGTTTTGTCCCTCGACAGGCTCGGGAACCAAGCCAAAACGGCCTCCGAATCCGCTCACCAGACACTCCCGTGCGGCTTACTTCAAAATGGCTCGACTCATAGGTTCTTCAACAGCTATACCCTGCGGCCTTTTCGACATAAAATAGCGTACTCTGTTTTCTAATCAATAGCTTCGCAACACTTCGGCTGGTGTTTTCATTTTCAAGGC
>CAYIZI010000013.1:0-17137 GCA_964368135.1 uncultured Candidatus Saccharibacteria bacterium
CCGCCCTTTTCGCGCATTTTGGCGCCACACTTGACGCATTCTTTGGCCTGGTCAATTCTTAAAACCCATCTGGTCGCGGGGAAGATATTATTTTCTTTAACTGCTTCCGCGTAAGCGGCGGTTTGAAGACCATAATCGCGATAGATAGAGTAAGAGGTTTTAATATCTAAAACCCCGAGTTGGCCGTTTAATTTTCCGATAACGTCAACTGTGCCGGCATACCAGTGATTCTTAGAAACAACTCGTTCCTCAACTTTCATTGGCACAATTTCATTTTTCTTTTTAAATTCTAAAAAAGCATTTATAGCCGGCTGAATGGAGTGGGGGACTGCTACTGATTTTCCGGCCAGGATTGCTTCTATAGTTTCGTGAATAAGGGTTCCTTCATCGGCCGATTTGGTTTTAATTGATTCAGCGGCTGAAAAGCTGCCCTGATCAGCATAAAACTTATAAAGAGCCGGTTTGGCCTTAATTGAGATGATAGAGGTGACCCGGGGATACCAAATGCCGTCTATCTCATACCCGGTCTTGCCTTTAAAATGATTTAAATCAGCGTAGAACATTTATTGAAAATTATATCACAAAAATTAAATCTAACCTATTTCGTGCAGTTTTAAAAATCTAAATGTGGATAACAGGGGATTGACCGTGTTTAAGCTAAAACTGATAATTATAATGATTCGCATAATTTAAGTTAATGGCATAATTATATGGAAAAAAGCCAAAAGCCAATCCCCCATCACTTAAATGATTTTTTAGACTGGGTGGATATAGAAAAAGGATTATCTTCTAAATCGCAAGAAAACTATGCCCGCTTTATAAATAAATTTTTTGATTGGCTTAAGGCTAGTAAGTTGAAGAATCTTAAACCTCATGAACTCTCCCCTAACCATATTTGGAAATATCGTGTCTACTTAGCCCGCCATTCCCCTGCCTCGGGTATGACCTTGAAAAAATCAACTCAAAATTATTATTTAATTGCCTTGCGTTCTCTTTTAAACTATTTTGCCGACCGTAATGTCCAATCTTTACCTTCGGAAAAAATAAAATTAGCCAGGGATAAAAGTGAGCGTCAAGTCCGCTTTCTTACGCTTGAGCAATTAGAGAAACTTTTTTTTATTCCGGATATAAAAAAAGTTCAAGGTTTAAGAGATAGAGCGATTTTGGAAGTGTTTTTTTCCACAGGAATGAGAATATCCGAGTTAACTGCCTTAAACCGTGAACAGTTCAAAATAAAACCCGAGATAAAGGATTTAGAGTTAAGTATTGTCGGCAAAGGAGGCAGAATTAGGACGGTTTACTTTTCTGAAAGAGCTCTAAATTGGTTGAAAAAATATTTTGAAACAAGGAAAGATAATGATAGCCCCCTTTTTGTAAACTATCGAGCTAAAAAGGGTTCGCAAAAAAGACTGTCGGTTCGTTATATTGAGAGCATTATTAAGCGCTATGCTCTGCTTGCCGGTTTGCCGGCCAACACTACACCTCACGTGATGCGCCATTCGTTTGCCACTGATTTATTAGCTCAGGGCGTGGATATAAGGACTCTTCAGGAATTCTTAGGCCATAAAAACATTTCAGCAACTCAAATTTATGCCCATGTGACCAGTAAACAACTTAAAGAAATTCATCGTAAATTTCACAGCGGCAGGAAGCTTAAGAACGATTAATCATTCCTTGTAAAAATCACTAAATCTTTGAAGAAGAGCCGCAAGGCCTTGTTTAAGGGCAAAATTTTCATAAAGTATCTCAAATCAACTATCTGTCTTAAGACATAACCCCAAAATCCTTTTATGTTTGTGCCTTTATAGTAGAAATAAGCCCACTTACCCCCTACTGGTGCGATCCAGGTGTCATAAAACGGTCTATAGGGCCTTAATTTGCGGCTATTAATATGGTTGATTATGTTCTCGGCGGCAACTGCGGCTTGGTCAGAAGCAACATAAGCCATTGCCGGAACTGGTTTTTGGGTTTTAGGATCAATCAAAGTGGCGCTGTCCCCTATCGCAAAGATTTTCTCGTTTATTGAATCATCTAAATTCTTAACTTGTAAAAATTCATTGACTTCTGTTGTTCTCTTTTTAGTCAGTTTTAATCCGAGATTTTCCAAAAGCCTTGAACCCCGGACTCCGCCGGTCCAAATGGTTATATCAGATTTTATCTCTCCCCCGTCACCCGTTGGTGTTTTAATCTTTATGTAATCTGGACCAACTTCAGATACCGGCGAATTTGCTTTGATTTCAATCATTTCTGTATCTAATCTTTTTTGTATTTTTTTTCTTGCTTCGTCATTTATTACCGGAAGAATTGTCGGACCGGCTTCAACCAAATTTATCATTGTACATTTTTTATCGAAATTATGCTCTTTGATTATGTTTCCGGCACAACAGCTAAGTTCCGCCGCAAGTTCAACGCCGGTGAAACCGCCGCCAATAATGTTTATCTTTATATCCCCGCCCCCCCTTTTTTGATAGTTATCGTAAACCTCTTGTATTTTTTTGAAAACAGAGATAGCGTCGTCAATTGTTTTAAAATTAAAAGCGTAATCTTGAACTCCGGGAATACTGTAAAATTCAGTCTCGCCGCCTAAAGAGATGATTAGGTAGTCAAAGCCCAGTTTTGCTCCCCCGCCGGTTAAAACAAATTTATCTTTTAGATTTATCTCTCTGATTTCTGCTTGAATAAAATTGACCCTTTTACCATTCAGTATTTCACTGATGGGGATTGTCACTGAGCCCCGAAGATATTGGACAAAATTATCTTCAATTAAGCCGTAAACCGTGGCCACCTCATATAGAGACGGCGTGAAAACTTGAAAATTATTCCGGTCAACCAAAGTGATTTTATAATCTCGGTTCTTTTTGAGTTTTTTTTCTAAATCCAAAGCCGCCCTAATTCCGCCAAAACCTGCTCCTAAAATCAAAATATTTGTCATTGGATATAGTCTAACGGGTTCAGACTTCCATCCCAATAGTTAAAATAGACCTGGCCGGTTTTTGGTCCAATAAAACTGAAAAATTCATGGTATAGACTTAAGTGAAGGTGAGAACCGGTGACAAGGCCGGTTGCTCCCTGATAGCCCAAAACAGTATTTTCACTCATCCTTTCTTCTGCCAAGACCAGGGCCGGATCGCGCATATGGCCATAAATGCTGACCAGGTCGTTGTCGTGCCTAATGGCGACCCAGTTTCCGGCGGCGTTATTGAATCCTTTTGCCAAAACCGTGCCCGGACCAATGGATTTTATTTCCGCACCATGTCCTGCCGTCATATCTACTCCGTTATGAGGCGCACCGCCGTAAGCTCCTCTTAGGGCAAAGGCGGTCATTCCATATCCTTGAGTAATTATATAATCATCCATTGGCATTTTAAAGATTTTTGTTCCCCGCGGCGGGATAGAGACGGCTTTAACTCTGACAATATATATCCCCTGCTCGCGGGCCCTTACCTCTAATTCTTGGAGTTCTTTATAAAATTCAGCTTTCTTTTTTTCAACTTCAGTTAAAAGTTCCTGAAACTTCTGCTCTTGGCCCCTGGTTTTAACCAATAAATTATTTTTTACAGTCTGGGTTCCTTCCCGAGCTGACTTTTGGTTTTGCTGCCTCCGGTTTAAAATTTCAAGTTCTGATTTTTTATTTTCAGCCAGCCCTTTTCTTTCTTCAAGCTCCGCCTTCAGTTTCAGGAAAAGGCCCAGATTAGCCGTTAACTGGCCCTGCAAATTGTTTACCTGTTCTATGTGGTTAAAAAAATCAGAAATTCGGGGGTTAGCCAAAATGATAATGGCTAAATCTTGTTTCTCGGCGCTCGCCAGCTGTCTTATTAATTCTGAAATCACTGCCTTATTTTTGTCCACTTCTACTTGGGTTTTAGAAATTTCTCCATTTAAATCCTGAATTTCAAGTTTAGTTAAAGAAACTCTCCTGGTCGTAGTCAATATGTCAACTCTTAATTTGGCAATTTGATTTTCCAGGATTGTTATCTCTCTCTTTAAAGTCTCGCCCTCTTTTTGTTTTTGGGTTATCTGTTTTTTGTAGTCAGCCGACTGTTTTTCAAGCTCTCGGATTTGTTCGCGAAGATCAAGAATATGGTCGTTGGTGTTTTCTTGAGCCAACGAATAAGTAATAAGTAATAAGTAGAAAGTGGAAAGTAGGATTAAAGAAATTAAATTTTTGAATTTTGAATTGTAATTTTGATTTTTCATCAATCACATTAATTTAGAAAGAGCAGTACTTAACCTTTTGAGCACCGTATCTTTTGGTAGAACTCCTAATATATCTACCGGATCTGGTGAACCTTCGCGGCCAGTTAAAGCAACCCTTAGCGGCCAGTAAACCGCTCCCCGGTCTTTGCCAAAATTATCTTTAGCCAGGTCGTCAAGTTTTTTTCTGATATAATCCTTGTCAAAAATTTTCCAATCAATCAGTTCAAGCACCTCTTTTACTAAAGTGAGGGATTTTTTAATATTCTCATCGCTCACATTTTTTTTACCCGCCGAAGCTTTAGCGGAGGCGGGCCAGGCCAGCAGCCCCCTTTCATATTCCGGATCTTTGAAGAAGTAATCAAAATTTTTGACATCCGATAATTTTTCCACCCTTTCGGTCATAAGATGCTGGATTTTATCCAGGTATTTATCTTCCACCCCATTTACTCCGATTTCTTTGATAATAAACGGGGTAACCGCTGCTCTGAATTGTTCCGGCGGAAGTTGATGAATATAATAGCCGTTTATCCAGTTCAGTTTTTTAATGTCAAAAACCGCCGGCGATTTCTGGACATCTTTTAGCTCAAAAAGTGAAATTAATTCATCTATATAATGAATGTCTTCCGGCTTTTCTAATTCCTGGGCTTTTTCTGGATGAAAGCCGAGCAGGGCCATAAAGTTAACTAAAGCATCTGCCAGATATCCATCATCTCGGTATTCATTTATAGAAGTGGCGCCATGCCTTTTTGAAAGTTTGGTTCGGTCAGGACCTAAGATTAACGGAAGATGAGCGTATTCCGGCGGTTTTATTTCAAGCGCCTCTTGAATTAAAATCTGTTTTGGCGTGTTGGAGATATGATCTTCACCTCTTATCACATGAGAAATTTTACTTTCGTAATCGTCAATCACAACGGCAAAATTATAGAGCGGAGTTTCCAGATCTTTGGCTAAACTTAAATCCCCTATCGTTTTTTCGGGCCATTCAATCTTGCCGCGGATAATATCGTCAAAATGAATCACTCTGGTTGAGTTCTCGTCAACTCTTAATCTGATAATTCCTCCCTTGCCCGCCATAGCTTTAGCGGCGGGTTTTTCACGTTTGTGTTCACACACATGCCTTGGCGCTTCTTTTCTTGCCATCTGTTCTTTTTTCTCGGCCTCCAGTTCTTCAACCGTGTGATGGCACCAAAATGCCCTGCCTTCATCCATTAATTTTTGAAGGTATTTTTTATACGTTTTTATTCTTTTGCTTTGTTTATAAAATTCATCCCATTCCAGGCCAAGCCAATTTAAAGAATCTTTAATGTCTTCTTCAAATTTAGAGTCAGATCGCTTCAAATCAGTATCCTCAATTCGCAATATAAACTCTCCCCCATTCTTTCGGGCAAAAAGCCAGTTAAATAGAGCGGTCCTGGCTGTCCCGATATGCAAGGGCCCTGTCGGCGAAGGCGCAATTCTAACTCTGACTTGATTAGCCATAATACTTCATTTTAACTTAAAAATCTCAATAACCCCATACTCGGCACCGTCCTGCAAAAGTTTTGATTCCATCAGCTCAAAGCTTTCAACTCTGAATTTTAAGTCAATTTCTTCGGTAAACGGTTTTATCCGGCCATGTTTTCGAGCCAAGGTTATATGATTTTTAAAAGGAAGCATTTCTTTCCGGTCTATTATTTTCTCTATAGTTTCAGTAATTTCTTTGCTAAGCTTTTTCAGTTCCTCGGTAATTGGCCCGTTGGCCCAAATCATTCTTGGGTTCTTCTCATCTGGTCCAATCGCGATTTCATTTAGGTATAAATCAAAAGAGTTGTAGTTCTTAGAAATTTCTCTCAATACTCTTTTAACTTCTTCAACTTTTCCGTCTTCAACCCAACCGATGAAATACAAAGTTATATGTAAGCTATCTTTTTTGGTCCACCTAACATCCATATTCTTATGAACCTCTTGCCACTCAACTAATTTTTTCTTTATTTCTTCGGGTAGATTTATGGCGATAAAAATACGCGTCATAAAGTTATCCTACCAATTTTCTAAATTTTTGCTATATAGTAAGGTTAATGAAGAAGATTTTTACTGGTCCGACTAAGATTGGCAAGGAACTGGCTAAATATAAGAAAAGATTAGAAAGAAAGTCTCGATCGCAAAGTGCGATCGAGGATCCTCGATATCGCAAGGCGATATCGGGACCGGAACGAGGCATTCACAGCCAAATGCACGCCTTGGCCAAGGAAATCTCGGAATATGTTGGTGAACCCAAGAAATTTGCGATGTATTTGGGAATTATAAAGAACATTGGGCTTAGGCGGTCTTACCAGATATTTTCTAAAATAAGGCAGTCAAGAAATGTAAAGACGCCGGGCAAGTTATTTGTCTATGAATCAGCCTATCAACAGCGATTCCAGTCGGCAGCCCGTATCCCTAAAGGGACCCTCGGGGCCGACTTGAACCTTCGACGAGCAATGGAAATCGTAAAAAAGCCAGCTGAAATATTAACTAAGAAATTAGAAGAAATTGACCTAATAACACCCCAATTAAAAAAGGCGGTTTTAAAAATGAAAAAAACTATGAAGGAAGCAAGCGGCATTGGCTTGGCGGCGAATCAGGTTGGTTTGAATATGCGGCTGTTCGTTATAGATGAAGAGTTGGCCAAAGAGTATAAGGCGCCAAGCGTTTACATAAATCCTGAAGTGAAGCCATACTCAAAACAAACCGAGGAACTTGAAGAGGGCTGTTTAAGCATTCCGGAAACGTGGCTAAAAATCAAAAGGCCGAAAAAGGCGAAGGTTAAAAGCGTGGATGAAGAAGGAAAGAAACATAAATTTATCGCCAAAGGAATTTTAGCCCGTGTCTTACAGCACGAATACGACCATCTGCAAGGAGTTTTGATAACGGACAAGATATAGCTTGGGTATGGCCAATTTCTAAAAAAATAAAGCCTCTCGGGTATAGTTGTCTCGGAAACGTTCGGCCTCATACAACTTTAATAATTATCTTATCTCCTGTTTTTCAAAAAAACCCTCACTCCTCTTTCGCCTCGCTACAAAGAAATTTTCTCTTAACGGTCCCGATTCCGCCTTGCGGAATCGAGGATCCTCGATGGCTTTGCCATCGGGACTCGGCTCACGAGGTTCCTCAACAACCATACCCTGCGGGCTTTATTAGAAATTGGCCATACCCTTCGCCAGTCCAAATCATTAGAAGATTCCGTTTCGGTAGCTCTCTCCGGCGAAGCCCAAAAAGAAAAGGCGCCGTACCCGAAGGTCGTGCGCCAATTGAGAGATGTCCGAATGAAGTCTTGGCTACGAGGTGGTAGCGGTCGCCGTCTGTTCCTTGGCTTTCTTTTCTTCTTCTTTCTTCTCGGCTTCCCGCTTCTGTTCGTGGAGACCATCTTCCACGTCGCCGAGTTCACTCATTTCACGGATTAACTCTCCATCTCGGCGGGCCCAAGCCGAGAGGATTTCATCGTGCCCCTTCGGGATATTGGTCTCCTCGATGAGTTTTCCGAGGCACCTCATATCGCTATATGAGGCGCGACGGATTGCGTCGACGATGGATTCGTGGAACGGACGCCGCTGCTTCGTCATCTGTTCTGACATAGAAAGTGCTCCTTGATGAAATAAGCTAGATTACCCAGCTTATTTATGTCATATATACTATATAAAAAAGTTCTTTCTGTCAACAGCGGATTAGGTTGACTTTTGCTTTGGGCCGGTTAAAATATGGATATGCCCAAAAGAAAAAAATCAAAACCGAAAAATATTTCTCCGGAAACTGGGGTGGTGTTAGAATACTTTGGAGACCAGATAAAAGTGATGTCTGAACATGTTTTGAATATAGATAAAAAGACAGACAGAATTGAAAAGAAGACCAACAAGATTGATGAAATAGAAGAAGCAGTTGAGACAATTAAAACAAGTATGGCGGCCATGAAAACAGATATGAAATTGACAAAAGAAGATATAGAAACAATCAAAGCCGATCTGAAAGCGATGAAAACGGATACAGAGTTAATTAAATACGGTTTCAAAAGAAAAATTGACATTGACGAATTCGCCGCTCTTGAAAAAAGAGTTTCTACTTTGGAAAACCGCCTCTAAACTTTTTAACTTGAAACTACTTTTCTTTGGTACCGGAGACTTCTCTAAGCCTATTTTCGAAACTCTAAAAAAGGAGGGCTATTCCGCTATTTTGTGGAACCCTAAGAATTCATTCGAAGATTTAAAAAAACTGAATCCTGATATCTGTATTGTCGCCGCCTATGGAAAAATTATTCCGAAAGAGTGGCTTGAAGTGCCGAAATACGGATTTCTGAATATTCATCCGTCGCTTCTGCCAAAATACCGCGGGGCCTCCCCTATTCAAGCAGTTATTTTAAACGGCGGAAAGGAAACCGGAGTAACCATAATTTTGATGGATGAGAAAGTGGACCATGGACCCATTCTCGCAAAGCGAGAATTTTCAATTTTCAATTTTCAATTTTCAAAATATAAAGAGTTAGAAAAAGAATTAGCAGAATTGGGGTCTGATTTATTAATTGAAACTTTGCCGAAATGGATTGAAGGAAAAATAAAACCCAAAGAACAAAACCATAAAGAAGCGACTTATACAAAAAAGTTTTCTTGGCCGGACGGGAAGATTGATTGGCAAAAGCAAGCTAAAGAAGTTGAACGGCAGATTCGAGCCTTAAATCCGGAACCAGGCACTTGGACTACCTGGAATAGCAAAATTTTAAAAATCTTAGAAGCCAAAATTTACGATGCCCAGCCATACCATAAACACGACAAAATTTATATCGGGATTGTCTATGAGGAAAACGGCCGGGTATTTATCCCCTGCTCAATCGGCCATATTGAACCATTAAAAGTCCAGCTTGAAGGAAAGAACCCTTTGACTATAAAAGATTTTTTGAACGGCCATAGAAATTTTGTCGGTTCTGTGTTAAAGTAGAGCAGAAAAGCCTCTTGGGTATAGCCATTTCAGAACCGTCTCTCGGGGCACATCAATTTCTTCATAGGGGCAGCCCTTCTTGTAAATGGAATCTCCGTTACTTTACTCGAATTGCCGACAAAATCGGCTCCTCCACCAATTTTGTTATTTCGTCAATTCTTCGTAAAGATACCGGCCATTTCCAAGATACTTCCCAATTCAGAAATTGATATACCCCTGCGGCCGGAATAAGATAAATGGCTATACATACCCTGATGGTTTTTCTGTATAATCTAAAGCGAAAAGCACAAAGTGTATATCTAAGCGAAACCCGTTGAGGGTATAGTCGATTTCTGAACTTTTGTGAGTTAACCGGCTCCGGCAGCAGACGGAGCCGGAACAAATAGCTGAAGCTGAGAGAAGATTTGATGAAATATAACATTTTGGGACCAAGGCCTCCCCGAGGCGGGACACCCAAAATGTTATCAGCAAATCGAACGAAGCTGAAGCTTATTTGTTTAACGAACAAAGAGAGAAGAAATTGGCTATACCCGAGAAAGGGTTTCGGCGAGAAATTTTTTTTGCGATCAAACTATGCTTGGAATGAATGATTTGCGAATCGGCACTTTTTTTATTTGGGAGGGGCAACCCTTTGAGATTTTGTATTCCCAGCATCTTAAAATGCAGCAGCGCCGGCCAGTGATGCAGACCAAGATAAAAAACCTCTTGACTGGCAAAGTTATTGAACGAAACTTTCAGCAGTCTGACTATTTTGAAGAGGCCGATATCCAGAAGAAAGAAGTTAAATTTTTATATTCACATCGCGGCGAGTTTTGGTTTTCAGAAATAGACGACCCATCAAAGAGATTTCAACTTGGCGAGGATATAATTACTGAATCAGTTCAATTTTTAAAGCCAAACACGGTTATCACTTCCCTGCTCTTTAACGGAAAAATTATAAACATAGTACTGCCGGTGAAAATGGATTTTAAAGTGATTGAAGCCCCGCCCTCAAATCGCGGCAATACCGCCCAAGGCGGCACCAAACAGGTAAAACTTGAAACCGGTGCCAAGGTTAACGTTCCTTTGTTCATTGAAGAAGGAGATGTGGTTAGAATAAACACTCAAACTGAAGAGTACACGGAGCGAGTTTGGAAGAAATAGCTTACTCACCCTTTCTTCGCATAACCGCCAAAAATACTACTCCGGCCAAAGCCCACCAGAATTGGGCAGTTTCGGTTTTAAAATAGGTAAAAACTTTATGGTCTAATTTGGCTAAAATATTGGCTGGCAATAAAACCGTAATGTGGCTGATAAAAACTCCAAGAATTAAGATGCTTAGAATTAAAATCTGAAGAATCGGACTTTTTGCTCTAACCGCCAAAGAGCGCAGGGGCGAATTCAAAAAAAGAAGGAAGACGACGATAAAAGCGACCCAAAAAAGTCCTAATTCAATAAAATAAGGTTGGCCTTTAACAGTTTCAAAAAGATAGGCTCGAAAAGGAAACAGAGCGGTTAAAACGATTACTACGTATAAACTCAAAAGTACCAAAATCATCCGGCCGCGGCCAACCCTCATTCCGTAAAAGAAAATTACCAAAAACAAAAAAACCAGAGCTAAAAAGTAAGGCGTCGGATTCAGAAAAAGTTGAAGTGCGTTTGCCAAGTAAGGATTTTTAGTCAATCCCACGATAGTTTCCATTAGTCATATTCTATAATAGAATAGAAGTAATGACTATAAATAAGCTGCGGATAATCGAGTTTTTGCTGATTGGTCTTATTGTCAATAGTTTGGATAATATAATCGCCATAAAGTATGCCGCCGGGGCAGAATTGAACTGGGATGTGCTGGTAAGGGTTTTTCTTTTTGTCGTGCCCTTTGCTGTTTTAAGTGAACTGGTAGTTGACCACCCGAATTTCTGGAAAAAAGTAATGAGATTTCTAAAAATTGAGGTAAAGCAAATCGAGAAAAAACTTGAATGATTTTCGTAAAAAGTCTCAAAAGGTTCTGGAAGCATCTCGGTGGTGGTTTAATTTCCGGAGCCTCTGATGACGACGCCGCGGCCATCACCACTTATGCCATTGCCGGGACCAGACTCGGCTTTTCTTCTTTATGGACCGCGTTTTTTACTTTTCCCTTAATGACCGCGATTCAGGAGATGTCGGCCCGAATTGGCATGGTTACCCAAATGGGCCTGGCCGGCGTTTTAAAGAAATACTACTCGAACTGGCTCCTTGGTTTGATTGTTTTGATAATGATTTCAACCAATGTTTTGAATATCGGGGCTGATCTCTCTGGAATGAGCGCCGCCACCAACCTGATTTTTCCTCAAATCTCAATCAGGTTCCTTGATATAGCCTATGCTTTGGTTATAGTCATCCTGATAATTTTTTTGGATTTCAAAAGGATAATTAAATACTTCAAGTGGCTGGCATTGACTTTGATTTTCTACATTATCGCCGCCCTGATGATTTCTCATAACTGGGCTGAGGTTTTCAACAAAGTTATTTCCCCTAATCTAATAATCAATCGAGAAACTATTTCCATAATCATTGCCGTATTTGGCACCACCCTGGCCCCCTATATGTTTTTTTGGCAAACCAGCCAGGAGGCATATGAAGAAAAAAGCCTTTATCATAATCATAACTTACGGCACGACCGCCAGCTTGACCACGAAATCAGCCGGATGAGAAAAGATGTTACTTTTGGAATGTTTTTTTCCAACTTCATTATGTTTTTCATTATTGTTTTAGCGGCGACACTGTTTTTTAATACAGACATTCAAATCCGAACTATTGACGAGCTGTCTCGGATTTTAAAACCATTACTTGGCGACCTCGGCCAGTTTGTTTTTACCCTTGGAATTGTCGGCACCGGTTTTTTGGTTATTCCGATTTTAGCGGCTGGTTCGGCTTATATTTTATCGGAAACTTTTAATTGGCGCGCCGGCCTTGAGAAAAAATTCAAAAGAGCAAAGGAATTCTATCTGGTAATCATAGTCTCGGCAATCCTGGCCTTATTTTTAAACTACCTCGGCATTAATCCGGTTAAACTTTTGTTTTACACCGCTTTGTTTCACGGCCTGGTTCTGCCATTTTTAATTTTTGCCATTATTTTAATGGCCAATAACCGAAAAATTATGGGCTCCTATACCAATGGAAAGTTCTCCAATGCTTTAGGCTACTTTGCCTTGATTTTTATGACCGCGGCAGTTATTCTTTTTTTCATAATATAAACCGAGTTTATGCTTAAAATTCTCAATACCCTAAGCGGTCAAAAAGAAGAATTTTCGCCGATAAAAGGCAATAAAGTCGGTATTTTTGTCTGCGGGCCGACGGTTTATGACTACTCTCATATCGGCCATGCCCGGACCTATATTATTTTTGATGTCATTGCCAAATATCTGCGCTATAAAGGCTATAAAGTTAAGTTTTTGATGAATATTACCGACATTGACGATAAAATAATTGACCGAAGCAAGGAGGAAGAAAAATCCTGGAAAGAAGTAGCCGAGTTTTATGAAAAAGAGTTTATGAAAGACATTAAAGAATTGGGCATTGACAGCGTAGATAAATTTGCCAGAGCCGCCGACTATATAAAAGAAATCGTAAAACAAATAGAGACCTTGATTGAAAATGGTTTTGCTTATCAAACCAAGGATGGAGTGTATTTTGATATTTCAAAATTTGAGGACTACGGGAAGTTGGCTAAGAGAACAATTGAACAAGCCGAAGATGCGGTTTCCAGGATAGATGAGTCAGTAAGTAAAAGAAATAAAGGCGATTTTGCTTTATGGCGGTTTTCCGGTCCAGATGAACCTCGCTGGGATAGTCCTTGGGGTCAGGGCCGGCCGGGCTGGCATATCGAAGACACGGCCATTTCTGAAAAATACTTAGGCCAGCAGTATGAAATTCACTGCGGTGCCCAGGATTTAACTTTTCCTCACCATGAGGCGGAAATTGCCCAGGCCGAATCTGTCTCCGGTAAAAAGCCGTTTGTGAAATATTGGCTCCATTCCGGATTTGTGGCTATCAACGGCCAGAAAATGTCAAAATCATTAAGAAACTTTATTACTATCAGAAAAGTCTTGGACGAGTATAGCCCTGAAGCTTTGCGGTTTATGTTCATAGGCGCCTACTATCGCTCCCCTATTGATTACAAAACAGACCTAATAAAGCAGTCAGAAGCGGCGATTCAACGGTTCCGCGAATTGATGAATAAATTAGAATTAGTAAAAAAATCAGGGCCAAAAGATATAAAGGATGTCCCGATGGCTTTGCCATCGAGGATCCTCGATTCCGATGAAATCGGAATCGGGAAAATTATTCAAAACGTGAAAATTGAGTTTGAAAGCAAAATGGATGATGATTTTAACACACCCGAAGTTTTAGCGGTTTTGTTCAATTTTGTCAGGATAGTGAATAGTTTTATTGATGAAGACAGCTTGGATAAAAAATCGGCTGATAAGGCAGTTAAATTTCTTAAAGAAATAGATAAAATCTTTGGCATTCTTCCGGAAAAAGAATCAGAAATTCCAAAAGAGATTTTTGAAATAGTCCAAAAGCGTGAAGAGTTAAGAAAACAAAAGGCCTGGCTGGAAGCGGATAAAGTGAGGGACGAAATTCAGAGTCTCGGTTATTCAATTGAAGATACGCCGTATGGACCGCTCGTAAAGAAGTATTAGCGAAAAGCCTCTCGGGTACAGTTGTTTCAACACCCTATCCCCTACTAAAAATAAGTAATAAGTAGTAAGTAGTAAGTAGTATGAATCAGATAAATAAGCTTCCGCCGCAGAATATTGAAGCCGAGAAGTCGGTTTTGGGTTCTATTTTGATTGATAAAGATTCTATTGAGAAAGTGGTTGATATTTTAAGGCCCGATGATTTTTATATCCGCCAGCACCAGCTGATTTATCAAGCGATGGCGAAGTTACTGGAAAAAAACGAGCCGATAGATATTTTAACCGTAACCAACAAACTTGAAGAAGCCGGCGAACTTGAAAATGCCGGCGGCGCGGCTTATCTGACTTCTCTTTTAAGCTTTGTCCCAACCTCGGTCCATATTTTAAATTACGCCAAAATTGTTCAGCGCAAGAAAATTTTAAGAGACCTGATTGACTCGGCTCATAGAATTACCGAACTCGGCTATCAGGAAGATGAGGGGATAGAGAAAATTTTAGACCAGGCCGAACAAAAACTTTTTGCCGTTTCCCAGCGTTCTTTAACTCAAGAGTTTACCCATCTTAAAGAAGGCTTGGTTGAGGCCTTTGAAAGATTAGAAAAACTTCACAAAGGCGACGGGACTTTGCGCGGTTTAGCCACCGGTTTTGTTGATTTGGATAATATTCTGGCCGGCTTGCAAAGATCAGATTTGATAATTTTAGGCGCCAGGCCCTCTCTTGGTAAAACCGCTTTTGCTTTGGATATCGTCAGAAATATTGCTAAAAAGGATAGTGGCGGAGTTGGGGTATTCAGCTTGGAAATGTCAAAAGACCAGGTCATTGATCGGGTCTTAGCTTCAGAAGCAGGAGTCGGACTTTGGAAATTAAGAACCGGCCGGCTGACCAGTTCCGGAGATTTCAGCGATTTTTCAAAAATCTCTATTGCTTTGGATAATTTGTCTAAGGTGCCTATATTCATTGATGATGCGCCCTCACCTACGGTTTTGCAGATAAGGGCAATGGCCCGGCGCCTTAAAGCAAAGTATGACTTGAGTCTTTTGGTGATTGATTATCTTCAGTTGATTCAGCCCCGTTCGGAAATTGACGGCTTTGTTCATCAGTTCACCGATATTGCCAATTCGCTCAAAGCCCTGGCCCGTGAATTAAACATTCCGATTATTGCTGTTTCCCAGTTATCCCGGGCGGTTGAGGCAAGGCCGGATCAGAGGCCGCGATTGTCGGATTTAAGGGAATCGGGCGGGATAGAACAAGCCGCGGATTTGGTGATGTTTATTCATCGGGAAGACAAGGTCAGGCGGGATTCAGACCGAAAAAACATTGCCGAAGTGATTATTGCCAAGCACCGCAACGGCCCCACCGGTGTGATTGAGCTTTATTTTGACGAAGAAGAAGTGAGTTTCAAGAACCTCGCTAAAAATATTTAGTTTGGGTTATGTCGTTTTCTGAAAGCCTCTCGGGTACAGCCATTTCGGAAACGCTCGGCCTCGTACAACTTGTAATAAGTTAGCTGGTTTTCTGTTTTTCAGAAAAAACCCTCACTCCTCATTCGCCTCGCTACAAAGCACATCTTCTCTTAACGGCTCGGCTCATGAGGTTCCTCAATGGCTATACCCTGCGGGCTTTACATTACAGAAAACGACATAACCATCGCAACTCAAGTTATTATTAAATTTCGTTCGTCAGAACTTCGCCGGCGCAGTATGAAAAGAAAACAGCCGGCCCCGAAAGGTCGGCTGGAAGGAAGACGGCGGCATCCACTCAAGAAATGGGGATGTTCCATCTTCTCCTTGCTAGACTGCGAGCCAGTTGGAAAAATGCTTTATACTCGTCTGAAACCTCGATCGGTTCAAGCGGAGTAGTTTGATTCCATTGCTCGTCAGTGATGGTGAACGAATCCGGGTAATTCGTTGTCAACCTGCCGTCTTCGCTGAATACTCGTCCGGCAAGCTCTGGTGAAGAAAACGTAATTTCCTCTATCGGCATCTCACCAGTGAACCGTTTGTAGTTGTATACCACGAGCAGGTTTTCCTGCCGGAAAGACAGAGAGTAAATCTCTGGTCCCTCCTGCATGTACTCTGCCACTGGTAACGCCGATCCGCACCCTGTAAACACGATGAAGAAAAACGGAATCCATCTCATTTCACCACCTCCAAAGGACTACTGGGTTACTTCCCACCAAAATTCTTGAAACTAATCCAGAACTTTGGTGGGACGGTCAGGCACGCGATGTGCCTGACCGATTAGAGACGGGGGAATCAAGGACTTTATTCACCTTGTCTACTGCCTCGCGATGAGTAGGAGCAAAAGCTTCAAGGTAAAAGTACTCGGGTCCATCCTCGTTCGGAATGCAACAGAGATTCACTCCTTCTTCCAAACTGATGCGACGCGACTCCTCTCTATTACCTAGAATAGAGAGAAACTGTCTCTTGGTAAGAATTACAAAATAGTGTTTCATCTTAATTCCTTAAAGAACTGGGGACTGAATTGTCCCACCAGAATTATCTGTATTTTCAATAACTCTGGTGGAACCCCACTTTGAATATACCCTATTATACCTCTAAATTGATAGTGTGTCAAATTCATGTGCTGGATGAGTTAAAATACCAAAAACCTTGATTTTTTAAGGATTTTTAAGATGAAAAGTACCAGGTAATAAAACCAAAACCTGTGAGGGTATATTCAATTTCTAAACTTTTGTGAGCTGATAGGTTTTGGCAGCAGACAAAACCGAACAAATAACTGAAGTGAGTGATAATTTGCCGATAACATCTTATACAAATCGCAGGTATTTTGCCGCCCGCGAAAACCGAGATTTTGTCGGCAAATTGAACGAATCTGAAGATTATTTGTTCAGCGAGCAAAGAGAGAAGAAATTGGATATGCCCGATAAGGGTTTTCGGCTAAGAAATACTTAAAATCTCAACTTCGGTATAATGCTGGCGGTGGCCTTTTTTCTTTTTAGAGCGGGTTTTATGTTTAAAACGGAAAACTATTTTTTTCTCTCCCCTGCCCTGCTTTAAAACTTTGGCCTTAACTTTTACGCCGCTAACCAATGGCTGGCCAATTTTTATTTCTTTCCCTGCCTGCGCAGGCAGGCCATTGGCAAAAAGCAAAACTTTATCAAACTCAAATTCGTCGCCCTCATTTTGGTTCAGCTTCTCTATCTTCAGTTTTTGGCCTTCCGTGACTATATACTGCTTGCCACCTGTTTTTATAACTGCGAAAGTCATAGTTCAAAATTCTAACACAAAGCTTAAAAGCGGTCTATCTCTCCTTTGGTACATTCAATCTGTAAGTGCAACACTTCCAGCAGATTTTAATGATTCATTTGA
>CAYIZI010000014.1:0-15621 GCA_964368135.1 uncultured Candidatus Saccharibacteria bacterium
AACAAATTAACCGCTTCGGAGTCTCATATGTTATGGACGGATACACTCATTTGACTTTAAATCTTCTTTTTATTATTATTTAAGTTTGTTCATTTCCTGTTAACCTACATTTTAACGGAGGGCTCTATGAATGAGTGGCTGGAGATGGAGATGCAAAGGGCAAGGAAGTATTTTGGGTTGACTGTGTCTGTTCAGTCAGTTTCAAGGCCAGTGGAAAAGGACAAGATTTTTTTTCCATGCCTTGAAGCAGGATGGAAATGGCTGCCGAATGTTCTCTGTCGTAGATGCGGTTGCCCAATGGCTCAAAAAAAGAGCCAAGACAAACCCTGTCTTTTGCGCTGTCCTCTGTGTCAACCCTCCCAATCAATTTCGCACTAAAAGCGCGAGCCGGTTTGTCTCAGCGGACAACCCAATGAGGTCGTCGTCCGAGACGATTCCCAATGGCGCCCCACTTCGTGGGTCCCCCCGCCATTGTGAACCTGTCGTCTTGACCCAGCGTCGGCCTCTTTTCTTTTGCCAATTTTGTTTGTGAGCGAAGCGAACAACCACAAAAATGTTGCGGGGTTGATACATTTCTTGATATAATTTTAACCATGCAAACCTATCAAGAAAGACTGGATATTCTGAAGGAAGAGCTCCGAGGAATAGCAGGGCGTCTTTGACGTTCCTGAAGCCGAAAGAAAAATAACCGACCTTGAAAAAGAAATAGAAAATCCTGATTTCTGGAAAAATAAAGACGAGGCCGCCAAAAAAGTCCAGGAGCTGTCATTACTTAAAGAAAGGATAAAGGAATTTAAAGAGGCCGAAGAAAAACTGGAGATAATCAGAGAGGTCGAGCAAACTCCGGAGGCCCCAGTAGAAGAGCAAAGCTCTCTACGGGGCACGGCCGAAAAAGAACTCTCCAAAATTGAAAAGAAAATTAAGAGCTTGTCTATTCTCACCCGTTTTGCCGGATGCTATGATAAAAATGATGCAGTTTTGAATATTCATTCTGGCGCCGGCGGAGTTGATGCCCAGGATTGGGCAGGCATGCTTTTAAGAATGTATCAGCAGTATGCGGCTAAGCGAGGATGGAGTTCAAAAATTTTAGACCAGTCCTTGGGCGAGCAAAAAGGAATTAAAAGCGCGGCCTTGGAAATTTCCGGCCTTTACGCCTATGGCTATTTAAAAAATGAGAGCGGGGTACATCGATTAGTCAGGGTTTCGCCGTTTTCAGCTAAAGGGCTTCGCCACACTTCATTTGCCTTAATTGAGGTTTTACCCGAGCTTAAAGAAGCCGGCGAAATAAAAATTGAACCCAGTGATTTAAAAATTGACACCTTTCGTTCGTCTGGTCCGGGCGGCCAGCATATGCAGAAAACCGAAAGCGCGGTCCGGATAACCCATTTACCGACCGGCCTCCACACATCGGTTCAGTCAGAGCGTTCCCAGCTTCAAAACCGGCAAAAAGCGTTAAGGATTTTAGAATCAAGATTGATTAAGAAAATGGAAGAAGCAAAAGTTGAACGGCTTTCCCAGCTCAAGCCAGAACTGGTCAGCGGCATTGAATGGGGCAACCAGATTCGCTCTTATGTTTTAAATCCGTATAAAATGGTAAAGGATCACCGGACTAATATTGAAACTAATCAAATTGAAGATGTTTTAGAAGGAAATTTGGATTTATTTATTGAACAATGATTATCTTCGACAAAGTAATAAAGGACTATAACGGCAACACTAATTACCGGGCTTTGGATGAAATCAGCCTTGAAATTAAGGACGGCGAGTTTGTTTCAATTATTGGCCCGTCGGGCGCCGGGAAATCAACTTTTATCAAAATGCTGATTCGGGAAGAAGCGCCAACCGGTGGCCGAGTTTTGATTGACAATTTAAATGTGGCAGAATTAGAGGACGGCCAGATTCCGGTTCTGCGCCGAAAAATCGGAACAATTTTTCAGGACTTTAAACTTTTATCCAATAAGACCGCCCATGAGAATGTCGCTTTTGCCCTGGAGGTGATTGGAATGAGCCGGAAACAAATTGAGAGCGATGTACCGAAAGTTTTAAGAATTGTCGGAATGGAGGATAGGGCCGTTAACTTTCCTCACCAGCTTTCAGGCGGCGAGAAGCAGAGAATCGCCATTGCCCGGGCCTTGATTCATCGGCCCAAGATTTTATTGGCTGATGAGCCGACCGGCAATCTTGATATGTTAAACACTTTTGACGTCATAAAACTGCTGACCAAGATAAATGAGTTTGGCACCACCGTTATCCTGGCTTCCCATAACCGGGAGGTAGTCAACGCAGTCGGGAAAAGAGTAGTCACGCTGGACAGAGGTAAAATCGTAAAAGACCAGGAGCAGGGCAAGTACAGCATCTGAATATGTTAAAGGAAAATTTAAATCGGGTAGTTAGACAGGGTTGGGTCAATTTCAAGCGGAACTCGTGGCTGGCTTTTGGGACAGTCGGAATTATGGTTTTGGCTCTTTTGATTTTTGTCGGTTTGGTTGCCTTTAACGTGGTTTCCCAAATAACCGTTTCTGCCCTGGAAGAAAAAGTTGATGTCACCGCTTACTTGAATGATGATGTTTCCAATGACCAGGCCTTTCAAATCGTCAGAGAACTGGAAAATATGCCCGAGGTTTCTTTTGTCAATTATGTTTCTAAGGAAGAGGCCCTGGAAGAATTCAGGGAGCGGCACAAGGGCGAAGAGCTGGTTCAGCAGGCCTTAGAGGAACTGGGCGATAATCCGCTTCAGGCCTCGCTTGAGATAAAAGCCGTTAAAACCGCCCAGTATGCCAACTTGGTCAGCTTTATTGAAAACAGCAATTTCCGGAATTTGATTGACAAGATTGATTTTTATGAAAATGAGATAGTCATAAACCGGATTCAGAAAATTTCTTCCGGTTTGAGAATGGGCGGAATTTTGGTGACCTTGCTTCTTTCCTTGATTGCCGTTTTGGTTACTTTCAACACCATCCGCCTGACCATTTACAGCCAAAAGCAGGAAATTGAGATTATGCGTTTGGTCGGTGCTTCTAACTGGCACATTCGCGGGCCGTTTGTGATTGAAGGGGCGATTTACGGCCTCATTGCCGGTTTAGTTGTTTTGATAATTTTTTATCCGGTTGTTTTGATTGCTTCACCAAAAATCCAAACCTTTATTCCATCGGTTAATTTGACTTCTTACTTCTCTAACTTCTTCGGCCAGATGCTGTTTTTAGTTATTGGCTTGGGAATGGCGATTGGCATCATCTCAAGTTTTGTAGCGGTGAGGAGGTATCTCAAGATTTAATTTCTAATTTCCAATTCTCAATTTTCAAATAAAGGCATTGAAAAAATGCTGTTTTTGTTTTAGAATGTTTGAAATTCCAGGGTCTTCTAACGGTAGGAATCGTGACTCTGAATCACGCAATCTTGGTTCGAATCCAAGCCCTGGAACAGAAGAGATAGACGTTATAAAAAAGGCGATATCCTAAAAGTTTTAAATAACAAATGAAGATTAAAGATTTACCAAAAATAGAGCGACCAAGAGAGAGATTTCTCCAAAAAGGGTCAGAGGCTCTTTCGAAAAGCGACCTTTTGGCAATTATGCTTGGGAGTGGAATAAAAGGTAAAAATGTTCAAAGACTTGCCCAGCAAATAATCAAACAATTTGGCAATAAGTTTTTAGATATTACAGTCGATGATTTAAAAAATATTTCTGGAATTGGCGAGACCAAAGCTTTACAAGTTGTTTCTGCTTTAGCGTTAACAAAAAGATTTTACGAGGATCTAAAACCAACGGCCAGCGTTATTCTATCGTTGCAAGACGCAGTTTCTTTAACTTCTGATATACGAGATAAGAAAAAAGAATATTTAATATGTCTCTATCTTAATGCTAGAAACGTATTACTAAAAAAAGAAATTATTTCGATTGGCATATTAGATAAAAGTTTGATTCATCCAAGGGAAATTTTTGGACCAGCTGTCGAATTACGCGCGGCTAGTGTTATTTTACTTCATAATCATCCCTCTGGGGACGTTAACCCTAGTAAGCAAGATTTGGGGGTCATAAATAAGATTCTTGAAGCGGGCAAGATAATGGATATAAATGTCATCGACTTTATTATTGTTGGCGAAAACGACACTTATAGCTTTTTTACCGAGATACAAAAAAATTTCGACCAGAAGATAGCACACTACATTTCTGATGGGGTACAACATTCTCTTTTCGATTTATTAGAAACCGAGAGACCTAAATATGAGATAGAGGGAGAAAGAATAAGAGAAGATTACTTTTATATTCCTCAGGTAAAGAAAAATTATATTCAACTACAGAATCGTAGATATATTGGAAGTAAACATAAATTAATAGAATGGATTTTCTCAATAATAAATAAAGAATGTGGAAAAGAATCCTCATTTGCTGATATTTTTGCAGGAACAGGAGTTGTATCCGCTGTTGCGGCAAGACATTTCGATGAAGTCATACTGAATGATTTTTTATATTCTAATTATGCAATTTATCAAGCCTTTTTTGGTAAGGGGGAATGGAGTAGAGAGAAGATCGAAAATATAATTAAAAATTATAATGATATTGATAGTAGTAGCTTAGAAGAAAATTATTTTTCGGAATATTTTGGTGGAAAATATTTTAGTCGGAATTCATCCAAAATCATCGGATTCATTAGAGAGAACATAGAAGAGAATAAGGGTAATCTTACAGAAAAAGAATATTATATTCTAATTGCCTCTTTGCTTTATTCACTTGATAAAATTGCCAACACAGTTGGCCATTACGATGCCTATTTTAAAAAGGATCTCATCGAAGACGGATTCATTATGAGGCCAATAGATCCGATAGAAGTAAAAAATGTAACGATTTACAGAGAGGACACAAATCAGCTGGCTAAAAAAATAAAAGCCGATGTTGTTTATATAGATCCACCCTACAACTCAAGACAATACAGTCGGTTTTATCATGTTTTGGAAACGTTAACAAAGTGGGATAAGCCAAGATTATATGGTACGGCGTTGAAACCAGCCCCCGAAAATATGAGCGATTACTGTCGAGTACAAGCAAAAAATCGTTTGGCTGATTTAGTAAGAAATCTTAACGCGAAGTATCTAGTAGTTTCATATAACAATACTTATGACTCAAAAAGTAATTCTTCTAAAAACAAGATTACACTGCAAGAGATTAAAAACATTTTGACATTGAAAGGAAAAACTAAAGTCTTTGAAAAGGATTATAGACATTTCAATGCAGGTAATACCGTTTTTAAGAATCACAAAGAATATCTATTTGTAACAGAAGTCGGCCATGAGTAATAAAATTATAAGATCGCCTTTGTTCTATGTCGGAGATAAGTATAAGTTGATGAATCAACTGATAGATTTGTTTCCTAAAAAAGTAAATAATTTTCACGAACCCTTTGTAGGAGGTGGTACTGTATTTTTGAATATCAATGCAGAAAAATACTATCTAAATGATATAGATAAAAATCTCATTGGTATACACCGATTTCTGATTGAAAGTTCAAAAAATCCAAGAGAATTTTTTAGTGGGATAGAAAAAACTATATATAGATATAATTTATCTCGATCTTTTAAAGAAGATGTTATCCCCGACTCTTTAAAAAAGAAATGGAAGAAAACATACTTTGCGAGATTTAATAAGATCGGATATGAGAAGTTAAGAGAACATGTTAATCAGAACCAGCAAAACAATCCCTTAATTTTGTATATTTTACTTATTTATGGATTCAATAGGATGCTCAGATTTAATGGCGGTGGGCATTTTAACCTTCCTGTAGGTAATGTTGATTTTAATAAAAATGTTGTGAATGCACTAAATAATTACTTTGAAACCGTAAAGAATAGAAAAATATTCATTAGTTCAGAGGATTTTAGAAAATATTTCTCTGGCAAAAAGTTTTTTAGGAATGACTTTGTGTATTTAGATCCGCCGTATTTGATCTCGGCAAGCGAATATAATAAATTATGGAACGCGAATTCTGAATTTGAACTATTGAGTCTAATTGATAAATTAAATGAAAAAAATATCAAATTTGCTTTATCAAATGTAACGCATTATAACGGATCTAAAAACGACTTGTTAATTAAATGGATGAAGAAATATAAAGTGCACAAAATAGATAGTAACTATATTAATTACCACGATAACAGGCAAAAGAATATAAATGAAGTTTTAGTTACTAACTATTAAAACATGAACAGACGATCAGCAGAATATAAACCCTTATTATTTACAACGACGCTCAGAAGCCCCGAGCGGTTAAAGTGGTTTCTGGGTGTGCTTAAAGAGTATAACGGTCAAATTTTAACCGATAATTTGGCAGAGAAAATAGCAGGAGAACTAATAAAAATAGGGTTATATAAACCAATAAAATTAACCGAGACGATTAAAAATAAAATCAAAATCAAAGAACCATTAACTGATAAA
This sequence comes from uncultured Candidatus Saccharibacteria bacterium, assembly GCA_964368135.1. Taxonomy (GTDB): domain Bacteria; phylum Patescibacteriota; class Minisyncoccia; order 2-02-FULL-40-12; family 2-02-FULL-40-12; genus CAYIZI01. The sequence goes on from CAYIZI010000014.1 coordinate 6,428, forward strand.
GAAGTTGCCAAAGTTTTAAGAGATAATCCGCAAAATCACAAAGAAGCTGGATTCAAAAGAGGTTGGCCTTCGCGATTTGACACATGGTTTAAAATTGCGAAAGAACTTGGTTTTGTATATTACAAACCAGGCGAAAAAATAACTTTTTCAGAGTTGGGTCTAAAACTTATCGATAGTGAGCACCCAGAGTTTGAACAACAGGCCTTCCTAAATGCTTTTGTAAAATATCAAAGCAACAATCCATTTAGAAGAGTACTAAATGAAAGTGCTCCGTTAATACTGTTACTGGAAGTAATAAATAAACTAAACTCTGATCCAGATTTTAATAGCACAGGGATTTCAAAATTAGAGCTGCCTTTGGTTATCTTTTGGAAAAATAATGATTCAGAAGGATTATTCCAACTGATAAAGAAAATCAGAGAAAAGTATAAATATAATCCGAGCTGGGAAGTTATTGTTGATATTTGTATCAATCAAATTATGGAGGGTAACTTCAAAAAATTTAATCCCAAATCAATAATGGTTGACTACCCAGATGAATTTATACGAAAAATGCGGCTGACTGGTTTGATCTCTCTGAGAGGCGGAGGTCGCTTTATTGATATTAATAAGAATGAGCAAGAAAAAGTAAATTATGTGCTAAGCCACTATTCGGACTATAAGAAATATTCTAACGAAAAAGAATACTTTGAATATGTATCTGCAATCGATAAAAACCTGATTTCGCTTGTTGGAAAGCCGATAAGTGTATCCGAGCAAGACAAATTCTTAATTAAATGGTTGGGTGTATATTCTTGGGAAAAAATTGTTGAGGAAATGATCATATTGTCTCAAAAGAAATTGACTAAAGATGACATTTTAAAATATTTATCAAGTCCCATAAGACTTGAGTTTCTTGTTGCTTTGGCTATTAAATCCAAGTTTCCCAATATAAAGGTTATCCCTAATTATCCTTACGACGATGAGGGATTACCAACCTCAACAGCTAGCGGAGTGGGTGATAAAGGAGATATTGAATGCTTTGAAGATTTAAATGGAATACTCGTTGAAGTTACTATGTCTGAAGGGAGAATACAAACAGTGATGGAAGTCTGGCCTATTGCCAGACATTTGGAAGAATTTAGTAAAAAGACCCAAAATTCGATGTGCTATTTTATTGCTCCAAGTATATTTAAAGATTCTGTGAGACAAATTCAGTTTGTGAAAGAAAATGATAATTTATTCATCTTGCCGAAAACCATTGAAGAGTTTTTGAAATATTTAGAAAATAGCAAGTTCTTGTATGCGTCATCTTAAATAATCTAAAAAATGAATTTGCCTAAAACAATAAAAATATTTTTGGTCGATGGCGAGCCAGATGGTTTGAAAATGGCTAAGTTAAGTAATTGGGTTGGCCAGGCAATCGTTATACCTCGCAACAAACTGAGAGAAGTAAGAACAAGACCAGAGATTAATAAGCCAGCTGTTTATTTTTTGATAGGTAAGGAAACAGAAGAAGCGTTGTTACCGAGTGTTTATATCGGGGAAGCCGAGAATTTATTAAACAGATTGACTACCCACGACAATCGAATAGATTTTTGGCAAACTGTTGTAGCTTTTATAAGCGAGGGCGATAACTTAACTAAAGCCCATGTTAAATATTTGGAAAGTAAGTGTTTGGCTTTAGCTAATCAAATTAAAAGATGCGAACTTAAAAATGGCGCGGATTCATCATTGCCAAGCTTATCAGAGACGGATACTGCCGAAATGGAGGAGTTTTTAAGCAATCTAAAATTACTTCTTTCCGCTTTGGGATATCCGTTTCTTCAGGAAGTTGCTTCCAAAGAAGAAAAAAATATCGCTGACCCTCTTTTTATTTGCAAAGGGAAAGAGGCAGTGGCCACTGGTCGAATGACAAACGAAGGCTTTATTGTTTATAGAGGTTCTACGGCCACCACAAGTACCACAAAGGCCGTTGAGGACAGAAATAAAAGAATTTTAGAAAAATTATTAGCGGCTGGTTACTTAGAAAAACAATCCGAGCGTTTTTATGTGTTTTTAAAGGACTACATTTTTAATAGTCCGAGTGCCGCTTCTGATTTAATTTTGGGTAATTCCACAAGTGGCTGGAAAAAATGGAAGACCCAAGACGGGAAAACCTTAGAGGATATTTATAAGGACTAATAAAAATGCGTATACTCATCACCCTTATTATTCTGTTGATTACACCCTCTCTTATTTGGCGTTTATTGGAGAAGATATCGAAACGAAAAGAGAAACAGCAAATAGAAAAACAGGAAGAAGGTAGAGATTTAATCGGCAAAATAGTTCGGTTAAAGAAATATTTGCTGGATAAGGTCGGTTTTAATTATCGTTTATATTTCCCCTTCCTTTGGTTTGCAATTTATGGATTTGTCGATTACAAAAATCTTTGGCCTGATAGATTTTATTTCGATTCCTTGAGTTATTTGAGTTTTATACAGGGTTCTACAGATTTTATTCTTTATTTAACGCTTTTAGCAATTGCCAGTTATACCTTTGAAACCTATAGATTAAGAGATGAAACTTATCGAACTGCCGATGCTACCATAACCGCTAATCAACTGTCATCAAAAATAAAAGACGAAATGGTTATGACAAATATTCTCTCCATTCAACCAGGACTGATTGTTGAATATGAAAGAGATAGAGGAGATTGGCAAATATTTATTCGCAATGTTGGTAATGGAGTAGCTTTAGATGTAAGTATCCAAAGTCATAATTCTGATTTTGATTTTCAAACAAGCAAAAAGACAATTTTGTCTAAAGATAAATTATCAGTTGATGTTTGGAGGCTTGGTAGGCCAATAAATGATTTTACTGTATTTGGGACAACACCAGTAAGAATAATTATCACTTTTAATCGAGTTAAACCACTTCCTTATCCGCTTATTACAGAAGTGGAGTTAAGAAATCCGCCTTTTATTCAGACGGTGCGTCAAGATTGGCGTATTAAAGTTTCTTAATTATGATTAGTTTAATTCAAAATGTCATTGGCTGGTTGAGAGAATTTTCTGTTTCCGATTGGATTCTTTTTTTAACATTTTTAGCTATAATCTGGTACTCTTGGGAAACAAGGAAACTTCGGGAGTGGCAAAAAAGAAATTTGCAAATGTCTATCTTGGATTTGGCAGTCAGAATTAAAATTGCAGGCCAGGAATCTTTGAGAGCAGGACATGGCCAAACTGCATATGTAACAAAGAATTTCCCAGAAACTTTAAGAAAAATTTACGAGGAAGGTAGGCTGGATCTCCAGGATTTTTATGTAATGCGTCCAAAAGATAAGAAATGGAAAAAAGTGAAAAGATTTTTTGTTGATTTTTATAATAAATTTAAAGGTGTTTCATGAAAACAAACTGCGAATTTGTCTGGTTATTTGGAACAAGTGCTGTTGGCAAAAATACTTTTATCAATAAATTAAAAAACAATGAGGCATTGAGAAATAGATTTGCCTTGAATAATGTGGTTGTTTGCCAAGAAAGCCTTAAATTAGTTGGGGATAAATGTCCTACAAATGATACTCGCAACATTTTAATAGAAGTCATTTCGAAAATGCCGAAAGACAATAAATCCGTTTTAATAAAAGGACAATCTGTAGATTTATATGACAATAAGCTACATGAGAAGTTGAAAGAATCATATCCAAGTGGAATTCACAAAATCATACTTCTCTGGGTAGAGCCAAGTGAGTTGGTTAGGCGCTGGCAGAAAAGGGCTATAGAAAATCCAGGATGGCGAGATTGGGGCGATGGAAGCAATGCTTTAGAAAGATGTACAAATGCCCAAAACGAACAACTTAAAACAATTCGGGCTTTGGAAAATTCTTTTGAAGTAATTTACATAAACTCAACTGATGAAGAGTATAGGAGTTTAGATGTAAATTTAGTTTAGTTATTGTAAGCTAATAGCTGTTGCATCTGTTGTAACGAGACTTCTGGGAATTCAAATAGTTCCGCCCAGTTGATGGTTCGAAACTCGTTCCACTGGTGGAACAAATAAAATTTTCATGGAGAATATTATAGTAAAATCGTCAGGGAAATTGTATTGGCAAGAAAGAGAATTTAGATGCGCAATCGGCAGGAGCGGAATTTCAGTAAATAAAAAAGAAGGAGATGGAGTAACTCCAGCGGGATGTTTTCCGGTTAGAGAAATTTTTTACAGGGCTGACAGAATCTTAAAACCACAATCAATTTTCTTAACCCACGAACTTACTATAAATGACGGCTGGTGTGATAACCCAAAAGATTCAAATTATAATAAACATGTAAAACTTCCTTATCCTGCTAGCGTCGAGAATTTATGGCGAGATGATAATTTATATGATGTTATTGTGGTGCTTGGATACAATGATGATCCGCCAGTGCCAGAAAAAGGCAGTGCTATTTTTATACATGTAGTCAGAGAAAATTATTCTCCTACAGCTGGTTGTATTACTCTAAATCTAAACGATTTATTGAAAGTCCTTAAAACTATCAATAAAGAAACTTTAGTTTGTGTGATGAAAGACCAATAAAATAATTTCTAACACCCCTCAATACCCGCGGCTAAAATTTTATGGATTCTAAATATCTTATAGAAAATGGTTTCAGAAGATTTGGTGAATTTGATCCTCAAGAAATTAAAAGTAGAGAAGACGAACTTAACTTCTCTGGAGTATATGCTTTTGTGCTGGATAAAATTTTCCCCAGATTAAATGGCGAGACAGACATAATTTATATAGGACAAACTGGCTCAATTTTTAAAAGGATGTTGAATTACTGCGATGGATACGAAAAAGCGCCACAAGATAAAAGAATTAAAGATTCATTGGAAAAAATAAAAACTATGATAAGAATAGGCCGTGCCCTAAAAGACAAAAGATTAAACAATAATGTATTTATTTTTTATAAAAATTTGTCAAACGATAAATGTCAGGAAGAAGAATCAAAATTATTAAAAAAGTATAGTAATGATCATATAGAACTTCCTCCCTTAAATAGACGACAGTAGTACTTTTTTAAAAATGAAAGTCAAATTATGAAAAAAGTTTATATAATTCATGGTTTTCCCTCAGGATTCTATAAATGAAACCCCTTAAATTTAGACATGATTTTATAGGAAATTCTTAAAAAAAGAGAAAGACAACTGTATGATATAATTTAATGAATGGCTATATTTAGGAAAACAAAGAATCAGAGAAACAACTTCGCATATATGCCAGTTTAGTTAAATTTCTAAAAGATAAAAAAGTTTTCCGTTCCATTATCTCTCCCGGAAATAAGTGTTCTTTTTTATTGCGCAAACTGAACACGCCGTTAGTTTACCTTGATACCCAGAAAGAAAAGTTGAAGTATAGACCAAAAAGAAAAAGCCCCCGGTAGGGACAAGCCCTACAAGGGTCTTTTTCATAGTGATATTGTAAGTATAGCAAATTTTATCCACAAGTCAATCCCCTTAAATTTAGATATTATTTTGTAAAGATTAAGAATTTGTAAAATTTCTTAGTTTTGGTATAATAACTATAATGACTCAAAAAATTTTAAAAGTTGGCGGTTCGATGACCATAACTATTCCCAAAAAATCTCTAAAAGAGCTTGGTTTGCGTCCGGGCGATAAGATTAAAGTTGAAAAAGTCAGGCCATCAACTAAATTATTTAAACATCAGCAAAGAATAGCTGAATTAACCTTTGGCTTTATTAACCGTTATCGCAAAGATTTAGAAGCTCTGGCTAAAAAATAGTTTGTGAAATATCTCTCTAAAGAAGATATTCTTCAGATACATTCAATGGCTATTGATGAGACCGGCGGCCTCCATGGTATGCGTGATTACCACGCCATTTTAAGTTTGGAGAAAACCCCAAAGCAAAAAGTTTTTGGGAAAGTATTGCCGGCTGGTTTAAAAAACACGCCAGTAAATTGTGAAACCCTTTAAATTTAGACATGATTTTGTAGAATAAAATTATGAAAAAAGTTTTTATTATTCATGGTTGGGATGGGTATCCGGAAGAGGGGTGGTTTCCTTGGCTGAAGAAAGAGTTGGAGAATTAGAGTCGGGGCTAAGATAATCCTGGAACACAATAAAGGCCACTTTAGCGGAAGCGATGGGATTACTGAATTACCTTCAGCATTAGATGCTTTATTAGAGATAGCTAAATGAAAAAATACAGAAACAAGTTGATGAGCAAAAAGTAAACAGCCTGTGAAATCTCTTGTTTTTCTTTTGGTTTTTGATACAAATATGGTTTATGGAAGAAGTTCAGCCAGTTTTAAAATACATTAAAGAAGCCAAAGATTTCGGGTTTTCAGATAGGGAAATATTAATTTCTTTGATTTCGGCCGGCTGGCAATTTCAAGATATTTTTGAAGCAGTTTTAGATTATTCGGGAGACGCTGATTTGCCTAACCAGTCGGAAAAAATTATTTTTGTTGAAAATTTAAATAAGTCCTTTGGTAATGTTCAAGCTCTTAAAGATGTTTCTCTTTCAGTTCAAAAGGGAAGTATCACGGCTTTGCTCGGGCCCAACGGAGCAGGGAAGACCACTTTAATTAGAATTCTGACCACTCTTTTAAAACCGGATTCAGGAGAAGCCAGAGTCGGCGGTTTTGACGTAATCAAAAATCCACAATCGGTCCGGAGAGTAGTCGGATTGGCCGGACAGAGTGTTGCTCTTGATGAAATTTTAACCGGTCGGGAAAATCTTGAAATGTTTGCCCAGCTCTATCACTTGAGTAGGGGAGAGGCGGTCAGGCGGGCCGAGGAGCTGTTGGTTCAATTTGACTTGCTTGATGCGGCCGAGCGTCAGGTCAGAACTTATTCGGGTGGAATGAGAAGACGTTTGGATTTGGCGGCCAGTTTAATTGCCAACCCGCCGATTTTATTTTTGGATGAACCGACCACCGGGTTGGATCCGCGAAGCCGGTTTACTTTATGGCAGATTATTCAGGACTTGGCCAAAAATGGAGCAACTATTCTTTTAACCACTCAATATATGGAAGAAGCCGACCAGCTGGCTGACAAAATTATTGTCATTGACCATGGTCAAATTATTGCCCGGGGCACGGCTGATGATTTGAAAAAACAGGTTGGCGGAGATGTAGTTGAAGTTCATTTGACCAATTATCAAGATGGGCTTGTAGCCATCAAGGCGGTTCAAGGATTGGCTAAGAAGTGGCCTAACCTTGATGATGAAATGGGCAGAGTATCTTTTTCAGCCAAAGATGGTTCTACGGTTTTGACTGAAGCGGTCAGGCAGTTAGACAATGCCGGAATAGGAATTACCGATATAATTTTTAGGCGGCCGACTCTGGATGATGTGTTTCTGGCTTTAACTGGTCATGTTGCCGAATAACTTTTAGACCTTCATAAACTATGATAAAAACAACAGTTTCTGACATAATTATAATGGTTAAACGTAATTTAATCCGTTATCGGCGCTTGCCCCAATTGATTGTTTTTTCGTCAATTCAGCCGGTAATGTTTGTGCTGTTATTCGTTTATGTTTTTGGCGGGGCGATTGAAACTTCAAGCGGTGATTATGTTAATTATCTTTTGCCAGGAATTTTAGTCCAAACGGTTTTATTTGGAGCGATGATGACCGGCGTCGGTTTGGCTGATGACGTGTTAAAGGGTATGATTGACCGCTTCCGTTCTTTGCCGATGGCTCGTTCAGCCCTATTAGCTGGTCGAATAATTGCCGAAACTATCCGCAATATTTTTGTGATAATTTTGATAACTTTGGTCGGAGTAATTATCGGTTTCAGGATTGAGCATGGGTTCTTGGATTTTGTTTGGGCAGCGTTTTTAGTCCTTTTATTCGGCTTTGCTTTTTCTTGGATTTCAGCAGCAATTGGTCTGGCCGTGAAAAATGTTGAGACAGTCCAGACCGCTGGCTTCATTTGGGTTTTCCCTCTGGTTTTTGCCAGTTCAATCTTTGTGCCAGTTCAAACTATGAAGACAGGAGTCAGGGTTTTTGCGGAAAATAATCCTATTTCTCATGTTGCTAATGTTGTTCGAGCCCTTTCTTTAGGCACTTCGGTTGGTAATGATATTTGGTACTCTCTTTTTTGGATTGTAATTCTGCTGATTATCTTTATACCACTGGCTATTAGTCGGTATCATAAAATAAGCTGATTTCATAAAAAGCTCAATAACCTTTATAGAATGATAGTTTGTTGATAATTTTAGTTTCTTTATAGTTTGGAATTTGTTATTATATTACTAATAAATAAGTATGGTGGTCCAAAGCAAGAAAAAAGAGACAATTGAGTTAAGAAGGAGGGGATTTTCATATTCGGAGATAAAAAAATCGCTTTTTGTGCCGAAATCTACTCTCTCTTCTTGGCTAAAAAAAGTAAAATTATCTCCATCACAGCTTAGAAGATTGAAACGGAAGCGAAGTGAGGCGGCTAAAGCCGGTTCTCGAATCAAAAAATTTAAAACTTTGCAGGTGATTGAGAGAATTCAGAAAACTTCAGTCACAAATATTAAGAAAATTTCCCGACGAGAACTATGGCTAATGGGGATTATGCTTTACTGGAAAGAACGGCTTTCTCATGGTAACAGAAGTGATCTTAAGAAAGGCGTTCGTTTCACCAGTTCTGACCCTGATTTAATTAGATTATTTTTAAAGTGGCTCCGAGACATTGGTCATTTGGAAAAAGAAGAAATTGTATTTGATATTTTTGTAAGCAAGCGAAAAAAAAATAAAGACAAAATCATTACTTATTGGTCTGGCATAACCGGCTATTCAAAAAATAATTTTTCAAGGATTTACTTTCAAAAAACTGCCTTGAAAAAGAGCAAAAGGCAAAGCAAGAGTAGAGCGGAATTTGGTTTTTTAAGGATTAGAGTAAAAGCCAGTTCTATGTTAGCCAGACAGATTTCAGGCTGGGTAAATGGGATTCAGAAATACTTTTGGGTTTAATATAAAAAGTTAATGAACATTAATAAAATGAATGTATTGGTTTATTAATTATTATTAATGTTTAAAAAATATGTCAATCAAACGGATAAAGACAGATATCAGAAAATATTTATAAAAAAATAAAAATTGTGGAGAAATAGATTTTAAAAAATTAAATTACCTTCATCACTGCGGCAAGAAGAATAAGCCAGGGGGTTTCAATTCTTCTTGCCGCCTTTTTGCATAAGTTCAGAAACATATGAGACTCCGGGTAACCGGAGTTTATGCGTCAAT
>CAYIZI010000015.1:0-13573 GCA_964368135.1 uncultured Candidatus Saccharibacteria bacterium
CGGGGCGAGCGAGCAATCATCTCGTCCTGAAAAATCGTTAAGTTTTGATTGGTCGGGCTGCCCGGATTCGAACCGGGACTAAAACGTCCCAAACGTCTCGTACTACCATTATACTACAGCCCGCAAGAACATAACTTATCAAATAATTTGCCTTTTTTCAAATCAAAAACCGCTCCGAGTTGAGGGCGGTTTTTGATAAATGGATAAAAGGATAAAAGTGGAGTTATTTTACTGCCTCTTTCAAGGCTTTACCGGGAGTGAATCTCGGCTTCTTTGAAGCAGGGATATGGATTGTTTCTCCGGTTTTAGGATTTCTGCCCTCTCTGGCTTTCCGGTCGGCAACTTTAAATATACCAAAGCCGGTTATATTTACCTTCTCACCCTTTCTCATATAACCCGTTATTGTTTCGGTGAAACCGTCAACAAAGTCAGCTGCCTGCTTTTTGGTCACTCCCAACTTATCGGCTAAAGCTTGGGCTAATTGATTCTTTTTAATAGGCATATGCACTAGCTAATCAATTTATAAATAAATTCGACCTAACGGGCATACTCTATAGCCCTTGTTTCTCTAATGACATTAACTTTAATTTCGCCTGGATAATTCATTTCATTTTCAATTTTTTTAGCGATGTCCCGAGCGAGCTTTATTGCTTCCAGGTCATCAATTTTGGTCGGCAGGACAAATACTCTCAACTCCCTTCCGGCCTGAACAGCATATGATTTTTCAACTCCTTCAAACGAGGAGGCAATCTTTTCTAAATCTTCAAGCCGCTTAAGATAAAACTCTACCGTTTCTCTTCTTGCCCCTGGCCGAGCGCCTGAAATTGCATCAGCCGCCTGAACAATCCTGGCCTCAAGCGAAGCATAGGGATAATCCTCATGATGAGACTCCATGGCCGTAATTACTTTCTTATCAACCCCGAATTTATCCAATATCTTCCTGCCAATCTCAATATGAGTACCCTGGACTTCGTGGTCAACGGCTTTACCAATATCATGAAGCAAAGCTGCGGTTTTGGCAACCATGACATCAGCTTTAAGCTCTTGAGCCAGCATTCCGGCAAGATGAGCCATTTCTATTGAATGCTGAAGGACATTTTGGCCAAAACTGGTTCTGAAAGCCAAACGGCCCAAAAGATAAACCAATTTAGGGTCTAAAGGCCCGGCTCCTATTTCATAAACCGCGGCCTCGCCAGCTTCTTTTATCTTTTTATCCAATTCTTCCTTGGCCAGTTCGATTGTTTCCTCAATTCTGGCTGGATGGATTCGACCATCGGCAATCAACCTTTCGATTGTTAATTTGGCTATCTGCCTTCTAATCGGGTCAAATCCGGAAACTATTAAAGTTTCTGGTGTTTCGTCAATAATTATATCAACCCCGGTCAGCCGTTCAATTGCCTTAATATTTCTGCCCTCCTTGCCGATAATTCTTCCTTTTATCTCATCAGAGGGCAAAGAGACAACTGTGGTCGTGACATCAGCTACTTGTGATTGGGCAAATCTTTGAATGGCCGAAACTACCAGTTCCTTCGCTCTTTTTTCAATTACCTCATTGCCTTCAAGATCCAACTTCCTGATTTTCTGATAAATCTCCACTTTATGTTCGTCCTCAATCTGCTTGAAAAGCAAAAGTTTGGCTTCTTCGGTTTTTATATTGGCTATTTTTTCCAGTTCCTTTTTCCCAACTTCAATCTTTTTTATTAACTCTGCTTTTAAATCATCAATCTCTTTTCCTTTGTTTTTTATATTATCTGATTCTGAAGAAAGCTGTTTTTTCTGGCTTTCCAAATCCTTTTCTTTATTGGCTAAGATATTCTCAATTTTTAAAAACTGGCTTTGTCTCAGCTTTTCATCCTTTTTGGCTTCCTCAAGAATCTTCAAGGCCTGATCTTTCGCCCTTAAGATTATTTCTTGAGCTTTAAATTCGGCATTTTCTGCCTGCTTTCTAACTAAAAAGTACCTTAAGAAATAGCCGAATCCTGAAAAAGCCAACACTAAAATCGCCGCTAATAACGGACTTATTCCTAAAACCATTTTTAATTAAGCGCATCTGAAGATAAAGAAGATGGAATCGGTATTTATCTGACTCAACCTTCTTTCTTTAATGAACTTAGAGTTTAATGTTTAAGAAACTGACCTTTAGAAAATATTATCAAAGATTGGAGAATAAGTCAAAAATGCCTATAATTTAAGGTAATGAAAAAAGTTATCCTTTTAATTCTGGACGGCTGGGGCTGGTCAAGGGAAAAAATCGGCAATGCCATCCTTTCAGCCAATACTCCCAACATAAATTATCTGAAAGAGAATTATCCATTTTTTCTTCTTCAGGCTTCCGGCTATGCGGTTGGGCTCCCGCCGTTAAAAGAGGGCAATTCAGAAGTCGGCCACCTGACCATTGGGGCAGGCCGGATTGTTCTTCAGCATCTTACTTTAATAAATCAAGCAATAAAAAACGGCTCTTTTTTTGAAAACAAAGTGTTTCTTGAATTAATTAATCATGTCAAAACCAATAATTCAAAACTGAATTTAATGGGGCTGTTAACCTCCGGCACGGTCCATGCTTCCTTAGAGCATCTCATTTCAATAATCAAATATTTAAAGAGCCGGACAGACATTAAAAATGTTGTCATTCATTTATTTACCGACGGGAAGGATTCCGGGAAAAAAGAATCTCTTCTTTTACTTGATAAACTGGAAAAAGAACTTTTTGGCTCTGGTTTCAAAACTGCCACTTTAACTGGGCGGGATTTTGCGATGGATAGAGACAACAACTGGAAGCTAACTCAACGAGCTTATAATCTTTTAGTTTATGGACACGGAGAAAGGGTTGAAAATCTAAAAGAGGCGCTTTTGGAGTACCATAAACTCGGCTTAACCGATGAAATTGTCCCGCCGACAGCAATAAACCAAAGTGGAAGTACGATAGATGATGGGGACGGGGTTCTATTTTTTAACTTCAGAGAAGACAACGCCAAACAGTTAACCATGACTTTTGTAGATAAGGACTTTAGTTTTTTTGAAACAAAAAAATTCAATAATCTTTTTTTTGCGACCATGACCAACTACGGAGAAAATCTAAGCGCCGAACCGATTTTCAAAAGAGAAAAAATAAAAAACACGATTGGAGAAATTCTGCAAAATAACGGCAAAAAACAGCTTCGTATTGGTGAAACTTTAAAGTATGCTCATGTGACTTATTTTTTCAACGGCTTAAAAGAGGGGAAATTTGAAAATGAAACTGATATTTTAATCCCCTCGCTGGAAAACTATATTGAAAAGCCGGAGATGAAGACAAAGGAAATCACCGAAAAAATAATTGAAGATATTGAAAAAAATTATAATGATTTAGTGGTGGCTAATTTTGCCAATCCAGATATGCTTTCTCATACCGGGGACTTTGAAGCGACTGTCAGAGGTATTGAGTTTGTTGACGAAGCTATCGGCAGAATTTACCAAGCCGCTCAAAAAAGGGGAGTTACGATTTTAATTACCGGTGACCACGGCAATGCTGAAAACCTGATTTATCTTGGAACCGGCGAAAAAGAATCAAGGCATAATTTAAGTCCAGTACCGCTTTATATCGTCAATGAAGAACTCAAAAAAGAAAAAACCCAGGAAGAGTTATCCTCGGAAACAAGCGAAATCCATGGGATGCTTCAGGATGTCACTCCAACAATCCTTAAGCTGATGGGAATTGAAAGACCGGAGGAAGTAACCGGGTTCAGTTTAATCTGACCCCGCACCTTTTTCCAAAAAAGCTAAAACTTTCTCATTTAATAGAATCTGGTGAATCTGGTCAGTTAGTTTTGGGAGATCAGTGTTTTTTTCAACCTGTTCAAGGCCAGTGAAATTTTGAAGCAGTCCGTTAATCTTTTCTTTAACCTCTTCTGATTCAACTTTTATATTTTCAATTTTAGCTATTTCTTTTAAAACTAAGGCTTTTTTGACCAGTATTTCAGCCTTAGCTTTCCACTGGCCTCTTAACTGATCCTGGCTTTTGTTGATCTTGGCCAAAAAAAGTCCGAGTTCCAGACCTTGACGGTGCAAATCAGCGTCAAGGTCAAGCATCATCTGATCAAGCTGGCGTTCAATCAGAAGAGGCGGAACTTCAATCTTGGTATTGCCGGCAACTTTATCCAGCACGGTTGACTGAATCCGTTTGCTTTCTCTTGTTTCTTTCTCCTGCTTCAGGCCGTCACTAACGCTGTTTTTTAATTCTCTCAAAGAATTAAACTGACCTAAATTTTTTGCAAAATCATCGTTAAGCTCGGGAGAGCCATTATCATTTGTTCTTGATTTTCTTAAAAACTCTAAGGTCTGGTCAACCTCTTGGTCGGAAACTGAAACCTCTTTTTTCTCAACCGGAATATTATGATAATCGGCTAATTTGAATTCCGGAAAAGTAATCAGTGAAATTGAATACACTAACTTTTCCAAAGAATTTTCTTTGACTTGAAGGTTTTCGGTACTGATAAGTTCAATTTTTTCTTTAATTAAGACATCGGCAAAGCTTTGCCTTAAAGCAAAATCAAAAGCTGTTTCAAGAACTTCTTTTTTATTTAGTTTGTTTTTGGCAATTTCAGGCGGCGCCTTGCCTTTTCTAAAGCCCTTTAATCTTAGATCATTAGCCAGGCGCTTCTCTGATTCGCTGACATAATAATCTAAATCCGTCTTATCTAAGGTAACCGATAGTTTTAACTCATAAGATTTAATTTTCTTCAAATCATACTTCATCTTTGGGAGATTCTTTTTGGGCCACTTCTTTATTTTCCAACAGCGATTCCGCTACGATTCGCTCCGCGAATCGGCGGAACCTTCGACGAGAACCTCTTCGGCTTTCATTTCTTCTTTTGGCGAACGAACATCTATTTTCCAGCCGCTAAGTTTGGCGGCCAAACGAACATTCTGACCTCTTTTACCGATGGCCAAAGAAAATTGATCTTCGGCCACTTCTATCAAGGCATACTTCTTTTTGGAATCCAGAATTTCAACATTAGAAACTTTTGCCGGCGACATTGCATTAGCAATAAAATCTGATGGCTTATCGCTCCATTCAATGATATCTATCTTTTCTCCGGAAAGTTCATTGATGACCGTCTGAACTCTGATTCCTTTCTGGCCGACCAAAGAACCGATCGGGTCAACGTGAGCTTCTTTTGAAGAAACAGCAATTTTTGAACGAGCACCGGCCTCCCGACTGACGGCTTTAATCAAAACCGCACCAGTAGAAATTTCAGGAACTTCAAGCTCAAAAAGCTTTTCCAAAAGCTTTGGATGAGAACGGGATAAAATCACCATCGGCCCCCGGGGAGTACTTTCAATTGAAAGAATTAAGACCTTGAATCTTCGGCCAACCGAATAATTATCTAAAGGAGTCTGTTCAAGAGCAGGCAGAAGTCCTAAAGTTCTCCCGATATCCAAATAGATATTCCGGCCTTCATGTCTTTGAACTACTCCGCTGACCAAAGAACCGGTCATTTTTTTGTATTCTTCGGCAATAGAATCTCTCTCTGCTTCGCGCAGTCGCTGGACGATCACCTGCTTGGCTGTTTGAGCAGCGATCCTGCCGAAATCATTTCTTTCCTCAAGGGACAAAATAAGTTCATCGCCCGACTTCAAATTAGGATCGACTTTTTGAGCTTCTTCAAGAAGAATATGTTTTTCCGGACTGAATTTAACTTTAATCTCACCTTCTCCGTTTTCTTCTGAAGTCGCCCCTGACTGATGGCTGGGCCTCTCAGAAAGCAACTCATCATCTCTTTTCAAAACAAAACCGGTAATATAACCTTCGTCATCAATACCTTCAACCACGTATTTCACCTGCCAAACCAAAATCTTACCGCTTGAAGGGTCTAATCTTGCTCTGACTATTTGGCCTTTTTTGCCGTAATCTTTTTTGTAAGCCGAGGCAATTGCCGCATCAATTGTTTCTATAATTTTCTGCTCGCTGATCCCCTTTTCATCGGCAATCTGCTTAATGGCTGACATAAATTGTTTGATGTCTAACAGCATATTTAAAAAATTAAGCCCGCTTAATAACGGACTGCTTGGGGTTTCAGGGACGTTGAGCATCCTGTGATAGTGTCATCAATCATTATAGCACCGCTAAATCCCGTGTCAAGCATTGAGATTACTTTATCCACATATCTACCCTTCTCAAAAAATTTATTTCGGCTATGCTTGGGATAAATTTAATTCCCTTTTAACCGTTTCATATGCTAAAATCAAAGAAATATGGTTGATCCAAAAATGGGCGAGGGATTAGAAAAAAAACTTAGGCAAATCCAGCAGAAGGAGCTCGAAGAGAAGACTATGGAGCTGGCTGAAAAAGCAGGATTGCCCTATGTTGACTTAACTACCTTAACAATTCAAAAAGAAACTTTTGACCTGATTGAAGAAGATGAGGCTAAGGCCGCAAACTTGGTGCCTCTTGACCGGGTGGGCCAAACTTTAAGAGTCGCCGTTTTAAATCCTGAAAATGAAAGAACTAAAAATCTTGTTAAAAAACTGAAGCAGAGGGGGTACGAGATTAAAATCTATATTGCTTCTCAAAGAAGCATCGGTTATGCTCTTAATTTTTACAAAGGCAGAGTTAAAGCAAAAGAAACTAAATTGGGGGTGGTGGAACTTGAAGAAGAAAAAATAAGCAAAGTTGAGAAAGAAATCAAAAACATAACCGACCTCAAAGACAGGATTGCAAAATTAGCTACCACCGAGTTATTGGAAACATTATTTGGCGGGGCAATAAAAGTTCGGGCTTCAGACATTCATTTTGAACCGGAGGAAAAAGATATCAGATTAAGATTCAGGGTTGACGGTATTTTGCAGGATGTTTTCAAGTTTGAAGGAAAAAACTATCCCCCCATTTTAAACCGGCTCAAATTGATGGCTGGTTTAAAACTTAATATTCATGATGCTCCTCAAGACGGCCGGTTCACCATCAGGCGCCAAGAAAAGGATATAGAAATTAGGGTTTCGGTTTTACCCGGAGCTTACGGTGAAAGCATTGCTCTAAGATTGTTGGACCCGGAGACGATAAAAAGAAATTTGGAAGATTTGGGAATAAGAGAAGATGTCTTGGAAGAAGCCAAAAAACAGCTTAAAAAAACCACCGGCGCGATTCTGACCACTGGACCGACCGGTTCCGGAAAAACAACCACTCTTTATGCCTTTGTTAACTTTGTAAATAAGCCGGGGATTAAAATCATAACCATTGAAGATCCAATAGAGTATCATATTGCCGGAATATCCCAAACTCAAGTTGAACCGGAAAAAGGCTACAACTTCGCTAACGGATTAAGGTCAATTGTCAGACAAGACCCGGATGTAATTTTAGTCGGAGAAATAAGAGATGCGGAAACAGCCGAAATAGGAATGCACGCTGCCTTGACCGGCCATTTGGTTTTCACCACTTTGCATACCAATGACGCTGCCGGAACAATTCCGCGACTGATTGATATGGGAATTAAACCCCAGGTGATTGCTCCAGCCATAAATCTGGCCATGGCTCAAAGATTAGTCAGAAAACTATGCCCAAAATGCCGAAAAAAGATTAAGACAACCTCTGAAGAAATAAAAAAAATAAGGGCTGGACTAAAAAATTTACCGGAAAGAATCGAAGCCCCGAAAATTACTGATGAACTTGAAATTTACAAAGCCCAAGGCTGTGAAGAATGCAATCTTACCGGCTACAAAGATAGAATTGGAGTATTTGAAGCATTTTTGGTTGATAGAGAAATAGAGAAATTAATCCTTAAATCACCGTCAATCAGCGAGGTCAGAGATACGGTAATCAAAAATGGGATGATCACTATGGTCCAAGACGCTTACTTAAAAGTTTTGACCGGGATAACCGACTTAGCCGAAGTGGAGAGAGTTCTTGGAGAATAAATCGATATTGATTTTACCTGTAGGTAACTGGAGTGTCCTTTAATCGGGCGTGGAAAAACCTTGATCTTGGGAAATGCAAGGGCAGAATAATCTCTAGGAATAGCCCAGAAAAGCCGTAAGGCCATCCAAACCACCCGTAGAATTATTATTCCAAATCCAGTCCAAAACAATTTAATGAATTGGACTGGCTTCCGCGCCCGATTAAAAGACAAATCCGAAATTAAAACTCCCAAATTTTGGGATTTAATCTAATTATATATTATAGAAATAAATTTGTCAAGTCAAGAATTATTCTCTGGAATACTATTGGATAAAATGTTGGTTAGTTGTTGATAAAAAATAATTAGAATTTAATGTCGGGAAAACAAAACCGGAAAAGTATTAGCGAATCACAAGCTGAAGATCAACTATTAGATCGAACTCTAAGGCCTCTTTCTTTTAAAGAATTTATCGGCCAGGAGAAAATAAAAAACAATTTAAAAGTAATGATTGAGGCGGCCGGGAAAAGAAAGGAACCCCTGGAACACATCTTAATCTACGGACCGAGTGGCCTTGGCAAAACAACTTTAGCCCACATCATCTCAAAAGAATATAGAGGGAATATTAAAATCACTTCTGGCGCTGCCCTGGAAAAAGTAGGAGATATTGCCGCCATATTAACCAACCTCCAAGACGGGGATGTTTTTTTTATTGATGAAGTCCACCGCTTAAATAAGCTTGTCGAGGAAATTCTTTATCCGGCAATGGATAATTTTAAACTCGATATTATTATCGGCAAGGGGCCTTCAGCTAAAACAATCCAGATAAACCTGCCGCGTTTTACTTTAATTTCTGCGACCACTCGGATTGCTCTTTTATCATCTCCTTTTAGGTCAAGATTCGGAGTGAATTATCGGTTGGATTTTTACAATTCTGAAGATGTTGAAAAAATAATTGAACGGTCATCAAAAATTTTAAATATAAATGTAGAAGCAAAAGCCAGGGGGTTACTGGCCAAAGCCAGCCGCTCTACTCCCCGAATTGCCAATAAGCTCCTTAAAAGATCCAGAGACCTGGCCCAGGTTAAAGGAGAAAAGATAATTACCCCTGAAATAGTTGACGAAACTCTAAAAATGCTTGACATCGACGAATTGGGCCTGGAAGCGACTGATCGAAAAATTTTACAAATTATCATAGAAAATTTTAACGGCGGCCCAGTCGGGATAAAAACCATTGCTGCCTCAATTGCCGAAGAAGAAGAGACTATTGAAGACGTTTTTGAACCGTTCTTGATGCAAATAGGATTACTGGCCAGAACTCCCAAAGGCCGAATTGCCACTCGGTTAGCCTTTGAACATCTTAAATTCAAATACCAAAGGGAAATTGTATGAACGAATTTTTAACCAATCTGACTTTGATCGTATTTATTGTTATTATTTTTAGCTACCTGATTGGAGCTTTCTTTATTGTTTATCATCTTTTAAAGTTTGGGCTGGACTATAAAACAAAAGTATTAACTTTTACATTCTTAGCTGGCCTGGTAATCCTTTTAAGTTTAAACTTTTACTTATTCCTCAAGATTGATTGGACTGAATTTCTCAATAATTTTTTCAACTATACTCCTTCTAATGATCTCCCCGAGTTTTTTAAATTATCAATATGACCAATCTTTCATTGCTAAAACCTTATGAAAAGATGGAATTATTTTTACGGAGACATTGGTTAATCTTATTTTTTGATTATTTCGGCGCTGGCTTTTTGACTTTAATTGGCTTAGCAGGGTTTTTTCTAATAAATGAGTTTTTTGATCTAACATTTCGCGATATTCTATTGTTTTTACTAAGTTTTTATATTTTGTTGGTTTGGCAGTTTCTTTTTAAGAAGCTAACTGATTTTTATTTGGATACCTGGATAGTAACCGACCATCGGATCTTAGAAATTCATCAACTTGGCCTGTTTAAAAGAGACGTCTCCGAACTCCGTCTTTCAAAAATTCAAGACGTCACCGTCAAAGTTAACGGTCTTCTGCCAACGTTTTTCAATTACGGCGAGGTGGTCGTTCAAACTGCCGGCGAAATTCCGGAATTTAAATTTAAACAGGTCCCTTACCCTCAAAAGATAAAAGACGAAATCTTCCGGTTGTATGACCAATTTATTAAACAGCATCCAAATGATCAAGAAATTCATGAATTATAATTTAATTTATCCACTTCCTTGATTAAAATCTTTATGTTATGCTTAATCTGTGCCCAAGTTGTTAAAGTTAGAAAAAGAGACATTGGAAAAACTTTATCTTAAAGCCAAGCTCAGTTCTTTCGCTATAGCAAAAATCCTGGAGTGTAGTGCATCTCATGTTAGAGATTCTTTGCACGAATACTCAATCAAAACCAGAACTATTCAAGAGGCAAAATCATTAACAAAACCTCATTATCCTCGACATAACTTTTCTGGCAACCTCAAAGAAAAAGCTTATCTAATTGGCTTTCGCCTTGGAGACCTCTATACAACAAAAACTCATCCCAATAGTCCAACTATTAGAGTTGGTACCAATTCTACTAAAGAAGACCAATTATTGCTCGTTGAAAATTTGTTCTCAAAATATGGACACGTAAAAAGAAATAATCGAGACAAGAATGGCGCCATTCATATTAGAGCATTTGTAAATAATTCTTTTGACTTCCTGTTGCCGAAAAAAGACAAGATTGATAATTGGATATTTAAGAATCAAGATTATTTTATCGCCTTTCTTGCTGGTTATGCAGATGCTGAGGGAACTTTTTGTATCTGTGGTAGTGATGGCATATTCAGTATTAAATCACAAGACAAAAATATACTTTTTAGTCTTTGGAAAACCTTAAATCGACTAGGGATACTTTGTAAAAAACCTTCTCTGTTCAGGACTGCTGGATTTATAGATTATCGCGGTATTAAAAATAATAAAAATGCATACATTTTTACAATATATAGAAAAGATTCTCTTTTAAAACTAATCGGTCTTCTTAAACCATACTTAAAACATGGAAAAAGAATTAAAGATATGCTATTAGTAAAACGAAATATAGATGACAGAAACATCAAATTTAATTACAGACCTGATCGTAGGTGGTATAAAACATACAAAACATGAGTGGGCATAATAAATGGCAGCAGATTCGGCACAAGAAAGCCCTTACTGATAAAAGAAGGGGGCAGATATTTTCTAAGCTCGCCCGGCTGATTACCTTAGCCGCCAGAAAAGGAACTGACCCAAAAACAAACTCTGCCTTAGCTCAAGCAATTGAAAAAGCCAAGGCAAGCAACATGCCTAAGGGAAATATAGACCGGGCTATTAAAAAACTATCTGATAAGGACTTGCTCCAACTCGAAGAACTCCTGATTGAAGCTATCGGTCCAGGGGGAGTGGCTTTAAAAATCAAGGCTATTACTGATAATCGAAACAGAACTCTGGCCGAAATTAAAAAAATTCTAAGCGGCCACGAATCAAAAATGGTCCGACCGGGCAGTCTATCCTGGATGTTTAATCAGCCTGTCATTATTGATGAATCTAATCAAAAAAAATTAGATGAACTTTTATCAGCTTTGGATGACCAGGATGAGATTGAGGATGTCAGTTCTAATTTATCGGAAGACGGTTTGTAATATGAGAATTTTAGGCATTGACCCTGGTTCTTCAATCACTGGCTATGGCGCCATTGAATCAAATGGAGGAAAAATGGAATGCCTTGACTACGGCGTAATCAAGGCCAGCGGAAAAGACGATTTTCAGCGGCTTTTAACTATTAAAAAATCTCTTAAAAAGCTATTGACCGAGATTAAACCTGACCTTATTGCTTTGGAAAAAATATTTTTCTTTAAAAACAGGAAAACAGTAATCAAGGTTTCAGAAACCAAAGGAGTGATAATGCTGACCGCGGCTGAAAGAAAAATTCCAGTGATTGAAATAGCTCCTCTTGAACTTAAAAGAGCCTTGACCGGTTATGGCCGAGCCTCTAAAGAAAGTATCCAAAAAATGCTTAAATTAGTTCTGAATTTAAAGGAAGAACCAAAACCGGATGATGCCGCTGACGCCTTAGCCTTGGCGGTTTTATGCAGCCGGGGTTGACAACTATTTCTATCTATATAAAATAGGGTGAAACTGTTTAAAAATAATCGAAATAACCGTTTAAAGGTCGAAAAGACTTGAAATAATCAAGAGTTTATCTTTAGGGGGATAAACTTAAGAATCTAAAATGGAAAGAGATTTATTGAAGTATCTACTTCAAGACGATGAGAAAGAAGAGGAAAAGGAAGATAAACCAGAAGGAAAAGAAGAAGACGACGAAGAAGAAGAGGAGGAAGAGGAAGAAGAAAAAAAAGTTTAGCAACCTTGTAACTCAAAATCCCGCCACTTGGCGGGATTTTGATTACTTTTTTACTCTAATAAACCTGCGACGTCCTACTTGAACAACGTCTCCCTCTTTTAGTTCGCGGGTCCAATTAGTTCTCATTTTAACTATCTCATCGTTTATTCTAACGCCGCCTTGTTCAATTAATTGTCTGGCTTTTGAATGAGAGTCGGCTAATCCATACTTAACCATAAAATCAAGAAACATTCTGTAAGTACCCGAGAATTCTGGTGCTTCCGTTTTTATTTCAGTTGGCTTTTCCCCTTTTGAAAAAATTCTATCCCATTCATCTCTTGCTTTTTCTGCTTCTTTGTCTCCGTGATACATTTTCGTAACCTCAAAAGCCAACTCATGTTTAGCCGCTAAAATATTGCCAGATTTTAAATGGTTTACTTTTTCCATCGGAACCTCGGTGCATAATTCAAAACAGGTAAAAACAACTTCGTCTGGAAGAGCCATTACCTTAGAGTACATATCGAAGGAGATGGCTTGAAGTGAAATATAGTTTCCCTCGCTTTTACTCATTAATTTTTTACCAGTCAGGGGATTTTCTAAAAGTTTGGTTGTAATCACGAATTTTTCTTTTTTGAGAAGCTTCTCCATCAGAGTTCGACCAACTAGCATATTAAATGTTTGATCTGTCCCGCCCATTTCTCCATCTATACTCATCGCCACTGAATCATACCCTTGGAGCAAGGGATAGATAAATTCGTGTAAAGCTATTGATTCTTTTGCTTTTAATCTTTCTTGAAACATGTCGCGATGAATAAGCTGCTGAACCGTTGTCAATGAAGCAAATTTTATAAAATCATTAAGCGAAATTTTATCCAGCCATTCGCTGTTTCGTCTGAACTCAGCTTTTTTCAAATCTAAAATTTTACCAATCTGTTGTTTGTACGTTTTGGAGTTGTCTTTTATCTCTTTTTCTGTCAGCGGTCTTCTTGTCTCGTCTTTACCAGTAGGATCGCCTATTCTTGCCGTGAAATCACCTATCACAATAACAATCTTATGGCCTAATTCTTGAAGTTTTTTTAAGATTATGAAATTTGTTGTATGACCTAAATGCAAATCAGAAGCAGTTGGATCTACTCCTATATAAATAGAAAGTTGCCTTCCCTTTCTAAGCTCTTTTTCTAAAAAATCTCTCGATGGATAAATTTTTTCAATATACCTCTTAGTCAGAAGTTCTTGAATTTTTGTTTCATCTGCTATAACTCCAGACATTGATTTCATCATAATCGTTTCTTTCTTATTAGTCGAGAAATGTTTTCTAATCAATAGCTTCGCAACACTTCGGCTGGTGTTTTCATTTTCAAGGC
>CAYIZI010000016.1:0-11366 GCA_964368135.1 uncultured Candidatus Saccharibacteria bacterium
ACTCTGGCGACTTCCACCGGCTACGGCTATACGGCTTTTACCATTTCATCTTCTTCTCCAACCTGGACATTCAATGTTCCTCAAGATTGGAATGACATTGCCGCAATGTCCACTTCCACCGGAAACCTCATAGTCGCTTCCTCAACCGGATGGAAAGCGTTGAGCGCCGGAACCAACGGCAAAGTCCTCATGGCTTCTTCAACCGCGTCAAATGGTCTCTCCTGGGAAACCGTCAACGCCAATCCGGGCGGCTCAAATACCCAGATTCAATTCAATAACAACGGCGCTTTTGGCGGCGACGCCAATTTTACCTGGACACCGGCCACGCAATCGTTCACCGTTACGGGTACGTCCACGCTTTCCGGAAAAGTGATGGTGAACACTACGGCCACAACTACGGGCCAGATGAACATTATAGGTTCAACAGGGCTGGCTTTGGGCGTCGCGGGTTTGTACCAGGAATCGACTCTCAATCCTTCGGCAAGCGGCAGTTATCAATACGCTAACAGACATATTATAAGCATTGCTCCGACTGCCAGTTCTTCAATGATAGGAGAATTTATCAGGACCGTGGACAACACTTCTTTAAACAACACAGTGCGGGCGATGGAAGTTCAGGCGTGGAGTGGCGCCAACGTGGCGGGCATCAACACCGCCGTGTTCGCGGCCGGCCGGACTTTCGGCGTTCACGCGGTTACTAACGGCTCGGCCGGCGGCCAGGTTCAGCCCGCGGCGATTTTTGCCGAAACAACCACTTCAACCCAAGGCCAGGTGATGCGTCTTTATTCGCAGAACATCGCTTCGTCAAGCCAGGACTTCGCGCAATTCTTCCAGGAACTTTCAACTTTCCAGGGCACGGGACTTAAGATGGATTTTGCCCGAAGCGGCGGGACTTTCACCGGTAACTTCATAAATTTCATGAACAACCAGTCGTCTAAATTCGTCGTTAACGCCACCGGCACTTTGATGATCGGAACAAGCACGCCGTACGGAGTTTCCAATTTAGTGGTTTGCGCCCAAAGCAATTGCGCTTTGCCGTCAGCCGGAAACCCAAGTTCAACCGTGGCGGTTTTCGCTTCGGCTGACGGAACAACAAGCGGAAATTCCATTACCGCCAAGGGCACGATTATCGGCCAAGTGGCGGACTTCGGCGAGTATGTTTCAGTCGCGGGCTCGGCAAATGATTACGAATACGGCGATTTATTGTCCATTGATACAAGCAGTTCAACATTGTTTGTCAAAAGCGATAAACCATACGATTCGTTGCTGGCCGGCGTTATAACCAAAGCGTCCGCGTTTATCGCCGGCGGAGAAATTTCGGGTAAAGAAAATTCGGTGATAATGACTTTGGCCGGGCGCGTGCCTGTTAAAGTAAGCGGTGAAAACGGTTCAATAAGCGCAGGCGATTTGCTCACTGCTTCAACAAAACCAGGATTTGGAATGAAAGCGTCCCACAGCGGCCGCGTGGTCGGCATGGCGCTTGAATTTTTTAATTCCGCGACAAGCACTGACGAAGGCAAAATAATGGTTTTCGTAAATCCGCACTGGGCCGGTCTGTCGGATATAGAATTTTTACAAGGCGGTCAAACCGGTACAGCGGAAACATTGAATACTTACACGTTTGACCCGAAATATGTTTATTCGTTTGAAAATCTCAAAGTCCAGAATCTGGAAATCGGCACGGCGGAAAAACCGAGCGGCATCACTATTTACGACAAAGAAACCAAAGAGCCGTATTGTGTTGTAATGGAAAACGGCGCTTTGAAATCCATAAGCGGCAAATGCGGCGACCAGCCGGTTTCGGCTGTTGCCGGAGAATCTGCTGCGGCGGATGAATCCGCAAGCGCGGAAAATCCCGCAACAGGCAGCAATGAATCAATAAACCAATCAGACAATTCAGTGATTGAAATCGCGACCACGACGGAAGCGGCCATTGAACCCGCAGGCGAGACCGCAACCACAACCGAGGCGGCTAATAACAATACAACAACAGAACAATTAAACGATTCAACAATCGATGCCGCAATCGCGTCTGAAGCGCCTGTTTCCGAACCAATAAATGATATAATAAATGATACAACGGCTTCCGAGGCCGTTAATGTTGCGAGCGAACCGATATCAAACAATAATGAATAATAAAAAAGAAAAATTAATAAAAATTTTGAAATTCAGCGCGGCTTTGTTGTTTGTTCTGGCGCCAAATTTTTTATTTATAAATGAAGCGCAGGCAGCGGTAGCTTATGTTGGCGGTCAAGTAGGCAGTTTTGCCGGCAAGACCAATGCGACAACTGTTACTTTTGCGCTGACGAACGGAAGCGCTTCCACGCCGGCAGCGGGCGACCTTGTAATTGTCGCGTATTCGGTCGGCTCAACGGCTGACCGCGCGTTGACTATTCAGAATGGTTCGTCGGTGGACTATACTCTTGCCGGGTCGGAACTTTACCAAAATGACACTTATGACTCAAATCTCCGGGTTGCGTATCGATTTATGCCAGACCCAACGGAAACCACTGTGGTTTTGTCCGGTACTGGAAACACGGCTGATGCCGGCGCTTACACTATTCACGTTTTTCGAGGCGTTGATTCAAGCACGCCGCTTGATGTCGCGGCGGTCACCGCTGGGAATATTAACACCCGCCTTGCGGACCCGGGTTCAATTCTTCCCACTACTTCCGGCGCGTGGATTTATGTAACTGGCGGCGCTGCTGCTGCAACAGGTGGCACGTATACAGCATCTTATCTGACTGATTTTAGGGCGACAACCCAAGTTGACACGAACGACGCAATGATAGGAGCCGGGTATGTAACCTGGACTTCCGGCACCTACGACCCCGCGGCATTTACCGGCGGCGGTACAGACACCACAAACGATTCGTGGAATGCGGTTACTTTAGCTCTTCGACCGCAGCTACCTACCACTACCCTTGGTGGAGGCACTAACCCGGGAGACGCGACAATCGGGCCTGGCGGGGCGGCGACCGAAGTTGACGCGTTCACGTTTCAGACTGATACTGGCACTGATTCAATTATAAGCGCGACCACAACGCTTTCTGTTAATTCAACAAGCAGTATCGCGAAAGTAGAAATTACGAGTAATGACGGATTAACGGTTTACGGTTCAAGCACAAATCCGACAGCCAATTCTTTTTCAATATCTTTAAGCGGTCTTACTGCGACAAGCACCGGCGCTGTTCAATACAAAATAAGAATCACTCCGAAATCCCACGCCGATATGCCGACAGCGCCGGGTTCGTCTTACACGGTAACAAGCACCATTACGGCGTGGAGCGGCGACAACGCGCAACAAGCGGGAAGCGACGCGACAAGTTCGGCGCTTACCATTGATAATTTGTCGCCGGGCAATGTTTCAAACGCGACTACCACTCCGGGGAGCGGACAGGTGCTTATAGAATGGACCAATCCGGTTGATTCCGATTTTTCCAACGTCATAGTGGTAAAATCAACTTCAACTCCTAACAGCGGCACGCCGACCGAAGGAGCTTCTTATAATGTCGGCGACTCATTGGGGAACGGAACGGTTATTTACAATTCAAACGCCACTTCAACAACGGCAACGGGCCTTACCAACGGTACGACTTATTATTTTAAAATTTTCGCCAAGGATACGCGCGGTAATTATTCGGCGACAGGCGTTGAAGCGAGCAATACGCCGCAGCAGGCGACTATTTCCGTTTCCGGCACCTGCAAACAGTGGGACAATTCAACCAATTGCGCCAATTCCGAACTTGTGAGAGTGGCGGTCAACGGAACTCTTCAGAACGCGAGCAGCACAACCTCGGCCGGAAGCTGGACAATCACGGCTGTGAACCAGCCGAATGCCGGCGACGTGATTACCGTGTTTCTTGACGGAGTCGCGGCGAACAATCGCGCCGTTGCGGTTTCCAAATATACAAGCGGAAACATAACCGGAATTGAGCTTATTGAACGCAATCTTTCCATCGGCGCGGCTGACAACCAAACAATCACCAACGCCGATTTAAGCCAATATGATTATTCCGCTTCAACCAACGACGCGGACCTTTTCTTTGATGTTGACGCTTCAAATAATTTAAACGTTGACGTTAACGCGGCTTTTTCCGATGAAAAATTATACGTCAAAACAGGCAATATTTATCAGCCGGATTCTTCGGGAGCGCAAAAAATAATCACAAGCGTTAATTTTGAAAACAACGGTACTTCAACCTTAAATGGCACAATCTGGCGGCTCGCCGGTTCGTGGAAAAACGCGGGCAACTTGAATTACGGCACTTCAACCGTGGAATTCGGCGGCACCGGAACGATTGACGACACAAACGGAGTTTTTTACAAACTAACCGCGTCTTCAACCGCGTCAATTACGGCAACAAGCACTTTCGCAGTTTCCGATGTTTTTCTTATTGACGGAACTTTTTCCATAAATTCCGGAAAAACAATCACGGCTTCAAGCACAATAACTTTGAACGGAACCATCTCCGGCAGCGGAACTTTTAAAATAACTTCCAACAATGTTCCGACAGGAGGAGCGCTTAACGCCGCCGCCATTGTTGATTTAACGTCAGCGGCTATAACAATTCCGGCCCGGACTTTTGGCGCGAACCTTACTATTTTAAACACCGGAACGACAAACCGGACCGCTACGGTTGCGGCCGGCACCGTAACTGTCAGCGGCGGTTTGGATATCCAGTCAACAGACACCGGAACGGTTACTTTGGACGCGGCGACCAATTCCGCCAACGCCAGCACAACCGGCTCGCTTACTTTTACCGGAGCCGGCGGAACGCGGACAATCACGACCGGCGCAAGCGCCAATACGTTGACTTTCGGCGGCAATGTTAATTTTACGGGCGGAACCTACACCGCCGGCTCAGGCAATACTCTAAAGATGAACGGAACCGGCACGCTTACTTCCGGGAGCAATACTTTGAAAAATCTGGAAATCAATTCCGGCGGAACCATAACTTTGGCCGCGGCAATCCACACGGTTTCAGGAAATTTAATTTTGGCCGGCGCGGGAACTCCGGGAATTGCCGGTTCAACCATTACAATGACCGGAACCGGAGCAGGAATTACCGGCGGCAATAAAACTCTAAATAATTTGACGATTGACCCGTCGTCAACCGGAACAGTCACTTTGCAAACCTCGGACTTGACGGTTTCCGGAACTTTAAACGCGGCTTCCAGCGATACGCTTTCAATTGCCAACGGCATAAATCTTATTCATGGCGGCGCGACTCTGACTTTGAGCGGCACAATAAGCGGGGCGGGAAAATTGATTTACCGTTCATCAACGGCTTTTCCGACAGCCGGAACGATTTCTTCAATTTTGCGGTTTGACACCTTGAATAATAACCAGACAATGTCGGCCCGGACCTACGGCGGCCAGGTGGAAATTTACAATAACACAGTCGGCGCCAAAACCGTGACAATGGCGGCCGGAACTCATAGCGCGACCAATCTCTATCTTTACGCCGATTCCGACGGCAACATTACTTTGGACGGCCAGACGAACAACGCCACTTCCACAATCGGCGCGAATCTTGATTTTCTGGGAAGCGGGGCGGGGAGCGAAATTATCACGGCTTCTTCCAGTCCCTGGACCATTTCCGGAAACATGGATATTTCCGGAGGAAGTTTTACCGCTCCTTCGGGCAATTTGAATCTGGCGGGAAATTACACGAATACCAACGGGACGTTTACCCATAATTCCGGCACGATTGTTTTAAACGGCTCAAGCCAGCAGACGCTTTCGGGAACAATGAGCGATTCTTCGGCTTTCAATAATCTGACTATTACCAATAATTCCGGCGCTGACCCTGACGTCAGTCCGAGTATTATATTTACAGCCACCACTACAGCCGACACTTTTACGGCCGCGACCGCTTCAACCAAAATCCGATTTAACGCTTCTTCAACTTATGCTTTTACCAACATCAATTTTAACGGCCAGGCAACCACCACGCGAGTGGCTTTGCGTTCTTCAAATTCAACAACTACCAGATGGTTTTTTAATGTCGCGACAGCAGGCACGAAAACCGTAAGTAATACCGACGTCAAAGATTCAGACGCTTCGCTTGGGGACGAGATTTCGGCTGCTGACGGAACCAATTTGAATTCCGGCGGCAACGTAAATTGGGCATTCAGTATTACTTCGCCAAGCGTTGCATCCGTTGCCGATGAAGTTTTTGAAATCAACGCGGTTTCAACTCTTGTTTCAGACATAAATATCACGAGTGGCGGCGGCTCGCCGGGCGGACGCATAGCTTCTTCAACAGATATCAGGATTGTGATTCCCGCGGTTTTCAACGCCACCTGGGACAATTCAATAACTTCAATAACTTGCGTGGCCGGAGATTCCTGCGCCAAGATTTCCACCAGCGGAATAACTTACGAAAGCGGCGATAAAAAAGCGGTCATAAACGCGATTCAGAATTTCCAAAACGGCAACACTATTCGCGTTTCCGGATTAAAGATGTCCGGTTTTACGGCTATAAACGCTTCAAGCACCGCGAATAACTTGCGGGTTGACGGCGCGGCAGACGCGGTTGACGATGCCAATGACACTAAGGTTAAAACAATTAAAGGAAAATTGGCCCAGCAGGACCATGCCGCGGGCCAGCAGACGAATTTATTAAATGCTGATTCAAGCAGTTTGACGAATTTGGATTTGTTCAGGTTTAAACTTGTTCCAACAGGCGAGAACATGACCGTTGCCACAACCACTATTTCACTTTCCGACGTTTTCGGTTTTATTTCGGCAAACATAACCAACGCCAAGCTTTATCAGGACACAAACAATGATGGCGACGTTGACGCCGGCGAACCACAGCTTGGCGCAAACGGAACGATAAATATCGCAAACACCACCGGCACGATTGTTTTCGGCGGCTCCTGGACCGCGACTACGACAACAAACGTGGTTTTACGCGCGGATGTTTCCAGTATTGACGCGGGCGATAGTATGGCATTTTCTTTAAATTTGGCAAATATCAATAGCAAAGGCACGACTACTCTGGAAATAATAACAACGAGCGGTTCTTCCGTTTCTGTTAGCCATGGAAGATCTTTGAAAAGCAGAAGCGGCGGAAGCGGGTCAAGCGAAAGCACGCCTCCCGGCGCGGGATTTCAAAGCGGCGGCGCTGCCAGCGGCGGCTCGGCCAGCGATGGTTTGCCGTCTGTAGGCGGAAGCCAGACCGGCGGCGGCAGCGGAGGCGGGGGCGGAGAATCCCCATAACGTCAATGGGGTAGTTTAAAATAGAAAAAAATATTATTATTAAATAATGAGCAGAAAATTTATTTTGCCGGCGGTTGCGATTGTTATCGTATTGGGAGCGGTTTATTTTTTTAGAGAAGACATATTGCCTAAAAATAATTATCAAGCGGTGTTTTTGGCAAACGGCCAGGTTTATTTCGGAAAACTTTACAAAGAAAATAGCCGCTATCCGGTTTTAAGGGATGTTTATTATCTTCAGATTAACCAGCCGCCCCAGCCGATTTCAGCAACCGACCAGTCAAATATCAATATCGTAAAATTAGGAGCGGAACTCCACGGGCCCGAGGACGAAATGAGAATTAACCGCGACCAGATTTTATTCATTGAAGACCTGAAATCCGATTCCAAAGTTTTGGAAGCAATTCGGCAGTTTAAAAAATAATAAAATTAACCGGCGCGGGGAAAAGGTCGATAGCTTTTATTCTTAATTACTAATCTATGCTTATCCAAAAATCAATCTTTATAATTTTAATCGCTTTAGTCGTTTTATTCGCCGGCTCTTCGGCGTTTCTTTACTGGCAACTTTTTGAATTAAAATCCAATCCTCAAAAGTTCCTTCAAGAAGAAGCTAAGACGCTGGTTAAAAAGGTTTCGCGATTGATTGTTATTCCCGAAAACGAATCGCCGACCATTGCCACGGTTTCGGACCCGGAAAAACTCAAAGACCAGCCGTTTTTCTCCAAAGCCAAACTGGGCGACAAGGTCTTGATTTATTCCAATTCCAAGAAAGCCATTCTTTATGACCCGATAAACGACATTATCGTTGAAGTGGCTCCGATTAACATAGGACAATAATATAATCCACAAATGCCAACGAATCCTAAACGAACAATAACGAATAAATTCGTCGCGATTTGTGTCTTTTTATTCGTTGCCATTAGCGGATTGGCGGAAGCCGAAGATTACACCAGTCCAAGTTTTATTATTCGCGCTTCCGTGGTCAGCGAAGGGGGTTCTTATTCAAGTTCAACCAATTTTCAGCTTCAAAACAGCTTGGGAGAAACTGTAATCGGAATAAACAGCGGCTTGAATTTTCAGCAACTGGCGGGTTTTTTGTATTGGTGGTGGCCGTCAACCGCCACTTCAGAAACTCCTTCTGCGACCGTTCAAGTCTCCGGCGGCGGAGGAACAATATCGGTTATTACGACCGGCGCCAATTTTTCCGGCCGAGCCTATCCTTTAAAAAAAGTTACTATTCTTAAAGACGGTCAAATTGCGGCCACAACCATTGCGGGGCCGGATTCAAATTTCAGCGTTTCATTAACCGGCCTTAGCGCCGGCAATTACAATTTTTCCATCTATGGCGAAGACAACCAAG
The DNA here is from genome assembly GCA_964368135.1 of uncultured Candidatus Saccharibacteria bacterium. GTDB lineage: Bacteria > Patescibacteriota > Minisyncoccia > 2-02-FULL-40-12 > 2-02-FULL-40-12 > CAYIZI01. The sequence goes on from CAYIZI010000016.1 coordinate 8,589, forward strand.
ACAGGCATTCCTCGTTTTTTACTTTTCCGCTTTTGATAACGCAAGGAGCTGTGGCAACGGTAAGCGGTATATTTATTTCGCCGATCGTCGGCGTTGACAAGTTGGAAGTCAAAAAAGGCGACGACATCGCCATTTTCGGCCAGACAGCCGCAAACGCCAATGTTACCGTGCAGGTTAATTCCGACGAACCGTTTTTCGCCAAGACAAAATCCGACAAAGACGGCGTCTATTTATATAATTTTGACACTTCAATTTTGGAAAACGGACAGCATCTTGCCAAATCAAAAGCCGGTTTGAACGAAGAAGCCAGTTCTTTCGGCAAAACCGTTAGTTTTGACGTTGGCGCGAAAAACGTTTTTGCCGAAGTAAAAAAAGATTTTTTAAAAGGCGATTTAAACGAGGACGGCCGGGTGAATTTAATTGATTTTTCAATCGCCGCTTATTGGCATAAAAGATCAATCAGCGACAGTTTTAAACTTTTGGAAAGTACGCGTTTAAGCGGCGACAATAAAGTTGATTTAATAGATTTTTCAATAATGGCGTACTTCTGGACCGGATAATCCTGTTTCAAATGACTAAAACCTCAAAATTAAAAATAGTTTTTCTACTCTCTATTTTCTACTTTCTATTTTTTGTTGCTTCAACGAAGGCGGCGGAGATTTATTTAGAAAGTCCGTTTTCGGAATTTATGGCAGGCGACCGGTTTGAGGTGGGTTTTTATATTAATGCCGAAGGCGAGGAAATTAACGCCTTAAGCGGCAAAGTTGTTTTTCCGAATAATCTTTTGGAATTTAAAGAATTCAGAGACGGAAGCGGAATTGTTAATTTTTGGATAGAGAAGCCGAATATTCAATCGGACGGCGGTATTGTTTTTTCCGGAATTATTCCCGGCGGATACAATGGCGAAAAAGGGTTGATTTTTTCGGCGATTTTTCAATTAAAACAAGAGGGAGAAGGAACAATAAGTTTTTCCGGCATTAAAGTTTTGCTTAATGACGGTCAGGGCAGTGAAACAACGGCGACAACTTCCGATTTTAAGTTTTTAATTCTGAAGAAGGCGGAAGGCGCGGCTAACAGAGTTTTTGTTTTTTCCATCCGAGACGGGAAAGACGATGAATTGCCGGAAGATTTTAAGCCGGAAATAGGCCGAAGTTCGGAAATTTTTGAAGGAAGATATTTTTTGGTTTTTGCCACCCAGGATAAAAATTCTGGGATTGCTCGCTACGAGATAAGAGAAATCAAGAGATGGATTGGGCTTGAAAATTTGTTGCCATTCGTAAAATATTTTCGCCGCTATCCGTGGATTATCGCCGAAAGTCCGTATCTTTTGAAAGACCAAAAATTGAAAAGCTATATTTATGTCAAGGCGGTGGATAAATCGGGAAATGAAAGAATCGCGGTTGTTGAGCCTCGCTATCCGACGAGGTGGTATGAAAAATCGCTGGTTTGGGTTATTATATTAATGACGGGAATTATCGCATATTTGATATGGGTAAAGTTAAAAAACAAATAATTTTTTTTGCCGTCGGTTTTTTATTTCTCTTTGCTTTGCCGGCGCAGGCGGCAAACTTGTATTTTTCTCCGTCCACCGGCTCATTCAATAAAGGAGAAAATTTTACTGTTGGCGTTTATATTGACGCAGAAACTTCGATAAACGCCGTTCAGAGTTCCATTATTTTCCCCACGGAATATTTTGAAGCGATAAAAATAGAAAGCAACACCAATTCAATAATTGATCTTTGGGTTCAGAAGCCTTCTTTTTCCAATGCCGGCGTTTTTGGCAACGCGCAATTTGAAGGAGTTATCCTTAATCCGGGATTCATCGGTTCAAAGGGAAAAATAATCAGCATCGTTTTTCGGGTGCGCAAAGAAGGGACGGCGAATTTGAATTTTTCCGAGTTTTCAGTTTTGGCGAATGACGGATTTGGAACAAATCTGCCGGTTTCCATCGGCAAAGCCGGCTTTACTTTTTTATACGCCGAACCGTCTTTAGAAAAAAATGGAACAGAAGAAAAAGAAATAAAGGCGATTGAAGATAAGATTAGGGCGATTGAGCAAAGGGAGAGAGCCAAAACGACAGTTTCTTTAGAAGAAGAGCCGGAAAGTTTTATTGATATCTGGAAAAAATTGCCGTCCTGGATGAAAATCAGCGCTTCAATTTTTATCGGCGTAGCCAGCGTGGTTTTGCTGTTTGTCATTATAAGTTTGGGGATAGTGGTTTTGCTGTGGATTTGGGGCTATAGCTGGCGTCGAAAAGAGAATTTTTTAAGATGGCTGAAATTAACATCTATAAAAATAAAAATATTTTTTGGTCGTCTATTCAAAGTTGTGTCCTGGGCGGGAAAAGAATTTGAGGGCGACATAGAATACAGTTTAGGCCAATTAAAAGAAGATTTTCGCGAAACTGAAGCCGAAGAATCTTTTTCAAACGCCATTAAAAATTATTTGTCTTTGCTTAAAAGGATTTTTAAGCGTTTTTTCACAATAAATAATAAATCAAAAAAAGACGATATTGATAATAATGATATTTTTAATAACGGCGCTTCATAGAAAAGTCGTCAAGCAAAAATAAAATTAAGGCAAAGTAGTTATTGCCGGCGAATAAAAAATATGGCTTCTGGATATTAAATAAAGCGACGCTTCAAAAGCGGCGTTTTATTTTATAAAATTTTTGTTATAATAAATAATATTTCATGGCTAAAGTTTTCATAAAAGATTTAGGCGATGTCGGTATTAAAGACGTTTCCGAGGCGGGCGGGAAAAACGCCTCTCTCGGCG
>CAYIZI010000017.1:0-9980 GCA_964368135.1 uncultured Candidatus Saccharibacteria bacterium
CCGCTCGCATTGGGGTTCCAGCTAGTGGCCAAGCCGTCAGAAATATTGATCGCCGCGATTCTATTACGGGTTTGTCCGCCGATACTGGTGAAACCACCCCCAACGTACATTACCGTGCCGGCAGAATTTAAAGTCATTGCCCTAACTACATTATTAGAATTAGGATCCCAACTATTAGCCGTCCCATCAGAACTATTTATAGCCGCTATCCGGTTTCTCGCCGCCCCGCCTATATTAAGAAAAGTGCCGCCGGCATAGATAGTTGAACCGTCGGAATTAATTGAGAGATCACGAACAAGGTTATCGGCATTGGGATCCCATGAAGTTACTGTGCCATCACTAACATTGATCGCCGCGATTCTATTACGGGTTTGTCCGCCGATGGTAGTAAATTGTCCTCCGGCATAGATAATGGTTTTATCGGGACTGACTACTAAGTCAGTAACTACATCATTTGCGTTTGGATTCCAATCTAAGATGTTGGAGCTTTCAGTATCAAAGGCAAAAAGATAATTTCGTCCTACGGCTTCGGCGCTGGAAAATATCCCCCCGGCAAATATACTGCCTTCGCCTCCTTGAAGACGCAAAGTATACGGCCGGGCGCTGAATACTGGATTCCAAGAATTGGCCGTGGCATCAGACGTATTAAGAGCCGCTGCTCTTTCTCGACTCTGGCCGCCAATCTGATTAAATGCTCCGCCCACATAAATCAAGGAATCGTCTTGGGTTATATCCATTGCATAAACAGGCCTACTTGCACTCGCGTTCCAACTAGTCAATGTCCCATCCGAAGTGTTAATTTCAGCAACATAAGCCCGGCTGGTTCCGCCAACAGTCGTAAAATCTCCACCGATGTAAATTTTGGAGTTATCCGAGTTTAACTTAACCGCCCTGACGGTATTATTTACGTTAGGATCAAAACTGGTAGCCGTTCCGTCAGAAATATTAATTGCAGCTATTCGGTTACGAGTTGTCGAGCCATTGACCGTGGTAAATAAACCCCCAGCATAGATAACGGTCTCACCAGAATTCATTTCTAAAGTACCGACCGTGTTATTCATGTTCGGATCCCAAGATGTGGCAGTACCAGTTGTCGTATCAATTGCCGCGATTCTGTTGCGAGTCGTAGAACCGTTAATTGTCGTGAAATCGCCGCCGATATACAAAGTTGCTCCGTCAGAACTCAAAACCACGCTCCTTACTACATTATTGGCATTGGGATCCCATGAAGTTACTGTGCCATCACTAACATTAATCGCCGCGATTCTATTACGGGTTTGTCCGCCAATGGTCGTGAATTCGCCGCTTACATAAAGAGTTCCTCCATCTGAACTTAAAGTCAAACTTCTAATAATATCGTTGGCATTTGGATCAAAATTTACGTCCACTGAACCATCAGGAAAAATGTGAGCAATTCTGTTTCTCGTAACCTCGCCGACTTTAGTAAACTCTCCGCCAATATACCAGCCGCCTGCTCTATCTCGGATAGCCACGTAAACAAAATTATTAATTTTTGGAAGACCGGTAATATTATTAACAACCTGACCATTACTGGTGCTAACTTCAACTCCGGCCCCGGTATATGGCCCAACCAAACTAAAACTGCCACCGATATACATCGTCTGATCAACCAATATCGTGGTTTCGATATAGCCATTGGTTGTAGGAATTTTAAGATTTGTAGTGCTAATAACCGCAGAAACTTCTGGAATAGCAATAAAAAATAAACTACCGAAAATAACAGAGAAAAGTAGTATTTTTATTTTAATTGAAGGTTTGTTTTTAGTCATGTAAATTTTTAATCTTATTATTTATTGTCCTTTTCTTCCTCTACCTTCTTTTCTTTTCCTTTCCTCTCCCCTTTCTCCTTCTCCTCAGCATTTTCTTCTTCTTTCTTTTCCTCCTCCTCTTCTTTACCCATAGGTGTCTGGGTAGCTATTGGTGTTGGTGTTAAAGTTAATATTTGCGTAGGAGTAGTAATCTCAGGGGTTTGAACTTCCTCAGCTATTGGCAATGTATATTTGAACTGAGCTAAATTGTTTCTGCTATCATAATTTATTTGATTAAAATCTCCGCCAGAAAAAATAAAATTATCATAAGTAATAACTATAGACCGCGGGGTATTATCAGCACGAGGTTCCCAAGGCAGAATTTGACCATTAGAAGTATCTACTGCTCCCAACCCATTTCTGACTTTATCCCCTACCATTGTAAAATTACCGCCTATAAACAAGGTCGAGTCATCTTGACTCAAATAAAGAGTTCTAACCGTATCATTAGCACTAATCTCTAAAGGACTAACCTGTCCATTATTAGTATTAATCGAGGCAATTCTATTTTTTGTACTTCCCCCCACACTAATAAAACTGCCGCCCATATATAAAACAGAGCCATCTTTGCTTAACGAAAGAGTTAAAACTCCATTATCAATATTAAGATCTCCAAAGATAGGCAGGCCGCTTTGAGTATTAATAGCCGCAAATTTATTCATGGTCTGACCACCTACTGAAGTAAACTGCCCTCCAACATAAATAATCGCCCCGTCTAAACTAATAGCTAAAGCATTAACATTTCCATTAACATCCGGATTCCATTGGGTAGGTATGCCATTATCCGTTCTAATAGCGGCTAAATGATTAAAAGATTGCCCTTTAATTTTAGTAAAATGGCCGCCCGCGTAAAGAATCAAGTCATTGGGACTTAAAGATACCGTCTGGACAATATTGTCAGCATCAGGATTCCATGGTGTTGGATCCCCGGATTGGGTGTCAATAGCCGCTAATCTATTACGTTCTTGTTTATCTATTTTAGTAAAATACCCTCCAACATATAATAAATTTTTGTCTTTACTTAAAGCCAAAGAAGTAACACTGTCATTCACATTAGGATTAAAAGAAGTGGGTTTACCGTCAGAACTTCTAATAGCGGCTAAATGATTTCGCTCAACCATCTCCCCAACACTGGTAAAATTGCCTCCGGCAAAAATCATGGAATTTGAATTGACAGCCAGGGCATTAACCATATTATTAGCCCCGGGATCCCATGAGTTTGGTTTGTCTTTTTCAACATCAATTGCCCCTAACCGATTTCGTGTCTCTTGGTCTATTTGTGAAAAATCACCTCCTATATAAACTGTACTTCCATTATCACTAAGAGAAAGAGCTTTCACGGGACCATTAACATCTGGTTTCCAATTTGTTAGTTCCGCATCTTTAGTTTTAATGGCAGCAACTTTACTTCTACTTTTATCTTTTATTTTAGTAAAGTTTCCACCCGCATAAAGAGTTGAATCGTCGGGGTTTAAAGCTAAAGTATAAACGTAGTCATCGGCATTAGCTTCCCAGTCCAAAGGTTCAGAACTATTAGGGCTCAATTTAGCTATGCGATCACGATTCTCTCCATTAATTTGGTTAAAGTTCCCACCAATAAATATTTGGTAGTCTTTAGCAACCACAATGGATCTGACTGTATTATTTGCTTTTGGATTCCAAGAGGTTATTACTGAACCATCTGAGGTTCTAATAGAAGCAATATAATCACGGCTTATGCCGCTTACTCTTTTGAAATCGCCTCCTATATATAAGGTATCATTATTTGGATTTAAAGCTAAGCTATAGACTACATCTTCCACATCACTTAGTTTTACTTCTAAATCCGTGGCTGAACCATCATTAGTATATAAAGCTGCCACTCTGGTTAAGCTTGACCCACCAATATTAGTAAACTTCCCCCCAACGTATAAAATCTTGCTATCTTTGCTTAAAGCTAAAGCGTAAACAATATTATTAGCATTTGAATCCCAATTTAGATCTAATTTACCGTTAGATAGGATATGAGCAATATTATTGCGTAAAACTTCTCCAACTTTTGTAAAATTACCGCCGATGTACCAACCCCCAGAACCGTCATTTATTACTGAATAAACTGGACCGTTTATTTTTGGAAAATTCTGAACATTCCCAAAGGAACTAATCAAGGCCCCATGACCAGTATTCTGTCCTATTTGGGTAAAACTGCCGCCGATATATACTATATCCCCTGCCGGAAGAATTGTGTGAACCGGCCCATTTGTTACCCAGGTATTTTCAAAGGCTAAGTTGGGACTTATAGACGTTGAGAAATTCGTCATTTCTCCAACCACCAACATACTTAATCCAGCAACAACAGGAATATATACCCTTTTTACCTTAGGACTCTTAGTAATTTTTTCCGTAAAGCGCGTAAATATTATTTTAAACACATTGATCAAATAATAGTTGTATCTTTTAATATATCATAATACCCAAAGTATAAATAATGTGGATAATTCTAATTTATTGTTTCTGGTATAGGTTCTGGGTTGGTTTCAATAACTGGTTCTGGTATTTCTGGGGTCGGTTCGGCGGTGGGCTCTGGGCTTAAACTTGGTTCCGGAGTTGGTTCGGCTATAACAATCGGCTCAGCCGATTGTTCGCCCGACGTTTCGCTTGGCGAAACGTTTAGAGGTGTTGATTCAGGACTGGCTTCGGGTGAAGGCGTAGGTTCTGGCGTTGACTCCAAAGACGATGATGCAGTTAGTTCCGGAGTTAATTCTGGCGTCGGTTCCAGTGTAAGCTCTGGCGTCGGTTCCAGTGTTAACTCCGGGGTCGGTTCTGGTGCCGGCGGGGATAACTCTATTGTTTCTGTTTCTTGAATATTAATTTCCTCGTTTTTTTGCTCTTCATCTGGTCTGAATTCCTTTGGATTTTTTATAGCTAAGGCTATCCAGCTAAACCTTATGTCTTCTGGTGCTGGCTTATTTAATAGTATTGTAAAACCATTTGTGCTCTTTTTGGTTACAAAATATTTGATATCTTCTGTAAATAATTTTTCTTCTAATAATTCTAAATTAATTTCTTGATTATCTATTGAATCGCTTGCCTTTATTGGTTCGTCAAAAGTAACTGTTATATTTATAACCGGCTGTTCAAAATATTCTTCATCAAATACTACATTCACCCTTCTTTTATCTTTAGGAATAACAGCAAATCCGCCACTATCATTATTAAAGTATGGCCGGCCGAAAAATTCTACATTGTTCATTAACGCTATAGCCGTGCCCAGAGAAGATATTTTATTAATCATAAGTCCTTCGGCCGTGATAGTCGGGGCAATTATCTCAAATACAGCACTTAGGCGATCCGTAAATATCTCTGAACTAACCCCAAAGCCAAATTCTTTTTGCGATTTTAATTCTTCTAAGAATATAAGAATCTGCTCTTGTTTGGAAATAACTGCATCTACGGTGTCAGCATCGTTATTTTCGTTATTTAGATCTTTCTCAAAAGAACCAGACGAAGAAGCCGTGAATCCTATTTCAAGGCCAAATTCATTTTGAGTTTCGGTAGATTTTTGCTCTTCGTAAAAGTCCTGCATAGCTATCTCTACTGGCTGACCCCCATAGTCAACTAAATTCACAAAAACCATGATTGTGCCGCATTTAGTATTAGACAAATTACCAAAGCCTAAAGCCGGGCATGGACCCATTTTATCTTCGGTTAAATCTTCAAGAGCCTTACCTAAAACTCTCCCCGCCATAGTTGCTTTCATCGCATAACCAGGGATTGAAGCCGAAGTTAAATAATCCCCTGCCTTAATTGGTCCACTTTCAGTGCTAATTTTAACCGGCACCCGGCCAATCAAAGCGATTGGATAAGAACCCTCGGTAAAAGCACCAGCAACAAAACCCGGATCAGTTGAAACTACGCCCATTATGCCTCTCTGATACTGACCTGTTGTCCTGACCACTCCTTCTGGGGTTAAAGAGTCAATCATCACCATCTCTCCTTTTTCCAATTGCTGGGTAGAATGATAATTTTCCGCTAAGTCAGCTCCGCCAGAATTAAATGAGCCGAGTTGGGAAGAAAAGATATCTCCTCCTGAAGTAACGCGTAAAACACTAAAACTATCTGCTTGAAGATTTAACAAATCAATATCACTTGTTACTTTATATTCAAAGACTGTTGGTAAAGATATAATTCGATAACAATAACTCATACCAGCGCCCGATCTATAAACATCACTTAAACTATTACAAAAAGTTGGAAATTCTCTTCTAAAATTCATTTCAACTCGGGCCCAGGTATCTCCAGCGGTGATATTCATGTTGCCGCCGGAACGGCTTATTTGCCGCCAACTAGCAGAAGCCAGGTTATCTTTGGAACTCTCAGTTCTGACTTGGAAAGAAACCAAAGGATCAGATGTCTGCTTCCAAACCAGAGTTGAACTAACAGACAATTGAGGTATATATAGCGGTTCAGAAAGATACTGCCCTTCCCTATACCAGCCTGTATCCACTATGTTTGTAGTCGCTGTAGCGGTTGCCCCAGCAACAATAAGTACCCACTTCCCATCCGGCCTCTGAAAAGACAAAGCCCCATCTTGAACTGCTATTGCTGTTGCAGATGGTGCGACCGAAACTGTACATCCAGCCGTACAAATAGACCAACCAATATTGATATAATCTGCTCCGCTTGTCCCACCCCAAGGAACATATACGGTCGTTGTAGTAAGAGCGCCACCATTAATGATTAAAAACGTGCCATCAGCTCTGGGAATCACGTGGGCTCCACGTCCATGAGATCCAAAGGTTGGGCCAGCAATTGGGTTAGCCGAAGCTCTTAAAGGATTATTCGGATTTATTAGACCAGAGCCCGTTGCATTAGCTCCAGCTGTACCAGCCGCGCCCACTCCGTATACCCAAATTCCATCTTGTCTTTGAAAAGCAAAAGAACCACAACCAATAGCAGCTGGGAAAGCTGGTCCGGTCGTAAATACTTTAGATTGGGTATCATATATAAAACTGGTCGTCACACCGATAACTCCCTCACCCACCCCGACCGGTCCATAATATTGGCCATTTTTTAAAGGCACCGCCCAAGAACCGCAGTTTATAGCCGTGGTTGTAGTCGGACCGGTCATCATTTTATTTTTCACCGGATTATAAATAGAAGTAGATGTGGCTGCGCCGCCATGAATAATAAGGTAAGTGCCGTCTGGATGAGGAATAGCTTGAGCCCCATGCCCGGCGTTAGCCGTTAAGTTTGGCCCGGCCTTAAAACGAGAACCAGAAGGAGCTTGAGGATCATAAATATTGGTAGTTGTCGTAGCCCCGCCCAAAACAATAAGGAATTTGCCGTCTGGTTGCTTTAGAGCAAATGCTCCCACCCCGGTTGCTGCTGTCGGGATATTTCCAGATCCGCTCTGAGACGTGAAAGTTTGAACAAACGGATCGTAAATTGAAGCGTTAGCACTTCCGCCGCCTGATATCACTAAGAATTGGTCATCCGGACGCTTGATAACAATAGTGCTGTCAGTTGTCGTGGCTTTAAGCGGAGCATGAGCAGCGCTAATTGATGTATCATAAATTCCGGTTGTACCTAACATGGTCGTGGGCGGTATTCTTCCATAAGGCAAATAAATTTTATCCGGCAGAGCTTCCACATTAGTTAAAATCGGCCCTACCTCTGACTGGCTGGCCGGAGTATTGGTAAACTCAAATTGATTGCGATGGAAAACCGCTGAATTATCAACCACCAAATCAAAAAGTACAGGAGTGAAATAATCCAGAGGAAATATTGTACTGCCATCTCCCTGCCAAGTGCCGCGATAATCAAATACTCTTTGAGGCACTTTTCTCGAAAATTTTGCGGTTAATTTAATCCACTGATGCTGGACTCCGTTATCAAAACTACGCGAGGCGAAAATATAATTACCTGAATTTAAAATTGAACGGTCATTGGCACTTGAAAGTCCTCCTTGAGTTGTTGCTGTTTTAACTTTAAACTGAATGCTCTTAGAAGCCGTATTGCTATCTGCTGACACGCCGCTATAAACAGTTTCTTTAGCTATATCCCAGCGCAAAGTGGAGGTTGAATTCAAATTTGTAGAAGTGATATCTTCGGAAATATACGAACCATTCATTAATAAGCCGGTATCAAAATTATTAGTCGTGGTCGTGCTTCCACCGGTAATTATTTGCCACTTGCCGTCTCCCCGCATAATTGAATGAGCTCCTGCTCCGATAGCACTGACTGCTGTTCCATGAGCTGAAAATGGTGTGCCAGTAGCTGCATTAATCGAGGGGTCATAAATATTGGCTACGGTCGAAGCGCCGCCGATTAAAATTAGATACTTACCATTTTGCATTGGAATGGCATGGGCTCCGGCACCCAAAGCTACGGTCGGTCCCTTACCAGAACCGGATTGACAGGCGCTAAATGAAGTTGTTACTGGATCATACTCAACTGAAACATTAATTTTGGAAATAATAATGTATTTGCCATTTGGCCTTTGAATGGCTATTGAACCAGCGCCATTCATTTCACAACTTGTCGGCAACGACGGACCCAAAGTAAACGCGCCGATATTGCCAGAACCAGTATGAGAACTGTAAATCTGGGTAGTGGCGGTGGCTCCTCCTTCAATAATTAAAGCTCGATCCCAAGAAGCGCTGGCCAGCGGCAGAACCAAGGCTCCGGTGCTCCAAGTTCCGGTGGTCGCCGAAGGACCGGCCACCCAAGCTCCGGAAGTGGGATTAAATATAGTTGTTGTTGCTAAACCACCACAAGTTACTAAATGACGATTATCTGGCCTTCGAAAGGCTACTGTCCCTGCTGCAGTCGTGGTGCAAAAATTTGCACCCGCATCACTGACATCTGCTGCTGCCCTTTTTGGATCAACAATAGTTCTGGTTGCTCCTGCATTACCGTGGATTAAGGTATATCTGCCATCGACTCTTGGTAAAGCTAAGGCGCCGGCCCCAGTAACCGCACCAAGAGCACCAGTCGCTCTAAAAGTATTTGTAGTACTGTCAAATACATCTACACTGGTCCCGCCCCGCAAAACCAAGTACTGACTACTACCCGAAGCGGTAATAGATAGCGCCCCTGCGGCTACAGTTCCTGAAGTTGCCGGTTGGCCAGCTGTTGTAATTGTTCCATTGCCGCTGTTTGGGACTATTCCCAAAGTGAGTTCAAGCTGATCATTTGAATTTGTAAGGTTAACTATAGCTTCGGTTGTGCCGTTTTGAGTCCTATCAAAATCAGTATCCACCGTGTCAGCCCCGGAAGTAGATTTAACAATATCGGTCGTGGCCGAATTAATAGTCAAACCGCCGTCATTTGCCACCACAAAGCGGTCGGTCCCGCTTCTTTGAAGCCTGATTAGACTCCCTCCGCCAGTATCATTAATCCAAATAGAAGGGTCGGAATCAGTATCGCTGTCTGCTGACGTCGGAGAAAGGGTTACTCCGCCACCAGCACCGCCAGAATCAACTCCACAGGAAAATCTGCCGGTTGAAGAATTCCAAAGAAGAGTATCTGATTCAGTATTACAGTTAGTGATGCCGGTAAAGGCGGATCCGGAAAAGGCTGAAGCTGAAGCCACATCAGTAATTTCAAGATCTCCGGTTATTGAGTGGGAGGCAACCACTCCAAAAGAAATAGTATTGCCTCTGACGGTTAAAGCATTAGAACCGACTTCAAAGTCTCCTGATACCGAGGCTGTCCCTGAAATACTGGCTGCTCCGCCGACTTCCAGGGTGGTGTCAATGACAAGGCCTGGATTAATGCCGACTCTTCCATTGGTCGCATCCACAAACAAGGTGTTAGAGATAGAAGCCGCGATCCCAGAAGAAGAAGCAATCTCAAAGAAGGTTTCCGGAGAAGTGTCGCCGAAGCCGAAGCGGCCTAAGGAGGTAGAAGCAAACTTGAAGCGGGTGGTTGAGTTGTCTTGAAACTCAACATCATTGTTGAAGAGCCAGTTGCCGGTCACTGTTTCATCCTGGGAGAGCGAAGCCGGGCCGCCGGCTCCCCAGTCTAATCTTATGGTCACATCTTCAGTCCCGGAAGCGGTTAAGGCAAAGTGGGCCGGGTCAAAAGAGAGAGAAGCGACCGAGGTGTCTTGGAAGATTAGGGTTTCTCTGACTTCCAGGGTGCCAGCAGTGCCAGAAGACTCAGTGA
>CAYIZI010000018.1:0-9893 GCA_964368135.1 uncultured Candidatus Saccharibacteria bacterium
ACTTCCTTGATCTTATTGTATGTTTGTTCTTGGGTCATAAAGTTATTATAATCAATATCCGGGAATACGCCAAGTATCTCCTTAAAGAGGGAAGCATCACCGAAAAAAGAGAATTGCTGGCGAATCTAAGAAGCCGATTACTATACAAAGACAAGAAGATCGCCTTGATCGAACAGTAGAAAACCTATATTGACACCCTATTAAACTATGATGTAGAATACAAAAACCTGACTTTTTGTCATTAGTTAGCCAGGAGATTATCTGGTCCGAAAGGACCATAACAGGCAGGTAATCAAATCGTAAAAAATGTCTATATACAAAGCACAAATGAATATCTCTACTACTCCGGCGCTTTTTGGCGTTGGCATAGTTATTTGTGATTGTTTCGCGACATTTAAGCATAAACGATTCCTGGATTTCTCTTAAATAACCGTTTGTGAATAAACGCCGCGGAACAGACCGCGGCGCTTTATTTTAAGCAAAGCTCTTTAACACGGAGGCTAAGGTGAAAACAAACAATCCTCTGACGTATCTCTTCAGCAAGACCTGGCGCTACTCAGAGGGGAATCGAAAGAAGATCGTATACTTCTGGTTCATGTTCACCATGGCCCAGTTGACCGAACTTTTCTTTCAACCCCTAATCTGGGCAGCGATCATGAACGTTGTCCAGGAAGAAGGCGTGAGTCAGGCCAGCATCAGAAAACTCTTTTTTCTCTTGACGCTGACGCTTGGCAGCACGCTGGTGTTTTGGTCATTCCATGGCCCGGGCAGGGTCATGGAACAAATCAACGCCTTCAAAGCCCGGATGAACTATCGGAAGTATCTCTTGAAAGGAGTGATGACTCTTCCGATGGAGTGGCACGTTGATCATCACTCCGGCGACACGATCGATAAGATCGAAAAGGGCACGAGCGGTCTTTACTCGTTTTCCGAAGATTCCTTTTTGGTCATCTACTCGATCGTGAATCTGATTGGCAGCTACTTCATACTGGTATATTTCAGTCCGCCGTCGGCGTACATTGTCCTATCAATGCTCTTATTGAGCGCTTGGATAACGATACGTTTTGACCGGGTGTTAATCGGCCAGTACAAGGAACTGAACCGGGCCGAGAACCAGATTTCGGAGAGCGTTTTCGACGCCATCTCGAACATCACGACCGTGATCATCCTGCGTGTCGAAAAGCTGGTTTTCAGGGCATTGGTCAACAAGATCGAAAAACCGCTAGGACTCTTTGAAAGAAATGTGAAAATCAGTGAGACCAAGTGGTTTTTGACCAATGTCTGCTCAACCGTGATGACCATCATCGTGATGATAGTCTACTTCTGGCAGAACATAGGCACGGCTCAAGGCATTTTGGTGGGCAATGTTTATCTGCTCATCAATTACCTTAGAGAAATCGGCGACGTGTTCTTCAAATTTACGAGCATGTATAGCGATATCGTAAAGAACAGAGCCCGGATCATGAATTCTGAGGAGCTTTCTAAGGACTTCAAGGCCGAGAACTTTACGAATCACGTGCTTCCACAAGTTTGGCAGCGAATTGAGATGCAGAATCTGAACTTTTCGTATCCCGACGACGGGAACGGTGATTTGCACCTTGGTGATGTTTCGCTGTCATTGACCCATGGCCAACGGATTGCCTTTGTCGGCATATCAGGCAGTGGCAAGACAACGTCTCTGAAAATCATGCGGGATCTCTACCATCCCCAGAGCCTTGAGCTTACGGTGGATGGCCAGCAAGTCCTGGATGGATTCGGAGGAATCGCCCGAGCCATTTCTCTGGTGCCGCAAAATCCGGAGATCTTCGCGACGACCATTCTTGAGAATATCACGCTTGGTGCCGACTATGACCTGGATTTTGTCAGAAGGTTCACGGACATGGCTTGCTTTACAGATGTTGTCGAAGGTCTACCCCGAAAGTTTGATTCCTCGATCAAGGAAAAGGGAGTCAATCTTTCAGGCGGCCAGCAACAGCGTCTGGCTTTAGCCCGGGGACTGCTTGCCTGTCATGACAAGGACATTGTTCTTCTCGACGAACCGACATCGAGTCTGGACACGGCAACCGAGATGAAAGTTTACCGGAATATCTTTCGGGAGTTCCGGGGCAAAACCATCATCTCGTCGGTTCACCGTCTGCATCTTCTTCCGCTGTTTCACGAGATTTATCTGTTCAGCGGAGGCAGAATCGTTGCTCACGGAAGCTTAAACCATCTGTTGGACCACTCTTCTGAATTTCAGGAGTTGTGGCGGCATTACAGCGAACACAAACAAGAGGTGGCCGAGTAATCGGCCACCAAGGAGGACAACATGGGGACATTCGTTAACCCTTGGATTCATGGGGAGCAAGATCGGGAATGGATTCACGATTTCTTTGGCGGTGAACAGGACCTCTACGGCACCGCTTACACGAACGTGGGCTTGCTGGAAAAGAGAGGCAGCAACACCGAAGAAGAAGTTGAGGGATTGATCCGCATTTTCGGCATCAGCACCGGCAGCCATATCCTTGATTGGTGCGGCGGCTGGGGCAGACACGCGGTGCCGCTGGCCAGGCGAGGCTACAAGGTTACACTTCTGGATTTCTCGAAAGAGTATCTTGAGCGAGCCGGGACTTACGCTGAACGCGAGGGTGTTTCGTTGAACTTGGTCCACGCCGATTTCAGGGAGACACCCCCTGACATCCAGGCCGACTACGCCATCAACATGTTCACGGCCGGAATCGGTTATCTGAGCGAGGAAGACGACGTCAAAGCACTTGTCTCGCTCAGGAACGCTCTGAAACCTGGAGCACACATTCTCATCGACACCATCAACCTGTTCTGGATAATTAGGAACTTTATGCCGACTGCCTGGCATGAGAGCGCTGACGGCACGAAGTGGTATCTGGAGAAACGACGCTTCGACTTCCACACAAACACTAACAATACGGCATGCGTCTATCGGGACAGGTCGAATGGAAAGGAAATATCATGCGAGCATGCACTCAGGATGTATAGCCCGGCGGATCTGGCTCGCATACTCAGGGCTGCCAGATTCGTGCCACAAGATCTCTTTGGAGATTTTGACGGTTCCGAATTCACTCTCACGTCCAAAAGAGTCGTGATGACAGCGCTCAGGTTAGACTGAAAGGAAAATAAGTAAACAGCACCTTCAAAGCGGGGCGATAACATCAAACCGCTTTTTGTTTTTTCTTTTAATTTCATCTAAATTTTGATACTTTTAATTCATTTATGAAGTCCAAATATATAGATAAATCAATAGTCCTTAAAGATGTATCCTTTGAAATAAGAAACGGGGTTTTTGTGTTCAAAAATTTATCCATTAGTTTCGGCCAGGAAAAAACTGGACTTGTGGGTAAGAACGGGGTCGGGAAAACAACTCTATTAAACTTAATAACAAATAAACTAAAACCAATTTCTGGAAAGATTATCAATAAATCAGTAATAGGCTATCTCCCGCAAGATTATCAATTCAACCTAAATAAATCTATTGCAGAGACATTGGGTATAGCAGAGAAATTGAAAACCATAGATAAAATTAATAAAGGTTCAACTGATAAAGAGTTAATTAAAGTCGTTGGCCAAGATTGGGATATTAAAAACAGAGCTGTAGAAAAATTAAGTAAATTCAATCTCGGCAATGTTAATTTTGATACTTTGTTAAAGGATTTGAGTGGCGGAGAAAGAATGAAAGTAGTTCTTGCTGGATTACTTATTTGGAATGCCGATTTCTTAATTATGGATGAACCAACCAATAACTTAGACAGTTCTTCCAGACAAGCAGTTTACAATTTGGTTAAAGACTGGAAAGACGGTCTTTTGATAGTCAGCCACGACAGGGAATTACTAAACCTTATGGATAGGATAATACACTTAGACGAAAAGGGGTTAAAAATATACGGCGGCAATTATGATTTTTATTTAGAACAGAAAAAACTTGAAACTGAAGCTTTACAGCGACAGCTTTCTGATGCTAAAAAAGAATTCAAAAAAACCAAGAAGCAAGCCCAAGAAGTAAAAGAACGACAACAAAAAAGATTAAGCCACGGTAAAAAAAGGAAAGACAAACTCGGCCTACCTAAAATTATTACTAACGAAATGAAAAAGAGCGCCCAACAAACATCGGGAAAGTTGAAAATTATTCACGAAACCAGAATTGACGATGCTTTACAGAATCTTGTTAAGGCCAAAGAACAGATATCGCCTGAAAATTTGATTAGAGTAGATTTAGGTGATACGGAAGTGCCAAGGGGAAAGCTGGTTGTAGAAATTAAAAACGTTTCATTCACTTATCTAAACTCCAGCAGGACTATATTTGAAAACCTTAATTTAACCATATACGGCCCTTCCCGCATTGCTATAGACGGGCCTAATGGTTCTGGCAAGACAACGCTTATAAAATTGGTTTTAGGTCAATTGAAGCCATCTGTAGGAAGTGTTTATCTGGGTTTAGAGAATTTTGTTTATTTAGACCAAGGAGTTGACTTACTGAACAAGAGTAAAACTTTATTAGAAAATTTGATTGATTTTTCTGATTTAGATGAAGTTAGTGCCAGAAACTGGTTAAGCAGATTTTTGTTTTATGGTGCAGATGCCTTTAAAAAAATTGATGTTCTTAGTGGAGGCGAGAGAATAAAAGCTGCCCTGGCCTGTGTATTGGCTGGTAAAAATCCTCCACAATTACTAATACTTGATGAACCAACTAATAATCTTGACTTAGATAGCATTGAGCAGATTGAAAGTGCTTTGTCTAACTTTAAAGGAACTTTAATAGTAGTTTCACACGATAAAAGATTTATACAGAATATAGGAGTTGAAAGGTCAATTGAGTTCTCTTAATAATATGGCAAAAATTATAAACCTAAATTATCGTAAGAGTTTCAGTATCTCCCCAGTCCCGCCATACAGTTTTGATACCACCATCCATAAACCGTCTCATTTTACTTCTTCTGATAATGAATGGGCTAAGGGTAAGTATTGGATTACGATGCTGTGGCGAGATAAAGTTTTAGGTTTGAAATTGGAAGACAAGGGAACTCAAAATAAACCAAAGATTCAGATAACTATATATTCAGAAAAACCTCTAACCAAAGAATATATAGATTCTCTAATTCCAGAATTAAAACATCGCTTTAATACCGAGAGTGATATTTCAGAATTCATTAAAATCTCCAAAAAAGATAAAGTTTTAGCCCCTCTAATCAAGAAATGGGGTGCTATGAGACCAGTAGCCGCTAATTCTCTTTATGAAACTCTTATCATATACATAGTCCTTCAAAACGCCACAGTCAGGAGAACTCATCAGATGTTAGAAAATATATTTAATAAATTTGGTAAGAAAGTTAAGTTTGATGGTAAAACTCTTTCTACCTTTTGGAATCCTTCAAAAATGGCAAAAACAAGTGAAGAAGATTTAAGAAAACTAAAGCTTGGTTATCGGGCTAAATTTCTTAAAAGAATCTCTGAACAATTTGCTAATGGCGAAATAGACGAATACAAACTAAGAAAACTGTCCGGAGAAGAAGCCAGAAAAGAAGCTCTTAAGCTCTATGGTATTGGCAAAGCATCGGTAGAATATCTTTTATTTGAAGATTTCTACCATTACGACGCCTTAGAAACTATTCCGCCTTGGGAACAAAAGATTCTTTCAATGCTTATGTATAAAAAGAAATTAGTATCAACCACTAAAATCTTAAAAGACATCAAAAAGAGATACGGCAAATGGCAAAAACTTGCTGTCCATTATATTTGGGAAGATATTTTCTGGAGAAGAAAAACAGAACAAATTGATTGGTTAGAAAAAGAGATAAGGTTATAATCAAAATATGAAACTATTGCTTACATCCGGCGGTCTAACTAATAAATCAATAACTAAAGCTTTATTTAATTTAGTCGGCAAGAAACCAGAAGATACTTCTTTAGTTTTTATCCCTACTGCTTCTAATGTAGAAAAAGGAGATAAGAGTTGGTTTATTGACGATTTAATCAATATAAAGAAGCAGAACTTCAAATCTATTGAGATTGCTGATATTTCAGCGATTGATAAGAAACTCTGGCTTCCAAGGTTAGAAGAAGCCGATGTCTTATTCTTTGAAGGCGGCAATTCCTATCACTTAATGGAATGGCTGAATAAATCTGGACTTACTGAAATTCTGCCTGAATTACTTAAAACAAGGGTATATGTTGGGCTAAGCGCCGGAAGCATGGTAACCGGCAAAGATTTGGCCTTAATACAATCACAGATTCTTTATGGAGAAGACTGGGAGCGAAAAGAAGATATGGCCGGGCTTAATTTTGTGGATTTTTATTTTTTCCCGCACCTTAATTCTCCTCACTTTAACCTTCGAAGAGAAGATGTTATAAGGGAGGCCGTAAAAAGCATATCTGGAAAAGTTTATGCCATGGACGACAATTCGACACTAAAAGTTGTAGACGGAAAAGTAAATATAATAAGCGAGGGCAAATATCTAATTTTTAATGAATAAACTACTAAAAATAGACAATATAATGTATCAGGTGAAGGACTTAGAAAAAGCCAAGATTTTCTATCAAGAAGTTCTTGGATTAAAGAAGGTTTGGGAAAATAAAGAATCTAAAATGGTCGGATTTACGTTTGAAGAAAGCGATTCTGAAATAGTAATACACAATAATCCTAATATCCCAAAGTTCGATTACAGTTATTTAGTTAGTAATGTTGATGAATTTGTAAAAGAGTTTGAATCAAAAGGTTATATAGTTAAATTAGAGCCGATTGATGTTAGGTCTGGCAGATACGCTATTTTACTTGACCCAGATGGAAATGAAATTCCAATTATTGATTTAACAAAATTTGGAGGTAAACCGAGATATGATTAAAACCATTATCTTTGATATAGGCGGAGTAATAACCAAAACAGATTTCAAAAAAATATATTCAGATTTTGCTTTAAGAATCGGGATATCTCCAGAAATTGTAATCAATTATCACAAAGAAAAAGTAGAAGATTTACTCTTGGGCAATATAACCTTGGATGATTTCTGGAAAGATATGAGAGAAGCTGGGGGTAATCCAGATTTAGATTATTCAGCAGTATGGATAGATGAAGCCATTAAAAACAGAGAAATAAACAATGAATTATTAGAAATAATCAGAAAGTTAAGAAAAAGCTACTCAATCGGAACTCTCACTAATTTAACTTTTTCTCGCCTTATTATTGATGAAGAAATGAATCTATACTCACATTTTGATTATGCCATTTTATCCTGTAAAGAACATCTTAAGAAACCTGACCCAAGATTTTATCAATTAGCTCTCACCCAAGCATCAGCCCAACCAAATGAAGCGATATTTGTTGATGATAAAGAAGAACATATTACTGGCGCTCAACAGATTGGAATCCATACCATTACTTATACTTACCAAGAGAACAATAAATTTCTTGAGGATTTGAATAAAATATTATGACTATTCAAGATAATATTTACGGAAAAGTTGAGATTCAAGAGCCAGTGTTGATGGAACTTTTAAATACACCATCAATTCTAAGATTAAAGAAAATCTCGCAATTTGGTATTCCAGATAAATACTACCATTTCAAAAACTTTGATAGATACGAGCATAGTGTTGGAGTGATGCTTCTTTTAAGAAAGTTAGGAGCAACTATAGAAGAACGGGTAGCAGGGTTATTACACGATGTTTCGGTATTAGCTTTTTCTCACATTACTGATTGGGTATTCGGCCAAGGCAGAGAAGGGAAAGAAGATTATCACGATAACCTGCACGATTCATTTATTAAAAATACTGAAATCCCGACAATCTTAGCTAAGTATGGTTTTGATTTAGAGAGAGTGTCAGATTTAGATAACTTCTCTCTTCTTGAAAAAAGTAGTCCAGATTTGTGTGCTGACAGAGTAGATTATGCTTTAAGAGAATTTAAGTATTGGTTTAATCCAAAGGTAGTAGATAATTGTGTTAGCAGACTAACTAACTTCAACGGCGAGATAGTTTTTAATAATCAAGAATCTGCTTATAACTTTGCCAATGGTTTTCTACAACTTCAGATGCAACACTGGGGCGGTTTCGGAGCAGTTATGAGATATCATTTATTTTCCAAAGCTCTTAAAACCGCTTTAGATAACGGCTATATTTCAGAGCCAGATTTCTATAAAGATGAGGATTTTATTTCAGATAAAATTAAGAAAGCAAAAGATAAAGAAATAGAGGTAATATTAACAGATTTAGAATCTGGCAACTTAGAAAAATATAAAAACAACTCTGGCCAAAAAGTTATTAAAAAATTCAGATATGTTGATCCTAAAGTGAAACAGGGAAACAACTTAATAAAATTAAGTGAGTTAAAACCAGAATTCCTGCAGCTTCTTGAAGAAAACAGAAAAATAAATCAAAAAGGTGTAGTAATATGAGAGTCGCCGCAGTAATAATCAAAGACGATAAGATTCTATTGATCCGTAGAATCAAGAACGGCCAAGAGTATTATGTATTCCCAGGAGGCGGAGTTAAAGAAAGGTAATCATTAGAAGAAGCTATAGCCAGAGAGATAAAAGAAAAACTGAATTTAGATATTAAAGTATTCAAGCAGATTTTTAATATGAATAACCGAGGTCAAGAGGAATACTACTTTCAAATAGAAGACTATGACGGCACTCCCCAATTAAACGGCGAAGAAAAAGAAAGAATGAATGAGAATAATCAATATATGCCAGTTTGGATTAAACTTAATGAAGCTATAAATATGTCTAATCTATATCCCAAAGAAACCAGAGAAAAGTTAGAAAGTAAATAAGTACTTGGGTCGCCATTGACTCTCAACTATATGGGAACACGCCGATAAAAAGTTGTCAATGCGGTGTATTCTTGAAATAGCTCGAACGGAATTCGCTCCTCGTCCGCGATTGCTTCGCAATCGGGACTCGGATGAATCGGGCGGGTCCCATACCATCGCCTCCGGCGAGCTACGGGATAGACGCCATGAATTAAAAAGCCGAGAGCATTAACAATTTCAAGTTTTTAATTGAGTTAAGTATAACTCAATTCAGCTAATTTTTGAAAGATATTACTCTCATTATTTGAGAGGCTGGAGAGGTAGAAAATGAGTTGGTTGAGGATGAGCTGGATCAATTGTTTTCGGAATCCATGCGAACAATGGAACAAAAAATATCGGCAAAAAAACCATGAGGATGTAATGATAAAATTTTGGTTGTCGGGCTCCCCGTTCTGTGGCCGGAGGCAAGGTGTAAGCCGGAAGGAAAATCATAAGTCCATAGACGAATATCCAGAGCCCAAATTCCAAAAAATGCTGCGGGCCGCCGAACGACACCTCGGCAAACACGCCGCTAATCCCGAGAATAAGAAACGTGGCGAACGGGCTGAAATCATACCGCTTGAGCGCAAGCGTCCAAAAGACGAAGGGTCCCACGAAGTTAATCACGCTGTGGAAAAACACGACGTCGAAAAAATTCGTTGACGCGGTGATATACGCTTCCCCGATCTTCACGCCAAAGAGCGGCGCGAGATTCGTCATTGTTGTGGTAATTGCTTCTTCAAAAAGCGCAAGAAGCGTAACAAAAAGCACGAATTTTAGCTGCCGAGGAAATCTAATTTTTAATACCGCGTTTCGGATTGGTTCACGAAAACGATACATGAGTCCGCCACAAATCACAATCCAAAAAATGATTAGTCCCCAGACCATTCCCGTGGCTGCCCGTGTTGTCTGATTTCCAAAAGAAAAAAGGGTTACCGCTGATGTCGAAAGCAAGAGCCATATTCCCAATAGGATAATAAAAATACGTTTTCCGTTGCGCATAATATGATATGAAAAAATTTCTTTTGCCCTTCTTTGATAAATCCTTTTCCTTTTCGCCCAAAAAGCCCTTTCAAATCCTAGCCGAGCGGCGGC
>CAYIZI010000019.1:0-8334 GCA_964368135.1 uncultured Candidatus Saccharibacteria bacterium
CATTTATGTGGGAACGAATTATTTCCCGAGCCGATTTTGCAGTTAGAAGGAATGCCAAAAGCCGCTCAATATTATCCGGAAAAAAATGAGTTTGCGGAAGATGTGGGTATTATTTTGATAATAAAACAATGCTCTTCTTGCGGTTTGGTGCAACACCGGATGCAACCAGTCGATTATTACAAAGAGGTAATAACAGCCGTTACGCTATCGGAAAAATCACGTTTATCTCGACTGAACCAAATGAAGGTGTTTGTCGAAAAGTTCGGACTGAGTGGCAAGAAAGTGTTGGATATTGGTACTGGCAAGGGAGAAATGATTGATGTCCTCAATGAGGCGGGATTCAAAGCCTTTGGCATTGAAGCTGCGGAAGAATCGGTTAAGATAGGCCGGTCCGCTGGAAGAAACATAATACACGGTTACATCGGCGATCTTAAAAAGATAGAAGGCGGCCCATATGACGCCTTCGTCTTACTGAATTATCTCGAGCATTTGCCGGAACCCGGCGCTATTATCAGAAATATTTACAGCAATACCACATCTGACGCGGCGGGGTTTGTCACGGTGCCGAATTTGGATTATCTGTTAAAGACCAAGGCTTTTTACGAGTTTGTGGCGGACCATATCTCCTACTTTAGCGCAAACATGCTTACGCATGCTTTTGAAGCCAACGGTTTCGATGTCTTGGAATGCCGGATGGTTAACGAAAACAACGACATTGCGGCATTTGTGCGGAAGAAGTCGGCGTTGAATCTTTCACTTCAGTATGCAGAAGTAGAAGCTTTGGTCAGCGATTTTCAAAAAATCATGGCTGAGTATAAAGCAAAAGGAAAGCGGATCGCGGTTTGGGGCGCAGGACATAGGACATTGGCTCTCTTGGCCCTAAGTAAGGCCAATGATATCGCCTATATTGTAGATTCGGCAAAATTCAAGCAAGGCAAGTTTGCGCCGATCTTGCATGTGAAAATAGCGCCGCCGGATCATTTAAATGAAGATAAAGTTGATCTTGTAATTGTTATGGTGCCAGGACTTTATCCCGGTGAAGTATTGAATACGTTAAAAGAGATGAATATTGTGGCGGAAATTGCGATACTCCGCGACAATAAAATCGAGTTTTTAGAAAAATAACACGATAAAATAGCAGTTAATGGCCCGCGATGTTTAATGCGCGGGCCTTTTTTTAATTGATTTTTTTATCGAGACAGTCTAAAATTTACAATTAAAGCAATATAATACTTAAGTATTTATGAATATTTTAATAACTGGTTCAAAAGGTTTTATTGGTCGCAATTTAGTGGAATTATTTTCTCAAAATAAATATACTGTACTATCTCCATTGAAAGATGAATTAAACTTGGCAAAAAGCGATGATGTTGATAAATATTTCAAAAATAATCGCATAGAAGCTATTATTCATAGCGCCACAACATCGATGGATGGTAAATCTTATTCGCCGGAAACATGCGAAAATAATTTGCGCATGTTTTTTAATTTACAGAAACACGCATCGCCGTCAATAAAGATGATAAATTTAGGCAGTGGTTCTGAATATGCGAGAAGTTATTGGTATAAAAAAATGCCCGAAGAATATTTTGGCGAACATATCCCAGAAGATAGCCATAGTTATTCAAAATATTTAATTTCCAAGTATATCCGCGATACAGATAACGAAAACTTAATTTGTTTTAGGATGTTTGGCATATTCGGGAAATATGAGGATTATCGTTATAAATTTATATCCAATGCTATAGTAAAAAGTTTGCTGGGGATGCCCATAGTAATCAACCAAAATGTTATTTACGATTATTTATATATTACCGATTTGTATAAAATTATAGAGTATTTTATAAACCACAAAACAAAAAATAGGATATTTAACATTACGCCGACAGAATCAATTGATCTAGTGACAATCGCAGATATTATTAAAAAAATCAGTGGTAATAATATTGAAATACAAGTGTTGAACGAGGGAATTGGAGTCGAATATTCTGGAGACAATAAAAAATTTCTTTCGGAAATAAACGGTTTCCAATTTACCTCATATGAAGCAGCAATCGCTGATTTATATAAATACTACAAAAAAATTGAAAATAATTTGGATATTGATGCTATTAAGCAAGATCTGTTTTTGAATTATTCGAAAGAGCTTCACAAAAAATATTTTATAAAATGATAAAAAACAACCATATTCAAAAGGCGGAGCAATCCGCTTTTTTCTTTTTAAATTGACAAATTTTTCATAATAAACTATCTTAAATTCAGTAAAAATTACCAATTAAATATAGATAAAAATATAAATAGGAGGATAGAAAATGGATGATTTAAACGCGGTAAAAGAAAGCATTGTAAAAGCGTATAAAGACAGATTTTCGGCAAAAAAATTTATTCCAGGGGTATCATTTGTGCCGGTTTCCGGAAAGGTTTTTAATGAAGAAGAACTGGTAAAAATGGTTGAAGCGGTTTTGGATGGCTGGTGGACGGAAGGTAGAATGACGAAAGATTTTGAAAATAAGCTTGCTGAATTTATTGGCGTTAAATTTTGTTCAGCCGTAAATTCCGGCTCTTCGGCAAATCTTTTGGCAATAATGGCTCTAACTTCTTATCTTCTTGGGAAAAAAAGATTGAAAAGAGGAGACGAAATAATAACGTTGGCAGCCGGTTTTCCGACCACTGTCAATCCCATTATTCAAGCAGGTTGTATTCCCGTTTTCATTGATTTGGAGATTAGTACTCTTTCCGCAAACGCGCGCGAATTGAAAAAAGCTCTAAGCAAGAAAACAAAAGCGGTGTTTTTGGCTCATACTTTAGGCAATCCATTCAATATCGAAGCCGTAAAAAAGTTTTGCCAAGAAAATAATCTTTGGTTCATTGAAGATAATTGCGATGCCCTAGGAAGTATTTACGCGGGTAAAAGAACGGGTTCGTTCGGAGATATTTCCACTTTGAGTTTTTATCCGGCGCATCATATTACCACTGCCGAAGGCGGCGCGGTGCTTACAAGCAATCCTGCTCTTAACAAAGTCATAAGGTCATTAAGAGATTGGGGAAGGGACTGTTGGTGTCCGACCGGTAAAGATGATACATGCGGGAAAAGATTTCAGCGGAAGTTGGGTCAATTGCCTTTCGGGTACGACCATAAATATACCTATTCGCACATCGGCTATAATCTGAAAATGACGGAAATACAGGCGGCTTGCGGACTTGCTCAGCTTCGGAAATTGGAGGAATTTATTAAAAAAAGAAAAGAAAATTACGCTGTGCTGAAAAAAGGGTTGAAGAAATTTAATCGTTATTTTTCCGTTGTTGAAGCAACAAAAAAAAGCGATCCCAGTTGGTTCGGTTTACCGATAAATCTGCGCGATTCCTGCGGGTTTAAGCGTGAAGAATTGCTGAAATATCTAAACCAGAAAAAGATTGGAATAAGATTGCTTTTCGCCGGCAATATTGTAAAACAGCCCTATTTCGCCAATTATAAGATTAAGCACAGGGTTGTTGGTAGTTTAGAAAACACTAACTATATTATGTATAATACTTTTTGGATTGGAGTTTACCCGGGATTGAGCAAGAAAATGCTTGATTATGTAGTAATGTCTTTCAGAGAATTTTTAGAAAGATATAAATAATCCGCATTTATTTTTATTTTAAAGGAGGGTATTGACCCTCCTTTTTTCTTATTTATAATTAAGATAATAAAAATTTTAATATCACTATGAAATATTTAATTTCCAAACCATTGAGGAATACGATATCAAATTTTAAAAATAAATTACTGGGCAAAACTGCTCCTGTTCATAACAATGAATATTTTAATAAATATTTTTTACTCCAGAGAGATAATAAAAATTGGAAAGGCTTACCAACTCGAGACGACTTTAATTGGTCGCTATATAATCTGATGTATCGGGGCGAGAGAGAGATGTCGTTAAAAGAAGTTACTTTGGATTTAAATAAAGGCGATTATTCCTTTGTTAATGGTAGATTTATGCAGGTGAATAAAAAAATTTTGCCGATACATCCCAATGGCCAACTCATGATGGAAACAATTTTGCAATTAGATCCAAAATCGGTTTTTGAACTAGGGTGCGGCAATGGCATTGGCCTTAATAATCTAAAAGTAATTTCGCCTGGAATTAAACTATTTGGAATTGATAGAGCCGAAGAACAAATAAAATATCTTTACGAATGCTACCCGAAACTCGACGTAAACATTCGTAAATACGACGCGACAGTGCCTTTTGATGGTTCGTTTTCAAAAGTTGACCTGGCTTTTTCAAGCGCGGTAATAATGCACATAAAAACAGGAAATTCTCATTTGGTCGCGCTCGCGAATCTTTTTAATATTGCCAAAAAACAAGTTATTCTTTTGGAGCATTGGCATAGCCATAATTTTATGAAAGATATACGAAATTTATTTCGCAAAAAAATAATTTCCTGGGACAAATTGTATATGTATTATCGCGTTTCCGAGGAAAATCCTCTGGTGAGAATTATGATTTGTTCGCGTTACCCATTGAATTATCCGATTTTGACTGACTATAAGCAATTAAGGAGCTTTGAGAAAAAAGTAACTTTTCTATTTAGATTAAAGAATTGGCTTAAATCATATTAATCCATAAATATGACGATTACAATTATTACTCCATCTTTTAATCAGGGAAAATATTTAGGTCAAACAATAGAGAGCGTGCTATCGCAAGCTGGAGATTTTTATCTTGAGTATATTATTTCCGATGGCGGTTCAACCGATAATAGCGTTGAAATAATAAAAAAATATGAAACATTACTCAATAATAGAATATATCCAATTGCTTGCAAAGGTATAAAATTTCGTTGGTGGTCGGAGAAAGACACTGGACAATCCGACGCGATAAATAAAGGTTTTAAAGCGGCAAGCGGAGACGTTTTAGCATCGCTTGGCTCAGATGATTATTATGAACCAGGAGCTTTGCAAAAAGTTTATGAGATATTTATCGCGTACCCGGGGTTGGATCTTCTTTATGGCGGAGGTTTTTATGACAACGAATTGATCGGCAAAAGAATTCCGGTTGACGTTTCCCCCACTTCATTTGAGGAATTGCGCCAAGGAGCTGGGAGCTTGCTTCAGCAAGCAACGTTTTTTTCAAAAAAAATAATGGAAAAAATCGGTTATATTGATGAAAATCTGCACTTTTCAATGGATTATGATTTAGCGCTCAAAGTGTTCAAAAATACCAATGCCACTTTCTTCAGTGATTTCCAATTTTCAAATTATAGAATATGGCCCAATTCAAAATCAGGCAGCAAAGAAGATGGATTCAAAAAAGAAGACAGGCTTTTAAGAAAAAGATACGGCGGTCCCATCATAAATCCCAGAATTTTTATTAATGGTATAAGGAATATGGCGTTCGTTGAGGCGATAAAAAAACGCGCTCCAAAATTATTTAAATTAACTAAAAAGATTTTTTATAGTATAATAAGCGTGTTTTCGTATAAAGTTCGGTAAATTATATCAAAGAATGAACATAGGTAATTTGTTAGTTAAACTTTTCGGTCATATCGCCACGGTTTTTTTTGGAGACCCAGCAGTGTTTGATAGGTATATTTGGTTAAGACGCCATTTAAAAAAAGGGAGTTTAAGAACGTTTGATGCGGGTTCTGGTTCTGGGGCATTTACGATGTATGCGGCAAAAATAGGGAATGAGGCGGTCGGAATTTCTTTTGGCGAAAGAAATAATAAAATGGCAGAAGAAAGGGCCCGCATTCTCGGTTTAAAAAATATAAAATTTATTACCGCTGATTTAAACAATTTGAATCAATTAGGCGAAGATTTAGGTAAATTTGATCAGATAATTTGTTTTGAAATAATAGAACATATTTTGGATGACAGAAAGCTTGTGAGAAATTTGTCGAATCTTTTAAAGCAAGGCGGGCAATTACTATTGACGACACCATACAAAAATTGTCCTTTTTGGAAAGATGCCGTTGTTCCAAATGTTGAAAATGGCGATCACGTTAGGGTCGGTTATGACACGCAAGATTTAGATACGCTTTTTAAAGAAGAGGGCATTAAGCTCGTGAAGGAGGATTATGTGAGCGGTTATATCAGCCAAAGACTGATTTTAATTGGCCAATCTTTAAGCAGGCGCATTAGTTCTAAGAAAGCAATAGTTTATTAGAGCGTATGAAAATACTGCATATAATTCCAAGTTATCTGCCAGCCACTTTTGCAAGCGGTCCGATAAAGCCGACCCATTATTTAAATAAATTCCTTGTTCAAAAAGGAGTTGAAGTGGTTGTTTATACGATGAATATGGATGGCAATAAAAGATTGGATGTGCCGTTAGAAAAAAAGGTGGATATAGATGGCGTCAAAGTTTTTTATTTTCCGACGACTTTTTTGCCTTGGCAGTATTCATATAAACTTCACAGGGCTTTGGCTGAAAATGTTAAAAACTTTGATTTAATTCACATCACATCGGTTTTTTTATCTGTTTCAACTTTGGGCGCTTATTACGCGAAAAAATTTAAAAAATCCTATATTATTTCTCCTCACGGCTCTTTAATGAAAGAGCCGATAACCATGAAAAGCGCGTTCAAAAAGAAAATTTATATTAATTTGATTGAGAAAAGGAATTTAGCTAATGCCGCCGTTATTCATTTTACCGTTGAAGCCGAAAAAGAAGAGTATTTAAAAGCCGGTTTTCCGTTGAAAAAAGCGATAATTATTCCGAATGGTTTTGATGTTGAGGACTACGGAATACGAAAAGAATACGAAATTACGAAATTACAAAAAAGTTTTAAGGAAAAATTTGGGATTGCCGCTGACAGAAAAATTGTTTTATTTTTAAGCCGTTTGAATTGGAAAAAGGGTTTGGATACTTTAATTCCGGCCTTTGCGGAAGTTGTAAAAAAAGAACCGAAAGCGGTTTTAATTTTAGTCGGACCGGATGATGAAGGATATAAAAAAAATATTCAATTATTAATTACCAATTATCAATTACAAGATAAGGCTATTTTTACTGGCATGCTTTTAGGCAAAGATAAAATAGAAGTGCTTCAAGACAGCGATGTTTTTGTTTTACCGTCTTATTCGGAAAATTTTGGGATGGCGGTTGTTGAAGCGATGTATTTCGGTTTGCCCGTTGTAATTACAAAGGGTGTTGGAATCTCTAGAGAAATTGGAAAAGCCAGCGCGGGCTTGGTTGTTGAAAAAGATGTCAAGCAAGTTGCGGAAGCGATTTTAAAAATTTTAAACAATTCGGAATTGGCGAAAAAAATAAGTGAAACAGGCAAAAAACTGGTTAATGAAGAATTTGATTCTAAAAAAATCGCCGAAAAATGGATAGAAGAGTATAATAAAATAATTAAAAATGTCTAAATTTTACGAAAAGTACTGGTTGAACAATAAAGATAGTCGTTTAGGAGATTTTAATCTTAAATGGCCGAAATTGA
Source organism: uncultured Candidatus Saccharibacteria bacterium (assembly GCA_964368135.1). Taxonomy (GTDB): domain Bacteria; phylum Patescibacteriota; class Minisyncoccia; order 2-02-FULL-40-12; family 2-02-FULL-40-12; genus CAYIZI01. The sequence continues at coordinate 7,432 of CAYIZI010000019.1, forward strand.
AAAAGTGTATTCCATTAGAAAAAGGAATGGCTATTGTTGATTTTGGTTGCGGCAATGGCCAGATTATTCAGGAGATGAAAAAAATTAATCCGCAAGCCGAGTATATTGGATTGGATGTGTCTGGAACGGCTTTAAAATCAGCAGAGGCAATTCTTCCTGATTGTAAATTTTATAAAATTGAAGATGGCGGTAAATTTCCGCTTAATGATAATTCGGCCGATTTTATTTTTTCTTCCGAAGTGATTGAGCATATTTATGATACGGAAAACGCTTTTGCCGAGATTTCAAGAATTTTAAAGCCGGGCGGGAAATTGTTATTAACAACGCCTTATCACGGATTTATCAAAAATTTATTAATTACATTATTTGCTTTTAATAAACATTTTAATCCAACCGGAGCGCATATAAGATTTTTTACCAAGAAAACATTATTCGGTTTATTAAATAAAAATAATTTTAAGGTTTTAAATTATGGTTATTACGGTAGATTTTGGCCGTTCAGCCATTCAATTTTTGTTTTGGTGGAAAAAATATGAAAATTCCTCTTAGCGTCATAATTTTAACTTTCAACGAAGAAATCCACATTGAACGGCTGTTGAAAAACATCGGCGATTGGGCTGATGAAATTTTGATTGTTGATTCTTTTTCAACTGATAAAACTTTGGAAATCGCCAAGAAATATGGGGTTAAAATTTTTCAGCATAAGTTTGAAAATCAGGCGCAACAGTTTAATTGGGCGTTAGATAATTTGGATATTAAAAATAAATGGATTTTGCGGCTAGATGCGGATGAGTATTTAACAGAAGAGCTTAAAAATGAAATAGCTGAAAAGCTGAAAAGTATATCCGCCGACATAAGTGGTTTTTATATCAAACGTCGCGTCTATTTTATGGGCCGGTGGAT
>CAYIZI010000020.1:0-7956 GCA_964368135.1 uncultured Candidatus Saccharibacteria bacterium
TGCATACACTTCTATCATACCGAAGTGTTGCACTTACTTGTTGAACCTAAGTTTTCTTTTTCCGGCTAAATAGCTGGTGGTGATAATGAAAATTAGCAGCAGAACTATTAAAGTCCAAAGAATAACCGTTCCTTTAGCTGTGAAACCGCCATTATCATTCAAAAAGATTGAAGCTAAAATATTATTGCCAAAGCCAGAGCTTTCATCCTCGCTTTTAACCGTGAACCAAGCGCCGGCCGAATCGCTGTATTTTCTGTTTTCATCAACCGCGTGAACCCACCAGCTGTAATCATGACCCGGTTCAACAGTTATAGCGATTGAATTCTCGGTTAAGTTATTAATGCAAAGATAATGAGGGTTTTTGGGACAGTTATTTCTTTCGTCTCTTAGTTTTGAACCCTTAGAATCAACTCTGATAGCGTAATACTTTGCTCCGTTAACTCGTCTCCATTTTAACTCAACCGAATTTTTTGAACTGGAAAACCCTTTTTCATTTGGAGAAAGATTTTTGGGTGCTTTAAGGACTGATGTTTTTTCTGATTGTTCATTGGTTTCTAATTCTTTGCCGGTCAGCCCTTCCCATAATCTTTGGATTAAAGGTTTTTCAGGGCTTGATTGGTCTCCAATTAAATTAGAAGGACTGGCAGGTCCTGCTACCGGGTCAGCCAGACAGCTTCCTGTAGCCACTCGGCCAATAGTATCAGTGGCGGTTATGGTGACTGTGTGGACCCCCGGAGTTAAAAGTTGTCTCTGGATGATTTTACCAGTCCCGGAAATTATTCCGCCCCAGACATAATTTACCGGTTCAATGCCGCCGCTCTGGCCAGCCGCAAAAGTGACTGACTGACCTATGCTCGCAACATAGGGGCTGGCTAAACAGGAAACGGTAAATGGCTGGGTGGTAGGAGTAAATGTTGAAGTACTGACAAAAACCGTCACATTAGCGGTTGCCGAACCGCTCGAATTAGTGCAGGTTATTGAATAAGTTGTGGTAAAAGAAGGGCTGACGCTTTCGCTCCCGGACAAGAGTTTTCCGCCGGCCCAGCCGCCCGAAGCAGAACAATAATTAGCATTGGTTGAACTCCAGGTTAGAATGCTTTGCTGGCCCGAAAGTATATTTCCTGGATTTGCGTTAATGGTTACACTTGGAAGATTACTACCCCCGTCTCTGACACTTACCGTAACCTCGGCTGAACCAGAACCTCCCGGCCCATTGCAAGTAAGCCTATAGGTGGTGGTTAAAGTGGGGCTGATTATTTCAGTACCTGACAGCGGCCTTTCGCCAAACCAATTTTCGCCTAAAGCGACGCAGGAAGTAGCGTTGCTTGAACTCCAGGATAAAGTGGTTGAGCCCCCTTTACTTATTGAATTAGGGTTAGCGGCTAAAGAAATGGTTGGGCTATTTTGACTGGTAAGAGTTTTAGTAACAATCACTGACGCTTCTTTGGTCGCCCATGAACCAGATGAACCAGAGTTATTAAAACAGGTTATTCGGTAGCTGGTGGTTTCTCGGGGAGAAACGGTTTCACTTCCTGACAGCGGCCTTTCGCCAAACCAATTTTCACCCATAACTAAACAGGTGACCGCATTACTTGAACTCCAGGTCAGAGTTGAGCTCTCCCCTTGTTTTATAGTTGAGGGGCTGGCCGTTATGCTTAAAGAAACTGATTGAGATGTTTGAGCTGAAGCAGTTATCGTTAAACCCAAAAGACCGCTTAAAACAAGTCCGATTGCTAAAATTTTTATTGATTTTCTTGAGTGATTCTTCATAGATTTTACAAATAAAAATAACCTCTACCAAGGTTTAACTATAATAACAAAATAATTTTAGTCAGTCAAGTTTAAGTACCGCCAACCGGATTTGAACCGGTGTTCCCGCGCTGAGAACGCGGTGTCCTGGACCGGGCTAGACGATGGCGGCCTTAAGCAGATAATATTATAATTTTATTATAAAAAATAATCAACTTAACAGATTCGGACCGCTTAAGTTTTCCACAGGCATTTAAAACTTTTTTATTTTTATTTGCTATAATTAAAAAACATGGGGAAATGGATTTGGATAATTATAATTATTGCCGCAGTTTTTGGAGTTTTATTTGGAATTTCAGGAGTGAGTGAAAAACCTTTTCAGCTTTGGGAGAGGGCAACTCCGACTCCGAGTCCGACTCCAGCTCCGGGAAGTAAAACCTCGCCTCCAAGTAGCGGAACTGCTACCCAAACTCAAGCCTATAGTAGTGTTGTAGCTCAATACTTTGACCGCCGGATTCAATTTGATGAAAACTGCTCGGCCACGCCCAGCAGTGTTACTTATAAAAACGGGACTAAGATAATGCTTGATAACCGCTCGGCCATGCCTTTAACCGTTAAAATAGGCCAAAGCACTTTTGATTTCCCGGCTTATGGTTATAAAATCATCACCCTTTCAAGCTCTAAGCCGCCGGTAACTCTTAATATGAACTGCGACGGCCGGGTTAATATCGGTCAGATTCTCATCCAGCCATAAAAATTTAGGACTCTTTATTCAGCCGGTCATAAAAATTCTCAAATTTGTATTGAAGGGAGTACCATCTGTAAATAGCCCAGCCAATCGGCATTGGAAACCAAAAGGTGAAGGCCCTTAAAAGCAAGGTCATAGCCAGAGCCGGAGAGGCCGCCACGCCAAAAGATATTAAAATCAAAACCATACTGCCTTCAAACACGCCTAAAGCGCCGGGCACAAAAGAAACCATTTGGATAAATCTGACTAATGAAAAAATAATAAAGGCCAGTAAAAAGCTAATCGGATGGCCAATGGCAAAAGAAATAAGATAAAGGGTAATGATGTTTGCCAAAATAATCATACACTGCCACAAAAAAGCCAGCCAAAAACTTTTAACCCTTGTTTGTAAAAACCTGAAGTTTATAGAACTTTTTAACTGATCAAAAATCATTTCTACGTGTTCACTATGGTCTACGATTTTTCCATCTTTTAACTTTCTCCTTCTTTCAAAATTCCGGTGGAACCAGTTAATGATCCACTTGCTGATTCCGCTTCTTTTGCGCCTCTGAATAAGGAAAAAAACAGAAACCGCGATAACGGCCAGAAAAGCAAAAAAGTAAATTACATATCTTAACTCTGGAACGTCAGCAATAGCGCCGCCCCGCAGAATAATCACCGAAGAGGCGATAAAAAATGACCCTACCGCCATCCAGAGAGTCATTACTTCAAGAAAAGCCCGGCCAATTCCTTCCGGCACAGTAAGTCCGTATTTTCTCAAATATTGAATGAAGAAAACCTGGCCCGATAAGCCGGCTGTCGGCAGGGCCTGGTTTAAAAACTGGACGACAAAAGACATCGGATAAAGCTCTTTTGGCTGGACTTCTAAATCTTTTATTTTTAAGACGTAATGATAATTCAGTGCCTGAAAATAATAGACAAAGAATTGGATTATGATTATGGCTGAAAGCCAGAGGTAGTTTGAGGCGGCGAAGAGTGAGCCTATTAATTTAAGCTCTGAAAATTTAAGATAAATAACCGCTAAAGCGGCTAAGGTAATGAAATAAAACAAAAAACGCCCTATGTTTATTTTGGGTATTGAATAATACCAAAATTTATTATTCATACTTTGTCCGCTAAATTGATTTGTCTCTGTGGGCAAGTGGACAAATGATCATTCACTAAGCCCGCTCCCTGCATATAAGCATAGCATATTGTTGAACCGACAAAAGTAAAACCGCGCTTCTTTAAATCGGCGCTCATTATGTCCGACTCTCTGGTCTTTGCTGGTAATTGTTTCAGATATTTCCAGTTGTTATTAATTGTTTTATGGTCCGTAAATTGCCAAATATAATGGTCAAAACTGCCGAATTCCTCTTTGATTTTTAAAAAAGCTGCCGCATTTTTAATAGCCCCCGTAACTTTAAGGCGGTTTCTTATTATCCCCTTGTTATCCATCAGTGATTTTATTTTATTTTTATCATATCCGGCTATGATTTTGGGATTAAAATTACTAAACGCTTTACGGAAGTTTTCTCTTTTATGAAGTATTGTCCGCCAGGAAAGCCCGGCCTGAAAAGTGTCTAAAATCAAATATTCAAAATGGAGCTTGTCATCGCGGCAAGGCCTCCCCCACTCCCGGTCATGGTATTCAATCATTAGCTGGTCATTAGCTGGCCAAGGACATCGGTTGATTTTTTCGTTTTTCATTTATTTTATTAACTCTTCTACCCTATCTAAAGAAAAAACAATACCGATTCCAACTTGGGAAACGTCGCTGACCAGGTCAACTGTTCTGTTATAGAGGTCTATATTGAGTTTAAGCGGGTCAATGCCGCCGAGAGCCAATCCGGATTGATAGTTTGGCGGAAGAGAAATATATCTATTAGTTGAAACATCGCGCTGTCTGGCGCTGACCATGCCAATAACCCGGCCGGTTTTAGCCGAGAATACCGGCCCGCCGCTATTTCCTTTATTCACAAACGCATTTATGCTGAATGCTTTTGCACCTTTAATATCAATTCCTTTAGCTGAAACCACTCCCCGATAAACAAGCGGTTTGGCTATCTGGGCATTAAAAGAATAACCGACAAAGCCGATTTCATCTCCAACCTGAAGATTGTCAAAATAGCCAATCGGCACAGCCGGAAAACCGGCGCCATCAATTTTAATCAAAGCAAGGTCGTAGACTTCATCTAAATTTGTTATCCGAGCTTTATATTGTTTCCCTGAAGAGTCAAAGACAAAAATATTATCATGGCCGATGCTATCAGCCGTGTGTTTAGCGGTGATGATATACCCGTCTTGTCTGACAAAAAATCCGCTGGCCAACCCTTTCTTAAAGTCGGCTTCTTTAGCCGTAAACGCACTGCCGACTTGATTAAGTTTTGGCACATCGCTTGAAGCGACAACAAGGACCGTGGAGTTTGAAATCCTCTGGGAAATATCTGAAAACTCGTCAGCTTCCACATACCCCTTCTCTTTTAGTTTCAAAAGATTGTTTTCAGCGCTTTCAAGCTTTGAGTCCAAATCCCGGTAAAGAGCGGATAATTTATTATTTAAGTCCTCCCCGATTTTCTTGACCTCTTTTTTTGTTTGATTTATCTGCCACTGAAACAAAACCGCGATTATCAAAACAATTATCGCTCCGCTTACTAAAAATATATTCTTCTTCAAAAAATTCATCGACTTATCTCAATTTAACTCTGTTTTTCGCAAAAAAACAAGGATTCAAAACAAATTGACACCTATGTAATTTATTTGTAGAATCAATTAAACAGTACCTTTGGAGGTGAATATGGCTAAGTCAGCATCTGATCACGACTGGAAGTACTGGACTGACGATGAGTGGGACGAGATTATTGAAGCGATGGAGTCAACTCCCCTCGAAGATGGAGAAGACGAAGAAACAGACATTGCTAATTTTGTCCGTGACAATGAAAAAGGCCTCGGCCATTTCGACTTTCCTTCCGGAGAAAGACTGACTTTGCAGCTTGTTTACATTAATAAAACGTGGGAAATGGAAAACTCACCTTGCCCTATGTGCATGAGAGGGCGTTTGAAGAAAGACTGGTTTTCATCAAAAGCGGACTTGTACCTTAAATGCAATAGCTGCAAGCGTGGCTTCGCGGTCGATGGAGATTACCTCTATTACCTTGACTGCGACCTTGGCCCGGATCCATAAGGACCCGGGCCTCAGTATTTCTATGATTTGTTTTCTTCGGCGTGGCTTACGATCTCAAGATTGCAGCTTTTGTGTTCGCGGCACCAGGCCTCGCATTTCTCAGCCCATTCTTTGTTTTCATAGTGAAACCCGCATTCCTCGCATTGGTATAACTTTTTGTCTGCCCCGTAGGGTCCGCCTTGGCGGACTCCTTCGGGGTTTTCTTTTGATGAGATTTTAACCATAGCTGGCATCCCCGGTCTGGAACCACCCACAAAGGGTCTTTACAAGGGTATTTAGCATGTCTTCAGTATAGCAGTTTTAGGGGTCCCGGTCAGGGATAAACCTGTCCCGTAGTGAGCTTTGCTCTACTACTGGGACGAGACAAATGAGACACTATAAAAAGGGTATCAGGGTGTCTCAAAGGGGTACGTCTTTAAGCTTAGTAACGTCTTCGTCTTTTTCAACTTCTTTGCGGATTTTTTCAAATTCATTCTCTATTTCGGACAGTCGGGCCTTGCAATCTTTTACCAATTTGGCTCCTTCTTTCACTTTTTCCAGGCCAGCTTCAACGTCAATTTCCTCTTGGTCTTCAAACCAATCCGCAATGTCGTTGAGCTTGCGCAGCGATTCTTTCAAATTGAATTTTTTGTCAGCCATAATTATTTTTTACGGATGTTCTTAATCTCTGATCTAAATTCTCCGTCTTTGAGCGTAACATCAACCGCTTGGCCTATTTTGAGCTTGCTTACGGTCTTTACGATTACTCCGCCGGAACGGACAATACTGTAACCAAGTTTCAGTTGTCTCTCCGGATTGTATGTTAGCATAAGTCTTTCAAGAGATAAAATTTTTTGTTCTGTTTGATTGATTACACGGGTAAAACCGGAAAGAAAAGCATTGGGATATTTGGCGAGTCCCCTTTTAATATTTGAAATTCTTAATTTGAGAGAAACGAAAGAACGTTTCAACGACTCTTCCGCCCGGTTGAAGTTTTTGAAAATCAATCCGAAATTGTCTCTTATTATTTGGGAAAGATCATTTACCGTACTCAGGTTTTTAGAGAGCGCGTCATCAAAGGAACCGAATATCCGTTCCTGATTGAATTCCAAAGCGTGGATGGCTTTTTGCCAAGATGAATTTAAAACATTGGCCGCCGCCGTGGCTGTTGAAACCATTAAATCCGCCGCCAGCGATGTCAAAGGTACATCTTTCTCGTGGCCGATTCCGCAGATAACCGGTTTGTTGAAACCGGCAATCTTCCTGACCAATATTTCATTGTTAAACGCCTGCAAACTTTCCAAACTGCCTCCGCCTCGGATAATAACCAGAACGTCTATGTCTTTGTCAGAAAAATAATCAACGGCTGATATAAGATCGCGGACTGCCGGCTGGCCTTCAACCCTTGAATTCATAAATTTAACGTCAAAGCCGTAGCGGCCCAGGTTGGCTTGAAAATCGTGAATGACCGCTCCGGTTTCGGAAGTAATAAGCCCTATTTTATGCGGAAGCTCCGGAATTTCTTTTTTCCGTTCTTCCAAAAATAATCCTTCGGCGTCCAGTTTCTTTTTCAGTTTGTCGTAGGCCTTTTTAAGTGCGCCTTCTCCGACAAGTTCCGCTGTCCGGGCTTTGAACGTCAACTTACCGCTCGGTTTGTACACGTCTGGTAATCCTTCAATGATGACTTCTACACCCAGTTCAAAATCAACTCCGTTTAATTCGTAATCTTTTCTCCATATCAAACAATTTAAGACGCTTTCATCTTCCGAATCTTTAAGCGAGAAATACACGACTCTCTCACGGATATCCAAGTCGCTGATTTCTCCTTTGATTCTGGCCCGGCATTTGCTTAATTGACGATTTAAAAAATCAAGATAAGCGCTGACCGAAAGAGGTTTTTCCAACTGCTCGTCCGGTAGATCTGGTAGCTCTGAAATTTCTTCGCCGTTGATAATCGCTAAAACCTCTTTACCGTATTTTGCGAATTTTTTGTCACGGATTCCTTTTATCGCCATCATCTCTTCTTTATTTGTCGGTTTCACTTCCGCAATATTCTCCAAAACTTTATTCGCAAAAACCCGGAACGGTTCAATCCCTCCAAGATTAGCAGTATTCCTCCGCCAGGCTTTTAGTTTTTTCAATAAATTATTATCCACTACGGTACTGCTTCTATTAATGGTAGTTGTCCTAAATGGCTGGGTCTTTTGAACAAAATTCGAACTTTTTTCCGCGAAAATCCTGACGCTGATTTCTGAAAATTTCCGCTCGGGCGGGCAAAAAGGAAAGGGGTTGGGGGGAAGGAATTTTTGCCCGCCCT
>CAYIZI010000021.1:0-7659 GCA_964368135.1 uncultured Candidatus Saccharibacteria bacterium
CTCATGCTAAACGGATGGCTAAAGAAGCTATTGAATGTTCAGTTGAAGGTGAAATTATTATTGAGGCAGAAAGGAGAGGAGAAATAGCCATAAAAAAACAGCGGGCCGTTGTATGAGTATTCTTTTAATACTTTCTGCCCGCGAAGTGCTTCGTCGGCTGATTCGCGCTGGCTTTAGGGTTATTAACTATAAGGGGAGCCATGTAAAACTTTTTAATCCTATTAATGGCAGACGCACAGAAATTCCAATGCACCCAGGTGATTTAGGTCGCAAACTAATCAAAAAGATTTTAAAACAGGCCGGTATTTCTATTAAGGAATTTATCAAACTTTAATGACCCTCATTTACTTATTCTTAGCTCTCGGTTTCATTGGGGTTTTTGTTTTTTTGTTTAAAATCTGGCAGAAAGCAGGGGAGAAAAAAGACAATCAAACCGAACTTCTTTTGAATCAGCGGTTGGATAATGTGACCAAGCTTATACTCGATGAGTTGAAAGAAAACCGACAATCAGTTCAAAAGACTTCGCTCGCGATGCATCAGCAGGTTCAGAGTTTTACTCACGGAATCACCAAACTTGAAGAAGGGGTTAAAGGCGTTCATGAATCTCTCAAGGATGTGGTCTCTTTTCAGGATATTTTTAAATCACCGAAATTGCGCGGGAGATGGGGTGAGACCTCGCTGGAGTCGGTCCTGGCCGGCTATTTTCCAAAAGAGCGCTATGGTATTCAGCACTATTTTAAATCGGGCGAGGCCGTGGATGCAGTTTTAAAGCTGCCCAACAATCTTCTGTTGCCGATTGACTCAAAATTCAATTGGGAAAATTTTGAAAAAATGGTTAACGCTGAAGATGAGATTTCAAAAGATGGTTTCCGCAAACTATTCATATCAGATGTAAAGAAAAAAATTGACGAGATTTCTTCAAAATATATTATTCCATCTGAAAGCACGGTGGATATGGCTTTGATGTATGTGCCGGCCGAAGCGGTTTATTACGAAATCGTGCATCATATCAAAGAGCCGGATATTACCGAGTATGGGCGTAAGAAAAAAGTAATCTTAGTTTCACCAAACACTTTTTACGTCACTCTTTCGGCGGTTCACCATTGGTACCGAGACAGCCAGATAACCAAGCAGACTAAAGACATAATTAATCGCCTGGCGAGGATAAAAACCGACTCTGAAAAACTGCAGGATAATTTTAGGCGTTTGGGCAAACATATTTCCGACGCCTCAAGCGCCTACGATGACAGCGAGAAACGGCTTACTCTTTTGACGGATAGGGTGGGGAATATAGTGGAGATGGGGTCTCCGGAGAGAGAGGAATCTGGAGAAAAAGAAATTGTATAATGAAGAAATGTCAAAAATTAAGCTTGAATTGTATGGCAAGTGTTATATAATTTAGTTAATGACTCAAAGCGGCTCTATTAATTCTTTGCCTGAGTTTTTCAGGCCTTTTATGTGGTCTTATGATTTCGGTTCTCTGGATTTGCAAAAAAATAAAAAAACCATAATTCTGAAAGTCATTAATTACGGCGATTTAAAACATTGGCGCTGGATAATAAATTATTATGGGCAAAATGAAATTAAAAAAGTTTTAGAAAGTGTTCCGGCCGGAGAATTGAGAAGCAGGGTTCGCAAACTCGTTTCTTTAATTTTTTCTTTGCCAAATCTAAACTATGCACCCAGAGGCGTTAAATGAAGAAAGCTTAAAACTTTCTCCCTTTTTTAGACACTTTTCTGATTTTTATCTTGCCGGCGGCACGGCTCTGGCTTTGCAAATTGGCCATCGCATCTCTGTTGATTTTGATTTTTTTACTCAAAAAGAAATACCCAAGAATCTTTCGGATAAACTAAAAAAAGATTTTTCTCAATATCAAGTAAACATCTCGGTTGATAATCCAGAAGAGTTGACCGTATTCGTCAGCGGGATAAAAATTACCTTTGTAAAATATCCTTTTCCGGTTATTCAGCCGCTTGTTGACTATGAAGGAATTAAACTATTAAAAATTGAAGAAATCGGAGCGACAAAAGCTTACGTTATCGGCCGGCGGGGAGATTTTAAGGATTACGTTGATTTATACTATATTTTATCCGAGAATTACTCTTCGCTTGAGAAAATAATCAATCTTGCTGAAATTAAATATGAAAGCGAGTTTAATTCAAGATTATTTTTGGAACAGCTGGTGTATTTGGAAGATGTTGAAGAGGCTCGACTTGTATTTTTAAAAAGGCCGGTAATAAAAAAAGAATTGGGTCAATTTTTTAGCGAAGCAGTTAAAAGTATAAGGTTGTAATGTTTACTCTTTTGACTGACCGGGTGGGGAACATAGTGGAGATGGGCGAGGAAGAGAGTGCAGAAAAAATTGAAGTTTCAGATAGAGTCTGATATTTAAATAGTAATGAATATTTTATTATTTCCTCTTTTGGCTTCTTTGGCATCGCTTTTGTATGGCGGTGTTTTAATTTGGCAGGTTTTGAAAAAGTCGCCGGGCGATGAAAAGATGCAGGAAATCCAGAAGGCGATTCAGGAGGGGGCAACTGCTTATTTAAAAAGACAGTATCGGACTATTTTTATCGTCGGTATTATTGCGGTTTTAATTTTATGGCGGTGGCTTGGCAATCTAACGGCAATCGGTTTTATAGTTGGAGCAGTTGGTTCGGCTTTAGCCGGATACGTGGGGATGATGAATGCGGTCAGGGTTAACTCTCGAGTCGCCGAAAGTGCCAAACACGGGCTTAAGCAAGCTTTTTCCGTGGCTTTCAAGGGAGGGGCGGTGACCGGGTTTTTTGTGGTCGGCTTGGCTTTGCTTTCTCTGACCTTATTTTATTGGTGGGCTGGAGAGGTTAAGGCGCTTATCGGATTGGGTTTCGGCGCTTCCTTGATTTCTGTTTTTGCCCGTTTAGGCGGCGGCATATTTACTAAAGGAGCAGACGTCGGCGCTGATTTAGTTGGCAAGGTTGAAGCCGGCATTCCCGAAGATGATCCGCGAAATCCGGCGGTGATTGCCGATAATGTCGGTGATCAAGTCGGCGACAATGCCGGCATGGCCGCTGATCTTTTTGAAACTTATGTTGTTTCGGCGCTTTCAGTGATGCTTTTGAGTAATTTATTTTTCGGCGGTTCGCAAAATGTCATTTTGATTCCTTTGTTTATCGGTTCCATGGCCGTGGTGGCTTCAATTATCGGTTCGCTGTTTGTTCGCCTCACTAAAGGTATAATGAGTGCTTTGTATAAAGGATTAATAGCCACTTCTTTGATTTTGGCCGGAATGTTTTACTGGGGAGTTGATTGGATTTGGGAAAATACTAAACTTAATACTTTGTCCTTTTTTGGCATCACCGGAACCGACATTTTCTGGTCTTTGATGATCGGTATTTTTATAACCGCTTTGATGGTTTTGATCACCGAATATTACACTTCTAAAAAATTCCGCTCGGTTAAGGCGATTGCCCAGGCCTCAACCACCGGGCACGGCACTAACATAATCACCGGTTTGGCGGTTTCAATGCAGTCAACCGCTTTGCCAGTTTTGGTGATTGCCGGGGGGATGTTTTTAGCTTTTTGGCTTTCTGGAATTTACGGCATTGCTCTATCAACAATGAGCATGCTTTCTTTGACCGGGATAATTGTAGCCATTGATGCTTTCGGGCCGATTACTGATAATGCCGGCGGCATTGCTGAGATGGCCGGTTTGCCTGATTCAGTCCGAGAGGTGACTGATGCTTTAGATGCGGTGGGGAATACGACTAAAGCCGTGACTAAAGGTTATGCCATTGCTTCGGCTGGACTGGCGGCTTTGGTTTTGTTTGCCGTTTATACTCAAGAATTTTTGGAACTTGGAATAAGATTATTTTTTGAATTATCAGATGTTCGGGTTTTAGCCGGTTTATTTATTGGCGGAATGATGCCTTATCTTTTCGGGTCATTGGCAATGCAGGCGGTTGGCCGAGCTGGCGGAGCGATTGTTGACGAAGTAAGAAGACAGTTTAAAGAGATTCCGGGAATAATGGAAAGGACCGCGAAACCGGATTACGGAAAAGCGGTTGACATAGTTACTCGTGCGGCGATTCGCGAGATGATTTTACCGGCTTTGATTCCGATTGTGATTCCGATTGCTGTTGGATTTTTAATTGGGCCGGAGGCGCTTGGCGGACTCTTAGTCGGCGTTATCGTGACTGGTCTTTTTGTGGCCATCTCAATGACTTCAGGCGGGGCGGCCTGGGATAATGCCAAAAAATTCATTGAAGAAGGAAATTTTGGCGGCAAAGGTTCTGAAGCTCACAAAGCCGCGGTCACCGGCGACACGGTCGGGGATCCCTATAAAGACACCGCCGGTCCAGCGATTAATCCGATGATAAAAGTAACCAACATTGTCGCTTTATTAATTGCTCGGTTTTTGATATAATACTTTTATGACTGTAATTACCATACCTAAAGAGTTTACTAAAACAGGAGATTTAGTTTTAATTCCTAAACAAGAGTATAACAAATTACTTCAAGCAAAACTCAAACAGATAAAAGAGATAAAACTTACTCCTAGCCAAAAGAAAGCTGTTACTGCCGCCCGAAAACGAATTGCCCGCGGCGAGTTTTTGACTTTTGATGAACTCAAAGCAAAACTGGGTTTTAAAGATTGATCCTAAAGTTTATAAAGTTCTCTCTAAAATTCCTAAGGAATATGCCGGGAAAATTTTGAATACTATCAAATCATTTTCTGCAGATCCTTTTACAGGCGATATTGAAAAAATTAAAGAACAAGAAAACTCATGGCGCCGCCGAATAGGTAATTACCGCATTTTTTATGACATAAAAATGAAAGAAAAGATTATTGAAGTGACTTGGATTGAAAGACGAACCTCAAAGACCTACTAATTTTTATTTGACATAATCTATAAAATAATATATTTTAAATATAGTCCATTCGAGGGCAATCAAGCCCCGAAGAAATCACTTGAGGAGCAAAGCTCCCAGGAGGACACGATGAGAGGTATTAGTATTCGTTTATTCTTGACGCCTGATGTACTCTCAAAGTTGATTGCCGTGATTCCTCGCAAGTTCAAGCATTTTGTGCGCCCGCCGGAGACTAAGCCGATCGGCGAGTTACATCAAGTCGATATTCGCATTCTGCAGGAGTACGATGCCAAGCCAGTGAAAGGCGGGGAAGGCATCCATCCGACCGAAAAGGTAACCGTGACCAGCGAGATGGTCGGCGAGCTCTTTGATCTCCTCGGCCTCTTCCCGCGACGCATCAGCAAAGCAGAAACAAACGAGTTTTTGTTTTCGATTTCCGGGAAAGCGCATGACATTCTCGAAAGAACAAAAGGATTTGGTCACGGAGGTCTTGTCGGCGAGATTGAAGATTTAGCAAATGAGATCGTCAGGATTACTACCGAGTACGCGGATAAGCTTCAGAGCGACTCACCGACTATTGTTTAGTGACGAAGATCTGCGACTCACATTGTCTCCGCCCCGTTGTCATCCAGACAGCGGGGCGTCTTTTTTGAAAAAGTAAGCGAAAAGCCCGCAGGGTATAGCCATTTGTCTTTTCCGGCCGCAGGGGTATATCAATTTCTGAATTTGGGAAGTATCTTGGAAATGGCCGGTATCTTTACGAAGAATTGCCGAAATAACAAAATTGGTGGAGGAGCCGATTTTGTCGGCAATTCAAGTAAAGTAACGGAGATTCAATTTCCAAGAAGGGCTACCCCTATGAAGAAATTGATATACCCCGAGAGACGGTTCCGAAATGGCTGTACCCGAGAGGCTTTTCGCCAGTGAACAGATATCCACATCCCCTTCTACTCTTAAATCCCCGTAGTGCTAAAATTAATATAAGGTCGATAGACTTAATAAAAAGTATTTAGTAGATAACTATGTTTCAAACAGTTGCGACGACAGAAATAGTCAGGTCATCGCTTTTGACCTTGTGGGATAGCGTTGCTCTATTCGTTCCCAGGCTTATCGCCGCAGTGGTCGTTTTTCTTATTGGCTGGCTGATTGCTGCTTTATTGGGAAGAGTTGCTTATCATCTGGTAAAGATTCTGCAGATTGATCGAGCTCTTGAAGGTCTTGGATTTAAGGCCGCATTAGAAAGAGGCGGGATGAAACTGAATGCACCGAGATTCTTTGATGAGTTGGTGAAATGGTTTTTCATCATCGTCTTCTTGATGGCCGCAACCAATATTGTCGGCTTAACCCAAGTGACCGAATTTCTAAGAACCGTTGTTCTTTATCTGCCGAATGTGATTGTTGCCGCTTTTGTGGTTTTGATTGGTATTCTGGTGGCAAGGTTTTTGGAGCATGCGGTCAGGGTTTCGGTTAAAGCGGCTAAGCTTGCTTCGGCAAACTTTCTGGCTATGCTGACCAGGTGGGCGGTTCTGATTTTCTCCTTCCTGATTGCTTTAGACCAGCTAGGGGTTGCCCCAGAAATTATAAGGATTTTCGTGATGGGGGTTATAGCCATGGTGGCAATTGCCGGCGGTCTGGCTTTTGGCTTGGGTGGCCAAAGTTTAGCCAAGGACTGGCTAAGCGATTTAAGAAAGAAAGTTCAGGATTAGATAACTAATAGCCCAGAATACAAGGAATTTTTATAATCCCATAATTATCAACAAAGGGGACTTCTTGACAGTTCCCTTTGTTTTGTTAAACTTATATTGAGATGAGAAACATACTAAAAACCCATAATAATTCAAGCGGCTGATTTCTTTGTATCTATAAGGCCATATTTGAAAGGCCGCTTGGAAAAGCGGTTTTTAATTTTTTATCCAAGAGGGCGAAGCCCGATTGGTTATAAAAAATTAACCCCGTACTAATTTTACCGCCTCAATTTTAAAGGTACCTAAATAGGTGAAGTTGTTTGAAAGGTAATCGCGATCTGCGCGGGCCGAATAGGCCCATACCTTGTAAGGCGAAGCGGATCGCCGAGGTGAAGGTTGTAAAATTAGTGCGGGGTTGATACCAAATCAACTCTGCAAGTTCGTTAACAACTAAAAGAGACAAAGTGCGGGATAAAGATTAATTCAGTCGTTTTAACGACTAAGTCGAGTCGCTCATGCGACTCAAAACACAGCATATGGCGGATGCCTTGACATCAAGAAGCGACGAAGGACGCGGCGTGACTGCGATAAGCCTCGGGAAGCCGTCTAGCAGGCATTGATCCGGGGATTTCCGAATGGGGCAACCCAATGTGGCAAACCCACATTATTCGATTTGATTTATCAGGTCGGATGCAGACCCGCTGAAGTGAAACATCTCAGTAAGCGGAGGAACAGAAACAAATCCGTCGCAAGACGGAAGGATTCCCTAAGTAGCGGCGAGTGAACAGGGACAAGCCTAAACTTTCTTTTTAGAAAGAGTTGCAAGGAAGAACACTTAGTTTCGAGCTATTGAATTCAAAGCTCGAGATTATAAAGAGTTATAAAATTGAATTTTAGAAGAACGGTCCTGGAAAGGCCGGCCAAAGAAGGTGATAGCCCTGTAAACAAAAATCTTCAATCTCTTGTTCTAAGAAATTAAACCAAAACCGTTAAAAGTTTTGATTTAACTTCAACCTTAAGTACCCCGGGACGAGACTATCCTGGGTGAATCTGCCACTACTACGTGGCAAGGCTAAATATTCTTGATGCTCGATAGTGAACCAGTACCGTGAGGGAAAGGTG
>CAYIZI010000022.1:0-5762 GCA_964368135.1 uncultured Candidatus Saccharibacteria bacterium
GACGAGACTGCCGAGGCAACTCGGAGGAAGGTGAGGATGACGTCAAATCAGCGTGTCCCTTATGCCCTGGGCCACACACGTGGTACAATGGGTGCCACAACGGGTTGCGAAGCCGCGAGGCGGAGCTAATCCCAGCAAAAGCACCCTCAGTTCGGATTGGAGGCTGCAACTTGCCTCCATGAAGCTGGAATCGCTAGTAATCGCGGATCAGCACGCCGCGGTGAATACGTTCTCTGGTCCTGCACTCACCGCCCGTCAGTCCAAAGGAGATGGGGGTACGTGAAGCCCAACCTTGCGTTGGATTAGCGTAAACTCATTGATTAGGGACAAGTCGTAACAAGGCATGCGTAGGGGAACCTGCGCATGGAACACTTTATTCAAATCGTCGATTTAGGTTTCGCTCCGTTTGTTTTGTCGATAGACGAGCACGGAGCATGATCTAAGGGAGTTGATCTCTATCCTTCAATTGGAGATTAGGAGAGTGCGATCCTTTAAGACGCCTGTCTGGTTGACTGTGATGAACCTGTCGTTCGGGATATCAATCAATTTTTTCTCTCTTTGCTCGCTGAACAAATAATCTTCAGATTCGTTCAATTTGCCGACAAAATCTCGGTTTTCGCGTGCGGCAAAATACCTGCGATTTGTATAAGATGTTCTCGGCAAATTATCACTCACTTCAGTTATTTGTCCGCCCAGCCCTTTCAAAAAGAGCTGGGCTATCAGCTCGCAAAAGTTCAAAATTGATTATATCCCTCACTCCAGTACAACGACTTGACAGGATTTTAATCTGGGTGTATAGTTAAAATACCAAAGCTGGAAAAGCTAAGAAAGTATAGTAATTTCCTATATTTTCTTAGTTCATTCGAGCTGAAATATTCTGGGATGCCGGCGTGAAAGCACTTGTGGCCTGCGGCAGGCAATGAGCTCGGCCCAGTCCAAGATTCTGACCGGAAACGGACGCGGAATTTTGACCGCGACACGCCTGTTGAGGTGTGATTCAGTGAAGGGCTGTCAGTTAGGGTTCTTAAACCCTGTTCCCGGAATAGGGGAAGTCGGACCTACGGCTAATACCGTAATGACTCCTCTTGGTAAACATACTCCCACCGATGGTCCTCGGCTGGGAGTTTTTCTATTTCTACTTAATCATCAAGCCGACTCCATCGCGGGGCCGGCTTTTACTTTTAGCAAAATTCACCTATTCTTTTTAATAAATGAAAATAACTATTTTTAAAGGCCAGAGCATAAAAGAAATTTTGAATTTTATTCAAGAAATAATTAATAAAACTTTTTATTATTCAAAATTTGCAAGAAGTGAAGAAATAAAAAGATTTAGTCCAGTGTTGATTAGGAAAGAATTAAAAGATAAAAACAACCTATTTTTAATAGCTAAAGATAATGACAAAACTGCGGGCATACTAAACGGCTATTATGAGGCGGGAATGTTTTGGATTGATTGGGTAGTTGTAAATCCTTCATCTCGCAGAAATGGAATTGCAGAATCACTTATGAATTATTTGGAGGGAAAACTTAAAAAAGAGAAAGTCCATAAAATATGGTGCGATTGTCGAACTATCAATAAAGAATCAGTATCTTTGTTAAAGAAATTAAAATTCAAGAAAATTACTAAAATTAAAAATCATTGGTATAAGCAGGACTTTTATCTTTGGCAGAAATATTTATAATGACTTTTTCCAAAAAACGAAAAACCGCTGGGCGAGCCATGCGGTTTTTTTAAGTTTTGCTCCATTTTACCACGGCTAATGGATCGCTAGAGTTTTTGGAAGGAGCGGGTCGCGGCTTGTGTGGGTGAAGCAAATTTCTTCATAGATGACTTCGATGACATATGTGCCGTCGTATTGTTGGAGGTTCCTAATTACTCGGGCCCCGGCGGCAATAAGGGCGAGCATTTCTTCTCTTATCACCCAACATTTGCGATCACCGGAAGCCTCCATGAACTGTTTTGCTGCCCGAACTATTTTTTCAGCACTTACCATAAAAACCTCCTCAGGGTAGTTTACATTTTATATTGCTTATAATTTTATGTCAAGTTTTTATTTGACCTTAAATCAATTTATTTATTAATCTTTTACTAATACCAAAAAATAAACTCTATGTCGTTTTAGACAACATCCGAAGCCGGGAAAATGTCGGGTCAATTTTCAGGACGGCAGATGCCGCGATGGTTTCAAAAGTTTATTTGTGTGGCATAACGCCTGCGCCGCCTCATGAAAAAATCTCCAAAACCGCGCTTGGCGCGGAAAAGTTGATTCCGTGGGAGTATCAAAAACAAACCTGGCGGCTTTTGGAAAAACTGAAAAAGGATAAAATAAATATAGTGGCTCTTGAGAACAAAAAGGGTAGTATAAATGTTTTTAAATTCAAGCCGAAATTCCCTTTGGCTTTGGTGCTCGGTAACGAAGTCAGAGGACTAAGTCCGAAAATTTTAAAATACACCCAAAAGATAATAGCAATACCGATGCATGGCAAAAAAGAATCTTTAAATGTTGCGGTTGCATTTGGAATAGCCGTCTATGCGATTACCTCATAAGACATTAGAAAAATCACTTTTCAGTCGGGGCTACAGAAAAATCATTGCCGTTGACGAGGTTGGGATGGGCTCTTTAGCTGGGCCGGTGGTGGTTGCGGCAGTTCAATTTAATAAAAGATTTTTTAGAAAAAGACACAAAAATCTGCATTGGCTCCGCGACTCAAAATTATTATTACCTCACCAGAGAGAAAGTTTTGTCCGCGAACTTTTAAAAGAAAAAAATTTTGAATATAGAATTGGTTACTGTTTTCCTAAAACAATTGATAGAGTAAATATCTATCAAGCGGCTCGTTTAGCGATGAAGCGGGCTATTAAAAAATTAAGCGAAAACAAAAAAGGTAAAACTTTTATTCTTGTGGACGGTAAATATGAGATTAAGGGGTTAAAATTAAAACAGTTGCCGGTTATTAAAGGCGATAGAAAAATCTTTTCAATTGCCTGCGCCTCGTTGATTGCTAAAGTGTTTAGAGATAGAATGATGGTAAGGTACGGCAAGAGATTCCCGGATTATGGATTTGAAAAACATAAAGGTTATGGAACAAAATTTCATCGGGTGATGCTTTTAAAGTATGGCCGATCCCCGATTCATCGCAATTCTTTTCACTTGATTTAAAATTATGGAAAAATCAAAAAATTTAGTCCAGTGGAGCATGTGGGCCGGAGGCTTGGGAGTTATTTCATTTCTTCTGGCATTGGTTGCTTTTTACTCCGACGCCTTGATTATGCGGCTTGATCACAAAGATTTTTACTTTGCCGGTATCGGACTTTTAGCAATTGCTGTTTGGTTTAAGCTCGGGGCAATTTACCACAAGTAGTCCGATCGCTCACAGGAGCAAATCAATTTAGCGTGAAAGTTTTGAGACAAACATGAAGGCATTGTTAATAGTCATTTTGATTATTGTTTTGGTTATAGTTGTTTTTGTTTTCTTTAATCGGGAAGGGCAAGAAGCTGTGGCTCCGGGCATTACTGAAACACCGACTCCAACCGCGACTCCAACTCTGGTTCCGGGGGTGATGAAAGCGGTGAGAAAACAGGGTGAATTAAAAGATGTTTCCGGCGGACAAGGCAGCGGCATGGCCCAGATTCTCTATGAAAATGGAAAATTCACCCACGCGGTCATTGCTCTTATGCCTGACCCGCCAGCCGGGAAATTTTACGAGGGCTGGCTGGTTCAAAGAGAAGGAGGGAAGGTAATTAATTTCTTTTCCACCGGTAAAATGACCAAAGAAGGCGGGGCTTACATTCTTAATTTTAAAGACACAAAAGATTATCCTCAACACAATACGGTAATTATTACTCTTGAGGAAGTTGATGATAAGAAACCGGAGAAGCATATTTTAGACGGCGATTTATCAGTGGTTAATCAATAGTTTTATGTTGAATCCGGATGTCCCGATTTGCTTTAGCAAATCGAGGATCCTCGATTTTGTAATCCCGATTCAGAATCGGGAACAAAATCGGGATTAAATTAGTTATGATAAATAAAGAGGCGCATCTCATAGATAATTTATTGGACAAATCAAAACTTGAGATGAAAGCGACCCGCGATGGCTATGGTAAGGGCTTGGTTGAGGCGGGCGAGAAAGATGAACGGGTGGTGGTTTTGTGTGCGGACTTGACTGAGTCAACTCGGTCGCTTTGGTTTCAGGAAAAATTTCCGGAAAGATTTGTTGAACTGGGGGTGGCGGAACAGAATATGGCGACCGTGGCTGCGGGCATGGCCAACTACGGCAAGATTCCTTTTATTTCGTCTTATGCCGCGTTCAGTCCGGGCAGGAACAACGAGCAGATAAGAACCACCATTGCCATAAACAATGTGCCGGTGAAAATCGGCGGGGCTCATGCCGGAATTTCAGTTGGACCGGATGGCGCCACTCATCAGGCCTTGGAAGATATTGCTTTGATGCGGGTTATGCCGCGGATGACGGTTTTAGTGCCTTGTGATGCGGTTGAGGCCCAAAAGGCGACCTTGGCCGCGGCTTTTCATCCTGGTCCGGTTTATATCCGTTTTGGCCGCGAGAAGTCGCCGGTCTTTACCACCAAAGACACGCCATTTCAAATCGGCAGAGCTGAAATTTTCAGATATGGAAAAGATGCGGCTATCATTGGCTGCGGGATGCTTTTGTATAATGCCCTAATTGCGGCCGAAGAACTTTCAAAAGAAGGGATAGAAACAATGGTGATAAATAGCCATACGGTTAAGCCGATTGATTCAGAGACAATTATTAAGGCCGCTAAAGACACTGGAGCAGTGGTGACGGTTGAAGAGCATCAAATTGCCGGCGGGTTTGGTTCGGCTGTGGCTGAAGTTTTGGCCAAAAATCATCCGGTACCCCAGGAATTTATCGGCGTGAATGATAGGTTTGGCGAATCCGGTGACCCCTGGGAATTGGTTGATGCTTTTGGCATGGGGGTGAAGGATATTAAAGAAGCGGCGAAGAAAGTAATAAGTAGAAAGTAATAAGTAATAAATTAAATCGCGATTGAATTTTCAGCGATTTTTTGTTAGGATTTTTAACACTGGCGAAGCCTTCGTTGAAAGGGCACGTAGTTCAGCGGTAGAACGCCTTTCTGATAAAAAGGAGGTGGATGGTTCGACTCCATCCGTGCCCACATGGCTGAAAATTTCCGTGAACGAGCAATCCAGTTGCTCAACGAACATATTGAGAATAAAAATTTAATTAAGCATAGTTTAGCGGTTGGAGCATTGATGAGGGCATTGGCTATCCGTTTTGGTAAGGAAAATGAAATTGAAAACTGGGAATTGGCCGGTTTGCTTCATGATATGGATTGGGATAAGACCAGAAATGAGCCGGCAACCCACACTAAACTTACTGAAGAAATTTTAAAGAAAGAAAATTTTCCGGCCGAGGTGGTTGAAGCAATCAGGAGGCATAACCGCGAGGCCGGCAATCCGCCGCCTGAAACCTTACTTGAGAAAGCGCTTTATTATACCGAGGAGATTACTGGTTTGGTGGTTGCTGCGGCACTTATTTTGCCGTCAAAGAAATTAGCCGACCTGACAAATGAGTCAATAATTAAAAGATTCAAGGAAAGCGCTTTTGCCCGCGGCGTTGATCGAGAGCTTTTAAAAGAAATGCCAAGCCAGATAATTCTTTCGTTGGAAGAGTTGACAGCTATCGCTTTAAAGACGATGCAGGGCATGAACGAAGAATTGGGTTTATGAAGGGCCGTTAGCTTAGGGGCAGAGCA
>CAYIZI010000023.1:0-2003 GCA_964368135.1 uncultured Candidatus Saccharibacteria bacterium
AAATTTATTATCCGCCGGAAAATATTGATAAAGCCTTGGAAATTTCAGCCGGCGCTGCTTCGGCAAAAAACCTTAAAATCGGCGACCAAATGGAAATAAAATGAAACATTTTTATTTTTTTATTTTTATCTTAATTTTGCTTTTTGGAGCCGTTTATTTGTTTGATTTCAGCCGGCAATTTTTGGTTGCGTCGGAAAATGTTTTATCCGCCAATCTTTCGGCGAATTTTTTGGAAAATGAAATCAAGGAAAAAGAAGCGGAGATATTTAAAAAATCAGAAGAAAAGCCGATTACGCTTTTGTTCGTCGGCGATATTATGATGGACCGCGGCGTGGAGAATATTTGGCAAAAATATGGCAATAGCCGTTATCCTTTTCTGAAAATTGTTGATGAAATTCGTTCAGCTGACATTGCTTTCGCTAATTTAGAGGGGTCGATATCGGAGCGCGGAACAAATCATAAAATAAAATATTCTTTTCGTTTCAGCCCCGATGTTATAAATGGTTTGAAATTCGCCGGCTTTGACGTTTTGTCATTGGCAAATAATCATAGCTTTGATTGGGGACGGGAAGCGCTTGAAGATACTGTTGCGATTTTGAAAGCCAACGGCATTGAACCGGTTGGCGCGGGATTAAATTATCTGGAAGCTAACAATTCGGTTATTAAAGAAATTGATGGCGCAAAAATCTCCTTTTTGGCTTATGAAAACATTGAGCCAAATTCAAAATACACCGAAGCCGGCAAGGATTCAGCCGGCAAAAGTTCATTTGAATTGGAAAGAATAAAAAACGAAATTTCTCAAATTAAGCAGTTGAAATTAGCCGACTTAGCGGTTGTTTCAATGCATTGGGGAGATGAATATCAACTGCGTTCCAATAAAAAACAGCAGGAAATCGGCCGGGCATTGGTTGAAGCCGGCGCGGATTTAATTGTCGGCCATCATCCGCATGTGGTTCAGGAAATTGAAAAGTATAAAAACGGCTGGATTGCTTATAGCTTGGGAAATTTTGTTTTTGACCAATGGTTTTCCGAAGAAACAATGAGGGGATTGATGCTTCGCGTCAAAGTGAAAAATAAAAAAATTATCGAGATTGAACCGGTTGAAGTGAAAATAAATGATTCTTTTCAGCCGGAGATCGCTCAAAATTAAAAATAAGTTATCCACATCTTCGCTGTTGGAGGGGGGGGCGTTAGTGGTAGAATAAAATTATGAAAAAATATTTAATCATCGTTTCGTTGGTCGTGTTTTTGGGAATTTTGATGTCTCCAAAAATTAGTTTAGCTGATACGGTCGCGGAATTGCAAGCGAAAATTCAGGCGCTTTTACAGCAGGTTGAACAAATTCGCAGTCAATTAAGCCAGCAACAAGGAACAGTTCAATGGTGTTATGATTTTAAATATAATCTAAACGCCGCCAGTCAAGGTAAAGAAGTGGGCCAATTGCAAACAGCTTTGGAAAAAGAAGGTTTTGTGATAGACGCGCAAGAAAAAGCCAGCCAAATTTTTGATGAATCAACCGCTGACGCGGTAGTCGGCTTTCAGCAAAAATATAAAGATGAAATTTTAGGGCCTTATAAATTAAAATATGGCACCGGTTTTGTTGGTAAATCAACCAGAGCGAAATTAAATCGGCTTTATGGTTGCGGCATAATAAAGCCCCAACCAATTCCTGTTCCAATTACAACACCGGTACCGGTTATCTCGACATCAACAATTTTATCGGCTATTTCTTGTAGTGGTTTAGAGATGGTGTGGCCTACTGGCAGAAGAGAACCATATAGTTTTGGCGGTGATACTTGCTCTGATTATAGATATCTGAATAATAAGGAAATTAGTCCGTCTTGTTATAATTATCAAGAATGTGTTGATGCGTATAGTAGTGCAAATTGTATAAATATTCCTTCGGCTCAAAAACAGTGTTCTAATTCGATAATCTCTACACCCTCCGTCACCAATTTTTCTCCTTCTTCTGCTTATACTGGAACAAATACAAAAATTAGAGT
>CAYIZI010000023.1:2103-5531 GCA_964368135.1 uncultured Candidatus Saccharibacteria bacterium
GATAGAAGTTTTAACGCCCAATAATTTGCCCGTTGGCCAATATTATATTAGTGTAATTGATAATAAAACCGGCGCTCAGTATAGAAGCGACGCTTTGTTCAGTATTGTGGCGGCGGCTCCTACTTATTCCACAATTTCTTCCATAACAAAAATCAATATTTTAAATGATAATGAATTAAATTCTCTAACCCCGGATAACGTTTTGGCAACTTCTCCCTATATAGATATCGGGTATAGTTCAACTTATGGCAATGAAATTATGAGATATATTGGAAAAGTTGATTTAAGTTCAATAAATCAAAACTGGAATATTCAAAAAGCGGTTATCAAAATAGACAGAGTAAGCAATAGCTGGGATAACAATAATAATTATACATTGCTTCAATATTTAGGCTCATATAATCCTCAATCACTTACATGGAATTCTATGAATAAAGATGAAGCTTTGCTAAGTACCGGGATACTTGGCCAATATGGAGTGTTTGAATTTGACATCACAACATTGGTTAAAAATTGGGTGAATGGCAGTGTTTCTAATAACGGCTTCGTAATTAAAAAGGCGGATGAAACAATTCAAAGCTGGGGACAATTCGCTTCAACTGATTATTCAACTACTGGCGGAGAAACAAGGCCTTATCTAGAAATTACTTATACGGCCGTAGTTGGTCAATCTCAACCCATTAATCAAACAGCCAATGTTTTGGAATCAATGAAATCCATTTTATCTCAAATCTCCGAATCGCTAAAAAATTTAAAGCGTTAAAAAGAATCCGCGATAATAAATGGCTACTCCCGACCTAATCAATTACATAAAAAATCAGCTTAAACTTGGCAGAAGCGAAGAGGTGATTAGGGCGATGTTGAAGAATGCCGGCTGGCAGGACGCGGATATTGAAGAAGGGCTTAAAGAGGTTTCTTCAAATATTTCAGATGCGCCTTTGCCGAAATCAGCGCCTAAAAATTTTCAGGGCTTTCAGCCGACCTTTTATCCGCTAACCGGACAGGAACAAGCTTTGCCGGGCGCCGGTGTTTTGCTTAAAAACGCTTGGCAGATTTACAAAAGCCGATTTTGGACATTGCTTGGCATAGCGTTATTTCCTTTTTTAGCGTTAATAGGCGCAGGATTAATGCTTTTATTAATCGTTGGCGCGCAAAAATTAAATTTTTCCGGTTGGCTGACTCTTGTTTTACTCATATTAGGAATAATTTTTAGTTTTCTATCGTTATTTCTTTTTGTTTGGAGCAGGGTTGCTTTGTTATTTGCCATCAAAGATAATCTTGAGTTAATCGGCGTAAAAGAATCGTTTAAGCGCGCTAAAGGAAAAATTTTATCGTTTATTTGGATTGGCTTATTAAATGGAATTGTTATATTCGGCGGTTTTGTTTTAGGAATAGTGCCGGGAATAATTTTTGGGATTTGGTTTATTATCGCGCAATTTGTTTTTGTAGCCGAAGGGCATAAAGGATTCAATGCCTTGCTTAGAAGCAAGGAGTATGTGTCCGGAAGATGGTGGAGTGTGGCGTGGCGAATGTTGGCTGTTGGTTTTATCAGTATTTTAATCTATCTAATTGGAGTAGTTACAGGTTTTATTCCTTCTGAATTATTCGTTAATATTGTTTCTGTTATTTTGGGAATAGTTAATTTTCTATTTTATATTTTTCTTTCTGTTTATCTTTTTTCTCTTTATAATTCTCTTAAAGAAACCCGGCCGCAGCTTGTTGGCCAGCCGGTCAGCGCCAAGCGCGGATTTTTCATTTTCTGCGCGATATTGGGGGTATTAACGCCGTTTATAATTGCTTTGGCGTTGATATTTATAATGCAGATTTTAATCAAGTAAAATTATGTATCTGGTTTTGATTATTTTAATCCTTCTGCGCAATTTGCTCAGGCGCGCGATACGCAAAGAATAACCGATTTAAACACACTTGGAAACGCGATTTTTCAATATCAAGCCGAGAATAAAAAAATTCCTTGCCCCGCTGAAAAAGTTTATTATTCAAATAAAGGCAGCCAAGCGGCTGA
The DNA here is from genome assembly GCA_964368135.1 of uncultured Candidatus Saccharibacteria bacterium. Lineage (GTDB taxonomy): Bacteria > Patescibacteriota > Minisyncoccia > 2-02-FULL-40-12 > 2-02-FULL-40-12 > CAYIZI01. The sequence continues at coordinate 4,127 of CAYIZI010000023.1, forward strand.
CGGCAGTGGTTGGTTGCCGACAAATCTTTCCGCTTACATAAATATATTGCCAAAAGATCCTCTTAACAATGATAAATATTTTTATACTTATGGTTGGAATAAGCGAAAATCTGGCGCCGGACAATTCAAAACCGTTAAAAATTTATTATCCGCCGGAAAATATTGATAAAGCCTTGGAAATTTCAGCCGGCGCTGCTTCGGCAAAAAACCTTAAAATCGGCGATAAAGCGGAGATAAAATAAAATTATTGAATAAACTATTTTTCATTGTTATAGTTGATTTATGCCCGGTAGTAGAATTTCAAAAGCGATTTTTCTAAAGAAAAATCGCAGGAAAGCTGGGTAATATAAAATAATTATTTAGAATGATTAATCTGAATTTCAGATGATATTTTCCAATAATTCATTTGAAATTTCACTACTGGGTATGCTTATTTACATCGGAGCGGACCGATAATTTTTATGCAAAACGATTTGGAAAAAAATGTTTATCAATGGGTTAGCGCGCGAATGGAAGATATTGATATTCAAAGCGAGTATTATTGCCGGACGCGGGATATTTTTCAAGCGCGGTTGGAAAAAATGACGCAAGAATTTCTAAAAGGCGGAGGCATTGAAGATGATATTTATATAATTTCCGCGATAGCGGGAGAAATAGGCAATAATTCTTTTGACCATAATTTGGGAAATTGGCCGGATGTAGCGGGCGTGTTTTTTGGATACGCCTTAAATAATGGAAAGCCAAAAGTTATTTTGGCCGACAGGGGACAGGGAGTTCTGGCAACATTGAAAAAAGTGAAACCTGAATTAAAAAGCGACGCCGAAGCGTTAAAAACCGCTTTTACGGAAAAAATTTCCGGTCGGGCGCCGGAAAACAGGGGCAATGGATTAAAATTCGTCAAAGAAAACGTGGAAGAAAGAGAAATGCATTTAATATTTGTTTCCGGAAATGCTAAAATGGAATTGAATGAAAAAATGGAAATAAAAACAACTGATGAAAATATTCGCGGTTGTTTGGCGATTTTATCAATATGATAACAATATGATAAAAATAGAATTAAAAAAATTCGGCGAAATGCTGATTTCTCGGCCAGCCGGCAGAGAGGCATATTTAGTTATGTTGGCGTATATTTTAAAAGGCGTAGATAAAAACGAATCTATTGAAATTGATTTTTCCGGAGTTAAGGTTTTAACGCCATCGTGGGCCGATGAAGTAATTACAAAAATTGTCAAGGAATTTAAGAATGTGAAATTAATTAATGTTGAAAATCCCACGGCGCAAGCGACCTTAAAGACGTTGCGGGAATATTCCGGCTTAAAAATCTGAAATTTTATGCTTATTTACATCGGAGCGGACCACAGAGGTTTTCAATTAAAAGAATCTTTGGAAAAATTTTTAAAAGAAC
>CAYIZI010000024.1:0-4859 GCA_964368135.1 uncultured Candidatus Saccharibacteria bacterium
GCGGCGGAAAGCGAGGGCGGGCAAAAATTCCTTCCCCCCAACCCCCTTCCTTTTTTCCCGCCCGAGCGTTCAGTTTCGGTTCTGTCGCGCGAAGCGCGGCAATCAATCGGGATTTTGCTCAAAAAAGGTTCGAGCGGCGTTCAGTAATTGCGACTAAGATAATGCGGGTGTAGCACAATGGCAGTGCATCAGGTTTCCAACCTGACCATGAGGGTTCGATTCCCTTCACCCGCTTTTGAGCCCCCATAGCTCAAAGGACAGAGCACCGGTTTTCTAAACCGATGATTCAGGTTCGACTCCTGATGGGGGTACCTTCACAAGTAGATTTTGTACAAAAGAAATGGGGTTCACTTATTAAAGTTAGTAGGGCTATCAACTTAAAATAAAAAACAATTTTTCCGCCCCTAGCTTAACTGGTAAAGCACACGCCTCTTAAGCGTCGAGACTCTGGGTTCGAATCCCAGGGGGCGGATTACTTTATTTCGCATTGAGAATTTTTACTATCGGAAAAAAAACTTTGAGTCCCTTCTTTCAGGTCTCTTAGTCCTTCAAAGGTTTTTTCTATCAGGGTTTCATCAGAATCCTCTATTTTCTGAAAACTGTCTTTTGATTCTTTTATTATTCCAAGAGCTTCATTCAGTTTCATTTTTTTGTCAAAATCAGGGTTGTCTATATTTTTATTTATCTCTTTTACAATGTTTTCAACTTCTCCAAATTTACTTTTAAAGGATTCAAAAATATTGGCCCGTTGAAGCTCCGGATTAGTGAATTGAGAAATCTTATCTTTTATCGTATTCCAAATGTCGCCGCCGTAAACCGCGATGCCGGTCAAAAGAATCAAGACAACAATTAATTTAATCAGGCTGAACATAGTAGTGGTTTTTTAGCTCTTTCGGATAGAGCTCTCCTATCTTTTTTACCACTTTTGGCAAAACTTTTAAAATATAATCAAGGTCTTCTTTTTTGGTCTGGCGGCCCAGCGATATGCGGATACTGGAACGGGCTTCTTCTTTTGAAAGGCCGATGGCAGTGAGAATATGTGATGGTTCTATATCCTGGGAAGCGCAGGCCGAGCCGGCCGAAGCTCTGATGCCGTATTTATCCAGATGTAGAAGTATTTGTTCGTTTTCTATCCCTCGGAAAGTCATATTAATTATGTTGGGGATTCGGTGTTCCGGTCTTTTGGGGCCGTTTATTTTTACTGAAGGGATAATTTTTTGCAGCTCTTTTATAAAATGATTCCTTAAATTTTCGAGCCGTTTGCCAGCGCTTGCCTCTGAGCTTTTTATAATCTCAACAGCTTTGGCAAAGCCAATAACTAAAGGAACGGCCAAAGTTGAGGAACGCAGGCCCCATTCCTGATTGCCGCCGTAAATCACTGGTTCAATTAATATGCCCAGTCTTGAATACAAAGCGGCAACGCCTTTTGGTCCGTAAATTTTTTGACTGGAAAGAGTCATCAGGTCTACCCCTAAGTTATTTACATTGATATCAAGGCGGCCGAGTGCTTGAGCGGCATCAGTATGAAAATAGGGCCAGCCCGAACTATTTTTAGTTTCTTTGATGATTTTTGAGATCTTTTTAATCGGTTGAATACTGCCGATCTCATTATTGGCGTAGATTATTGAGATTAGAACAGTTTCCGGCCTGATCTCTTTTTTTAATTCCTCCAAATTTATTATTCCTTCTTCATTTACAGGAAGATAAGTAATTAAATACCCCTCTCTTTCGAGAGCCTTGATTGGTTCTCTGACCGAATGATGTTCTGCTTGAGTGGTAATAATATGGGGTTTTTTGATTTTTCTGGCCGCTGCTTTGACCGTGCCAAAGATAGCCAGGTTATTGGCTTCGGTTGCCGAAGAAGTAAATATTATTTCCTGACTTTTAGCACCCAAAATAAGAGCGATTTTTTTTCGCGCCTCGTCTACCGCCTTTTTTGCCTCACGCCCAGCATCATTAAATGAAGAAGGATTGCCGTAAATTTTTGACCAATAGGGCTCCATTGCTTTCAGAACCCTCGGGTCGCAAGGGGTAGTAGCGGCGTTATCTAAATATATTTCTTTTGACATAAAATTAAGGTCAAAGTTTGATTTTGTCAGATTTTAAATAGTTTTCTGGTGTTTTCAAAAGTTTTTTCAGCAACCTCATCGTAGCTCAAACCTTTTAACTGGGCAATTTTTTCAGCTGCATACTTCACATAGAGGGGCTCGTTTCTTTTACCGCGGAAGGGAATAGGAGCCAGATAAGGAGCATCTGTTTCCAGAAGTATTTTTTCGAGAGGTAAATATTTTATTGTTTCATCGTACTGGTTGGTAAAGGTGATTATGCCGTTGAAACCCAGATAGAATTCTAAATCTAAATACTTTTTGGCTTCATCCAGAGTGCCAGTAAAAGAATGAATAACTCCTCTAAGATTTTTGTTTTTCAAGTAATTTATCAGATCTTGATGAGCCTTTCCGGAAGAACCAATTTTAGCGTCTCGGCAGTGGAGGATCAATGGTTTATCAATTTCTAACGCTAAATCCAGTTGTTGGCCGAATCTAACCCTTTGAAACTTCTGGTCTTCCGGTTTTTCGGTCCGGTAATAATCAAGTCCGATTTCGCCAAAACCAATAACCTTTTCTTGGTTTAGAAGTTTTATATAAATATCGGGATTAAACTCTTCATTTAAGTTGTCATTGGGATGCAAGCCGACAGTTGCCCAGATATTTTCATATTTTTGAGCCAGTTCAACTCCTTTTAAACTATTTTGGTAATCAGTCCCGACGCAAATCATAAAAACGCCCTCTTTGAGAGTGCGTTTTATCATTTCTTCCCGGTCTTGGTCATAATGCGGGAACTGGGGGTGACAGTGAGAATCAAAAATCATACTTCATTTTATTAATACTTATTCCTTCCATTCCAGAAAAGAAGAGCCAAAGCTGATCCGATAAGTCCAACATCGCGAATAACGATTTCATTTAAGCCAAATGAAAATATAACAAATAAGAGGAATAGAATAATAAGAAAAGCAAAGAATTTTACGAAGATGTTAAAGACAAGCCCCAAGCCTATTACTATTTCAAAAATCCCGTTAGCGTAAATAAAATTTAAATTCCCGATGCCTAAATTTCCCAGGAATCCTTGAAGCCATAAAGGCATCCAAGCATTAAACCAGTAATCAGGATTAATAAATTTATCAATCCCAAACCATAAAAAGACAAAGGCCAAACCAAGACGTAAAAGCAGATGAGAAGCTCTGATTGAGGTAAACATGTTCGTCGAAGTCCCGATGCTCCGCATCGAGGATCCTCGATCGACTACGTCGATCGGGAGTTCCTGTTGTGGAATCGCTGTTAATCAAAGGGTATATTAATTTTTTAATAAAGAGAATTGTTGAAAAGTGGGTGCTCGGCCGGGATTGCACCGGCGACCTCCTGGGCCACATCCAGGCGTTCTGCTACTGAACTACGAGCACCATTTGCCCCCACCCTGACTCGAACAGGGATCCTTGGTTCCGAAGACCAATACTCTATCCATTGAGCTATGGGGGCTTTACTTAGAAGTCTATTTTTTATAACAAAAACTCGGTTGAAAATCAACCGAGTTTTTGTGTTTTTATGAGACACTTAGCGTTACGAGATGATCTCTATTTTAACTTTTTTTAGTCCGAATTCTTTGGCCATTTCTCTTTCCGGGAACCAGATGTCAATGTTTAACCAATAACGGCCATGCATTCGGTCTTCAACGATAAAGGTTTTATCGCCGAATAGTTCCGGAATTTTAAAGATCGTGCCGAAAGGCAAGAAGTTAGCCGCGGCCACTCCGTCTCTAACATGAGTTCCGGCAGCGGTAATAAACGGATTACTGTCAGTTTGGTCAGGGGTTGAAGAGTAGCCGGTAGCGGCAACGATATAGATTGTTTTGGGCATATAAGTTCTTGGAGTTATTGGCGATCTTATAGCCATCACGCTATCATTTTGGATTAATGAAAATCCAAAATAAGCCTGATTTTCTTCTAACAAGACCTGATTGATTTCGTTTATATCGAGATCTCCAGAATTTATCCTACCTATGATTTTATTGACACCGAATGGGTCAATAATCTGCCAAAATCCTGCTTCAGCTCTCGTTGGTACAACAATCATAAGACCAACTAAGAAGACTGAAATTACTAAGTTTTTTGTATTCATGGTAATAAAAAACAGCTTAAAATAAGCTATTTTTCCAATAAAAAACGCGCCTTAGCGCTTAATACTATAAGATTAGCATACCCTGGATTTTAAGTCAAGTTTGGCCAGTTTGGCCAGTTTTCCCATTTTTAAACGGCCAGAGAATTTTCAGCATTTTTACTCCTGGTTTAGCTGAAATGATTAGAAAAATAACCCCTAAAAATATTAAAAGACCATCATAACCCCATCGGATAGGCTCATCGTCTTTAAGTCTAAGCCACATCCCAAATTCATCCAAAGCCAACCCGAGTCCGAAACCATGAAGGAGAGAAATAAGGTACTTATCTTTTGGTTCGTCAAAGAGTAAAGCTAAATAACCGGAAACCGCCAGGGCAAAAAAGCCATAGGCGAAATGATGAATATGAACATTGCCGATAACCAAAAAAAGTTCAGGAAAGAGATAGCTAAAAAGTCTGGCAATACCGAAAGTAAGAAGAAAAGAAACGGCAATCGGGAAAATAAGGTAAATATAAAGATCGGGTTTATTGTTTTCAACCCGATGATGGATTGCCGCTTTCATTTTTCTGAAAACGAAGAGCATGACTGGATTTTAGCAAAAACAAAACCAGTTTTCTACTGGTTTTGTTTTTTGAAGCGGATAACGGGACTCGAACCCGTCTCTAGATCTTGGCAAGATCTCGTAATGCC
>CAYIZI010000025.1:0-4472 GCA_964368135.1 uncultured Candidatus Saccharibacteria bacterium
TGCTGACGGCATTTTTGGTTCTGCTTCAAGAGCCAAATACACATCGTTGGCAAGCACAACCCCACCAACCCCACCAATCCCAACCGGGTCATTTACTTTAGCTTTAGCCAGCGATAACCCGGCAACAGCTGTTCTTGGCAGCGGCACGGCTTTCAATAGAGCATTAAAAGTCAGTCTTTCCGCCGGTTCAACTGACGTCAAAATTACCTCAATCACTGTTACCAAGAGCGGTTTCTTGGCTAACACAAAGTTGAATGGAGTTGATGTGGTTGATTCCAGCGGCGTTCGCCATGGCAATGTTGTCACTTCAATTAATGCCGATAATACGGTATTAATCACAATGACAACCGACCCAATTGTTGTTTCAGCCGGTAAAACTGAAACAGCCACTGTCCGCTTTAATTTAACTACCGGTAATTATAGTGGCACCGTAGGCTTCAGCATTGCTTCAGCTTCAGGAATTGCCTCTGACGCTTCTGCAGTCAATGGTAATTTCCCGATTAGTGGCAACGCAATGTCTGTTGTTGATGGCAGCACATCACTAGCTTCAACCACAGTTGAATTCTTGGCCACAACTGGCTCGTCAACATTAAATATTGACGCGGTCAGCGCTCAAGAAATGACTAGATTCCGCATTAAAGAGCTTTCTAGCAACGAAGCTATTAAATTATACAGTATGACTTTGTATAATAATGGCACCGCTGCTGAAAGCGATGTTAAAGACGTTCAATTGATTGACCAAGATGGGACAACTGTTTTGGCAACCGCCCAGCAAGTCAGCAAATACGTGAAATTAGTTCTTGACACTCCTAAGGAAATTGCCAAAGGAGCGACAAGAGATTTCGTTATTAAGACGAAAATCGTCAATGGCGCCAGCCGAACAATCAATTATTCAATCTATGAAAGTTATGATATTGATCTTCGCGGCGTTACAACTGGCGTTTCGCTTATTCCGACCGGTGGCAGTAGCCAAAGCTTCCCAATCGGCAAATCTGGCAATACCCAGACAATCGGTTCTGGCTCCATAACATTCAGCAGAGCTTCGGATTCTCCGTCAACATCGGTTACTCCGGGTTCATCTGATATTGTTTTGGCGAAGTATATTGCCAAACCAGTTGGTGAAAATATGGAGTTGAGAAAAGTCAGTTTCTATATTGCCACCAGTAGTCCATCCGGCGTTGTTTTAACTGGTTCAGTAACAGTTGAAGTTAACGGTTCAACGGTGTACAGCACTGCGGCTTCAAATATTGGAACTGGCAGCGCTACCGCTGTAACTTTGACTTCATATCCGATTTTGACAGCCGGCGTTGACAGCACGATTGTTGTCAAGGGTTCGGTTAATTCAACAGCGACTTCTTCTTCAAGTTATCAAGTAAAATCATTTGATATTACTGAAGTCAAGAGGATAGTAACTAATGATTTAACTGACCCAAGCGTTTCCGCGTTAGACGGAAATGCGATTGCGGTTAATGCCGCGGCTTTGACTGTGACAACTATAGTTATTCCTATTGCCCAGTCAGTTGTTGCCGGCACTAATAGCTTTGAATTCGCAACTTTTGAGTTAAACGCTCAATCCGGCGGTGAAGATGTAAAGGTTTCAAGGATTGTGGTGACTCAGACCAATTCAAGCACCACTCCAGCGACTTATATCAAAGGATTTGCTTTGTATAAAGACAGCGAAACATCGCCTCTTTCTACAACAGCAAGCACAGATTCGTTAAGCAGTAATGCTGTTACCTTTAATCTTAGCAGTCCAGTCACAGTTAGCAGAACAACCAATGTTAATCTGCACTTAAAAGCTAATATTTTGACCGGTGCTCCAAATAGCGCGACTAGCACATTCAAAGTTAATGCTGCGGGAGATGTTACGGTTACTGGCGCTACAACCGGCAATTCTATAACTCCGACCATTACCGGTTCAGGCCAACAGATGACGCTTGTAACATCCGGAGTATTGGCTGTAATCAATGTGTCTGAGAGCGGCGTGACTCCTCCGACAAGCAATCAGGTTGTTAATATCGGAACAACGGCTAAGACATTTTATGCCGCAAAATTTACGTCGTCTTATGAAACGCAAAAGATTACTACTTTGACGTTTACGGCAACAAGCAGCGCGCTCAACCAGTTGGCAACTACTACTCTCACAAACATTGCGCTTTATGAGGGGACGAACTTGAGGCAAACGAAGTCATTTCCTACATGCACTAGTGACGTTAGTTCAACATGGTGCACAGTCACTTTCACCGCTACTGACAATATCTTGTCTGCTCCGGTGCCGATTACTGGCGTGACTTTGTACGTAAAGTCTGATATATCGTCAGCTGGCGTGGCAAGACTTGGAGATAACTTCAAATTTCAGATTGCTTCTTCAACCACTGATGTTATCGCGGCTGGAAGCGTTACCGCTCAAGCTCCGACAGTTACAATGGCAAGCACTCCGCTTCCGACAGACGGCCTTACTTATGTTGTGCCGCAGAATGTTAAGATTGAGGCTGTTACCCCGACAACTCAAGTCGGACTTACAGCCGGCCAGACTGTCGCGATATTTAAAGTCACCAATAATGGAAGCGCTCCGATTTATTTCTCAACAAGCGCTAATCCGACGTTTTCCAATGGCGGCAGCGCTACCAGCTCAGTTACGACTAGTGCTTGGGAATTATGGGCGTCCAATATGGGTGGCAGCGCGACCAAGGACGTAAGCTATGGCACTTCAACATCAGGAACTTCTTTGAGTTCTTCCGCGGTTGCTTTTGGCAGCATGGTCTCTGTTGCTGAAAATGATCGTAAGATTACCGGCGGAAGTTATAGATATCTGATTATTGAAACCAATGTCGCGGCTGACAACAACAATACATTTTCGTTGTCTGTAAGCGCGCTTGGCAATATCAGATTCTATGTAAAAGAAGGCGAACTTGGTTATGACGGCAACGGTGACGCGGATACCAGCGATACCATTACTACGGGAATGTATGTTGATGGCATTACTGCGCCGACAACCGTTACATCAAAGACCTAATCAGTAATTCTGAATTGAGTTTTCCGATAGCTTATAATCGGATAAACCAAAAACCGCCTTCGGGCGGTTTTTGGTTTCTTGGCGATTTGATATTAATAAATTTTTTTGTTAGATTTATTGATATGAATTATTTTAAAATTTCCAAGTTTTTCTTGTTCATTTCCGTTTTTTTCGCGGCGATTGTAAGCAATTCAACTCTTTTTCCTTTTATCGTCGGCAAGTACGCGTTTTTCAGGACGACCGTTGGATTAGCGCTGATATTTTATTTGCTTGGGTTGTTATTTAGGGACAAATTGTCAGTTGTCAGCGGTCAGTTGTTAGATGTATTTAAGCAGCCACTTGTAATCGCTGTTTCTTTTTTCGTTTTCATTTTCGTTTTGGCCGGATTTTTCGGCGTTGACCCGACAATATCTTTCTGGTCCAATTTTGAAAGAGGCGAAGGGGGCCTCCAGCTTCTTTCCCTTTGGCTTTTCTTTATCTTGTTGATTTTGCTTTTTCGCGAAGAAAAAGATTGGCAAAAATTATTCGTTTTGGCGATTATCGGCGGTATTGGAATGGCGTTTTACGGAATTTTGGCGGCTTTAGGAGTCCATGGATTTATTGGAGGAAAATTCAGCGATGAAGGATTCCGTTTCGCGGGTTCAATCGGCAATTCGGCTTATGTGGCGGCTTTTTCAATTTTTATGATGTTTTACGCGGCTTATTTGATTGTTTCTAAATACAGGCAGCGTTTTTTATCAGCGGGTTCGTTGTCGCTTTTCGGAACAATAATCTTTTTCTCAGCAGTATTCCTTTTTGCGGCAACTAGGGGCGCTTTTATGGGATTAATCGCCGCGATTTTGGCCGGATTTGCTTATTTTGGATTTTCAGTAAAAAAATGGAGAAAATGGTTTTTAGCGGCAATGGTTTTTACTGCGCTTGCGGTTGGAACGATGATTTATTTCAAAGATACGGCGTTAATCAAATCAATCCCCGGTTCCAGAATTTTTGATATTTCTCTTTCCGCGAACACATGGCAACACCGCACTTTTATGTGGAAAATTGCTTGGGATGGGTTTAAGGAGCGGCCGATTTTAGGTTGGGGTCCGGAAAATTATATTTACGTTTTCAGCGAGCATTTTAACGTCAATTATTACAATCCTAGCGAGGGATTTGGCGCTTGGTTTGACCGGGCGCACAGCGTTTATTTTGATTATTTGGTTGAAACTGGTATTTTGGGTTTAATGAGTTTCTTGGGAATTTTTGCAGTATTCTATTGGCAATTTATCAAATTTCAAATTTCATCCGCCAATTGGCGGATCAAATCTCAAAAAGAAAATAATCAAAAATTATCAATCACTAATCACCAATCACTAACTACCAACGCCCTGCTTTTTTCCATACCGGTCGCTTATTTAGTTCAAGGCATCGTGCTTTTTGACGTGCTTCCGATATATTTTAATTTGTTTTTGTTTTT
>CAYIZI010000026.1:0-3242 GCA_964368135.1 uncultured Candidatus Saccharibacteria bacterium
CCCCCCCCCCCCCCCCCCCCCCCCCCCCCCCCCCCCCCCCCCCCCCCCCCAAAAGTCATATTTTATTCAATAAGATAATTTCGCTGGAAAATTTGTTTTTGGCTTGGAAAGAATTCAAAAAAGGGAAAAAGAAAAGATATGATGTTCAGAAATTTGAGTTTAATCTGGAAGACAATCTTTTTGGGCTTCATCAAAAGTTAAAATCAAAAACATATACCCATTCTGATTATACTCCATTTTATATTACTGACCCCAAATTAAGGCATATTCATAAGGCCTGTGTAAAAGACAGAATCGTCCATCAAGCAGTTTTCAGAATCTTATATCCGATATTTGACAGAGATTTAATTTTTGATTCTTTTTCTTGCCGCATAGAAAAGGGGACCCATAAAGCAGTCAATAGATTAAAGGATTTCTGCAATAAATTAAGCAAAAATAATTCGCGAAATATCCTTGCTTTAAAATGCGATATCAAAAAGTTTTTTGATTCGGTTGAACACAAAACCCTGATTGAGATTATAAAAAGAAAGATCGAAGACAGTGATTGTATTTGGCTAATTGAAAAAATAATCAAAAGTTTTGAAAAAGAAAGGAGTAAGGGGTTGCCGCTTGGCAATGTAACCAGCCAGTTATTCGCGAATATTTACCTTAACGAGTTAGATCAATTCATTAAACATGAGTTAAAAATTAAATACTATATTCGCTATTGCGACGATTTTGTGATTCTTGGAGAAAGTAAAAATGAGCTTTTTTTAACGGCCGATAAAATTAGTGGATTTCTTAAATATAATTTGAGTTTATTCCTCCATTCTGACAAGATAATCATTAGGAAATACAGGCAGGGAATAGATTTTCTTGGATACGTGGTTTTGCCTTATCATAGAGTTTTAAGAACAAGAACAAAAAGAAGGATGTTTAGGAAAATAGACAAAAATAATAATCAGTCAATTCAATCTTATTTAGGCATTTTGAGCCACTGTAATGGTTATGAGATTAAAAAGAAATTATTAGAGATTTTAAAATGATTGTCGATGGCAAAAGGATTGCCCAGAGAATTTTAGAGGAATTAAAAGCAATTCTTCGACAAGCTCAGGACAAGAAACCATTAAGATTGGTCGGAGTTCTGGTTGGTCAAAATCCGGAGCTAAAAAAATTCATTGAGCTGAAGAAGAAAGCGGCTGAAGAAATTGGGGTTGAATTCAGGACTTACGAATTTCCCGAGAATATTACCAATAGTAAATTACGGGGAGAGTTGAATAAAATCGCCAAGGCAAAAGTGAATCACGGGGTAATTATTGAATTGCCTTTACCTAAGCATCTTAATACCCAGTATTTGTTAAACACAATTCCCGAAGAAAAAGATATTGATGTTTTGTCGCAGAAAAGCCAAGGGACTTTTTTTGTCGGTAAAAGTAAAATTTTACCTCCGTCAGTTGAGACAGTAAAACAGATCTTTGAGAAATATAATATTGACCCAAAGGGAAAAACCGCGGCAGTTTTCGGTTATGGGTTATTGGTTGGGAAGTTTGTAAGCCATTGGCTAATAAATCAAGGCGCAACGGTTTCAGTAATCACCGAATATACAAAAGAGCCGGAGAAAATTTCCAAAGGGGCGGATATTATAATTTCCGGCGTAGGGAAGCCAAATTTGATAGATGATATTATGGTAAAAGAAGGCGCTGTGATAATTGACTTTGGCAAAGACGTTGATTTTGGACCAGTTTCAAAAAGGGCAGGATTAATAACACCGCCAGTCGGCGGCGTCGGCCCGATTGTCGTGGCAGCAGTTTTGAAAAATCTTGCTGAACTATGGAGGTAATAATTATTTTTTCCGCTAAATATCTCGGTTTTGTTCTGCTGGCGGTTTTTTTGATTTTGTTTTTAAAAAACCGAGATCCTAAATTTTTATTGATTCCTTTGGTTTCGGCTTTGGTTTCAAGATTTGTTTTTACCGAAATAATTAGATTCTTTTACTTCCGGCCACGGCCGTTTGTAGAAAAAGGTATTACTCCGTTAATTGAACACGCCTCGACAGCTTCTTTTCCATCCGGCCACGCCGCTTTTTATTTTGCTTTATCAGCCGGAGTTTATCATTTCAACAAAAAAGCCGGCCTTTGGTTTTTTATAGTTAGCGCAACCATCAGTCTGGCCCGCGTTTTCGCCGGGCTTCATTATTTCACCGACATTTTAGCAGGATTAGTTATTGGCCTGTTATCTTATTTTTTAGTGAGAATTTTTTCCAAAAAAAAGCAGGACCAGATTTCGGCCCTGCCGTAGATTTGTCGACGCTTCCGGGGCGCCTTGAAGGTACTAACGAATCTGGTCAACTACGATTCTGATGGGGCCAAAGGACTCGCCTTTAGCGGCTATCTCTTTTTCAATTTCGTTTTTGCAATCGTGGCAGGCGAAACCTTTCTCGGTTTCGAATCGGAAACCACTGACGAGACGGAAAAGTTTGATTACCCATCTTGCCATTTCTCCGCATTTCTGACACAACGGATGTTTCATTGAGACCCCTTTCTCTGTGGGTTTTTGGAAAAAACAAAAAAGTGGGGGGATACCCGCTTTTTTGCTCTAATAAATACTTTAGTCGTTAGTTAATTAAAAGTCAAGTGGAAAAGTCTTATGCAGTATTCTTGAATTAGTCCGAACCGCTTTCGCCGCCGCAGGCGGCGAGGAAGTCCCCCCGCTTGCCCGTCCGAAGCCAGAAGGCGAAGGAGGGCGAAAATTCAGAAAGGCGGCGAAGCCGCACCGCTGACAATTTCAAGTTTTTCTTTGGCGGCATACAAATTATTTTTCTATCCGTTTTGAAAAAAGTTTTCCTAATCGTACAGAAATTAACGCCGCAAGAACCGTTATTACTACCGCATACGAAATTTCTCCCAATAATGTTTCTTTACCACCGAAAAGTTTTTCAAAAATATGATGCAGAGCTTCATCCCAAGCAAGAGCGGCGATTAACCCTAAAGCGGCAATTACTAAAGTTATGATTCTTTCAAAAACATCAGAATGGATATGGCGAAGCTCGTGATTTTCCAAAAACTTTTCCATTTCTGAAATTTCCAATTTTTCTTTAGGAGATTCCATATGAAAAATATTATCACAATTTACACATTATTACAAATGAAAAGGGGCCAACGCGAACGCTGGACCCCTTCGATGAACAGGACGAGGACTCGTCAGGCGAGCAGAGTTTCCGCTCGCTCCCGAATCGTGGACTCGATCTTCCCCTTGAAGAACGA
>CAYIZI010000027.1:0-2968 GCA_964368135.1 uncultured Candidatus Saccharibacteria bacterium
TTGGGAAAGCTTTCTGGCGGCGTGGCCGTAATCCGGGTTGGCGCGACAACTGAAACCGAACTCAAAGAAAAGAAATTCAGGATTGAAGATGCGGTTAATGCCACGAGGGCAGCTCTGGAAGCGGGCATAGTGGCCGGCGGCGGAGTGGCCCTTTTTGAGGCCTCAAAAGAATTGAATCATAAAGTTATTAAAGGAGTGCCGGAAGTCGGCGATGAAGCCAAAGGTGTTTCGGTTATTAAAGCGGTCCTTGAAAAGCCGCTTCGGATCATTGCCGAAAACGCCGGCAAGGATTCAAATGAAGTGGCTTCAAAAGTTTTCAGTCTAGATCTGGGCTGGGGTTTTGATGCTTTGGCTGGTGAATATGTAGATATGTTCAAAGCCGGTATTATTGATCCGCTCAAAGTCGTTAAAGCCGAATTAACTAACGCCGCATCCATTGCTTCTCTTATTTTGACGACCGAAGCAGTTGTGGCTGATATTCCAGAAGAGAAAGAAAAAGGACCGAAGATGCCGGAGGATTACTAAAAGCGAAAAGCTTTCCTCGGCATATGTCTTCGGGAAACGGCTCTCGGGGTGTATCAATTTCTTCGTTTGGGAGCCCTTCTTGAAAATGGCTCGCCACTTTGCTCAAGTTGCCGACAAATCAGGATACCTCCACCATAGATTTGTTATTCGGCAACTTTTCGCAAAGATAGCGGCCATTTTCTAAGACGACTACCCGACTCAGAAATTGATACACCCCTGCGGCCTAAAAATGACATCTGCCTCGCGCTTTTCGTTTTTTATTTTGACATAGTATTTTAATAATCGTATCCTCGTTTCAGCAGAAAACAGCACATTTTAGTATACGGAGGCAAAGATGCAGCTTGAGATTTTGATGGGGAAACGTGTGTTTCTTGGGAGCGAGAGGTTGGCAGAGGCGATTTACGAATATGTCAGTGTAAAGAACAATCTCACTGACCTTGAAAGAGGTTTTCTGCTTCGTTATCTGGGATTGCAAGTTCCAGATAGAGCCAGAAGGGCTTACGGGTCAGCAGACGACTCTGCTCGCCAAGATGCGCTAAAAGAGGTGATGGCTAAATTTCCAAAAGAATGGCCGCCGCCGGCCAGAGTACCTTAGAGAGGGGACGTTCGCGTCCCCTTCCTTTTTTTCTGAAATTTGGTAAAATTATTAATCATGATAATTATTTGGATTATAGTCGCTGTTTTAATAATCTGGTTTATCGGAACTTACAACGTTTTGGTTGTTCGGCGGAATAGAGTTAAAGAATCATGGTCAGACATTGAGGTTCAGTTGAAGCGGCGTTACGATTTGATTCCGAATTTGGTTAATGCGGTCAAGGGTTACGCAGCTCACGAGAAAGGCGTTTTTGAGGAGGTGACCAGGGCTCGAAGTGCGGCCATTGGCGCTAAAACTCCAGAAGAACACGGCAAAGCAGAAAATATGCTGACCGGTGCTCTAAGGCATCTATTTGCCGTGGCCGAGGCCTACCCTCAACTCCGGGCTTCGGAAAATTTCCGCGAATTACAGATGGAGCTTTCTGACACCGAGAACAAAATCCAAGCCGCCCGAAGATTTTATAACTCAACCGTGATGGACCTTAACACTTCAGTTGAACAATTTCCGACCAATATGATTGCCGGGATGTTCAATTTCAAAAAAGAAGAATTCTTTGATTTGGAAGAAGGCGTGGCCAAAGAACCTCCGAAAGTGATTTTTTAAATTATTATGGCCAGCATTTATACTCATAAATCGGCTAATATCCGGAGAACATGGCTATTAATCAGCCTGTTTTTGATTTTAATAATTTTAATCGGCTGGGTGGCGAGTTTGGTTTTTGAGAACCCGGTTATTTTATATATCGCCGTCGGCTTCAGCTTGTTCATGAATATTCTTGCTTACTGGTTTTCCGATAAAATCGCTTTGTCTATTGCCCGGGCTAAACCAGTTGAACGCCGGGAACTGCCGGAACTTTATAATATAGTTGAAAATTTAAGCATCACTGCCGGTCTACTAATGCCGCGCCTTTACATTATTAATGAGCCGCAGATAAATGCTTTTGCCACCGGCCGCAATCCAAAAAATTCGGCGGTGGCTGTGACCACCGGCGCCTTAGCAAAACTCAACCGAACCGAGCTTGAGGGTGTTTTAGCTCACGAACTTTCCCATATCGGAAACCGAGACATACTGGTTTCTACTATTGCCGTAGTTTTGTCAGGCGTGATAGCCATGATTGCCGATATCTTTTTAAGAATGATGTTTTGGTCAAGCGACGAAAGAAGAGGAGGGGCTTTTGTTTTGATTTTAGCTATAGTGGCCGCGATTTTAGCGCCGTTTGCGGCCATGCTTTTGCGGCTGGCGGTTTCAAGAAAAAGAGAATTTTTGGCTGACGCTTCAGGTGTTTTACTCACCCGCTATCCGGAAGGTTTGGCTTCGGCTCTTGAAAAAATCAGGCAAGACGGTAATCTAATGAGGTCAGCTTCTGATGCTACGGCTCATTTATACATTTCAAATCCTTTTAAAGGCAAAGAAAAAACCAGTTGGTTTGTGCGTCTATTTATGACGCATCCTCCTTTGGAAGAAAGAATCAAGATTTTAAGAGGTATGCGTGTATAGTTTATTTACTTGCCCCGTAGTGAAGCCGAAGGCTTCTACTACTGGGGTGACTCATCCGCCGTTGGAGAAAAGGATTAAAATATTTAGAGGGATGCGGATTTGATTTTTATCTAAATTTCGGCTATTATTAAAAAGATGTCATTAAATATTAAACAGCAATACAATTCCATAATTAATGAAAAAGAAGAGTTAAAAAAGCGCTTTAAAAAAATTGAGCAGAAGCTTTCATATTTGGAAAAATATCTAAAGCACGTTGAAGATATTAAAGTTGCCAGAAAAGAAAAAAAGTTAATTCCGATGGAAAAAGTATTCCGTGAACTCGACCTCTGATTGGAAAATATATTTCAAACC